>NZ_JBWKSN010000014.1:0-214562 GCF_059419825.1 Pseudomonas sp. GW821-FHT05D12 | reverse complement strand
CCCCCCCCCCCCCCCCCCCCCCCCCCCCCCCCCCCCCCCCCCCCCCCCCCCCCCCCCCCCCGCTCCCACATTTTTGATTGCATTTCAATTCATCGTCAGGCGATGTCGCGCAGCTCCCGCCGCAGGATCTTGCCCACCGGCGTCATCGGCAACGACTCCCGCAGCACAATGTGCTTGGGCACCTTGTAGCCGGTGAAGTTGGTCTTGCAGTACGCCTTCAACTCCTCAAGGCTCACCCCTTCGGCACGCGCCACCACGAACAGCTTCACCGCCTCGCCCGTGCGTTCGTCCGGCACGCCGATCACGGCACAGTTGGCCACCGCCGGGTGGGCCATGACCACGTCTTCGATCTCGTTGGGGTACACGTTGAAACCCGAGACGATGATCAGGTCTTTCTTGCGATCGACAATGCGCACAAAGCCGTCGTCATCGATCACCGCAATGTCGCCGGTCTTGAGCCAACCCTCGGCGTCCAGCGCCTCGGCGGTGGCGGCCGGTTGCTGCCAATAGCCCTTCATCACCTGCGGGCCCTTAATGCACAGTTCGCCGCGCTCGCCAAGCGGCAACTCGACGCCCTGGTCATCGATTACTTTCATTGCCGTGGCCGGCACCGGGATGCCCACGGTGCCCAGGCGGGATTTGTTGCCATACGGGTTGGTGCTGGCCACCGGTGAGGTTTCCGTGAGCCCGTAGCCCTCGCCGATGGCGCAACCGGTGAGCTGCTGCCAGCGCTCGGCCGTCGCCTTGATCAACGCGGTGCCGCCGGAGTTGGTGAGCTTGAGATGGGAAAAGTCCAGGCTCTTGAAGTCCGGGTGGTCCATCAACGCCACGAACAGCGTGTTCAGCCCCAGCAGCCCGGTAAAGCGCCAGTTCTTCAGTTCCTTGATAAAGCCGCCGATGTCGCGCGGGTTGGTGATCAGCACGTTGTGGTTGCCGGACACCATCATGCACATGCAATTCGCGGTGAAGGCATAGATGTGGTACAGCGGCAGCGGCGCGATCATCACCTCCTGCCCTTCCTTGATCAGCGGATGGCCGTCCTCGCCGGTCTGCGACATGCAGGCGCGCACCTGCTGCATGTTCGCCACCAGGTTGCCATGGGTGAGCATCGCGCCCTTGGCCAACCCGGTGGTGCCACCGGTGTACTGCAGCACGGCGATGTCATCGAGGGTCACCGGATGCCGGGTCACCCCCAGGCCGGCACCCAGGCGCAACGCGCGCTTGAACGACACCGCGCGTGGCAGGCTGTAGGCCGGGACCATCTTCTTCACCTTGTCGACCACGGTGTTGACCAGCCAGCCCTTGGCGGCGGGCATGAAGTCGCCCATCCGGGCTTCGATCAGGTAGTCGATCTCGGTGTCGCTGCACACTTCCTGCACGCGCGAACCGAACAGGTTGAGGTAGACCAGCGCGCGCACGCCGGCGTCCTTGAACTGGTGGCGCATCTCGCGCGGGGTATACAGCGGGTTGGTGTTGACCACGATCAGCCCGGCGCGCAACGCACCGAACACGGCAATCGGATAATGCAGCACGTTGGGCATCTGTACCGCGATGCGCTCGCCCGGCTTGAGATCGGTGTGCTGTTGCAGGTAGCCGGCGAACGCCGCACTCTGGCGCTCAAGCTCGGCGTAGGTCAGGGTGATGCCCATGTTGCTGAATGCCGGACGGTCGGCAAAGGCCTTGCAGGAACGCTCGAAGACTTCGATCACCGACTTGTAGGCCGTCAGGTCGATGTCATTGGGGACGCCCGCCGCGCGTTTGTCATTCCAGAAATCAGGTTGCATTATTCTTGTCCTCTTACCTGAGTGTGTCCGGCCACTTTCGTGTTGCGATAGAAAGCGGAGCTTTGGGGACGTTAGCAGCTATGGCTAAACAGGCAAATAAGGGAAAGAGCGTCATTAATTGCGTGAATCTTCCTACAAGGGCCTGCACTGATCAGACGCAACCTCGAGGATGAGCTATACACTGCAACGACCCTGAGCAAAGGAATCGCCATGAACCACAGCACCTTCTGGCTGACCGCGAATGACCGCAGCCGCCTGTACGTCAATCAATGGATGCCCGAAGGCCCGCCCAAGGCCCTGGTGATGCTGTCCCATGGCATGGCCGAGCACAGCGGTCGTTATGCGCGCCTGGCCGCAGCCTTGTGCGCCGCCGGCTACGGCCTGTATGCGCTGGACCAGCGTGGCCATGGCCGCACCGCCGACGAAGGCACCCTGGGGCTGTTCGCCGAGCGCGATGGCTGGAACAAAGTGGTCGGCGACCTGGCCAGCCTCAACCAGCACATCGGCCAGCAGCAGCCGGGGTTGCCGATCCTCCTGCTGGGCCACAGCATGGGCAGCTACATCGCCCAGGCCTACTTGCTGCATCACAGCGCCAGCCTGAATGGGGTGATTCTCAGCGGCTCAAATTTCCAACCGGTGGCGCTGTACCGCGCCGCCCGGGTGATCGCCCGCATCGAACGCCTGCGCCAGGGGTTGCGCGGTCGCAGTGCGCTGATCGATTTCCTCTCGTTTGGATCGTTCAACAAGGCGTTCAAACCCAATCGCACTGCATTTGACTGGCTCAGCCGCGACCCGGCTGAAGTCGACCTCTACATCAACGACCCGCTCTGCGGCTTCCGCTGCACCAACCAGCTGTGGATCGACCTGCTCGGCGGCTTGCAGCAAATCAGCAAAGCGTCCAATCTCGCGCAGATCGATCCGGGCCTGCCGATCCTGGTGATCGGCGGCGAATGTGATCCGGTGAGTGAGGGCAAGCGTCTCAACAGCCTGGCCCAAGCTCTGCGTGAGGCCGGCAGCCAGAACCTGCACCTGATCATTTACCCGCAGGCGCGACACGAAGTGTTCAATGAAACCAACCGCGACCAAGTCACCGCGGATGTGCTGACGTGGCTCGACCAGGCCCTGACCTTGCGTCGACCGACCCGCTGCGAATAATTTTTCGTTTAAAATCAGAAAGTTAAATTACCGATTAGCCACAGGATGCAACTTTAGATGACCCAGGTAACCAACACCCCGTACGAAGCCCTCGAAGTCGGCCAGACCGCCAGCTACAGCAAGACCGTCGAAGAGCGCGATATCCAGCTGTTCGCCGCGATGTCCGGCGACCACAACCCGGTGCACCTGGATGCCGAGTACGCCAAGGCGACCATGTTCAAGGAGCGCATTGCCCACGGTATGTTCAGTGGCGCGCTGATCAGTGCGGCGGTGGCCTGCGAGCTGCCTGGGCCCGGCACGATCTACATCGGCCAGCAGATGAGCTTTCAGAAGCCGGTGAAAATCGGCGACACCCTGACCGTGCGTCTGGAAATTCTCGAGAAGCTGCCAAAGTTTCGCGTGCGCATCGCCACCCGTGTGTTCAACCAGCGCGATGAGTTGGTGGTGGACGGTGAGGCGGAGATCCTCGCGCCACGCAAGCAGCAGGTCGTGACCTTGACCGAGTTGCCGCCGATCAGCATTGGCTGATAACCGTTACAACGTCGACGCAATGCAAATGTGGGAGGGGGCAAAAGCCCCCTCCCACATTTTTTTACAGCCTGTACAGCGCAGGGCTTACGACTGAGCGCGAGCCTGGTTACGCAGGGCTTTCACCTGGTCGTGGTTGCGCTGTGCGCCGTGGAACTGACGCTCTACCAGGTCACGAATACCCAGCAGGTTGTGCTTGTTGATCTTCTCGATCGCTTCCTTGTAAGCCTTCAGTGCGTGGTCTTCACCGCGCTCGGCTTCGTTCAGCACGGCTTCTTCGTCTTTGCCGGTGACCAGCGACTTCACGTCGACCCAGCCACGGTGCAGGGCGCCGGCAACGCTGCCGGATTTTTCCGGATCGCCGCCCAGGGCTTTCACTGCAGTCTGCAGTTCTGCTGCAGCAGCAGCGCAATCAGCGGAGCGCTTGACGAACAGGGCTTTGAGTTCTGGGTGCTTGATGTCTTCGGCACAAGTTGCGAAACCTTTCTGGCCGTCTTTGCTGGTCTCGATCAGGTCGTTGAGTACGGAGATCGATTCTTTATTGATGTCAGTCATTTTCCATTTCCTTGTGCGGGTTTAAGAAGGTTGCATAAATGATTGCAGCGCCCGTGCCAGGTTATGAAAAATAACTTTTCCCTTTATTTTCAATAAGTTGAAAATTATTGAACCATCTGTATGTACGTTATTTGCATGATCTGTCATTTGGCCTTCATGCAGAATGCCTGTATTTTCCAAGGTCTCGACTTACGCCGCGCCGATCCCATGAATCCCGAAAAACTCGAACTGCTGATCACCCGCGAAATGCCCTTCGGCAAATACAAGGGCCGGATCATCGCCGACCTGCCAGGTCCCTACCTGAATTGGTTCGCCCGTGAAGGTTTTCCCCACGGCGAACTGGGCGGGCTGCTGGCCTTGATGCAGGAAATCGACCACAACGGCCTGTCCGAATTGCTCGAACCGCTGCGCGCCAAACACGGCAAACCCGCCCCTCGCCACTAAGAGTCTCGCCATGCCAAGGAATGCCGACAACGAACACCATTGGCACACCATCGCCCAGCGCTACGAGCTGGAGCCCGGTCCGATCAACCTGGAAAACGGCTACTTCGGGCGCATGAGCCGCGAGGTGCGGGGGCAGTACCTGGAGCACGTGGCGTTTATCAATCGCAGCAATTCGCTGCATGTGCGCCAACGCTTCGAGCGCGGAGAGAACGATGAGATCCGGCGCCAACTGGCCGGGTTGATCGACGCCGCCCCGGAGGCAATCGCCTTCACCCGCAACGCCACCGAAGCCTTGCAGTCGTTGATCCGCAACTACAACCGCCTGCAACCGGGCGACCAGGTCCTGATCAGTGACCTGGAGTACGACACGGTCAAAGGCGCGATGCGCTGGTTGGCCGGCTACCGGGGTGTGGAGGTGATCGAGCTTTCCCACACCCATCCGGCCAGTTTCGACAGTCTGCTGCAGACGTATCGCCAAGCGTTCGAGCAGTATCCGCGCCTCAAGCTGATGGCGCTCACCCACGTCACCCACCGCACCGGCCTGGTGATGCCGGTCGAAGCCATCGCCAAGGCGGCGCGCGAGCATGCAGTCGATGTGATCCTCGATGGCGCCCATGCCCTGGGCCAGATCGAGTTCAACCTCGCCCAACTGGGCATCCAGTTCGCCGGCTTCAACCTGCATAAATGGATCGGTGCGCCACTGACGCTGGGCTTCCTCTACATCGCCCCCGAGCGCCTGGCCGATATCGACCCGGACATGGGCGAATTCCACTACCCCGCCACCGACATTCGCGCGCGTACGCCCTATAGCACGCCGAACTTTCCGGCGCTGATGACCCTGCCGCTGGTGCTGCAGGAACATCAGGCCCTCGGCGGCGCGGCGGCCAAGGGCGCGCGGGTCAATTACCTGCGGGATTTATGGGTGAGCCAGGTGCGGCCATTGCCGGGAATCGAGGTGCTGACACCGGATGATCCACGGCTGTATTGCGGGATCACGGCCTTCAAGTTTGTCGGGCGGGACCAGCAGGTGATGGCGGATCGATTGCTCCAGGACTACGGCCTGTTTACCACCACTCGCACGGGCGCGGCGTTTGGTACCTGCATCCGGGTCACGCCGGGGCTGGTGACGTCGGCGGCGGACATCAATGTACTGGTCAACGCCATTACCGAGCTGGACACACTGTAGGAGCCAATCTGCAGGCAAAAAAAAGCGGTACACCGACCAAGTGCACCGCAAAAATGCCGTTAAGCACAGCAACAACGATTCGATGAATCAGATCAATCCAGCAGCGCCAGCGCCTGCGCGGTGACTTCCTGGATACGCGCCCAGTCGCCGTTCTTGACCCACTCCGGGTCGAGCATCCAGCTACCGCCCACGCACATCACGTTTTTCAACGCCATGTAGTTTTTGATGTTGGCCGGGCCGACGCCGCCAGTCGGGCAGAATTTCACTTCGCCGAACGGGCCGCCCAAGGCCTTGATGGCAGCCACGCCGCCGCTCACTTCGGCCGGGAACAGCTTGAAGCGGCGATAGCCCAGGCCATAGCCTTCCATGATCCCGGAGGCATTGCTGATGCCCGGCAGCAGCGGGATCGGGCTGTGTACCGAGGCTTCCAGCAGGTCACGGGTGATGCCGGGCGTGACGATGAATTGCGAGCCGGCCACTTCGGCCGCTTCGAGCATATGGCGGTCGAGCACGGTGCCAGCACCGGTGCACAATTCAGGACGTTGCTCGCGCAGTACCTGGATGGCCTTGAGGCCGAACTCGGAACGCAGGGTCACTTCCAATGCGGTCAAACCACCGGCTGCCAGGGCATCGGCCAGCGGCAGGATGTCCTGTTCGCGGGCGATGGTGATCACCGGCAGGATCCGCGCCTTGGCGCAGAGACTGTCGATCAGGGCAACTTTATCCGCCATGGACACGGTCGGTTGAGGGCTTTTCATAGCGGCTGATCCTTGGCTCATGGGCACCAGTAAATCTCTAATGTAGGTTGCAAAAACGCGCGAATCGGCATGGCAGCAACGTCGTCACTGGCCAGCGCGGCGCTCAAGGTGGTCAATTTCGAACTGCCGGAAATCGACAGTACGGTGTAGTGGGCCGTGGCCAGCAACGCGCGACTCATGGTCAGGCGCTGGTGTGGCACGGTCGGCGCGAGCATCGGCCAGCAACGGCGGGTACCGTTGGCCTGCAGGGCCTCGCTGAGGTTCGGGCTGTTGGGAAACAGCGATGCGGTGTGGCCGTCATCGCCCATGCCCAGTACCAGCACATCAATCGCTGGCAATTCGGCCAGCAGGCGATCGGCCTGCTCGGCAGCGTCTTCGAGGTTGGCGGCGGCGCTGTACAGGCTGAGGAACCTGGCCTTGGCCGCCGGGCCTTGCAGCAGGTGCTGCTTCAACAGGCCGGCATTGCTGTCGGCGTGCTCCACCGGCACCCAGCGCTCATCGGCGAGGGTGATGGTGACCTTGGACCAGTCCAGTCCCTGCTTGGCCAGGTGCTGGAAAAACGCCACCGGGCTGCGGCCACCGGAGACCACCAGGGTCGCCGCGCCACGTGCACTGATGGCCGCGCGCAGTTGCTCGGCCACGTCCAGCGCCAGGCCTTCGGCCAGCAGCACCGGGGTGCGGAACTCATGGGGTGTCACGCCCTGAGGCAGTTTCAATTCAGATATCGCCATACCACGACCTCCCGTCCCGCGTGATCAGTGCAATCGAGCTCATCGGCCCCCAGGACCCGGCCGCGTACGGCTTAGGCGCATCGCCGGATTTTTTCCACCCGGCGATCAACTGGTCACACCACTTCCACGCGGCTTCGATTTCATCTTTGCGAACAAACAGGTTCTGATTGCCGCGCATCACTTCCAGCAACAACCGCTCGTAGGCATCCGGAATCCGGGCGCTGCGATAGGTGTCGGAAAAATTCAGTTGCAGCGGGCCGCTGCGCAGTTGCATGCCCTTGTCCAGGCCCTGCTCCTTGGTCATCACGCGCAAGGAAATACCTTCGTCCGGCTGCAGGCGGATGATCAGTTTGTTGCTGATCTGCAGGCGCTGCTCGGGCGCGAAGATGTAGTGGGACGGTTCCTTGAAGTGGATGACGATCTGCGACAGCTTCTGCGGCATGCGTTTGCCGGTGCGCAGGTAGAACGGCACGCCGGCCCAACGCCAGTTGCGGATATCGGCACGCAGGGCGACGAAGGTCTCGGTGTCGCTCTGGGTGTTGGAATTCTCTTCTTCCAGGTAACCCGGCACTGCCTTGCCCGCGCTGTAGCCGGCGATGTACTGGCCACGTACCACCTGGGTCGTCAGGCCATCCGGGCTGATCGGCGCCAGGGCCTTGAGCACCTTGACCTTCTCGTCACGGATGCTGTCGGCAGACAGGTCGGCCGGCGGGTCCATGGCGATCAGGCACAGCAGCTGCAGCAAGTGGTTCTGGATCATGTCACGCAGCTGGCCGGCCTTGTCGAAGTAACCCCAACGGCCTTCGATACCGACCTGCTCGGCCACGGTGATTTCCACGTGGGAGATGTAGTTCTGGTTCCACTGGGTTTCGAACAGGCTGTTGGCGAAACGCAGGGCGATCAGGTTCTGGACGGTTTCCTTGCCCAGGTAATGGTCGATGCGATAGGTGCGGTTTTCCGGGAAAAACTGCGCCACGGCATCGTTGACCTTGCGCGAAGACTCCAGGTCCGACCCGATCGGCTTTTCCAGCACCACGCGGGTGTTTTCCGCCAGGCCGACCTTGGACAGGTTCTCGCAGATCGCGCCATACACCGCTGCCGGGGTGGCGAAGTAGGCAATCAGGCGCTGCTCGGTGCCGGCGATTTCAGCCAGGGCCACGTAGTCGTCGGCCTTCATGAAGTCGACGTGGACATAGGTCAGGCGCGCCAGGAAACGCTGGGCGATGCTCTCGTCCAGTTCCTTGCCGACATATTTACGCAATTCTTTTTCGATGTGGGCCAGGTGCTGCTGCTCGGAACCGGCTTCACGGGCCAGGGCCAGGATGCGCGTATCGTCGTGCAGGAGCGCGGCGCCATCGAGTTGATAGAGGGCAGGAAATAACTTGCGCAACGCCAGATCACCCAAGGCGCCAAACAGGGCAAAGGTGCAGGGTTCTACGGTTATCGAAGGCATGATGTTTGTTCTTTTATCAAGTTAAGCTACAAATACCTTTTTTCAAGGCATCACTCAAGGAAAAATGTAGTAATAACCACAACATTTTCCCGAAATACGCATTCCGAGTGGTGGTGTTCAGCTACCCTCAGTAGGATAGGCCACCGCAAAGGGCCACTCGTCGATTGGTTGCCACCCTTTATTTGCATCGTCGCCCGAAGGAAAGACTGAATGGACCGCGTGCGAAATCTTCTGGAACAGATCCGGAACCGCCTCGAAGAATTGAACAAGGCCGAGCGTAAAGTCGCTGAAGTCATCCTGCTCAACCCGCAGCAGGCCACCCGCTTCTCGATCGCCGCCCTCGCCCAGGCCGCCTCGGTCAGTGAACCGACGGTCAACCGCTTCTGCCGTTCATTCGGCGTCAGTGGTTACCCTGAACTTAAATTGCAACTGGCGCAAAGCCTGGCCAGCGGCGCGGCCTACGTCAGCCGCGCCGTGGAGGCCGATGATAACCCTGAGGCCTACACCCAGAAGATCTTTGGCAGTGCCATTGCGTCCCTGGACAGCGCCTGCCAGGCGCTGGACCCGGCCCTGATCAGCAAGGCCGTGGATTTGTTGATCCAGGCGCGGCAGATCCACTTCTTCGGCCTGGGCGCTTCGGCGCCGGTGGCCATGGATGCGCTGCACAAGTTTTTCCGCTTCAACCTGGCCGTTACCGCCCATGCCGACGTGCTGATGCAACGCATGATCGCCTCGGTGGCGCACACAGGCGAGCTGTTCGTGATCATTTCCTACACCGGGCGCACCCGCGAGCTGGTGGAAGTCGCGCGTATCGCCCGCGAGAACGGCGCTTCGGTGCTGGGCGTGACGGCCGAGAACTCGCCCCTGGCCAAGGCCAGTACGGTGAGCCTGAACATTCCCCTGCCGGAAGACACCGACATCTACATGCCGATGACGTCGCGCATCATTCAGTTGACCGTGCTGGATGTGCTGGCTACTGGCATGACCTTGCGTCGCGGGGTGGATTTCCAACCGCACCTGCGCAAGATCAAAGAGAGCTTGAATGACAGCCGGTATCCGGTGGGGGATGAGTTCAACTAAGGCCTGCACCCGCGGGCTTGATGTGGCATGCGGGCCTGTTGTGGCATGTGGGCTTCTTGTGGCATGTGGGACTGCTGTGGCATGTGGGCTCCTTGTGGCGAGCGGGCTTGCCCCGCGTTGGGCTGCGCAGCAGCCCCAGCAAGACCACCGCGTTCCTTCAGGTAGATCAGGTTCTCAGGTTTTAGGGCCGCTTCGCGCCCCAACGCGGGGCAAGCCCGCTCACCACAACAAGCGCGCTCACCACAAGAAGCCTGTTCACCACAATTAGTCAGCTCACCACAAACACACCCGCACTCACTTCAGGCCCCAGCCCTGGCCTGCAGGCTCAAATGCGCCCGCTCCCCTGGCGCCAGGCTGGCCCCGGCCATTGCCGACTCCACACACACAAACCCCGCCGCCTCGTTGAAGCTCACCCCCAGCAGCGGCCGGCTGCCTGGGTGCCACACCACGGTGTCGGCGCTGTCGCCGGTGTCGATGCACAGTTCGCGCTGCCAGGCGTGGTCCTTGAGGTGCAATTCGCCCTCGTGCTGGAACACCCGCTGGCATCCGCCCTCCACGCGCAACTCACCTTCCTGCTGGCACACCTGGCGATTGAGTTGGTCGTAACCGTGCGCACCGTCGAGCCCAGACAGCGCTATCTCGTCGACGTGACCAATACGCCAATAAGCATGCAAAGCATGGCTCAGCTGGCACGGCAGTTCGTCCTGATGCTCGGTGCTCAGGCGCAGTTCCAGGGTGTCGCCCAGGTGCGCGTGCAGGTCGACCTGCCAGTCGCACAACTGCAATTGCCAGTGCAGGCGCACGCCGTCGTCGTCGGTACTGCTGTCGAGCAGTTTCCAGTCGATCAACCGCGCCCAGCCATGGGACGGCCACGCGTTCTCACTGGGATGCCGGCCATACCAGGGCCAGCACACCGGCACGCCGCCACGGATGGCACCGACTTGCGGCCACTTGGCCGCGCACCACAGCCAGGGCTTCTGCCCGCGCGGCTGAAAATGCAACAGCTGCGCGCCCTGGCGACTGAACACCGCCTGGCACAGCGGATGGTCGATCACCAACACGTCGCGCATCTGAAAGCGCTCCCAGGCGAACACCGGACGTTCGCGCAGGGATTTGAAAAAACGTTGCAGCGGATGCTCATGCATGTGCCACGGTCCTGAAAATCATGTCTGAAATGCGCCCTTGCCTGTAGGCGCTGGCTTGCCGGCGCCTACAGGTGCCATCTCCCAAAAAAAAGCGGATAGCCATGGCTACCCGCAAAATGCGCACAGAGAGAAGGAGCTTATCGCAACAGCGTTAGAACGTAGACTGGATTTTCAGGCCGGCTACCAACGCGTTGTCGACTTTGTCCACGCCACCCGGGTGGGCAACGTATTGCAGGTTGGGACGCACGGTCAGCCAGTTGGTCACGTGGAAGCCGTAGTTGATTTCGTAGTTGTACTCGGTGGTCCGCAGTGGCGAGTAACCGGCCTGGCTGTAGTCGGTGAAACCACCGTCTTCGTTCAGCAGCTCGGCGTTTTTCTTCACGTCATTGTTGACGTGCAGACGCGCAGCGCCAATGCCGACGTCATCTTTTGGACGCGCGTCGAATGGGCCCTTGTACACCAGCATGATCGACTGGTAGTTATCGACCAGGTTGGTTTCCTTGTCGTGGAAGGTCGCGTTGGCCGCGATGTTCAGGCCACGGGAGGCGTCGCCGTTATGGGTGGTGAGTTGCTGTTGCGCAACGAACCAGTAGCCTTTCTTGCTGCTGCGGGTACGGTACGGCTGGCCAGTGGTTGCAGCGTCGTTGCCGTTGATGTCTTCACGGACATCCGGCGCATCGGCGGCGCTTTTGTAGTAACCCACACGGTATTCGCCCGGCAGGTTATTGACCTTAGGCGACCAGACCAATTCCACCGGAATCACGGTGCCCTTGGTGCCGCTGCCGCTGAGTTTGAAGCCGTTGCCGTGGTCCAGCTGCGATGGGTTCTGGTTGTAGGCACCGATTTGCGCATACAGCTCAGGCGTGATGTTGTACTTCACGCGGATCGCAGCCTGGCTGACGGGCCAGTTGTACCAGGTGTTCACATAGTTACCGACCTGGGAGCCACAGAACGACAGGTTCTGGAAGTCGCATGGGAAGGTGTTGAAGTCTTCGCCTTCACCGAAGTAACCGAGCTTCACATCCAGCTTGTTGTCGAACATCTGGTGCTGGATCCAGAACTGGGTCAGACGCACCATGTGGCCACGGCCATACACTTCTTGAGACGAACTCAAGGTGCCGGCACGCGGATCGCCAATGCGGTCATTGGAGATGTTGTAGCCATTACGATTGGTCAGTTGGATCTTGGCCTGGGTGTTATCCCAGCCCCACAGCTTTTGCAGATCCAGTGCTACGCCCAGACCGAACTGGTCAGCGTAACGGGCAGTTTTGTCGTTGTTGTAGCCACCGTGCAGGTTGCCACCGACTTCCCCTACGTAATCCGCCTTGATGTCGATACCTTGCTCGATCAGCTTGGTACGTTCACCGCCCCAATCACCGGTCATCCACTTGGAATCGGCGCTGAATGCATCGGCCGCCATCGCATTGGCGGACAATACAAGGGCTGCTGCTGCTGACAGTTGGCAGATCAGCCGAGTGTTGTTGTGCTGCTTTTTCATCCCTACATCCTCGTCTTTATTGTTATTAAACTGTTTTTATCTAACGCGGTTTACTTTTTTTAACAAAAACAACAACTTATATTTTTCACCGACCCTTGAACTGGGCCACGTTGTCGGCATGCCCCTGTGCTGGCAACGCAGCAGCAGTGCCCAGGCGCTCGCCCGTCTTGGCATCGAACAGCAATACCTTGGCCGGATCGAATTGCAGGGTCAGGGTCTCGCCCACCTGCGGCGCCACGTCGGGCGCCAGGCGGCAGCAGACCTTGGTGTCATTGAGTTGCACGAACACCAGGGTGTCCGGGCCGGTCGGCTCGGTCACCTGGACTTCGGCACGAATGCTCGAGGCAGCGTCGCCCTCGCCCGCCGCCAACATGATCTGCTCCGGACGCAAGCCCAGGATCACGTCGCGGTCTTCCAGGCCGACATCCGTCACGTTGAGTGCCAGCTCGCAACGGGCCTGGCCGCTGTCGAGCAGGGCTACCAGGCGACCGTCCTTGCGTTGCAGGCGCAGGGGCACGAAGTTCATCGGCGGTGAACCGATGAAGCTCGCCACGAACTGGTTGGCCGGGTTGTTGTAGATCTCTTTCGGCGTGCCGAACTGCTGGATGATGCCGTCCTTCATTACCGCGACCTTGTCGCCCAGGGTCATTGCTTCGATCTGGTCGTGGGTCACGTAGACCGTGGTGGTCTTGAGGCGCTGGTGCATCAGTTTCATTTCGGTGCGCATCTCGACGCGCAGTTTGGCGTCGAGGTTGGACAGCGGTTCGTCGAACAGGTAGATCTTCGGCCGACGCGCCAGGGCACGGCCCATCGCCACGCGCTGTTGCTGGCCGCCGGACAGTTGGCCCGGCTTGCGGTTGAGCAAGTGTTCGATCTGCAGCAGCTTGGCCACGCGCGCCACTTCAGCGTCGATATCCGCCTGGGGCATCTTGCGGATTTTCAGGCCGAACTCGATGTTCTCGCGCACGCTCATGGTCGGGTACAGCGCGTAGGACTGGAACACCATGGCGATGTCGCGATCCTTGGGGCTCATGCCACTCACGTCCTGGTCGCCGATCATGATCGCGCCGCCGGTGATGGTCTCAAGGCCGGCGATGCAGTTCATCAGCGTGGATTTGCCGCAACCCGAAGGGCCGACCAGGATCAGGAATTCGCCTTCCTTGATCGACAGTTCGATGTTCTTCAAGGTGTCGGGCAGGCCGGCGCCATAGGTCTTGTTTACATTGCGAAGTTCAAGCGTAGCCATGATTACCCCTTGACCGCGCCGGCCGTGAGGCCGCGCACGAAATACTTGCCTGCGATCACATAGACCAGCAGGGTCGGCAGCCCGGCGATCATCGCCGCCGCCATATCCACGTTATATTCCTTGGCCCCGGTGCTGGTGTTGACCAGGTTGTTCAGCGCCACCGTGATGGGCTGGGAGTCGCCGCTGGAGAACACCACACCGAACAGGAAGTCGTTCCAGATCTGGGTGAACTGCCAGATCAGGCAGACCATGATGATCGGGGTCGACATCGGCAGAATGATCTGACGGAAGATGGTGAAGAATCCTGCACCATCCAGGCGTGCGGCCTTGATCAGCGCATCCGGAATGCTCACGTAGTAGTTACGGAAGAACAGCGTAGTAAACGCCAATCCGTAGACCACGTGGACAAACACCAGGCCGGTGGTGGTGCTGGCCAGGCCCATCTTGCCGAGGGTGAACGACGCCGGCAGCAGCACGGTCTGGAACGGCAGGAAGCAGCCGAACAACAGCAGGCCGAAGAACAGCTGCGAACCCTTGAAGCGCCAGAAGGACAGCACGTAGCCGTTCAACGCTCCGATGGCGGTGGAGATCAGCACGGCAGGCACGGTGATCTTGATCGAGTTCCAGAAGTAACCGTCCACCGTGGCCCAGGCCTTGACCCAGCCGATGCCGGTGACCACGGTCGGCCAGCTCAGCAGGTTGCCGGTGCTGATGTCTTCCGGGGTCTTGAAGCTGGTCAGCAGCATCACCACCAGCGGTACCAGGTACAGCAGCACGGCGAAGATCAGCACCGCGTAGATCGCGACGCGGCTCAGGCTGATGGCAGGTTTGGAAGCGAGACTAGTCATTACGCTTGGTCCTCAACTCGGAGTAGAGGTAAGGCACGATGATCGCGAGGATCGCACCGAGCATCAGGATTGCACTGGCCGAGCCCATGCCCATCTGGCCGCGGCTGAAGGTGAACGAGTACATGAACATCGCCGGCAGGTCGGACGAGTAGCCCGGGCCGCCGGCCGTCATGGCCGCCACCAGGTCGAAGCTCTTGATCGCAATGTGCGCCAGGATCATCACCGCACTGAAGAACACCGGACGCAGGCTGGGCAGCACCACGCTCCAGTAGATGCGCGGCAGGCTCGCGCCGTCGATCTGCGCGGCACGGATGATCGATTGATCCACACCGCGCAGGCCGGCGAGGAACATCGCCATGATGAAACCGGAGGCTTGCCACACGGCCGCGATGACCAGGCAATAGACCACGCGGTCCGGGTCGATCAGCCAGTCCAGGCGGAAGCCTTCCCAGCCCCAGTCACGCAGGAGTTTGTCCAGGCCCATGCCCGGGTTGAGCAGCCATTTCCAGGCGGTACCGGTGACGATCATCGAGAGCGCCATCGGGTACAGGTAAATGGTGCGGATAAAGCCTTCGCGACGGATTTTCTGGTCGAGGAAAATCGCCAGGGTCACGCCGATCACCAGGGTGATGCCGATAAACATCCCGCCGAAAACAGCCAGGTTCTTGCTCGCTACCCACCAGCGGTCGTTGTCGAACAACCGCGCGTATTGCGCAAGGCCCGCCCATTTGTAGCTCGGCAGGAACGTGGAATTGGTGAACGAGAGTACAAACGTCCACAGGATGTAGCCGTAGAAGCCCACCAGCACGATGAACATGCTGGGCGCCAGCACCAGTTTGGGTAGCCAGCGCTGCAGTGCATCGAACGGCGAGGCTTTGCTGAACACAGCAACAGAACTCATGGGGAAATCCAATACAGGGAAAAAGGACTACAGGGTGAGTCTCTTGTCGAGCGCGGTTTGTGTGGGAGCTGGCTTGCCTGCGATAGCATCACCTCGGTGTAACCGATACACCGAGTTGCCTGCATCGCGGGCAAGTCCGACTCCCACAAAACCGCTCCCAGGCGTTACTTGGCTGACTTGATCGCAGCACCCAACTTCTTGGCGGTGTCGGCCGGGTCGGCTTTCGGGTCGTTGATGTAGTTGGTCACGACATCAAAGAACGCGCCTTGCACGGCCAGGGTAGTGGCCATGTTGTGCGCCATGCTTGGCTGCAGGCCGCCGGTCTTGGCGTCTGCCAGGAAGTCCTTGGCAGCGGTCTGGGCGCAGGAGTCGAAGCCGAGCTTGTCCATTTCATTGAGCATGTCGGTACGAACAGGGATCGAGCCCTTGTTGATGCTGAAGACTTTCTGGAAGTTTTCACCCAGCACGACTTTGGCGATGTCCTGCTGGCCGGCAGCAGTGCCTTTGTCTTTCTGCTTGAACACCGCCAGGGAGTCGATGTTGTAGGTGAAGGCCTTGTCGGTGCCTGGGAAGGCTACGCACTCATAGTCCTTGCCGGCGACTTTCTTGGCCGCGGTCCATTCGGACTTGGCCCAGTCACCCATGATCTGCATGCCGGCCTTGCCGTTGATGACCTTGCCCGCCTCCAGGTTCCAGTCCTGGCCTTTGCCGTCGACGTCCATGTAGGTCGCGACTTTCTTCAGCTCGGTCAGGGCCTTGACCATTTCCGGGCCGGTCAGGGCGCCGTTGTCGAGGTCAACCAGGGCTTTCTTGTAGCCATCGGCGCCCATCACCGACAGGACCACCGCTTCGAACACGGTGCTGTCCTGCCACGGCTGGCCACCGTGGGCGAGCGGAATGAAGCCGGCTTTCTTCAGCTTGTCGCCGGCGGCATAGAATTCTTCGAGGGTGGTCGGGTTTTTGGTGATACCGGCTTTCTTGAAGACTTCCGGGTTGATCCACAGCCAGTTCACGCGGTGGATGTTGACCGGGACGGCAACGTAGTCACCTTCGTACTTCACGGTATCCGAGACTTTCTTGTCGAGCAGCGAGTCCCACTTCTCTTCTTTGGCGACGTCTTTGAGCACGTCGGTGTCGAGCAGACCGGTGGAGGCCCATTCCTGGATATCCGGACCTTTGATCTGGGCGACGCCTGGCGGGTTGCCGGCAACCGCGCGGCTTTTCAGCACGGTCATGGCCGTGGCGCCACCGCCACCTGCAACGGCACCGTCTTTCCAGGTGAAACCGTCTTTCTCGACTTGGGCCTTCAGGACATCTACAGCCGCTTTCTCACCGCCCGAGGTCCACCAATGCACAACTTCAACCGTCCCTTTCGAGTCGGCGGCAAAAGCACTGAGGGGAAACAACGAGGCAACGGAAATAGCTACGGCGAGGCGATTAATCGCGTTCATCTGAGTACCTTTTCTTGTTGTTATGCATGCAAGTCTAGAGCTTGCGCTGCACGGAGTTTAAACATGGATGTTTTAAACGCAGGTAACAAAGGGATGGACAAATGTCACCACTTGGTGACATAGCGCCCAGCCCCGATGGCACTGGCCATGCTTGGCGCCAACGGCAGCGCAGGCAGCAATACCGCTTGCCAGGCATGGTACAGGTCCGGCTTGCCGCCCCAGATCGAGCTGCTGGGTTGGTTATGCGGGTTGAGTTCGTGGTGCCAACTGCCGTGGACACGGTCGATGAAGTGGGTTTCGCAAAATTCCCAGAAACGTCGGTACCAGATTTCGTAATGCAGTTCGCCCGTACGCTTGAGCAAGGCCTGGGCGGCCGCGCTGGCTTCGGCGTGGGTCCAGTGCAGGCGTTCGCGGACCACCGGGCGCTGGTTCCAGTCCAGGGTGTAGACGATGCCCGGCGCGCCATCCACGGCCCAGGCATATTCGCAGGCGCTGGCGAACAGGCCCCTGGCATCGCTCACCAGCCAGTCCGGCGTGGTCAGCCCGGCCAACAGGCGTGCAGCTTCCAGGTGCAGCACCAGCCGCGCCCATTCAAAACCATGGCCGGGAGTGATGCCGTAGGGGCGGAAGCCATCGGCGGGGTTGTCTTCGTTGTAGCCGAGCAACGGTTGCCAATGGGCGTCGAAATGCTCGATGACCATGAACTGGTTGCCGGCGGCGTGGGTGTGGATTACCCGCTCGACGATGCGCAAGGCGCGGTCAAGCCAGCGGGTGTCGCCGGTGACATCGGCCAGGGCGAGAAAGGCCTCGGTGGCGTGCATGTTGCTGTTGGCGCCGCGGTAGGCTTCGACACCGCTCCAGTCCTGGGCGAAGGACTCGAGCATCACGCCCTCTTCTTCGCTCCAGAAAAACTGCTCGATGATGTGGATCGCGTCGTTCAATAAGGTCTGTGCACCCGGAGCACCGGCCACCACCGCCGAGCTGGCGGCCAGGGCGACAAACGCATGCAGGTAGGCGGCCTTGCCACGGTTGCCATCGAGGGCACCGGGCGCTGCGAACCAGCCACCGTGCTCGCTGTCGCGCAGCGGGCCGCTCAGGGCCGCGACACCGTGCTCGACGAGTTCGGCATAGCCCGGCAAGCCCTGGGCATGGGCCATGGCGAAGCTGTGGGTCATGCGCGCGGTGTTCATGGTTTCGGCGTGGGCGTTGGCCGGCAGTTGGCCGTTGTCGTCCAGGTTGCCAAAACCCTCGGGCAGGCGAGAGGCCTTGGCGAATGTCAGCAGGCGCTGGCCTTCGGCGGCAAGCCAGGCGTGATGGGCAGGTGCATTCAGCCAACTGCTGGCAGGCAGTGGTTGCGTGGTCATGGGTGGCCCTTATTGTTTTTTGTGGGATGACCGGAGTCTAAACAAGGGTGAAGGACGGGCAAGTAACGAAGGGGAAGGGAAATGTCACCAAGTGGTGACATTCACGAAGGTAGCCATCAGCCCATGCATGGACGGTGAGAACTGGATTGCCTGCAGGGTGGCGGGTCCCTGGTGCACCGCCATCGCTGGCAAGCCCGCTCCTACAGTTTTAACCGCTTCACAACCGACCAGCCCTGGTGGTGTCTACTGGCCGAGCGGTGTGGCAGTCGCCGGCGCGTTGAGACGCTGGTTCAGGTTCTGCACCTGGCTCTGCAGGGTGGTGATGTTGCGCGTGGTCTGGATGCGGAACACGTCGAACTCTTTATTGGTCGGCGCATCGCTGTTGGCCGGCTGATTGTCCTGGGCACTCTTGAGCACCACCAGGTCCTGCTCGATACGCGCGATGGCGGCGCTCGGGTTGCCCTGCTTTTTCAGCGCCGCGACGTCGGCAGCGAGCTCCTTGATTTCGGCATCACGCTTGCCGGCATCGCCCTGCGCCGCCTTGAGCGTCGCCACGGCGTCGGTCAGCGCTTGCACCTGGCCTTGCAGCCGGGTGTTGGCGTTGGACAGGTCAGTGGTGCTCGCGGTCATCTGTGCCAGGCGCTTGTCCAGCTCGGTGGCCTGGCCGGCCACGCCCACTTGCTGCTTGCCTTGCTCCAGCAACTGGGTTTCCAGCTGCTTGATCTGCAATTTGAGCGCTTCGCTGCCGTTGTTCACGCTGGCCTCGCTGGCCACGACCTTGCCGGAAATATCCTGCAGCCGTCCTGCCGCTTCTTCGCTGATGCGCGCAAAGCTTTCCTGGGTGGCGACCAGTTGCTGGCCCATCAATGAGATCTGCTGGAAGCTCCACCACGCCAGGCCGGCGAAGGCGATCAGCAGGGCGCCGATCAAAGCCCACAACGGGCCGGTGCTGGCGCTCTTGACCTTGACCACGGGCGTGTTGCGCGAACGCACCGAAGTGGCGGGAGTCGGTTCGAAATCATCGTCATCCCCGTGATCGGCCCGCAGGCTGGGAACGTTGTCGAAGTCGTCGTTGGCATCGTTGCGCATGAATCAACCCTGAATCGGTGAGGTGGCTAGCGGGTGAGCCGAGCGTGGGGAGTATAAACCGCAGGCCCGCCGCACTGATCGACCCGGAACCACGAATTCGGTTCCCGATGTGTTGCTGGTTGTGAGCTTACTTCAACCCCGGTTCCTGGGCCTTCCACCAACTGCAGAACTCGTCGAGGGCAGTCCATAGGCTGACCTTGGGCTCGTAGTCCAGATAATGCCTGGCGCGGCTGATGTCGAGGGTGAAATCTTTGTTCATGACCTGCATGCCCAGGCGCGACAACGCCGGTTCCGGTCGACCCGGCCACATCGCGCAGAAGGCTTCATTGAGCGCGGCGACGCTGTAGGACAGGCCGTAGGAGCGATAACGCGTCACTTGGGGCAACTGCATTTGGCGCATGACATAATTCACCACATCCCATACCGGCACCGGAGCGCCGTTGCTGATGTTGTAGGCCCTGCCCAACGCCGAACCGGGCGCGAGCAAACTGCCGAGCAGCGCTTCGTTGAGGTTGTGCACGCTGGTGAAATCGACCTTGTTGAGGCCGTCGCCGACGATGGCCAGGCGGTTCTTGCGCTGCATTTTCAGCAGGCGCGGGAAAATGCTCATGTCGCCGGCGCCGGTCACAAAACGCGGGCGCAGCGCGATGACTTCGAGGCCGAATTCCTGGGCGCCGAAGACTTTTTGCTCCGCCAGGTATTTGGTCGCGGCATACGGATGCTTGAAGCGCTTGGGCACTTGCTCTTCGGTCAGCCCGAGATGGTCGCGCCCATCGAAGTAGATCGACGGCGAGGACAGGTGCACCAGGCGCCCGACCTGTTGCTTGAGGCACGCCTCGACCACGTTTTCCGTGACCAGCACATTGCCCTGGTGAAAATCCTGATATTTGCCCCACAGCCCGACGGCGCCGGCGCAATGCACCACGGCTTCGACATCGCGGCACAGGTCGCGCACCAGGTCGGCATCATTCAAATCACCCTGGATAAACTCGGCGCCGCGCCTGACCAGGTGTTCCACACCCTCGGCGCGTCGCCCGTTGACCCGCACGTCCAGGCCCTGCTCCAGGGCGAAACGCGCAAAGCGCCCGCCGATGAAGCCGCTTGCGCCGGTGACCAGAACTTTCATGGAGCCTCCTACGGATGCGACTGCAAGCTTCAAGCTATCAGTTGCAAATTAAATACGATCTGCAAGCTTTTCTCTTGCAGCTTGAAACTTGACGCCAGCTACTGCTGATAGGGCACCAACCATTGCCCACATGCCTGGGCCAGATGGTCAGTCAGCAGGCCCAACAGCTGCCCGCCACTGCGCCAATGATGCCAGTACAACGGCACATCAATGGGCTTATCTGGCAATAACTCCACCAGCACGCCCCGTTCCAACTGGTCGCGCACCTGTAATTCCGGCACCAGGCCCCAGCCAAGCCCGGCTTCAGTGAGGCGGATAAAGCCTTCGGACGAGGGGCATAAATGGTGTTCGAAACCGCCGTCCACACCGAGGGACGCCAGGTAGCGATGCTGCAAAAAATCATCCGGGCCAAACACCAGCGCGGGCGTGCGCGCCAACTGGTCGGCGCGTACGCCCGCAGGAAAATGCCGCGCAATAAATGCCGGGCTGGCCAACGCCCGATAGCGCATGGCACCGAGCAACAGGCTGCGCGCACCGGCCACCGGGCGCTCGCTGGCGCAGATGCAGGCGGCCACTTCGCCGGCCCGCATGCGCTTGAGGCCGACGGTCTGGTCTTCCACCACCAGGTCCAGCAACAAGTGCTGCTCGGCACAAAACCCGCTGACCGCCTCGGCCCACCAGGTGGCCAGGCTGTCGGCATTCAGCGCGATGCGCAAACGTTCGGGCATGCCCTCCTCGTCCAGCGCCGGCACCTGGCTCTGCAGATCGCGCTCCAGCAGCCGCACCTGCTGCACATGGTTGAGCAGCCGCCGCCCGACATCCGTGGGCGTCGGCGGCGTGGCCCGTACCAGCACCGGCTGGCCGATGCGTGCCTCAAGCAATTTGATCCGCTGGGAAATCGCCGACTGCGAGAGCCCCAGCACTTGTGCGCCGCGCTCGAAGCCGGCCTGTTCCACCACCGCCGCCAGGGCGGAGAGCAATTTATAGTCGAACATCAGTTTCTCTAATGAGCGATCAGCAATATTGGTTTTTCTTATACAGCCTGCACCATGAGAATAGCCAGCATCGCTTCCCTCTTTATAAGGAAACCTCCCATGGCCGGCGAAACCGCCCTGGCAACGCTGCTGCGCAGCATGAGCCCGCACCTGAACGAGGGTGACTACGTGTTCTGCACCCTGCCCGATCACCGCATCCCGGCGGGTTGCGAGGTGATTGGCAGCTTCCGCGAGCAGGAAGGCCTGACGCTGATCCTGGAGCGCCAGCAGGCCGAAACGGCTGGATTGGCCTTCGACTATGTGGCGGCATGGATCACCTTGAATGTGCACTCGGCGCTCGAAGCTGTGGGCCTGACCGCCGCGTTTGCCAGCGCCCTGGGCAAGGCCGGGATCAGTTGCAACGTGATTGCCGGCTACTACCACGATCACCTGTTTGTCGGCCGCGCGGATGCCGAGCGCGCCATGAATGTACTGCGCCAGTTGGCAACGGACGCGGAGTAAAGCGTATGTGGCAAAGCTATCTGAATGGCCTGTTGGTGGCGCTCGGCCTGATCATGGCGATCGGAACGCAGAACGCCTTTGTCCTCGCGCAAAGCCTGCGCCGCGAACATCACCTGCCCGTGGCAGCGCTGTGCATCGTGTGCGATGCCATCCTGGTTGCGGCCGGTGTCTTCGGCCTGGCCACGGTGCTCGCGCAAAACCCGCTGCTGCTGGCTATCGCCCGCTGGGGCGGCGCGGCATTCCTGTTGTGGTACGGCACATTGGCGCTGCGTCGGGCGTTTTCCAGGCAAAGCCTGGAGCAAGGCAATCACGTCAAGATGCGCTCGTTACGCGCGGTTCTGCTCAGTGCCCTGGCCGTGACATTGCTCAACCCCCACGTGTACCTGGACACGGTGCTGCTGATCGGCTCATTGGGCGCCCAACAAACCGAACCGGGCGCCTACGTGGCCGGCGCCGCCAGTGCTTCATTCCTGTGGTTCGCCACGCTGGCACTCGGCGCGGCCTGGTTGGCGCCCTGGCTGGCACGCCCGGCGACGTGGCGCCTGCTGGACCTGTTGGTGGCGGTGATGATGTTCAGCGTGGCCTACCAATTGATCAGCGCTTGAGGAATATTCCAAAACGCTCTGGAACCTCTATCCCACACAGTTGTTGCGTGGTTTTGCCGCACCCCCGGTGCTATGATCCGGACCCTGCGCCGCAAAGAGTACAAACTCCCCGGCGCTTGTTTGGCCGCCCGTGATCGGCCTTGCGCTCACCGCAACTGACCTGATTAGGAGAATCATCATGGCTTTCGAATTGCCGCCGCTGCCCTACGCACACGATGCCCTGCAGCCGCACATCTCCAAGGAAACCTTGGAATACCACCACGACAAGCACCACAACACCTATGTCGTGAACCTGAACAACCTGGTGCCTGGCACCGAGTTCGAAGGCAAGACCCTGGAAGAGATCGTCAAATCCTCTTCGGGCGGCATCTTCAACAACGCCGCTCAGGTCTGGAACCACACCTTCTACTGGAACTGCCTGGCGCCAAACGCCGGTGGCCAACCGACCGGCGCACTGGCTGAAGCCATCAACGCAGCCTTCGGTTCGTTCGACAAGTTCAAGGAAGAGTTCACCAAGACCTCCGTCGGCACCTTCGGTTCCGGTTGGGGCTGGCTGGTGAAAAAGGCTGACGGTTCCCTGGCCCTGGCCAGCACCATCGGCGCCGGCAACCCGCTGACCAACGGCGACACCCCGCTGCTGACCTGCGACGTCTGGGAACACGCCTACTACATCGACTACCGCAACGTGCGTCCGAAGTATGTGGAAGCGTTCTGGAACCTGGTCAACTGGAAGTTCGTGGCTGAGCAGTTCGAAGGCAAGACCTTCACTGCCTAAGCAACCCTTGCAGTAGAAAAAGCCCGGCCCTGTGCCGGGCTTTTTTGTGGCCGTTGGTTCAAGTGCAAGGGCAGGCAAAGCCCCATGGAACTCAACGACACGCAATGACCACCCAGGCGGCAGGAGGAATATCCCTCTTGATTGATGTTGGAGAGTGTAATCATGGCAATCGCAGGAGTAGGTGCAGCAGCTGCAGTTATCCCCCTGGCCACAACCCTCGCCCCGGTGGTGATAGGAGGCGGGATGCAAGCTATAGGAGTGGCAACGAGCGTAATCGCGTCGCTGTCTCAACTCATGTCAAACGCCCAGAGAGACAACCCAAACCCGGTCCCAGCCGGGTAAAGGCCGCAGTGCTCGCTTCCCTGGGCTTCCAGGGAGGCGAAAAACGCAGCCCCTCCCCGTCCCCGTCACTCGCCTGATTGACCGCCTTGCATTTCCCCTCGCACCCGCCAACATCCCCCGCCCCAGGCTCCCCTAACGCCGCAAAGTACCGTCAGCCGCAATGTCCCTTTGACTGCCCTCACGGGATTGCCAATACTCATGGCATATTGAGGCCACCCGCATGGAACAAGGAATGACCCTTTGAAGCTGGAACTCAAGAACAGCTTGTCGGTGAAGTTGCTACGGGTTGTGCTGCTGTCGGCATTGATCGTGGGCGTGGCGCTGAGCGTGGCGCAGATCGTTTTCGATGCCTACAAGACGCGCCAAGCCGTGGCCGGCGATGCCCAGCGTATCCTCGACATGTTTCGCGACCCCTCGACGCAGGCCGTCTACAGCCTGGACCGCGAGATGGGCATGCAGGTCATTGAGGGCCTGTTCCAGGACGACGCGGTGCGCATGGCCTCCATCGGCCACCCCAACGAAACCATGCTGGCCGAAAAGAGCCGCGCCCTGCAGCAGGCCCCCAGTCGCTGGCTGACCGACCTGATCCTGGGCCAGGAACGCACCTTCACCACGCCCCTGGTCGGCAAAGGCCCCTACAGCGAGTATTACGGCGACCTCAGTATCACCCTCGACACCGCCACGTATGGCCAGGGGTTTATCGTCAATTCGGTGATCATCTTCATTTCCGGGGTGCTGCGCGCCCTGGCCATGGGCCTGGTGCTGTACCTGGTCTATCACTGGCTGCTGACCAAGCCGTTGTCGCGGATTATCGAACACCTGACCTCGATCAACCCCGACCGGCCCAGCGAGCACAAGATCCCGCAGCTCAAGGGCCATGAGCGCAACGAACTGGGGCTGTGGATCAATACCGCCAACCAATTGCTCGAATCCATCGAACGCAATACCCACCTGCGCCATGAAGCGGAAAGCAGCCTGCTGCGCATGGCCCAGTACGACTTCCTCACCGGCCTGCCGAATCGCCAGAAACTGCAGGAGCAACTGGACAAAATCCTGATCGACGCCGGTCGTCGCCAACGCCGCGTGGCGGTGTTGTGCGTGGGCCTCGATGACTTCAAAAGCATCAACGAACAATTCACCTATCAGGCCGGCGACAAATTGCTGCTGGCCCTGGCCGACCGCCTGCGCGCCCACAGCGGCCGACTCGGTGCCCTGGCCCGCCTGGGTGGCGACCAGTTCGCCCTGGTGCAGGCCGATATCGACCAGCCCTACGAAGCCGCGGAACTGGCGCAAAGTATCCTCGATGACCTGGAGGCGGAGTTCGCCCTCGATCACGAGGAAATCCGCCTGCGCGCCACCATCGGTATCACGTTGTTCCCGGAAGATGGCGACAGCACCGAGAAGTTGCTGCAGAAAGCCGAACAGACCATGACCCTGGCCAAGAGCCGTTCGCGCAACCGCTATCAGTTCTACATCGCCAGCGTCGACAGTGAAATGCGCCGCCGCCGCGAGCTGGAGAAAGACCTGCGCGACGCCCTCAGTCGCGACCAGTTTCACCTGGTGTACCAGCCGCAGATCAGCTACCGCGACCACCGCGTGGTCGGCGTGGAAGCACTGATCCGCTGGCAACACCCGGAACACGGCCTGGTCCCGCCCGACCTGTTTATCCCGCTGGCGGAGCAGAACGGCACCATCATCCCGATTGGTGAATGGGTGCTGGACCAGGCCTGCCGCCAGTTGCGCGAATGGCACGACCTGGGCTTCGTCGGCCTGCGCATGGCGGTCAACCTGTCCACCGTGCAGTTGCACCACGCCGAGCTGCCACGGGTGGTCAACAACCTGATGCAGATCTACCGCCTGCCGCCGCGCAGCCTCGAACTGGAAGTCACCGAGACCGGCCTGATGGAAGACATCAGCACTGCCGCCCAGCACTTGCTGAGCCTGCGCCGTTCCGGGGCGTTGATTGCGATTGATGACTTCGGCACCGGCTATTCATCCCTGAGCTACCTCAAGAGCCTGCCGCTGGACAAAATCAAGATCGACAAGAGCTTCGTCCAAGACCTGCTGGACGATGACGACGATGCCACCATCGTGCGGGCCATCATCCAGTTGGGCAAAAGCCTGGGCATGCAAGTGATCGCCGAAGGCGTGGAAACCGCTGAGCAGGAGGCCTACATCATCTCCGAAGGCTGCCATGAAGGTCAGGGCTATCACTACAGCAAACCCTTGCAGGCCCGGGAGTTGGCGGCTTTTTTGAAGCAGTCGGAGCGTAATAGCGAAGTGATTCTCTGAGCGCTCAAATCGATACTAAATATTTCCCTCGTATAACCCTTTACACAAAATGCAAATCTTTCGCATTATGTCGCAGCTTTTTTGCGCTCCCCCGCGCGCCCTATCAACAACCGAAGCAGGATGTTCGCCATGATTCGTATGCCCCTGGCCACCGCCAGTCTGCTGGCCATTGCCATTTCTCTCGCCGGTTGCGGCGAAGGTAAAGACAAGGCCGCAGCGCCCCAGGCGCCGACCCCGGCTGCCAGCACTACCGCTCCAGCGGCTGCCACCCCTGCCGGCCAGGTCGACGAAGCGGCCGCCAAGGCCGTGGTCGCGCATTACGCAGACATGGTGTTCGCGGTCTACAGCGATGCCGAGTCCACTGCGAAGACCCTGCAAACCGCCATCGACGCCTTCCTCGCCAAGCCGAACGCCGACACGCTGAAAGCCGCGCGCGACGCCTGGATCGCCGCCCGCGTGCCGTACCTGCAGAGCGAAGTGTTCCGCTTCGGCAACACCATCATTGATGACTGGGAAGGCCAGGTGAACGCATGGCCGCTGGACGAAGGCCTGATCGACTATGTCGACAAGTCCTACGAACACGCCCTGGGTAACCCGGGTGCGACTGCCAACATCATCGCCAACACCGAGATCCAGGTCGGCGAAGACAAGGTCGACGTGAAGGACATCACCCCGGAAAAACTCGCCAGCCTCAATGAGCTGGGCGGTTCCGAAGCCAACGTCGCTACCGGCTACCACGCCATCGAATTCCTGCTCTGGGGCCAGGACCTGAACGGCACCGGCCCTGGCGCCGGCAACCGTCCTGCCTCGGACTACCTGACAGGTGACGGCGCCACCGGCGGCCACAACGAGCGTCGCCGCGCCTACCTGAGTGCCGTGACCCAACTGCTGGTCAGCGACCTGGAAGAAATGGTCGGCAACTGGAAACCCAACGTCGAAGACAACTACCGCGCCACCCTGGAGGCAGAACCTGCCACCGACGGCCTGCGCAAAATGTTGTTCGGCATGGGCAGCCTGTCCCTGGGCGAGCTGGCCGGTGAACGCATGAAGGTTTCGCTGGAAGCCAACTCGCCGGAAGACGAGCACGATTGCTTCAGCGATAACACCCACAACTCGCAGTTCTATGACGCCAAGGGCATCCGCAACGTCTACCTGGGCGAGTACACCCGCGTCGATGGCACCAAGCTGACCGGCGCCAGCCTGTCGTCCCTGGTGGCCAAGGCTGATCCGGCTACCGACACCGCCCTGAAGGCTGACCTGGCGGCGACCGAAGCGAAGATCCAGGTCATGGTTGACCACGCCAACAACGGCGAGCACTACGACCAACTGATCGCCGCTGGCAACGAAGCCGGCAACCAGATCGTGCGTGATGCGATCGCCGCACTGGTCAAGCAGACCGGTTCGATTGAAGCAGCCGCAGGCAAGCTGGGCATCAGCGACCTGAACCCGGATAACGCTGATCACGAGTTCTGATCAGTGCGGCGGTGAAAAAGGCGACCTTCGGGTCGCCTTTTTTATGTGCGCCCTTTCTACTGACACTTATCCGTGTGGGAGCTGGCTTGCCTGCGATAGCGGTGGGCCAGTCATCCCTTGATCGACTGATACACCGCAATCGCAGGCAAGCCAGCGCCCACCGTTGAACCGCGTTGCGGCACGTACCCCGGTTTACATGCACTGCACCGCAGGTAGAATGGCGCCACCCTCAACCCCCGAGCGAACTTCATGGCGTTGCCGACCCTACGCATCATCGGTTTCATCATCGGCATCTTCCTGATCACCCTCGCGATCGCCATGGTCGTGCCAATGGCCACCCTGGTGATCTTCGAACGCACCAGTGACCTGCCCTCGTTCCTCTGGGCCAGCCTGATCACCTTTATTGCCGGTTTGGCCCTGGTGATTCCCGGCCGCCCCGAACATGTGCACCTGCGCCCGCGCGACATGTACTTGCTCACGGTCAGCAGTTGGGTGGTGGTGTGCGTGTTCGCCGCGCTGCCGTTTCTGCTGACCCAGCACATCAGCTACACCGACTCGTTCTTCGAAAGCATGTCCGGCATCACCGCCACCGGTTCCACCGTGCTGAGCGGGCTGGACACCATGTCACCGGGCATCCTGATGTGGCGCTCGCTGCTGCACTGGCTCGGCGGCATCGGCTTTATCGGCATGGCGGTGGCGATCCTGCCGCTGCTGCGTATCGGCGGCATGCGCCTGTTCCAGACCGAATCCTCGGACCGCTCGGAAAAAGTCATGCCCCGCTCGCACATGGTGGCGCGGCTGATCGTGGCGGCGTACGTGGGCATCACCATCCTTGGCAGCCTCGCGTTCTGGTGGGCCGGCATGGGCCTGTTCGACGCGATCAACCATGCAATGTCGGCGATTTCCACCGGTGGATTCTCCACCTCCGACGAATCCCTGGCCCACTGGAAACAGCCCGCGGTGCACTGGGTCGCGGTGGTGGTGATGATCCTCGGCAGCCTGCCGTTCACCCTGTACGTGGCGACCCTGCGCGGCAACCGCCGGGCGTTGATCAAGGACCAGCAGGTGCAAGGCCTGCTCGGTTTGCTGGTGGTGACCTGGCTGGTGCTCGGCACCTGGTACTGGTGGACCACCGATTTGCATTGGCTCGACGCGCTGCGCCATGTGGCGGTGAACGTCACCTCAGTGGTCACCACCACCGGCTTTGCACTGGGGGACTACAGCATTTGGGGCAACTTCTCGCTGATGCTGTTCTTCTACCTGGGATTTGTCGGCGGCTGCTCCGGCTCCACGGCGGGCGGGATCAAGATCTTCCGCTTCCAGGTCGCCTACATCCTGCTCAAGGCCAACTTGAACCAGCTGATTCACCCACGGGCGGTGATCAAGCAGAAGTACAACGGCCACCGCCTCGACGAAGAGATCGTGCGTTCGATCCTGACGTTCTCGTTTTTCTTCGCTATCACCATCTGCGCCATCGCCCTGGCCTTGTCGCTGCTGGGCCTGGACTGGATGACGGCGCTGACCGGCGCCGCCAGCACCGTGTCCGGCGTCGGCCCGGGGCTGGGCGAGACCATCGGCCCGGCCGGCAATTTCGCCAGCCTGCCGGATGCGGCCAAGTGGATCCTGTCGCTGGGCATGCTGCTGGGCCGACTGGAGATCATTACAGTCTTTGTTCTGTGCATTCCGGCATTTTGGCGTCACTGACCGTCGACGCATCCTGCAACCGCGCCCGGTATTCGCCGGGCGTGGCATCGAACCAGCGGCGAAACGCGCGAAAGAAGTTGCTCGGGTCGGCAAACCCCAGCAGGTAGGCGATTTCCAGCAGGGTCATGCTCGGCTGTGCGAGGTACTGCTCGGCCAATTCGCGGCGGGTGTCATCGAGCAGGGTCTGGAAACTGGTGCCTTCTTCCTGCAAGCGCCGCTGCAAGGTGCGCTGGGACAGGTGCAGGGTCTGGGCCACCACTTCACGCTTGGGCTCGCCCTGTGGCAACAGGCGGCACAGCACCTGACGCGCCTTGTGCGTCACGCGGCTTTCCGAGAAACGCGCCAGGTATTCACCGGCAAACCGATCGTGCAGCAGCGCCATGGCCTCGTTGGCCGTGGGCAGCGGCGCGTCCATGTCGGCGCGTTCGAAGATCAGCGCGTCATACGGCGCATTGAATTCCAGCGGAGCATGGAACGCTTGTTTGTAGGGGGCCAGGTCCACCGGTTGATCGCCTTGCAGCAGCACCTTGCGCGGTTGCAGGGTGCGCCCGGTCAGCCAGCCACACAGCGCGAGGGCACTCGCCAGCGAGGCTTCGGCGCTTTGCCGGGTGGGCGGCAGGTGATCGCCATGCACGGTGAGGATCAGCGCGTAACCTTCGGGGAGCAGGCGGAAACTGAGGTCGGCGCTTTCGGCGATGATCCGCTGGTAGCGCACCAGGCGCATAAACCCTTCGGCGAGGGTGTTGCTGGACATCAACGCATACCCGGCCACATGAAACGATGCCGGACGCACCACCTTGCCCATGTTCAGGCCAATCGCCGGGTTGCCCGAGACCTCCACCGCCCGCTGCCACAGCCGGGTCATGGAATCTTGTGGGAAGCGTGCATCGGGGTCGCTGAGCGCGGCGTAGTCCAGGCCGAGTTGCTTGAACAAGGCGCGGCAATCCAGGCCGTCCATTTCCAACGCCTTGACTATCCCCATCGCCCAGCTTGCAGAAGTTGTTCGTTCGCTCATGGCGTCTTCTTAATAAAGCAGGCTCAAACGGCAGCCAGGAAGCCAAGGATACTAAAGTGGCATCTATTGTCACTGGCTGTTACCACTGATCACTCTAGACTCAAATAAGCTCCCCGCCGAACATCTGTTGGGCGGCACAACAATCAAAGGGCCGGTCACCGTGGAAAACGTCAAGCGATTCAACAGCTTTGCCGAGTTTTACCCGTATTACCTGACTGAGCACGCCGACAGCACCTGCCGGCGCCTGCACTTTATCGGCACCACCCTGGTGATCGGCATCCTCGCGTATGCCATCGGCAGAGGCTCGTTGGGCTTGCTGCTGGCCGTGCCGATTGCCGGCTACAGCTTCGCCTGGGTCGGCCACTTCTTCTTTGAAAAGAACCGCCCGGCGACCTTCCAGCACCCGTTCTACAGCTTGCTGGGGGATTTTGTGATGTACCGCGACATGATTCTCGGCAAGGTGCCCTTCTGAGGTGTGACCCCGTGTCACTTGCGTAAAACAATGAAAGTTCGTTCATTGGTCGAGATTAAATTCTTTTTGTCATTTTCAGTGCTGTATCCTGCCAAGGCTTTTTGAGAGCGCGGAATCACCTGCGATTGAAAAAACAGACTTTGCGAGGAGCGACGACGATGCACGAGATACCTAATCTCCCCTTCCCAAGCCTGCACCCTACTGAGCAGCCAACACCGCAGCAGGCCAGCGACCAGCAGCCTGAGGCCAAAGAAGCACCACCAGTCGACAGCGAAAGCCAGGACTGACGCCGTACCAGACCGTGTGGAAAGCGCACCTTTGAGCGCTTTCCACACTGCCTGAATCACCCGAGATACCTGCCATGACCGATACCCTCCCCGACACCCCGGACGCCGCCGTACTCGACGCTGCCTTGCAGATGGTCGAAGTGTGGAACCGCCTCAGCGCGGACAAGCAAGCCAAGCTGCTCAAGCGCTTTGGCACCCAGGAAAACGCGTTGGCGGCCCTGGTTACCACGCAATTGCTGGCCCCTTCCCAAGCCTGACGCAGTGCCGACCTGACGGTTTTGCGTTTTAGCGCCCTGCGCCGGCCCAAGCCCGGTATCATTAGCCGCCTATCTTTACCTGCTGCGACAGTGGACCTCTCCCATGCCAGATACCCAGCGCCCCATGGCGGTCACGCTGCAAGTCGTTTCCATCGTGTTGTTCACCTTTATCGGCTACCTGAATATCGGCATCCCGCTGGCCGTATTGCCCGGCTATGTCCACAGTGAGCTGGGCTACGGCGCGGTCATCGCCGGCCTGGTGATCAGTGTGCAATACCTGGCCACGCTGCTGAGCCGTCCGTACGCAGGCAAAATCATCGACAACCTGGGCAGCAAGCGCGCCGTGCTGATCGGCCTGGTGGGCTGCGGGCTGAGCGGCGTGTTCATGCTGCTCGCGGCGTGGCTCTCCAGCTTGCCGGCCGTGAGCCTGGGCAGCCTGCTGATCGGCCGCCTGGTGCTGGGCAGCGCGGAAAGCCTGGTCGGCTCGGGCGCCATCGGCTGGGGCATCGGCCGCGTGGGGGCGGCGAACACGGCCAAGGTGATTTCCTGGAACGGCATCGCCAGCTACGGCGCGCTGGCGGTTGGCGCACCACTCGGGGTGCTGCTGGTCAGCCACCTGGGGCTGTGGAGCATGGGCGTCAGTATCATCCTGCTGGCGGTGATCGGCCTGCTGCTGGCCTGGAACAAGGAAGCGGCGCCGATCGTGGCCGGCGTGCGCCTGCCGTTCATGAATGTGCTGGGCCGGGTCCTGCCGCACGGCTGCGCACTGGCCTTGGGCTCGATCGGCTTTGGCACCATCGCCACCTTTATCACCCTGTATTACACCACCCAGCATTGGGATAACGCGGTGTGGGCCCTGAGCCTGTTCGGCGCCAGTTTTATCGGTGCGCGCCTGCTGTTCGGCAACTTGATCAACCGGATTGGCGGCTTTCGCGTGGCGATTGCGTGCCTGTCGGTGGAAATCCTCGGGTTGCTGCTGCTGTGGCTGGCACCGGATGCGAACTTGGCCCTGGCCGGCGCGGCGTTGAGCGGCTTCGGTTTTTCCCTGGTGTTTCCGGCGCTGGGAGTCGAGGCGGTCAATCTGGTGCCGGCGTCCAGCCGCGGGTCGGCGGTGGGGGCTTACTCGCTGTTCATCGACCTGTCGCTGGGCATCACCGGGCCGCTGGCCGGGGCGGTGGCGGCAGGTTTCGGCTTTGCATCGATCTTCCTGTTCGCCGCCCTCGCCGCCCTCGGTGGCCTGCTGCTCAGCGTGTACCTGTACCGCCAGGCGCCGAAGGCCCGCGAAGCGCGCGACGCCTAGAAATCGACCTTGCCACGCCCGGCCTTGATACTGCCGCGCTTGGTCTTGGATTCGAGTCGACGCTTTTTCGAGCCGAGGGTCGGCTTGGTCGGGCGGCGCTTCTTCTCGACTTTGGTGGCACTGAGGATCAGCTCCACCAAACGCTCCAGCGCATCCGCGCGATTCTGCTCCTGGGTCCGGTATTGCTGGGCCTTGAGAATCAACACGCCTTCGCTGGTGATACGGCTGTCGCGCAGCGCCAGCAGCCGCTCCTTGTAGAACTCCGGCAGCGACGAGGCCGGAATATCAAAGCGCAAATGCACCGCGCTCGACACCTTGTTGACGTTCTGCCCACCGGCGCCCTGGGCGCGGATGGCGGTCAGCTCGATTTCGGCATCGGGCAGGTGCACGTTGTTGGAAATTACCAGCATCACTCAAAAACCTTAGGCAACGGACAAGCCCAACTCGGATAACAGCATCGACGCCTGGGCTTTGGAAATCACGGCGCCTTTGAACAGTTTGGCATCATTGAGGCGAAACCCGCTCAAATCCGCGCCGCGCAAGTCGGCACCGGCAAAATTGGCGCCGTGGATGCGGGCATGGGCGAGGCTGCAGTCGATCAGTTCGGCCTTGCGAAAATCAGCGTCCGACAAATCGCTGTCGGAGAAGTCCAGGTTATTCAACACGGTGCGCGCAAACGATAACCCGGACAAAAACGCGCTGTTCAGGCGGGTTTCACTGAAGCTCAGCCCCAGGGAGGCGCAATGGGTGAAATTGGCGCCGGTCAATTTGCAGTGTTCAAAATTCGCCTGGGACAGCTTGCTGCGCTGCCAACGGGTGTTGTTCAGGTCACAGCTGTGGAACTGCGCCTCCAACAGGTTCGCCGCCTCGAAAATCGCGTGGCCGGCCCGGCAGCTTTTCCACTGCGTGCCTTCCAGGCGCGCACCGAGGAAAGACGTCTGGACCAGGATGCAGCGTTCGAATACCCAGTGATCCAGCGCCATGCGCGAGAGGTCAGCGCCACTCAGGTCGACGCCAATCAGGCGCAGGGGCCCGCCGTGCTGGTCGATCAGGTCTTCCAGCGCGTCACGCTGCAAGGCGCCGCCGTCGATATCAGTGAGTTGCATGGGGTCTGCGCTCCTGGAACGTTTAAACACGACGCGCGAGTCTACCCCGTCGGCGCCCACAAAAAACCCGGCACGCAGCCGGGTTTTCCGTTTGGGCGGGACGGCTTACTTCAACGCTGCACTCGCCGCACCCAGCGCCGCTTCGGCACTGCGTTTGTTCTTGATCCAGTAGCACACCGCCATGAACGCCACCCACACCGGGATTGCGTACACCGACACCTGGATCCCTGGAATCATCAGCATGATCACCAGGATAAACGCCACGAACGCCAGGCAAATGTAGTTGCCGTAGGGGTACCACAGCGCCTTGAACAACGGCACCTGGCCGGTGCGGTTCATGTGCTGGCGGAACTTGAAGTGCGAGAAGCTGATCATCGCCCAGTTGATCACCAGCGTGGCCACCACCAGCGACATCAGCAGTTCCAGCGCATGCTGCGGGATCAGGTAGTTCATCAGCACCGCCACCAGGGTGATCGCCGCCGACGCGAGGATCGAACGCACCGGCACGCCGCGCTTGTCGATCTTGGCCAATGCCTTCGGCGCATCGCCCTGCTCGGCCATGCCCAGCAGCATGCGGCTGTTGCAGTAGGTGCCGCTGTTGTACACCGAGAGCGCAGCGGTCAGCACCACGAAGTTGAGGATGTGCGCGGCAGTGTTGCTGCCCAGCATGGAGAACACCTGGACGAACGGGCTGCCGCTGTAGGCATCGCCAGAGGCGTTGAGGGTCGCCAGCAGGCTGTCCCATGGCGTCAGCGACAACAGCACGACCAGCGCACCGATGTAGAAGATCAGGATGCGGTAGATCACCTGATTGATTGCCTTGGGGATCACGGTGCGTGGCTGGTCGGCTTCGGCGGCGGTGAAGCCGAGCATTTCCAGGCCGCCGAAGGAAAACATGATGATTGCCATGGCCATCACCAACCCGCTGACACCATGGGGGAAGAACCCGCCGTGATCCCACAGGTTGCTCACCGAGGCTTGTGGTCCGCCGCTGCCGCTGACCAGCAGGTAGCTGCCCAGGGCGATCATGCCGACGATGGCCACGACCTTGATGATGGCGAACCAGAACTCGGCTTCACCGAAGACTTTGACGTTGGCCAGGTTGATCAGGTTGATCAGCACGAAGAACGCCGCTGCCGAGACCCAGGTCGGGATCTCCGGCCACCAGTAGTGCACGTATTTGCCGACGGCGGTCAGCTCCGACATGCCCACCAGGATGTACAGGATCCAGCAGTTCCAGCCCGACAGGAAGCCGGCGAAACCGCCCCAGTACTTGTGGGCAAAGTGGCTGAAGGAGCCGGCGACCGGCTCTTCGACGATCATTTCGCCGAGCTGGCGCATGATCATGAAGGCAATGAAGCCGCAAATGGCGTAGCCGAGGATCATCGACGGGCCGGCGGACTTGAGCACCCCGGCCGAGCCGAGGAACAGGCCGGTGCCGATGGCGCCACCGAGGGCGATCAACTGGATATGCCGATTTTTCAGGCCGCGTTTCAGCTCGCCTGAAGAGGAATGGGGTCCACTCATGAAAAGGGTCTCACGCAAGGTTTGATGATGTTGATTGCAGGTTGCTGCCTTGAATTACCGACTCAAGCAGCGCCGCTCAAACCCCAGCGCAGGCACCAGGAGTACAGCGTCTTTCTAACGGTCATGCGTCACCTGTTTGTTTTTATCTGTGACGAAATCGAACCCGTCCGGCTCGTGGCCAGGCGGAGTGATCAGGGTAGGTAAACCCCGAGGTCTTGGCCTTTTGCGTGGTTACGCAAGGGGGGTCACAGTAAAACGCGGCGCATTGTACACCGCTCGACCGCTTGGGGCCGCCCCTCCAGCCGGCGTGCGACGATCTGTCAGGTAATCCTTACAGCGGGAAAGGGGACAATAATGCCGTGACATTGTCGTAAATTAATCGTTACAGCATGGAAAATTCGCGTTACAGCTGTTCGGTGAAGAAAAATTGTCGGTAGGAAAATTCTCCATCATCAGCATCGCCAGCTGCTTGTATTTGCTCAAGAAAAAACCAGCCCGGAAAAACAGAAGAAAAAATCCAAATGCAACGGTGTCAATAAATATTTTGCGTTCTGAAACACTCTCTCCTAGGTTCATCCCACTTGCCCAGCGAAGCCCGTTGGCAAGCCGTCCTCAAACAACGTCCTCTAGGAGATACACCATGCAAGCACTGGAAAACGACCTGGAAACCGAACTGCAACTCGACGATTGGTTTGAAGCGCCGACCCACGAGGCCGCCGTAGAGATGATGCAAGCCGACGCCGTCGTGCCCTTCGGCACGGCGATGTGGCCATTCTGACACCCGGCAGGCAACCGGCAGGTGCTGTGCACGGCACCTGCTCCCTTACCCAAGGCACAGAAGGACACCCGTCATGGACAAGGCCCGCGCCGTCGAACACTTCCTCTACTACCTCGCCCACCACCCGGCCCTCAGCGGGCTGAGCCAGCCTACCGTGCTGCTGGGCCATACCGAGCGCTACGACGCCATCGCCCAGGCGATCACCCACAGCAGCGCCGCCCGTTTCAATTTCCAGGTGCAGCGCCTCGACCTGGCCGCCAGTGACACCCTGGCCCAGGCCATTGAGGCCTGCGACCTGTACCTGTTCCTCTACGATTCCTCCACGCTGCCCAACCCACGCGCCGAAGGCCCGGACTTTATCCGCGCCCTGCACGGCGTGATGGCCGAACACTGGCAGAAGTCCCTGCTGTTCAAGGATTACGGCGACTATTTCTACGACACCTTCAGCGTCGAGCCGCAGCGCATCGCCGACCTCAACGCCACGCTGATCCGGCGCATGTCCCAGGCCAACGTGCTGAGTTTCACCGACAAGCACGGCTCACGCCTGCAGGCGCCGCTGAGCAGCATCAAGAAGTGGACCAATATCAACGGCATCGGCAACCACGACCTGGCACCCGGCGAGATCGCCACCCACAGCGAGGCCATCAGTGGCCAGGTGCGCTTTGTCGGCACCTTCCTGAGCACTATCCCGTTTGCGCGCAAGTACGGCGTGCTGCAGTCGCCGCTGGAGCTGTGGATCGAGAACTCGACCATCTGCAGCGTGGCCAGCGACGTGCCGGGGCTGGCGGATGACTTCAACAAATACCTGAACGCCAACCCGTCCAACCGGCGGGTGGAGGAGTTGGGGATCGGCACCAATGAAGGCGTGAAGGACCTGTACGCGCGCAACGCCGGGTTTGAAGAGCGCCATTGCGGGCTGCACCTGGGCCTTGGCGGTGGGCAGAAAGGCAGTCATCACCTGGACCTGATTTTCGCCAGCGGGGTCTTGGCGCTGGATGACAAGCCAGTGTTTGATGGGCGGTTTGCGTTCTGATCACAAAATCCAGACACACTGGAGAACCAGATGTGGGAGTTGAGCCAGGCACAGCATTCAGTCCAGACACCAATCAGTGTGGGAGTTGGCTTGCCTGCGAAGGCGGTGGATCAGCTAAATCATGGTTGACTGACCCACCGCTTCGCGGGCAAGCCCGCTCCCACAGTGGAACTGCGCCAGACACAGGAATCAGGCCAGCCCCTCCAAAACTGTGGGAGTTGAGCCAGGCACAGCATTCAGTCCAGACACCAATCAGTGTGGGAGCTGGCTTGCCTGCGAAGGCGGTGGATCAGCTACATCATGGTTGACTGACCCACCGCTTTCGCGGGCAAGCCCGCTCCCACAGTTTTGATTGCTGTTGGGCTTGGGATTCGGGGTGCTGCACCGGCATTTGAGCGGACGGTACAACTCGGTTCCAACCTTGAAATACACCCCAAATGTGGGAGCGGGCTTGCTCGCGAATGCGGCAGACCAGCCAACTTCTCCAGCGACTGACACAGCGTTTTCGCGAGCAAGCCCACACACACATTGGAACGGGTCAGCAAATCCAGACCAAAAAAAAACGCCAACCCTAGGGTTGGCGTTTGTGTGCAGCGCTTAGCGTATCACTGCGGCTTCTTGCGACCAAAACCTGGACGCTGACCCGAACCGGCCGGGGCGCCACGGCGCTTGCCAGACGGCTCGTCCGCGACCAGTTTCGGCCCGGGGCGTTTGTTTGCCGCCGGCTTGGCTGGACGCTTGGTGCTGGCGTTATCCGCTGGGCGATCGGCTTCACCACGGTTGCTGCGACCGCCGCTCGGCGCTTCACCACGGGCCGGACGCGGCGCACGTGGAGCACGCTCGCCTTCCTGACGCGACGGCGCCGTCGGGCGACGCTCGCCTTCGATGTGCGGCTCACGCGAGATACGCCCACCGGTCGCCGGCGCATTCAGGGCCGGGCGCAAGGTGCGCGCCACGCGCTCGGTACGCGCAACAGGACGCGAGGATTTACGCTGCATACGCTCAAGCTTGTCTTTGCTCTTGGCGTTCATCTGCGGCATCGCGACCGGCGTCAGGCCGACTTCGGCGCTGAGGATGTCGACTTCGTACTGGCTCATTTCGCGCCAGCGGCCCATCGGCAGGTCGGAGTTGAGGAACACCGGACCGAAACGCACGCGCTTCAGGCGGCTGACCACCAGGCCCTGGGATTCCCACAGGCGACGCACTTCACGGTTACGGCCTTCCATCACCACGCAGTGGTACCAGTGGTTGAAACCTTCGCCGCCCGGTGCCTGCTTGATGTCGGTGAACTTGGCCGGGCCGTCTTCCAGCACCACGCCGGCCTTGAGGCGTTCGATCATCTCGTCGTCGACTTCACCGCGTACACGCACGGCGTATTCACGGTCCATCTCGTAGGACGGGTGCATCAGGCGGTTGGCCAGTTCACCGTCGGTGGTGAACATCAGCAAGCCGGTGGTGTTGATGTCCAGGCGACCGATGTTGATCCAGCGGCCTTCCTTGGGCTTGGGCATCTTGTCGAACACGGTCGGGCGGCCTTCCGGGTCGTCACGGGTGCAGATCTCGCCATCTGGCTTGTTGTACATGATCACGCGGCGCACCGATTCGGCGGCCTCTTCACGCTTGATGACCTTGCCATCAATGGTGATTGCATCGTGCAGGTCGACGCGCTGGCCGAGGGTGGCCTCGACGCCGTTGACCTTGATGCGCTTCTGGGTGATCCAGGCTTCGACGTCGCGGCGCGAGCCCACGCCGATACGCGCCAGCACCTTTTGCAGTTTTTCGCCTGCTGGGCCGATTTCCTGGCTGTCGTTCTGGTCTTGGTCGTTCATCTTAAGCACCTCCCGGTGGGTCGATTCAGGCGTGGCCTGAAGAGTGTTGAAAGCGGGGCTTTGGGGCAATAGCGCGCCAAAGGGTCGCGAATCATACGCGCATGGCGCGCGTTGCGCATCAGAGACTAGTCGATTGGGCCGCCATCATTTGCTTTTCCGCCGACCGGTGGCCCCCAGCGCCAGCAGGCGCAGCTCGGCTTCGGCAAGCACCGTGCGCTTGTCGGCTTTGTCGAGTTTCTTCCAGGCACGGATCTCGCGCTTGCTGCGGCCACAGCCGACACAGATGTCGTCGTTGAATTTGCAGATGCTGATGCACGGGTCTTTGGTGGAACTCATTGAAATCCTCCCAGGCACTGGTTTTCTGTGGGAGCTGGCTTGCCTGCGATGGCATCACCTCGCTATAGCAGAAAGACCGAGTCGCCTGCATCGCAGGCAAGCCAGCTCCCACATTTTGAAGCGGCATCAGTCTTCGAATTGGCGGCGCTCGGCTTCGATGGCTTCGGCCAGCGCCTGGGCTTCGGCTTCTTCGTCGCTCAGCGACGGTTGTTCGAGGGCGGCGACGGCGGCCAGGAGCTTCTCGCGAGCTTCGGCGACACCGAGGATGTCTTCTTCGGGTTCAGGCTCAGCTTCTGCTTCGACTTCAGCCTCAACTTCAACGTTCACTTGGGCTTCAGCCTCAACTTCAACGTTCACTTGGGCTTCAGCTTCAACATCAACGTCCACTTGGGCTTCAGCTTCAACATCAACGTCCACTTGGGCTTGCGGCTCGGCAGCCCCATCACGCAGCAAGTCGTCGAAGTCGGTCTTGATGCCCTGCTCCATGTCGTCCAGTTCCAGCAACAGGGTGTGGAAACTGGTTTCGTCCTTGGGCTCTTCCGGCTCGGCGCTGGCGTCGGCCAGTTCCTGCAGGCTCGCCGGGACCGGCGCGTCGTCGAAGTCGAGCACCGGCTCGGCTTCCATTTCGCGCAGCTCGGCCAGGGGCGGCAGGTCGTCGAGGTTCTTCAGGTTGAAGTGGTCGAGAAACACCTTGGTGGTGGCGAACATCGCCGGTTTGCCGGGCACATCGCGATAGCCGACGATGCGGATCCACTCGCGCTCCAGCAAGGTCTTGACGATATGGCTGTTGACCGCCACGCCACGCACATCCTCGATTTCGCCGCGGGTGATCGGCTGGCGATAGGCGATCAGCGCCATCGTCTCGAGCATCGCCCGTGAATAACGCTGCGGGCGCTCTTCCCACAGCCGGCCCACCCACGGGGAAAATTTCTCACGAATCTGCAGGCGATAACCCGACGCCACTTCGCGCAGCTCGAAGGCGCGGCCATCGCAGGACTTGCGCAAGATCTCCAGGGCTTTCTTGAAGACTGGCGGCTCCGGGCGCTCGGCTTCCTCGAACAGTTCGAACAGGCGCTCCAGGGATTGCGGTTTACCCGAGGCCAGGAGAAAGGCTTCCAGCAGCGGCGCCAGTTCGCGGGGTTCAGTCAGATTCATCGATTCAGCTCTTTATTCGGCTCGCGCCCGCACGTGGATAGCCGCAAAAGGCTCATTCTGGACCAGCTCGACCAAGGATTCCTTGACCAGTTCGAGGATCGCCATAAAGGTCACCACGACGCCCAGGCGCCCTTCTTCGGCAGTGAACAGCTCGACAAACGGCACAAAACCGCCGCCCTTGAGGCGTTCGAGTACATCGCTCATGCGTTCACGGGTCGACAAGGCCTCGCGGCTGACCTGGTGGCTTTCAAACATATCGCCACGGCGCAGCACCTCGGCCATGGACATCAGCAATTCTTCCAGGCTTACGTCCGGCAACAATTTGCGCGCCCGGGCCTCGGGGGCATCGAGCTTGGGCACCACCACATCGCGGCCCACGCGGCTCAAGCCGTCGATGCCTTCGGCGGCAGCCTTGAAGCGCTCGTACTCCTGCAGGCGGCGGATCAGTTCGGCGCGCGGGTCGTCCTCTTCGGCCTCGATCGTCTCCGAGCGCGGCAGCAGCATGCGCGACTTGATCTCGGCCAGCATGGCGGCCATCACCAGGTACTCGGCGGCCAACTCCAGGCGCACCGACTGCATCAACTCGACATACCCCATGTACTGACGGGTGATTTCCGCCACCGGGATGTCGAGGATGTTGATGTTCTGCTTGCGGATCAGGTACAGCAGCAAGTCCAGCGGGCCTTCGAAGGCTTCAAGGAAGACTTCCAGCGCGTCCGGCGGGATGTACAGGTCCAGCGGCATTTCCATGACCGCCTGGCCATACACCATGGCAAACGGCAGTTCCTGCTGGGCGCCCGCCTGGCTGTCGACGGTTTCCACGGCCGACATTCAGGCCTCGGCCATGAAGGGGGCCGGGTCGCCGCAACCCACGCGGATCACTTCGGGTTCGCCGTCCGCCAGGTTGATCACGGTGGAGGCCTTGCCGCCGCCGAAGCCGCCGTCGATGATCAGGTCCACCTGTTTTTCCAGGAGTTGGCGCATTTCGTACGGGTCTTCCAGGGGTTCGGCGTCGCCGGGCATGATCAGCGACACGCTCATCAGCGGCTCACCCAACTCGGCCAACAGCGCGAGGGCGATGGGATGCTCGGGCACGCGCAGGCCGATGGTGCGTTTCTTCGGGTGCAGCAACAGGCGCGGCACTTCGCGGGTGGCGTTGAGAATAAAGGTGTAGGGCCCCGGCGTGTGGGCCTTGAGCAGGCGGAAGGTGCCGGTGTCGACCTTGGCGAACAGCCCCAGCTGGGACAGGTCGCTGCAGATCAGCGCGAAATTGTGCTTGTCATCCAGCTGGCGTAGGCGTCTTACACGCTCGACCGCGCCCTTGTCGCCGATCTGGCAACCGATGGCGTAGGACGAATCGGTGGGATAGATCACCACGCCACCGGCGCGAATGATCTCCACGGCCTGTTTGATCAGGCGCGCCTGGGGGTTTTCCGGATGAATCTGGAAGAATTGACTCACGTGTTCTACCTGTTCAGACGGTGGCAATAATGGGGTCATGCTTGAATCGCCCCCACAAGAGCGGCAAGTCTTCCGGGACGGGGCGATACTCGCCGATCTCGGACCAGCCGCCTGGGCCATGAAAATCACTGCCGGCACTGACCAGCAGACCAAATTCGCGGGCAAGAATCGCCAAGCTGCCCACCTGTTCGGCGGGTTGATAGCCGTTGACCACCTCAATCGCGTGGCCGCCCGCTCCAATATAGTCGCCAATCAGCTTGCGGCGCTTGCTGCGGGTGAAATCGTAATGCCAGGGATGCGCCAGGCTGACCCAGGCCCCGGACGCCCGCAGGGTCTCGACGGTGTCCTCCAGGGTCGGCCAGTGTTGCTTGACGTCACCCAACTTGCCGGCGCCCAGCCATTTGCGAAAGGCTTCGGCGCGGTCCTTGACCAAACCTTCGCGCACCATCCAGTCGGCAAAGTGCGGACGGGCCGGTGCATTGCCGCTGTCGCCCAGTTCCTGCTGGATGGCGCGGGCGCCGTCGAGCGCGTTGGGCATGCCTTTGAGGGCAAGTTTTCGGCTTATTTCTTCGGACCGCAGCCAGCGGCCATCGTGCAATTGGGCGATGGCCTCGACCAGGGGCGGGGCGTTTTGATCGAATCCATAGCCCAGCACATGAATGGTGGCGCCACCCCAGGTACAGGACAATTCCACCCCGTTGACCAGCTGCATGCCCAGGGCATGCGCTGTTGCGCGGGCTTCATCGAGGCCTTCGAGGGTGTCGTGGTCGGTCAACGCCAGGACTCGCACGCCTTTTTCAAACGCACGCGCAACCAATACCGCGGGCGCCAGGGCGCCGTCGGAGGCCGTGCTGTGGCAGTGCAAATCAACATTCACGGGAGTGTGTAACCTCAAGTCAGCTGGCGCTTTCGCTACCAAGGATGTTTGTTATTATGCCGCCACATCCAGCTTCTGGCTCTTACTGTGAAACAATTCATCGACTTCATCCCGCTGTTGCTGTTTTTCATCGTTTACAAACTCGACCCCAGGGTCATCGATATTGCCGGCCATGAACTGACCGTCGGGGGCATCTACAGCGCCACCGCCGTGCTGATCATCAGCTCCATCGTAGTCTACGGCGCCCTCTTCATCTCCCAGCGCAAACTGGAAAAAAGCCAATGGCTGACCCTGGTCGCCTGCCTGGTATTCGGCAGCCTGACCCTGGCCTTCCACAGCGAGACCTTCCTCAAATGGAAAGCCCCGGTGGTGAACTGGCTGTTTGCCCTGGCCTTCATCGGCAGCCACTTCATCGGCGATCGCCTGCTGATCAAGCGGATCATGGGCCACGCACTGACCCTGCCGGAGCCGGTCTGGACACGTTTGAACGTGGCCTGGATCGTGTTCTTCCTGTTCTGCGGCGCTGCCAACCTGTTCGTGGCCTTTACCTTCCAGGACTACTGGGTCGACTTCAAAGTCTTCGGCAGCCTGGGCATGACCGTGCTGTTCCTGATCGGCCAGGGTATCTACCTGTCGCGCCACCTGCATGACACCGACCCTACTACGCCAAAAACCGAGGACTGACATGCTCTACGCCATCATTGCCACCGATGTTGCCAACTCGCTGGAAAAACGCCTGTCCGTGCGCCCGGCACACCTGGAGCGCCTGAACGAGCTGCAAGCCGCAGGTCGCCTGGTACTCGCCGGCCCGCACCCGGCCGTCGACAGCAACGACCCGGGCGCCGCCGGTTTCACCGGTAGCCTGGTGGTTGCCGAGTTCGCCTCCCTGGCCGATGCACAGGCCTGGGCCAAGGCTGACCCGTATGTTGCGGCAGGCGTCTACGCCGATGTCATGATCAAGCCATTCAAGCAAGTCCTGCCTTGACCCAGGCGTGTGTCGAACCTAATACGTGCGGCACACTCCTAATTGCTCATTATTCTCGGTAACCTGCCGACAACGTTCTGAATATTCGTGTGGAATCAGGAGTTCCGATGCGCTTACGTCAGTTGTGTCTGTTGGCAGTGGTAATGATCGGGGCTACGGCCCACGCTGAAGAAACCTCGAACACCGGCAGTTCCACGCCCCTGTCCTTGAGTGCCGGCGCCCAGATCACCGAGTTGCAGCAACGCTTGAAAGAAAGCGAACGGCTGCGGGAAGAACTGAGCAAGCAACTGCAGGGTGCGGATGCGACGCGCGAAAGCGCCCAATTAAGTCGTCTTCGCCAAGAGAACCAACGCCTGGCCCAGCAACTCAAAGAGACACAAGGCGGTGCCTTGACCCGATGGCTGACCGAGCAACAGCAATGGTTTGTCACCGGCGGGGCGGTCGCCCTGATCGCCTTGCTGTGCGGGATCTTCGCCAGCGGTGGGCACCGTCGCCGTCGACAATGGCTAAATTGAGTGAGTCATGAGCGAGCTGTTACTGATAGATGATGACCAGGAGCTCTGCGAGCTGCTGACCAGTTGGTTGAGCCAGGAAGGCTTCCAGGTGCGCGCCTGCCACGATGGCTTGAGCGCCCGCAAAGCCTTGGCCGACAGCGCCCCGGCAGCGGTGGTGCTGGACGTGATGCTGCCCGACGGAAGCGGCCTGGAACTGCTCAAGCAACTGCGCAACGACCACCCGGAGTTGCCGGTGCTGATGCTCTCGGCCCGCGGCGAACCGCTGGATCGCATCCTCGGCCTGGAACTCGGTGCCGACGACTACCTGGCCAAGCCCTGCGACCCGCGCGAGCTGACCGCGCGCCTGCGCGCCGTGCTGCGCCGCAGCCATCCGGCCGCCGTATCCACCCAACTGGAACTCGGCGACCTGTGCTTCAGCCCGGTGCGCGGCGTGGTCAGTATCGACGAACAGGAATTCGCCCTCACCGTTTCCGAGAGCCGCCTGCTCGAAGCCTTGCTGCGCCAGCCCGGCGAACCACTGGATAAACAGGAACTGGCGCAGATCGCGCTGGGCCGCAAGCTGACCCTTTACGATCGCAGCCTGGACATGCACGTCAGCAACCTGCGCAAAAAGATCGGACCGCACCCGGACGGACGGCCACGGATCGTCGCGTTGCGCAGCCGCGGCTATTACTACAGCCTCTGAGTTTCACGCACTCTCCTGTGGGAGCGGGCTTGCTCGCGAATGCGGTGGGTCAGCACATGCATAGGCTGACCTACCGCATTCGCGAGCCAGCCCGCTCCCACATTTGAATACCCAAATCCCCACAGTTTTGTCAGTTCGCAACAAAACCCTCTTTACCCAAGCTTTACCCACACCTGACCGCCGCTGACCTTGATCTCCGTAATCTACTCACATCCGGACTCACCGGAATAGAGACAGGAGAATCACCATGCGCAAGACCCTTATCGCTTTGATGTTCGCCGCTGCCCTGCCGACCGTTGCCATGGCCGCCATGCCAGACGGCCCAGGCCCGATGGGTGAACCTTCCGGCCACATGATGGGTGGCCCAGGCCACGGCGGTGAACACGGTCCGCGTGGCAAAGGCGGCCCTTTCAGCCAGCTGGACCTGAGCAAGGAACAGCGCCAGCAGATCGGCAAGCTGATGGGCGACCAATGGCACGCTCGCAAAGACCTGGTCAAAAAGTACCTGGACAAACTCCCGGCCGCCGACCAGAAAGCCATGCAGGATGAAATCGCCGCCGGCAAGCAGAAAACCCAGGCGGATATCCGTGCAGTCCTCAAGCCTGACCAGCAGAAGAAGTTCGACGAGATCGTCAAGAAGCAAGCCGAGCGCCGCGCCGAGTGGAAGGAATTCCAGGCCTGGAAAGCGCAACAGCCGCAAAAAGCGCAATAATGTTCTAGCTTCACTCCCCCAGCCCAGTGGCTCGCGCCGCTGGGCTTTTCCTGTTTGAGGGTTTCCTGTGCGTTCATTGTTCTGGCGCATCCTGGCCAGTTTCTGGCTGGCCATCGCCCTGGTTGCCGGGTTGTCGATCCTGCTTGGGCACATGCTCAATCAAGATGCCTGGATTCTCAGCCGCCACCCCGGCCTCAATAACCTCGCCGAAGAGTGGACTCAACTCTACGAGACCCAAGGCGAGGATGCCGCCCAGGACTTGCTGCAACAGCGCAAGCGCCAGTACCACATCGACGTGCAAGTGCTCAACGAAAGCGGCGAGCCGGTCGTGCGGGGCACCTTTCCGCGCCGCGCCGCCGCGTTCGAAGCCCGCCAGAATGACAGCCAGGACGGCCACCTGCCCTGGCGACGCCTGACCGCCGAGTACACCAGCGAAAAAACCGGCGACACCTACCTGCTGATCTATCGCATCCCCCATCCCGAGCTGGACGCCTGGCACCGCAGCAGCCTGCTGTGGCCGTTGAGCGCATTGGCCATCGCCCTGGTGGTGCTGACCCTGTTCAGCCTGCTGGTGACGCTGTCCATCACCCGCCCCCTCAGCCGTCTGCGTGGCGCAGTGCATGACCTCGGCCAGGCCACTTACCAGCAGAACAGCCTGGCGCGCCTGGCCAACCGCCGCGATGAGTTCGGCGTGCTGGCCACTGACTTCAACCGCATGGGCGCCCGCCTGCAAAGCCTGATCGGCAGCCAGCGCCAGTTGCTGCGCGACGTCTCCCACGAGCTGCGCTCGCCGCTGGCCCGCCTGCGCATCGCCCTGGCCCTGGCCGAACGCGCCAGCCCCGAAGAACGCGAAAAACTCTGGCCGCGCCTGACCCGCGAATGCGATCGCCTGGAAGCGTTGATCAGTGAAATCCTGGTGCTGGCGCGCGTCGATGCCGATAACGCCAGCGCCGAAGACGTCGACCTCAACAGCCTGCTCAAGACCCTGCAAAAAGACGCCCAGCTCAGCGCGCCGGAGCAGGTGGTGCAACTCACCGCCCAACCCGATCTGCGCCTCAAAGGCTGGCCGACCATGATCGAACGCGCGGTGGACAACCTGCTGCGCAACGCGCAGCGCTTCAACCCGAAGGGCCAGCCGATCGAATTGCACGCCCATCTGCACGGCGAGCACATCCTTATCAGCGTGCGCGACCACGGCCCCGGCGTGGATGCCGAACACCTCAGCCAATTGGGCGAGCCGTTCTACCGCGCCCCCGGCCAGACCGCCCAGGGTCACGGCCTGGGCCTGGCGATTGCGCGGCGTGCGGCGGAACGCCATGGCGGCAGCCTGATCCTGGCCAATCATCCTGAGGGCGGGTTTATCGCCAGCATCGACCTGCCATTGGAGCCTGGGGTTGCCACATCGGCCTGATGATCTTCTATAGTGGCCCTTCTCTTAAGGAGGGCCTTTGATGACTGACCTGCTGACTCCCATCCAAGCCGCACTCGATCTACCGCCTACTCCATTGACCGTGACCGAGGCCGGCGCCCTGCCCTCGACCTTCGCCGTCACCGACCTGGCCAGTGCCAGTATCGGTGCCGCCGGCCAGGCCGTGGCCCAACTGGTGCTGGCAATGACCGGCCGCTTGCCCGCCGTGAGCGTGGACCGACGCCTCGCCTCCTTCTGGTTCTCGTCGTCCCTGCGTCCGGTGGGTTGGCAAACGCCACCGCTGTGGGACCCGGTGGCCGGCGACTACGCCAGTGCCGACGGCTGGATTCGCCTGCACACCAATGCGCCCCACCACCGGGCCGCCGCCGAGCAAGTGCTGGGCAAAGTCGCCGACCGCGCCGAAATGGTCAGCAAGGTCGCCGCATGGAACGCCGCCGAGCTGGAACAGGCGATTGTCGACGCCGGCGGCTGTGCGGCACAGATGCGTTCGTGGCAAGCCTGGCAGCAACATCCGCAAGGGCTGGCGGTGAATGCCGAGCCGCTGGTGCAGCGCCAGACCTTCGCCACCACCACCGCAAAAACCTGGACAGGCTCGGTAGCGCGCCCGCTGGCGGGTATCAAGGTGCTGGACTTGACCCGCGTATTGGCCGGTCCCGTCGCCAGTCGTTTTCTCGCCGGGTTGGGCGCCGATGTACTGCGCATCGACTCACCGACCTGGAACGAGCCGGGCGTGGTGCCGGAAATGACCCTCGGCAAACGCTGCGCGCGCCTTGACTTGAAAACGTCCGAAGGCCGGCAGGTATTCGAAGCATTGCTCAAGGACGCCGACATCCTGTTCCACGGTTACCGTGCCGATGCCCTGGAACAGCTGGGCTATAGCGCCGCCGAGCTGCAAAGCATCGCCCCGGGCCTGATCGACGTGAGCCTCAACGCGTATGGCTGGAGCGGCCCGTGGCGCAATCGACGCGGCTTCGACAGCCTGGTGCAGATGAGCAGCGGGATTGCCGACGCGGGCATGGCCTGGAAACACGCGGATAAACCGGTGCCACTGCCGTTGCAGGCGCTCGACCATGCGACCGGCTATCTGATGGCGGCCAGCGCGATTCAAGCCTTGAGTGAGCGGTTGAAATCCGGGCGTGGCGGATCGGCGCAGTTGTCGTTGGCGCGTACGGCCAAGTTGCTGGTGGAGGCGGGTCAGGTGCCGGAACAGGTGGCGTTGCGGGCTGAGGAACCCGGCGATCAAGGGCTGGTGGTGGAACAGACCGCCTGGGGTCAGGCCCATCGGCTGCTGGCGCCGTTGACCATCAGCGGTACGCCGTTGCAGTGGGATTTGCCGGCCGGGGAATTGGGCTCACATCGGCCGCAGTGGTAGCCTTTCGAGCGTTATCGCAGGCAGGCCAGCTTGCACAATTTGAGTGGTAGACACCCTCAAATGTGGGCGCTGGCTTGCCTGCGAAGAGGCCCTGCCCGCCCCCTCAATCCGCCCGCTGCAGCGACGTCCACAAATGCTGCGCCGCATACGCCCTCAACGGCCGCCACGCCTCGGCCCGCGCCAACAGCTGCCGCGCCGAAACCGGCCCGCCTTCCAGCGCCGCCAGCGCATTGATCAAGCCGATGTCCCCCGACGCAAACGCATCCGCCTCGCGCAGTTGGCGCATGGCGATGTACTGCGCAGTCCAGTCACCAATCCCCGGCAGCGCGACCAGCCGCGCCACCCCGTCCTTGAGGCTGGCCTTGGGCTCGAACACCTGCGGATCATCCAGCAATGCCTGGGCCATGCCGGACAAGGTGCGACCGCGCGCCTTGGGCATGCCCAGCGCAGCCAGGTCCGCCGCCGCCAACACCTGCGGCGTCGGGAACGCGTGGGTGATGCCGACGTGCGGCGTATCCAGGGGCTGGCCATATTGTGCAACCAACTTGCCCGCGAGGCGGATCGCCGCGACTACTGTGATCTGCTGACCGAGCACGGCACGGATCGCCAGTTCCAGGCCATCCCAAGTGCCCGGCACCCGCAGCCCGGGCCGCGCGGCAACCAACTGCGCCATCAACGGGTCCTTCGCCAATTGCCGGTTGATCAAGGCCGGTTGGGCGTCCAGGTCAAACATCCGGCGCAAGCGCCGCTCGATCTCGGGAAACGCCGCCGGCTCGGGAAAATCGACGCTCACCTCCAGCCAATCGCCGTCACCCGGCGCGACACTGATCCAGCCGTGTCGCCCATCCACGCTGATACTGCGCCGGTACACGCCAGCCACCACCGTCTCGAGCCCGGTGATCGCCCGCGCCGACAAAAAACCCAGCATTGCCGCCCAGTCATAGGGCGGCTGATACGCCACTTTCACAACGACAACACCCCGCTGTACAGCCCATACGCCGCCAGGCTGGCGCCGGCAACTACGCAGCTGAAGATGCCTTTTTCCACGTGGGTGAACAAGGGTTGGGCCTGCTCGCGCTTGGCCAGTGCAAACAGCACCACACCGGGCGCGTACAGCAGCGCCGACAGCAGCAAGTATTTCAAGCCACCGGCGTACAGCAGCCACACCGCGTAGCCGAGGGCGACCAGGCCCACCAGCAAATCCTTGAAACGCTGGCGCTGGGCGCCCTCATAGGTTTCGCCGCGCCCGCTCAACAACACCGCATAGGCCGCCGACCACAGGTACGGCACCAGGATCATCGAGGAAGCCAGGTAGATCAGGGTGGTGTAGGTGCTGTGGGAAAACAGCGTGATCACCAGGAAAACCTGGATCATCACATTGGTCAGCCACAGCGCATTGACCGGCACCTGGTTGGCATTTTCCTTTTTCAGGAAGGCCGGCATGGTCTTGTCATGGGCGGTGGCGTAGAGGATTTCCGCGCACAGCAGCGCCCACGACAGCAAGGCGCCGAGCAACGACACGGCCAGGCCGATGCTGATGGCCATCGCACCCCAGGGCCCGACGATGTGCTCGAGCACACCGGCCAGGGACGGATTTTGCAATTGCGCCAACTGCGGCTGGCTCATGATCCCCAGGGACAACACATTCACCAGCACCAGCAGTGCCAGCACGCCGAGAAAGCCGATCACCGTGGCGCGGCCGACGTCCGCGCGTTTCTCGGCCCGCGCCGAATACACGCTGGCGCCCTCGATGCCGATAAACACGAACACGGTGACCAGCATCATGTTGCGCACCTGGTCGACCACGCTGCCGAACTGCGGGTTGCCCAGGCCCCAGATATCGCGGGTGAAGATATCGGCCTTGAACGCCAGGCCGGCGATCACGATAAACATCAGCAACGGCACGATCTTCGCCACCGTGGTGATCTGGTTGATGAACGCCGCCTCCTTGATCCCGCGCATCACCAGAAAATGCACGGCCCACAGCAGCAGGGACGCGCAGCCGATGGCCACCGGCGTGTTGCCATGGCCAAACACCGGGAAGAAGTAGCCGAGCGTGCTGAACAGCAACACGAAGTAACCCACGTTGCCCATCCACGCACTGATCCAGTAACCCCAGGCCGACGAGAACCCCATGTAGTCGCCGAACCCGGCCTTGGCGTAGGCGTACACCCCGGAATCCAGCTCCGGCTTGCGGTTGGCGAGGGTCTGGAACACGAAGGCGAGGGTCAGCATGCCGACGGCGGTGATCGCCCAGCCGATCAATATCGCGCCGACCTCGGCGCGCGCGGCCATGTTCTGCGGCAAGGAGAAAATCCCGCCGCCGATCATCGAGCCCACCACCAGGGCAATCAGGGCGCCAAGCCTAAGTTTCTGGGCCGGTTGAGACATGAATACTCCTGGATAATTATTAAATTGAGCTGACAACCGTGCACTCAACTAATTATCTCAGCGAGTGTAGCGTTTATTAAAGACCGCGATAAAACCGCCACGCTCATAACGCAATCGCATGACAATTTATAACGTTCAGGCTTATTTAGAATTTAAATACCGCTGGCACTTAACGTTTGCCGTGCTACTTCGCCCCGCGTCGGGAAAAGTTTGCACATTCAGGAATACGGACTAGCTTCAAACGTCCATACCTCTGACTAAATGATTAACCACAACGCAGAGACCGCTCTGGAAAGCACCTTTGCGAGGAAAAGTATTGCCCGGGCGTTTTACCCCTAAGTCATTAATTCACAATGGAATGTGCCAATGAAGTGATCTGAGTCAGCTGTTTGATTAGCGCACGGAATTATTCTGTGGTCTCTCTTCTCCTGCATTGGAGTCATGCAATGTCTGAATCTCCCGGAAAACTTCGATTGGGCGCACTGGTTGCACTCGTCGTCGGCTCAATGATTGGCGGCGGGATCTTCTCACTGCCGCAAAACATGGCCGCCAGCGCCGACGTCGGTGCGGTGTTGATCGGTTGGGTGATTACCGCCATCGGCATGCTGACCCTCGCCTTCGTGTTCCAGACCCTCGCCAACCGCAAACCTGACCTCGACGGCGGCGTGTACGCCTATGCCAAGGCCGGGTTTGGCGACTACATGGGTTTCTCGTCGGCCTGGGGTTATTGGATCAGTGCCTGGCTGGGCAACGTCGGTTACTTCGTGTTGCTGTTCAGCACCCTGGGTTACTTCTTCCCGATCTTCGGCGAAGGCAACACCCCGGCAGCGGTGATCGGTGCCTCGGTGCTGTTGTGGGCCGTGCATTTCCTGGTGCTGCGCGGGATCAAGGAAGCTGCGTTCATCAACCTGGTGACCACCGTTGCCAAGGTGGTGCCGCTGCTGCTGTTTGTGCTGATCGCGCTGTTCGCGTTCAAGCTGGAGATTTTCACCGCTGACATCTGGGGCGTGAAAAACCCTGACCTCGGCAGTGTGATGAACCAGGTGCGCAACATGATGCTGGTCACCGTGTGGGTGTTCATCGGCATCGAGGGCGCGAGCATTTTCTCGTCCCGTGCGGAAAAACGCTCCGACGTCGGCAAGGCCACGGTGATTGGTTTTATCACCGTGCTGTTGTTCCTGATGCTGGTGAACGTGCTGTCCCTGGGGATCATGACCCAACCGGAACTGGCCAAGCTGCAAAACCCGTCGATGGCCGCCGTGCTGGAACACGTGGTGGGCCACTGGGGCGCCGTGCTGATCAGCGTCGGCTTGATCATTTCCCTGCTGGGCGCGCTGCTGTCGTGGGTGCTGCTGTGTGCGGAGATCATGTTCGCCGCCGCCAAGGACCACACGATGCCGGAGTTCCTGCGTAAGGAAAACGCCAACCATGTGCCGGCCAACGCCCTGTGGCTGACCAACGCCATGGTCCAGATTTTCCTGGTGATCACGCTGTTTTCCGCCAGCACTTACCTGTCGCTGATCTACCTCGCCACCTCAATGATCCTGGTGCCATACCTGTGGTCGGCCGCCTACGCGCTGTTGTTGGCGGTGCGCGGCGAGACCTACGAAAACGCCCTGCGCGAGCGCAAGAAAGACCTGTTCATCGGTGCCGTTGCGCTGATCTACGCGGTCTGGCTGCTCTACGCCGGCGGCGTCAAATACCTGCTGCTGTCCGCCCTGCTGTATGCCCCCGGCGTGATTCTGTTCGCCAAGGCCAAGCATGAGTTGGGCAAACCGATTTTCACCAATGTCGAGAAGCTGATTTTCGCCGCGGTAGTCGTTGGCGCCCTGGTGGCTGCCTATGGCCTCTACGACGGCTTCCTGACTCTGTAACTGTTGTTCACTGGAGGATCTGTAATGACCACGGAAAAAGTGAAGTACGGCGTACATTCCGAAGCCGGCAAACTGCGCAAAGTCATGGTGTGCTCCCCAGGCTTGGCCCACCAGCGGCTGACCCCCAATAACTGCGATGAACTGCTGTTCGATGACGTGCTGTGGGTTGCCCAGGCCAAGCGCGACCATTTCGACTTCGTCACCAAGATGCGCGAGCGCGACATTGATGTGCTGGAAATGCACAACCTGCTGACCGACATCGTCGCCATCCCCGAAGCGCTGGACTGGATCCTGGAGCGCAAGATTACTGCCAATACGGTGGGCCTGGGCCTGGTCGATGAAGTCAGCTCGTGGCTGCGCAGCCTGGAGCCGCGCAAAATCAGTGAGTTCCTGATCGGTGGCGTGTCGGCCGAGGACCTGCCGAGCAGCTTCGGCGGCAAGACCATCGAAATGTTCCGCGACTTCCTCGGCCACTCAAGCTTCATCCTGCCGCCGCTTCCCAACACCCAATTCACCCGCGACACCACCTGCTGGATCTACGGCGGCGTGACGCTGAACCCGATGTACTGGCCGGCGCGACGCCAGGAAACCCTGCTGGCCAGCGCTATCTACAAATTCCACCCGGAGTTCACCAACGCCGACTTCCAGATTTGGTACGGTGACCCCGACCAGGAACACGGTGCCTCCACCCTGGAAGGCGGCGACGTCATGCCGATTGGCAACGGCGTCGTGTTGATCGGCATGGGCGAGCGCTCGTCCCACCAGGCCATCGGCCAACTGGCGCGCAACCTGTTCAAAAACAAAGCCGTGGAACGCGTGATCGTTGCCGGCCTGCCGAAATCCCGTGCGGCAATGCACCTGGACACGGTGTTCAGTTTCTGCGACCGCGACCTGGTCACCATCTTCCCTGAAGTGGTCAACCAGATCGTACCGTTCACTCTGCGTCCTGATGAAAGCAAGCCGCACGGTATCGATATCCAACGCGAGAAAACCAACTTCCTCGAAACCGTCGCTGCGGCCCTCAATCTCAAGGCGCTGCGGGTGGTCGAGACTGGCGGCAACAGCTTCGCCGCCGAGCGCGAACAATGGGACGACGGCAACAACGTGGTGGCCGTGGAGCCGGGCGTGGTGATCGGCTACGACCGCAACACCTACACCAACACCCTGCTGCGCAAGGCCGGTGTGGAAGTCATCACCATCAGCGCCGGTGAACTCGGCCGTGGCCGTGGCGGCGGCCACTGCATGACCTGCCCGATCATCCGCGACCCTATCGACTATTAATTTTTGGCCTTGGCCGCTGCTTATCCGGCAGTGGCCAGGGGGATAACCGAAACCCAAGGAGATCCATCATGGCTTTTAATATGCGCAACCGCAGCCTGCTCTCGCTGATGCACCACACGACCCGCGAGCTGCACTACCTGCTGGACCTGTCCCGCGACCTCAAGCGCGCCAAATATACCGGCACCGAGCGTCCGCACCTGAAAGGCAAGAACATCGCGCTGATCTTCGAGAAAACCTCGACGCGCACCCGTTGCGCCTTCGAAGTCGCAGCCCATGACCAGGGCGCGCACGTCACCTACATCGACCCGGTGTCGTCGCAGATCGGCCACAAGGAAAGCATGAAGGACACCGCCCGCGTACTCGGGCGGATGTTCGATGCCATCGAGTACCGTGGCTTCGAACAGGAAATCGTCGAAGAGCTGGCCAAGTTCGCCGGTGTGCCGGTGTTCAACGGCCTGACCGCCGAATTCCACCCGACCCAAATGATCGCCGACACCCTGACCATGCGCGAACACAGCGACAAGCCGCTGCATGACATCAGCTACGCCTACCTGGGCGACGCGCGCTACAACATGGGCAACTCGCTGCTGATGATCGGTGCCAAGCTGGGCATGGACGTGCGCATTGGCGCGCCGAAAGCCCTGTGGCCGCATGCTGATTTCATCAAGCAGTGCCAGGCATTCGCCGAGGAAAGCGGCGCGCGCATCACCATCACCGAAGACCCGAAAGAGGCGGTCAAGGGCGTCGACTTCATCCACACCGATATCTGGGTGTCGATGGGTGAGCCGGTGGAGGCGTGGGACGAGCGCATCGAGCAACTGCTGCCGTACCAGGTCAATGCCAAGATGATGAAAGCCTCGGGCAACCCGCGCGTGAAGTTCATGCACTGCCTGCCGGCGTTCCACAACAGCGAAACCAAGGTCGGCAAGGACATCGCCGCGCGCTATCCGAACCTGGCCAATGGCGTGGAGGTGACCGAGGAAGTGTTCGAGTCGCCGGCCAACATCGCGTTTGAGCAGGCGGAGAACCGCATGCACACCATCAAGGCGATCCTGGTGTCGGCGTTGGCGGATATCTAACCCTCGACACCGTTCCCACTGTTGAAACGCGATCAAAACTGTGGGAGCGGGCTTGCTCGCGAATGCGGTGTGTCAGTCCGCACATGTATCCACTGATCCACCGCTTTCGCGAGCAAGCCCGCTCCCACTTTGGTCCTGTGTTCGCAACATAGCACTCTAGAAGGACATTGTTTATGCGCATCGTCGTAGCCCTGGGCGGCAACGCCCTGCTCCGCCGTGGTGAACCCATGACGGCGGACAACCAACGCGCCAACATCCGCATCGCCACCGAACAGATCGCCAAGATCCACCCCGGCAACGAACTGGTGATCGCCCACGGCAATGGCCCGCAGGTCGGCCTGCTGTCGTTGCAGGCGGCCGCCTACACCAGCGTTTCGCCGTACCCGCTGGACGTGCTGGGCGCCGAGACCGAAGGCATGATCGGCTACATCATCGAACAGGAGCTGGGCAACCTGCTGGACTTCGAAGTGCCGTTCGCCACCTTGCTCACCCAGGTCGAAGTGGACGCCAAGGACCCGGCCTTCCAGAACCCTACCAAGCCCATCGGCCCGGTATACGCCAAGGCCGAAGCGGAAAAACTGGCCGCCGAAAAAGGCTGGGCCATCGCCCCGGACGGCGATAAATACCGCCGCGTGGTCGCCAGCCCGCGCCCCAAACGCATCTTTGAAATCCGCCCGATCAAGTGGCTGCTGGAAAAAAGCGCCATCGTGATCTGCGCCGGCGGTGGCGGCATCCCGACGATGTATGGCGAAGACGGCAAGCTGCGCGGCATTGAAGCGGTGATCGACAAGGACCTGTGTTCCTCACTGCTGGCCTCGCAGCTGGACGCCGATCTGCTGGTGATCGCCACCGACGTCAACGCCGCCTTCATCGACTTCGGCAAGCCCAGCCAGAAGGCCATCGGCCAGGCCCATCCTGACGCCATGGAAAAGCTCGGCTTCGCCGCCGGCTCCATGGGGCCCAAGGTGCAAGCCGCCTGCGAGTTCGCCCGCCAGACTGGCAAAACCGCAGTGATCGGTTCACTCTCGGACATCGAAGCCATCGTCCAGGGCAGCGCCGGTACGCGCATCAGCACGGCAACACCTGGCATCACCTACCTGTGAAGTAGAGGAGAAACGCCTATGGCCACCTTTGAACCCGGTCACTTGCATGTCGAACGTCACGCGCTCAACAAGGACGACTACAGCTACAACCTGTGCATCGACTACGAGGTCAGCCAGGACCCAAAGGAAGGCAAGGGAATGCTCTTCAAGCTGCACGGTTCGGTACAGGGCAAGGACCTCAAAGAAGAGTTCTTCCTGCCCAAGGATCAAGCGTTTGATTTTGCCCGGCATGCGATGAACATCGCGCAGAAATACGGGATGCCGAAGATCGCGGTGTTGAACGGCTCGATGCACAAGCAGTACGACTTGATGTTCGAGGACGTGCGGCATCAGCTGGATGTGAAGCCCGGGGACCCGATCAAACCTGAACACCTGGAATAACCCGACGCCCCGGCACCCACACTCAAATGTAGGAGCGGGCTTGCTCGCGAATGCAGTGTGTCAGTCAGCAATTTTTTCACTGACCCACCGTATTCGCGAGCAAGCCCGCTCCCACATTTTTGATCTCCATCACCTGTCAGGCATACTGGCCACCCTCAGTGCGCCAGAACCAACATTCGCCCCATGCGTATCCACGTCAGCTTCATCGACCGCGTCGGTATCACCCAGGAAGTCCTGGCCTTGCTCGGTGGGCGCAACCTCAACCTGGATGCCGTGGAGATGGTCCCGCCCAACGTGTACATCGATGCGCCGACCCTCAGCGCCGAGGTGCTTGAAGAGCTGCGTGACGCGCTATTCAGCGTGCATGGCGTGCAGGCAGTGACCGTGGTGGACATCCTTCCCGGCCAACGCCGCCACTTGCAACTTGACGCCCTGCTGGCGGCCATGACCGACCCGGTACTGGCGCTGGACAGCGCGGGCAAGATCCTGTTGGCCAACCCGGCGTTGATCGCGCTGTACGGTCGCGAACCGGCCGGGGAAAGCATCGCCGAGCTGTTCAATGACCCGTCGCTGCTCGACACCTTGCTGGAACACGGATTCCGCCTGCCGCTGCGCGAGATCAGCGTCAACGGCCAGACCTTGCTGCTCGACGCCACGCCGATCACCGACGCCGGCGCCCTGCTCACTCTCTATCAGCCCAACCGCATCGGTGAACAACTGTCGGCGCTGCACCATGACCACGCCGAGGGTTTTGATGCGCTGCTGGGCGAGTCCCCGGTGATCCGTACGCTCAAGGCACGCGCACAACGGGTGGCGGCGCTGGATGCACCGCTGCTGATCCAGGGCGAAACCGGCACCGGCAAGGAGCTGGTGGCGCGGGCCTGCCACGCCATCAGCGCGCGGCACAGTGCACCGTTTTTGGCGCTGAACTGCGCGGCGCTGCCGGAGAACCTCGCCGAGAGTGAACTGTTCGGCTACGCCCCCGGCGCGTTTACCGGTGCGCAGCGCGGCGGCAAGCCGGGGCTGATGGAGCTGGCCAACCAGGGCACGGTGTTCCTCGATGAAATCGGCGAAATGTCGCCGTACCTGCAGGCCAAGCTCCTGCGTTTTCTCAACGACGGCAGCTTCCGTCGGGTCGGCGGCGACCGCGAAGTGAAGGTCAATGTGCGCATTCTCAGCGCAACCCACCGCGACCTGGAAAAGATGGTCAGCGAAGGTACCTTCCGCGAAGACCTGTTCTACCGCCTCAACGTGCTCAACGTCGAAGTACCGCCCCTGCGCGAACGCGGCCAGGACATCCTGCTGCTGGCGCGCTACTTCATGCAGCAGGCCTGCGCGCAGATCCAGCGCCCGGTGTGCCGCCTGGCACCCGGCACTTATCCCGCGCTGCTGGGCAACCGCTGGCCGGGCAATGTGCGCCAGTTGCAGAACGTGATCTTCCGCGCCGCGGCCATCTGCGAAAGCAGCCTGGTGGATATCGGCGACCTGGACATCGCCGGCACCTCGGTTGCGCGCCAGAACGATGGTGAAGTCGACAGCCTCGAGCAAGCGGTGGAAGATTTCGAGCGCGGGTTGCTGGAAAAACTCTATACCAGCTACCCCTCGACCCGCCAATTGGCCAGCCGCCTGCAAACCTCGCACACCGCCATCGCCCATCGCCTGCGCAAGTACGGCATTCCCAACAAGCCCTGACTGAACATGGTCAACCGATGGGAGCTGGCTTGCCTGCGATAGCGGGGGGTCAGTCAATACCGCTATCGCAAGCAAACCCCACATTGATTGCATTCCAACGTTGATATCAAAAGCGACTCCCACCTGTACTGAAAGCGCTACAGCGTAACGATATCGCTACAACCCTGTTTTTTGCGCGCCATGCAAGGCTTTGATCCACATAGGCTTTTTTTCTGGCGTCGCACTGTAGCGAAATCGCTACAGCCAATCTCTATATTGTCATCATCAATTTTATTAACTCATTGATTTATAACGACTTAATGACGTTGGCCGCGATATTGCTAAGCAACTCCCCATTATTCCAATCCCGTCCACCAGACGAATCTGGCCCCGAGGAGTTTCCATGAGCGAGTTGCGTTTCACTGAAGATCACGAATGGCTGCGCGCCGAAGCCGATGGCAGCGTCACCGTGGGTATCACCGCTTTCGCGCAGAACGCGCTGGGTGATGTGGTTTTCGTGCAACTGCCGGAGCTGCAGTCCTACGACAAGGGCGCTGAAGCGTCCACTGTTGAATCGGTCAAGGCCGCCAGCGGCGTGTACATGCCGTTGGACGGTGAAGTCCTCGAAGTGAACGACAAGCTCGACGCCAGCCCGGAATTGGTCAACGAAGACCCGATGGGCGAAGGCTGGTTCTTCCGCTTTAAACCGGCCGATGCCGAGGCGGTCGCTAAACTGTTGGATCAGGACGCGTACGACCGTCTGATCAAAGCCAACGCCCAAGCCTGAGGAGCGCGCCATGACTGTTAATTTGAGCACCGCCAACGAATTCATCGCCCGCCACATCGGCCCGCGCCAGGAGGACGAGCAGCTCATGCTGGCGAGCCTGGGCTTTGACTCCCTGGAAGCCCTGAGCGCCAGCGTGATCCCGGAAAGCATCAAGGGCACTAGCGTGCTCGGCCTGGAAGACGGCCTCAGCGAAGCCGAGGCCCTGGCCAAGATCAAGACCATCGCCGGCCAGAACCAACTGTTCAAGACCTACATCGGCCAGGGCTACTACAACTGCCACACGCCGTCGCCGATCCTGCGCAACCTGCTGGAAAACCCGGCCTGGTACACCGCCTACACCCCGTACCAGCCGGAGATTTCCCAAGGCCGCCTGGAAGCGCTGCTGAATTTCCAGACCCTGATCAGCGACCTCACCGGCCTGCCGATCGCCAACGCGTCGTTGCTCGACGAAGCCACCGCTGCCGCCGAAGCCATGACCTTCTGCAAGCGCCTGAGCAAGAACAAGGGCAGCAATGCCTTCTTCGCCTCGATCCACAGCCACCCGCAGACCCTCGACGTACTGCGCACCCGTGCCGAGCCCCTGGGCATCGACGTGGTGGTCGGCGATGAGCGCGAACTGACCGACGTCAGTGCATTCTTTGGCGCCCTGCTGCAATACCCGGCCAGCAACGGTGACGTGTTCGACTACGGCGAGCTGACCGAACGCTTCCACGCCGCCAACGCCCTGGTGGCGGTGGCCGCCGACCTGCTGGCCCTGACCCTGCTGACCCCGCCGGGTGAGTTCGGTGCCGACGTGGCCATCGGCAGCGCACAACGCTTCGGCGTGCCGCTGGGCTTCGGCGGCCCGCACGCGGCGTACTTCTCCACCAAGGATGCGTTCAAGCGCGACATGCCGGGCCGGCTGGTCGGTGTCTCCGTCGACCGTTTCGGCAAGCCGGCGCTGCGCCTGGCCATGCAGACCCGCGAGCAACATATCCGCCGCGAGAAGGCCACGAGCAACATCTGTACTGCCCAGGTGCTGCTGGCCAACATCGCCAGCATGTACGCCGTGTACCACGGCCCCAAAGGCCTGACGCAGATTGCCCAGCGCGTGCACCAGCTCACCGCGATCCTGGCCAGCGGCCTGACCGCCCTGGGCCTGAAAGTCGAGCAGGAACACTTCTTCGACACCCTGACCCTCAACACCGGCGCCCAAACCGCGGCCCTGCACGACAAGGCGCGCGCCCAGCGCATCAACCTGCGTGTGGTGGATACCGAGCGTGTCGGCCTGTCGGTCGACGAAACCACCACCCAGGCCGATATCGAGACCCTGTGGTCGATCTTCGCCGATGGCAAGGCCCTGCCGGACTTCGCCGCCAAGGTGGAAAGCCGCCTGCCTGCCGCGCAACTGCGCCAGTCGCCGATCCTCAGCCACCCGGTGTTCAACCGTTATCACTCGGAAACCGAGCTGATGCGCTACCTGCGCAAGCTGGCCGACAAGGACCTGGCCCTGGACCGCACCATGATCCCGCTGGGCTCGTGCACCATGAAGCTCAACGCCGCCAGCGAAATGATCCCGGTGACCTGGGCCGAGTTCGGTGCCCTGCACCCCTTCGCCCCAGCCTCGCAAAGCGCCGGCTACCTGCAGCTGACGTCCGAGCTGGAAGCCATGCTCTGCGCGGCCACCGGTTATGACGCAATCTCGCTGCAACCGAACGCCGGTTCCCAGGGCGAATACGCCGGCCTGCTGGCGATTCGTGCGTATCACCAGAGCCGTGGCGAAGCACGTCGCGACATCTGCCTGATCCCGTCGTCGGCCCACGGCACCAACCCGGCTACCGCCAACATGGCCGGCATGCGCGTCGTGGTCACCGCGTGCGATGCACGTGGCAACGTCGACATCGAAGACCTGCGCGCCAAGGCCATCGAGCACCGCGAGCACCTCGCCGCGCTGATGATCACCTACCCGTCAACCCACGGCGTGTTCGAAGAAGGCATCCGCGAAATCTGCGCGATCATTCACGACAACGGCGGCCAGGTGTACATCGACGGCGCCAACATGAACGCAATGGTCGGCCTGTGCGCACCGGGCAAGTTCGGTGGCGACGTGTCCCACCTGAACCTGCACAAGACCTTCTGCATTCCACACGGCGGTGGCGGCCCGGGCGTCGGCCCGATTGGCGTCAAGTCGCACCTCACGCCATTCCTGCCTGGCCATGCGGCCATGGAACGCAAGGAAGGCGCGGTGTGCGCGGCGCCGTTCGGCAGCGCGAGCATTTTGCCGATCACCTGGATGTACATCAGCATGATGGGCGGCGCGGGCCTCAAGCGTGCTTCGCAGCTGGCGATCCTGAATGCCAACTACATTTCCCGTCGCCTCGAAGAGCACTACCCAGTGCTCTACACCGGCAGCAATGGCCTGGTGGCCCACGAGTGCATCCTCGACCTGCGCCCACTGAAGGACAGCAGCGGCATCAGCGTGGATGACGTGGCCAAGCGCCTGATCGACTTCGGCTTCCACGCACCGACCATGTCGTTCCCGGTGGCCGGCACGCTGATGATCGAGCCGACCGAGAGCGAATCCAAGGAAGAACTGGATCGCTTCTGCAACGCGATGATCGCCATCCGTGAAGAAATTCGCGCGGTGGAAAACGGCACCCTGGACAAGGACGACAACCCGCTGAAAAACGCCCCGCACACCGCAGCGGAACTGGTCGGCGAATGGAGCCACCCATACAGCCGTGAACAAGCGGTGTACCCGGTTGCTTCGCTGATCGAAGGCAAGTACTGGCCGCCGGTTGGCCGCGTCGACAACGTGTTTGGCGATCGCAACCTGGTGTGCGCTTGCCCGTCGATCGAGAGCTACGCGTAACCCGACGGTTACAACGCGGTCTTTGTGGGAGCTGGCTTTTGTGGGAGCTGGCTTGCCTGCGATGCAAGCACCTCGGTCTACCCAGTAGGCCAAGGTGATGCTATCGCAGGCAAGCCAGCTCCCACCCAAGCCTGGCTCCCACATTGGGCCGCGTACATCCGATCAATAATAAGAAACCGGAGAACAACCATGTCCCTTAGCGTGTTCGACCTGTTCAAGATTGGCATCGGCCCCTCCAGTTCCCACACCGTCGGCCCGATGCGCGCCGCCGCCCGTTTCGTCGAAGGGCTGCGCCGTGACGACCTGCTGGGCGCCACCACCGGCATCAAGGTGGAACTCTATGGCTCTCTCGGCGCCACCGGCAAAGGCCACGGCAGCGACAAGGCCGTGTTGCTGGGCCTGGAAGGCGAACACCCGGACACCGTGAATACCGAAACCGTGGCCGCGCGCCTGGCGCAGATGCGCAGCGACGGTCGCTTGAACCTGCTCGGTGAACACAGCATCGCGTTCAACGAGAAAGAACACCTGGCGATGATTCGCAAACCCCTGGCCTACCACCCCAACGGCATGATCTTTCGTGCCTTTGATGCGGCCGGTATCCAGATTCGCAGCCGCGAGTACTATTCGGTCGGCGGCGGTTTTGTCGTGGATGAAGACGCCGCCGGCGCCGACCGGATCGTCGAAGACGCCACGCCCCTGACCTTCCCGTTCAAGCACGCCAAGGATTTGCTCGGCCATTGCACCACCTACGGGCTGTCCATCAGCCAGGTGATGCTGACCAATGAAAGCGCCTGGCGCCCGGAAGCGGAAACCCGCGCCGGCTTGCTGAAGATCTGGCAAGTGATGCAGGACTGCGTGGCTGCCGGTTGTCGCAACGAGGGGATTCTGCCCGGCGGCTTGAAGGTCAAGCGCCGCGCCGCCGCCCTGCATCGGCAACTGTGCAAGCATCCTGAATCGGCGCTGCGCGACCCGTTGTCGGTGCTGGACTGGGTCAACCTGTACGCCCTGGCAGTCAACGAAGAAAACGCCAACGGCGGGCGTGTGGTCACCGCGCCCACCAACGGTGCGGCCGGGATCGTGCCGGCGGTGCTGCATTACTACATGCGCTTTATCCCCGGCGCGAACGAGGATGGCGTGGTGCGCTTTCTGCTCACCGCCGCCGCCATCGGCATTTTGTACAAGGAAAACGCCTCGATCTCCGGCGCCGAAGTCGGCTGCCAGGGTGAAGTCGGCGTGGCCTGCTCGATGGCCGCCGGCGCGCTGTGCGAAGTGCTGGGCGGCAGCGTCTCGCAAGTCGAAAACGCCGCCGAGATCGGCATGGAACACAACCTCGGCCTGACCTGTGACCCTATCGGCGGGCTGGTGCAGGTGCCCTGCATCGAGCGCAACGCCATGGGCTCGGTCAAGGCCATCAATGCGGTGCGCATGGCCTTGCGCGGTGACGGGCAACACTTCGTCTCCCTCGACAAAGTCATCCGCACCATGCGCCAGACCGGCGCCGACATGAAAAGCAAATACAAGGAAACCGCCCGTGGCGGTTTGGCGGTCAACATTATCGAGTGCTGACGCCGACAAGCGCGCCAGCACGTTTTTCAGGAGCTGAATATGTCCACCGAAACCCTGTTGAAAACCCCGTTGCATGCCCTGCACCTCGAACTGGGCGCCCGCATGGTGCCGTTCGCCGGCTACGACATGCCGGTGCAATACCCGCTCGGCGTGATGAAGGAACACCTGCACACCCGTGACCAGGCCGGGCTGTTCGACGTGTCGCACATGGGCCAGATCCGCCTCACTGGCGCCAATGCCGCCAAGGCCCTGGAGACCCTGGTGCCAGTCGACATCATCGACCTGCCGGTGGGCATGCAGCGCTACGCGATGTTCACCAACGCGCAGGGCGGCATCCTCGACGACCTGATGGTGGCCAACCTGGGTAACGACGAGCTGTTCCTGGTGGTCAACGCCGCCTGCAAGGACCAGGACCTGGCCCACCTGCGCCAGCACATCGGCGACCAGTGCAGCATCGAGCCACTGTTCGAGGCGCGCGCCCTGCTCGCCCTGCAAGGCCCGGCGGCGGTCAAGGTGCTCGCGCGCCTGGCACCGGAAGTCACCGGGATGACCTTCATGCAGTTCGCCTCCCTGCGTTTGTTGGGCGTGGACTGCTACGTCAGCCGCTCCGGCTACACCGGTGAAGACGGCTTCGAGATTTCCGTGCCCGCCGCCAGCGCCGAAAGCTTGGCCCGCAGCCTGCTGGCCGAGACCGAAGTGCAGCCGATCGGCCTGGGCGCCCGTGACTCACTGCGCCTGGAAGCCGGCCTGTGCCTCTACGGCCACGACATGAACACCGAGACCACGCCGATCGAAGCCAGCCTGCTGTGGGCAATCTCCAAGGCCCGCCGTGCCGACGGCCCGCGTGCCGGTGGTTTCCCCGGCGCCGACCGCATCTTCAGCCAGCAGCAGGCTGGAGTGACGCGCAAACGCGTTGGCCTGCTGCCACAAGAGCGCACACCGGTGCGTGAAGGCGCCGAGATCGTCGACGAACACGGCACCGTGGTTGGCAGTGTGTGCAGCGGTGGCTTTGGCCCGACACTGGGCGGCCCGCTGGCCATGGGTTACCTGGACAGTGCATTCGTCGCACTCGACACCCAAGTATTCGCGCTGGTGCGTGGGAAAAAAGTGCCACTTCGTGTAAGCAAAATGCCATTTGTGCCACAGCGTTACTATCGTGGCTGATTGACTGTTCCTATAAGTAACGCGGTTGCGTTAACGTGCACTAAACTGTAACGCAACCGCCATAAAACAGTGCATTGACGATAGTCATTGTTATCAGCACCGGGCTATAACAAGTGAACAACTCTATCGAATAAGTCAGATCCCAAATGTTGACCGAAGTGTCATACAGCCAAGCAAAACCAAGGGCTTGCCCGGGGCTTGTTTTTTCTCCAGTAGTTGGCGTAGAGTTTGTTCACTGTGTTTGCATGGGTCGCTTGGAACCTGGACCTGGGCAGTAGCCAAAGTTTGCTACAACCCGTTCGACGTCTCTTACTTTCCTGCAACCCAGCCCAGTACTCTTTCATGTGAAAGGGGCTGTCATTAATTTTTAGCGTCAAGGAAATAAGAAAATGGCTGAACGTCAGAGCGGTACCGTCAAGTGGTTTAACGACGAGAAAGGGTTTGGTTTTATCACTCCAGAAAGCGGTCCGGATCTGTTCGTGCATTTCCGCGCTATTCAGGGCAACGGCTTCAAGAGCCTGAAAGAAGGCCAGAAAGTGACCTTCGTTGCCGTGCAAGGCCAGAAAGGCATGCAGGCTGACGAAGTACAAGCAGAAGGCTGATCCCTGCTGCGACAAAAAGCCCCTGATGGTGACATCAGGGGCTTTTTTATGTGCGTTTGCTCGTAAAATGGCTTTTTTCCCAAGAGAGCCTGCCATGTCCAAACCCTTGCTGAGCCCCCAAGGCGAATTCCCCGCCGTTGGCCTGGGCCGTCGTCTGGCAGCGATGTTCTATGACTTCCTGTTGTGCTCGGCGCTGCTGATCGTCACGGCGTTCATCTACAAGCTGGTGTGGATGGCGTTTATCGGCGAAGCCAAGATGCGCACCCTCACCGAGTCCGGCGCGCTGGACGGGGATCCGTTGCTGTCGACGATTCTGTTTTTTGTGCTGTTCGGTTTTTTTGCCAAGTTCTGGACCCATTCGGGGCAGACGCTGGGCATGCAGGTGTGGGGTGTGCGCGTGCAGAACGCCGACGGCTCACGCATCAGCCTGTGGCAGGCGCTGCTGCGCTTTGTGGTGTCGATTGCGTCGTGGTTGTGCGTGGGGCTGGGGTTTATCTGGTCGCTGTTCGACAAGCGCAAGCGCAGCTGGCATGACATCTATTCCGACACCCAACTGGTGCAGATTCCGAAGAAAAAGAAGTAATCCGCAACGACGAAAATCAAATGTGGGCGCTGGCTTGCCTGCGATGCAAGCGCCTCGGTTTATCCAGCAGACCGAGGTGATGCCATCGCAGGCAAGCCAGCTCCCACATTTTTAACCGTGCCAGCTCAAGATCAGGCGTTGCCGGCCAGTTTCAGGCGCGCGGCCTGGGTGAAGTCCAGCATGCGCTTGAGCGGGCGCACGGCGTGGGGGATCACCGAAGGCTCGACGAAGATCTCGTTACTGCCCTCACGCAGGCATTGCAGGGTGCGCTCCAGCGTGTTCATCGCCATCCATGGGCAGTGCGCGCAGCTGCGGCACGCCGCGCCATTACCGGCGGTTGGCGCTTCGACAAAGACCTTGTCCGGGCACAGCTGCTGCATCTTGTAGAAGATGCCGCGATCGGTCGCCACGATAAACGTCTTGTTCGGCAAACGCTGGGCCGCCGCGATCAACTGGCTGGTGGACCCCACGGCATCAGCCAGTTCAATCACCGACGTCGGCGACTCCGGGTGCACCAGGATCGCTGCGTCCGGGTACAACGCCTTCATGTCTTCCAATTGCTTGGACTTGAACTCTTCGTGGACGATGCAGGCACCGTCCCACAGCAACATGTCGGCCCCGGTCTGGCGCTGGATATAGGTGCCCAGGTGTTTGTCCGGGCCCCAGATAATGGTTTCGCCGTTGTCCATCAGGCTCTCGACGATTTCCAGCGCGCAGCTGGACGTCACCACCCAATCGGCACGCGCCTTGACCGCCGCCGAGGTGTTGGCATACACCACCACGGTCCGCTCGGGGTGCTGGTCGCAGAACGCCGAAAACTCATCCACCGGGCAACCGAGGTCCAGGGAGCACGTGGCTTCCAGGGTCGGCATCAGGATGCGTTTTTCCGGCGTGAGGATTTTCGCGGTCTCGCCCATGAAACGCACGCCGGCGACCAATACGGTCTTGGCCGGGTGAGCGGCGCCGAAGCGCGCCATTTCCAGGGAATCGGAGACACAGCCACCGGTTTCTTCGGCCAGGGCCTGAATCACCGGGTCGCAGTAGAAGTGGGCAACCAGCACCGCGTCCTGAGCCTTGAGCTCGGCGGCGATGGCGGCACGCAGGCTCGCCTCTTCATCGGCGCTGAGGGCTTTAGGCTGCTTGGCGTCGAGGTGGGCTTGAACCAGTAGGCGTTCGGAAATTTGCGTCATGTTCGCAAGACCTGCAGGCGCAGTTGCGCGAAAGTCGAGTGTACCACCGGCTCTGGAACCCTACGGGCGCCGCCGGACGAAGTGATTGTGTTCATCAAGCACGGGTGAAGCTGCGCAAGGCTACAGAATATCGAATGGATTCAAAAGCCTAATCTGGGGCGGGAATGACGACGCGATTCACCTCCAGCACACGAGCCGGCAAGCCGACTCGTGCACAAGGATCAGCGAACGAGGGCGGAAGGATCGTTCTGCAGCAGAACCGAGGCCTGCATGTTGGCCAGGGCGTCCTTTAACGTGGACTCTTCCAGGGCGTCCTTGGATTTTTTGCTTTCCTTGGCCGCGTACTCCAGCAGCACCAGGTAGTCACGCTGGACAGCGGCTTCCTTCGGCACGTTGGTCTCATCCACGAGCTTGCCCATCACGTATTGCTGCGTGCGGGTGTTCTGGCTGGCCGTTTGCGAGACCGAGGCGTTGGTCAGCAGGCCATCCTTGTAGGCGATGTTGGCAGAGCTGCTGGCCTTATCCTCCACCTGTATATAGAGATAATTCTGCGAGTTTGGATCGCCGCTCAGCTCAGGCGCCTTCCCACCCTTGAGCCCCTTGTGGAAACTGGCGGAAAGACTCGATTGCTGGTCCTGGCTCACGCTGCGATCCAGCGCGCTTTTGCCGCCGACGCGGGTCTTCTGCGACACGTCATAGGCGAAACTGTCGACTTCAGAGGGGCGCATCGGGTTAGATGAATCGACCGCCTGCTTGATCGACGCCTTGAAGTCGGCCAGGCCCGTCAACAAGCCCTGGTCCGTCGGGTTGCGGGTCAGCGCCTCGGGGAGGCTCGCGCCCTGTGGATAGTTGCTGTTCAGGGCGCTGAAGGCGTCCTTGAACTGGGTCATCAGCTCGGCCTTGGCGCTGCCACGTTCCTGGGCACGGTCAAACTGGGCCAGGTAGCTTTCCAGCGCCTTGGCCTGTTGCTGCGCATTGCCAAGGATCGAGGCGTTTTTCAGGTCGACGCTCAGGTTGAGCTCGCCGCTCAGGCTGCTCATGCGCGTGGTACGGCTCTGGCTGTCGGCGTGAAAGGCCAGTTTCAGGTCAGGCCCGTTCAGCGTCTTGAGCGTGGTGTTGAGGTCCACCGACGCCAATACTTTGCTGTCAAATTGGGTCAGGTTGCCCAGGTCGAGTTTCGGCGGAACAGCGGTGAGCCCATCCACCGCAGCCTGGAAGGCACTGCCCAGTTGGCCGACCGCCTTGAGTTCTTCGGCGCTCAGAGCACCGCCTTCGACGTTGGCCTGCACACCCAGGCCATCTTTCTGGCTGGACAGGCTGAAGGTTACGGTCTTGCCGCTGGCCGTCTTGATACTGAGGCTGACCAGGTTGTCGGCTTTGCTGTGCAGCAAAGTTTGATCCGTCTTGATCTCGCCGGCGCTGTCCGCTCGATCGGCGCTCGCGTAGAGTACGGACTGAGAAATGCCCGCGCCATTCTTGGCGAACTGCTCAACCAGGCTGGCGCCCAGGCCATTGAAACGGTTGGCAGTGGACGGCGAATTGAAGTTGGTATTGATCGCGCGGCTGAGTGTGTCCTGGCTGTCACTTTCCCAGGCACGCACAATGTCCTGGCCCGGCAATTGCCCGCGGCGGGAATAGGTATCGGCAAGGGTGTCGGACACGACGTTGCCCAAGCTGACCACCGACGAAGGCCGTGTGCTGATAACGCTGCTCTGCGGCGGCGTGACGGGTGACGGTTCCACTGGCCGAATAGGCAGCGAATTGGCGGAACTGATAGGTAACAGCGTACTCATGACGATCCCTGTCTTCGAATGTTTACCCTCTGATTTAAGCAAAGACGCAGGATGATTGACAGGGACAGCGGGGAAATTAGTAGCAAAGAGCCACGACGTTAATCTGGCTCTTTGCTGTCTGGCGCGGATTAAAAGCGGTAAGTCACTGAACCGCCGAACCCATTGGCGCTGTTTTCATACTTGGCGTCGTAGGTCAGGCCCAGTGCAGGTTGGGTCTGACGAACCTTGATCGGCTCTTCCTTCAGGTAGGAATACGCCACATCGAAAGTCAGGTTGTCGACTGGCGTCCAACCGGCCCCCAGGCTGAAAACCGTGCGGTCCCCTGTAGGAATGCGCACGGAGCGGTCGGTGTTGTTGGTCGGGGTCTGGTCAACCGAGAACCCGGTGCGCAATACCAGTTGCTTGTTGACGCGATACGCCGCGCCGATCGCATGGGACCAGGTGTCGTGCCAATGCTGCTGTTCGGTGATGGAGTCCAGGCCGGCGAGCTCACTGGTGATGTCCGATACACCGGTATTGTTGACGGTGATTTTCTTCAACTGGCTCCAGCGGGTGTAGGTGCTGCCCACGTACAGGGTCCAGTCATCCGTCAGTTGGTGAGTGACCGAGAAATCCACGGACGACGGTGTGGTGACGTTGAGCTTGGCGTCATAACGCTGCGAACCGCCGTCCAACAGATCAGAGAGCACGCCCGAGGCATTGGTATGGCCACTCAGGTGGTAGACGACTTGCGAGTGGTAGGTCACGCCGACGCGGGTAGAGTCCAGCGCCTGCACCAGGATACCGGCGTTGAAACCTGTCGCAGTGTCGTCACCCTTGATCTTGACCGCCTCGGTGCCCAGGCCAAACGCTGGCACTTTGGAGTCGAGTTCGCCGTTGATTTTGTTGAAGGTCGGCCCGAAACCCACCGAGACCTTGTCATTGAATGCGTAGCTGACCGTCGGCTGTACGGTGATGACCTGGACCTTGCTCTTGTTGCCGAAGGCGTTGCCCTGGAAGCTGTGTTCGTAATCGGTCACCAGGCCAAACGGCGCGTAGATCCCGAGACCGAATGCCCAGTGTTCATCGATCGGCGTGACCAGGTAGCCCATCGGCACAGCAATCCCAGGGACCATATCGCCTTTGTTGGTACCCGGGTTGTCGGCACCACCTTGGGTCGAGCTGGCATCCTTGATGTTCGTCTTGGCATCGAGGTAGGTCGCCCCGATGCTCACTTCATTCTGCTTGAGGCGGGACATGCCGGCCGGGTTGCCGAACACCGTACTGGCATCGTCGGCAGAGGAGGAACGACCGGCGTAGCCCGTGCCCATTGAACTGATGCTTTGTTCGTTGAGCGCGAAACCACCGGCGAACAGCGGGGTGGAGGCAAGTGAAACGGCGAGCGCCAAGGCGCCTTTAAGAGTTTTGTTATTCATTATTAGGACTCGAATTATGGGGCAGCGACGAGGAAGCTACCAACGTTCGAGCGAGCGGTTTATGAAGAGTTTTTCATCTGCTGGATTGTCAGACAATCCTAGGTATTTCAAAGACTTTGGTCGATTTTTCGCGTCTATTTCCGACCTCATGACCCGAATCTGACCCGCCGGTTCCGGGCAGCCAACGCGGGCCATTGGCTGCCCGGCAATCTTATGGATTCCAGTATTTGTTCGCCGCCGCAATCGTCGCAAATTCGGTGGCTACCACCTGGCCAATGCTGATCAGCATGGCCGCGTCATTGGCGTACACATCGCGCAAGCGGCCACGTACCGCCTCGTCGGGCTGCGTGGCCTTGATGGCCGGTTCGCGCCCTTCTTCAGGCGTCGCGGTGATCAGGGAATTGTTCGGTATCAAACTCATCAGGGTGTGCCTTTTTATAGGTTGCATGGACCGTGGATCAGCTTTCGCCACGCCACGGCCGAGGACGGTGGGTTCATGGTGCGCAACTTCACGTGCCCGGTGGGCAGCGTGGTGCGCGAGGAGCAGTGCGTGTGCCGGGCGATGGCGGGCTTCTTTTCCGAGGCGACAGGCCGTCCGGCCACAGAACAGTGCTTGCGCGAAGATCGGCTGATCTGCCAGTACTTTATCGAGCAGATACCCACAGCGTGACCCTGAAGTCGCGGAGCCTGCGAGCCTTTGTACCTGGCGGTTGCGAAGGCGCGCCGCCAAGGTCAATATCGAGAAAAATTCCCATTAGTCCGTTCGGGCACTGAACCCGACGACGGAGTGCGCTTGCGGCAGCCGCTGGGTGCCGGCTACACCAAGATCTTCAATCTGCATGCCTCCTACGTGCGCTACACCAACCGCAAGGTCCTTTCGCCGCTGGAGGGCAAGAGCTATGAGGTAGGGATGTATGGCGCGCCGAGTAATGTCATGACCAGCCTGAAGTACAACTTCTGAGGCGCTGGCCCTCGCCTGATAGCCAGGCGAGGGCTGCTGATAAGGTGGGCTACGAGAGAATGGGTTTCTTGCGGGCAAAAAAAAACCCGGAAATCCTCACTTGCGTGGGCCTTCCGGATTTTCTAAACCGCCAAAAATGGTGGGTCGTGTGGGATTCGAACCTACGACCAATTGGTTAAAAGCCAACTGCTCTACCAACTGAGCTAACGACCCGCTGTGTGGTGGCGCGTATAATACTGATTTCTAAGGATTATTCAACACCTTATTTGAAATAAATCAGAAATAACGCGTTGGGTCCGCAATTCCGGCCGCTTGGAAGCCTTCTGCGCGCAGTCGGCAGCTGTCACATTTCCCACAAGCACGGCCGTCATCGTCTGCCTGATAGCAGGAAACAGTCAGCGAATAATCGACGCCAAGTCCTACACCAGCCTTCACAATATCGGCCTTGCTGAGGTTTTGCAGCGGCGCCAGGATACGGAATCCCTGCCCTTCTACCCCGGCTTTGGTCGCCAGGTTGGCCATGCGCTCAAACGACTCGACGAACTCTGGGCGACAGTCCGGGTAACCGGAATAATCCACGGCGTTGACGCCGATAAAGATGTCGCGGGCGTTCAGCACTTCAGCCCAACCCAGGGCCAGGGACAGGAACACGGTGTTGCGTGCCGGCACATAAGTCACCGGAATGCCTTCGCTCGGTGCTTCTGGCACATCGATGCTGCTGTCGGTCAAGGCCGAGCCGCCGATGCCATTGAGGTTCAGGCCGATCACCTTGTGCTCGGCAACCCCCATGTCCCGCGCGACACGCGCAGCGGCGTTCAACTCGGCGCGATGGCGCTGGCCGTAGTCAAAGCTCATGGTGTAGCAGGTGTAACCTTCAGCCTGCGCCATTGCCACCACCGTGGCGGAGTCGAGGCCGCCGGAAAGCAGGATTACCGCGCGTTTTTGATCCATGGTGTGTTCAGTCATATCAGCGTCCTGGCTCGTCGTTCCAAAGGTATTTATGCAACTGCAATTGCAGGCGCACCGGTAGATTGTCCGCAACCACCCAATCGGCGAGGTCACGCGCATTCAAGTCATGGTGGCTGGGGGAGAACAGCACCTCGCCCGCGCGACGGTCCAGGCCATACTGGATCAGCTTGGAGTTCGCCCAGTCGTAATCTTCACGGGAGCAGATGACGAACTTGACCTGGTCGTTGGCCGTCAGCAGGTCGATGTTCTCATAGCGGTTGCGGTGCGCTTCCTTGGAGCCTGGGGTCTTCAGGTCGACCACGCGGCTCACGCGCGGGTCCACCGCTGAGATATCCAAGGCGCCACTGGTTTCCAGGGACACCTCGTAACCGGCATCACACAGCTGTTTGAGCAACGGGATGGCATTGGGTTGCGCCAGCGGTTCGCCGCCCGTCACGCAGACGTAGCGCGGCCGGTAACCGGCAACCTGCTCAAGGATGTCTTCGAGGGTGCGCACCGTACCGCCACTGAAGGCGTAGGCGCTGTCACAGTATTGGCAACGCAACGGGCAACCGGTCAGCCGCACAAAGACTGTGGGCAGGCCAGCGGTGCGCGTTTCACCCTGCAACGAGTAAAAAACTTCGGTGATACGTAATGTGTCTTGCATAGTCGCCACGGGCGTAACAGCTAAACAGGCTGTCCGCCTCCGTCAGGCACTTCAAGGGACCCCGCCAACGCGTAGACCCCAAAAAGCGTGTTTCATAAAAGGGCGTGGATTCTAACGAAAAAACCCGCGACAGGCGCGGGTTTCTTCTAAACGGACAGCATCGCTTACAAGCGTTGCAAATCCCGTTGCGCCAACTGGGCAGCGGAAGTCCCCGGATACTGGGCGACAACCTGCTGCAGAATGCCTTTGACCTTGTCGGTATGACCCAGGCGGCGTTCTACGTCGGCGAGTTTGTACAGCGAATCAGGCACCTTGGCGTGCTTGGGGTACAGTTGGCTGACCTTGGCAAATGCCTGGCCGGCGCCCTGCAGATCACCCTTGGCCAGGTTGACCTCACCCAACCAGTATTGGGCATTGCCCGCGTACTGGCTGTTCGGGTACTTGCGCAGGAATGCGCTAAAGGCCTGGCTGGCCTTATCGAAATCCTTGGCTTTGATCAGGTCGAAAGCGGCATCGTAATACAGCTTTTCCTTGGCCGGATCACCCGGTTCGCTGCTGGCGGCAGGGGCGGCAGCCGCAGCCCCTGCTGCTGCACCACCGGCAGCAGCGCTTGGCGCGCCACCGGTAGAAGAATTATCAGGAGTAGCGGCAGGTGTAACGCCGGCTCCTATACGTCGGTCAAGATCCTGGTAACGCTCCAGGCCTTCTTGCTTCAGCTGGTTCACTTGATTTTGCAGTACTTCAATCGTGCCTTGCTGCTGCGACAATTGATCCTGCATGCGTTGCAGCTGGTTGAACAGTTCGCCCTGTGCCGAGGGAGCGGACGTAGCCGCTCCCCCCGCATAGGCGCCGTTCGTGCCATAACCTGCTGGCGGATAGCTGCTCCCGCTATTGTTATAGCCAGAGTTGCTATCTTCCACAGGAACCGCAGCCCACACCGCAAGCGGGGCGAGGCTGAGAGCCAATACAGTTAGAGCACGACGGCACGTTCGCATGACGAATTACTTACGCAGTTCGACGCGACGGTTTTGAGCCCAGGACTGCTCGTCGTGGCCAGTAGCAACTGGACGCTCTTTACCGTAGGAAACCAGTTCCAGTTGGCCTGGAGCAACACCTTGCAGTACCAGGTAGCGCTGAACGGCTTTCGCACGACGCTCGCCCAGTGCCATGTTGTACTCACGAGTACCACGTTCGTCGGTGTTACCTTCCAGAACAACGCGAGCGCCGTTAGCTTTCAGGTCCTTCGCGTGAACGTCCAGAGCGCGCATGGCTTCTGGCTTCAGGTCCGAACTGTCGTATTCGAAGTAGAAAGTGGTGATAGCGCGCAGAGCAGCTTCTTCGCTCAGGGAGCCGTCAACTGCACCAGTGTTAGCGCCGTAACCAGCGTTTGGATCAACAGCTGCGCCTTCACCGGCATTGTCGCCGCCTTTAGACGAGCAACCAACGGCTACGGACAGAGCCAGAGCCAGAGCAGCAAACTTACCAAACTTCAGCATTTCCATCGTGAAACTCCTAATGAACCCCAGTGTGTTAAGTACTTCTTTTTGTAGCGCCGCGTCAGTTCAGGTAAGGGGACCAGGACGGTTCTCTGACTTCGCCTTGAGCGGTAGGAAGCGGGAGCCTTACGCGTCCATTAATGGACACGAGCATCAAGACTCCCCGGCCCTGCTGGCGGGTGGCGTAGATTACCATGGTGCCGTTGGGCGCAACAGTAGCTGACTCATCAAGGTTGGTATCCGTGAGGATTTTTACGGTTCCACGCTGCAAATCCTGGGCCGCAACCCGGAAATTAGTGAAACCATCCTGACGGTGAATCATCACCAACGTCTTTTCATCAGCCGAAAGCTTCGGATTGGCGTTGTAGTTACCGATAAAAGTAACACGCTCTGCACCACCACCATTCACGTTCGCCTTGTAGACCTGAGGCTTGCCGCCGCGGTCAGAGGTGAAGTAGATGGTTGAACCATCCTTGCCCCAGAACGGTTCGGTATTGATACCCGGGCCGCTGGTTGCGCGAGTGATCTGGCGCGAAGCCATGTTCATCACGTAGATATCCGGGTTGCCGTCCTTGGACAGCACGAACGCCAGGCGCGAACCATCCGGCGACCAGGCCGGTGCACCGTTGAGGCCTTCGAAGTTGGTGATCTGCTCACGACGGCCAGTATCAATGTGCTGGACGAAGATACGCGGACGCTTCTGCTCGAAAGACACGTAGGCGATACGCTTGCCATCCGGCGCGAAACGCGGCGACAGGATAGGCTCACGCGATTGCAGCAGGGTCACGGCGCGTGCACCGTCATAGTCCGAGCGCTGCAAAGTGTAACGAGTGTTGTCTACGGAGAAACGCTCAGCCGTGACATACAACAGGCGCGTCGAGAACGCCCCCTTGATGCCGGTGAGTTTTTCAAACGACTGGTCCGAGATGTAGTGGGCCATGTCGCGCAGCTGTTCGGCAGTCCCCGAAACGCTGCCGGTCAAGACCTGCTGCTCAGTGGCCACGTTGAACAACGTGTACTGGATCTGCAGGCGACCACCCGCCGGAACGATGTTGCCGACCATCAGGTACTGGGCGCCGACGGCTTTCCAGTCACGGAAGATGACTTCGCTGGCCTGGGTAGGCTGGCTGATCATGTTGCCTTTCGGAATCGGCGCGTAGTAACCGGAATTGCGCAGGTCATCGCTGACGATCTGGGCCATGTCGTCCGGCAGCACGCTGCCGCCCTGCCAACCGAACGGTACGACTGCGATCGGGGTGGCCCGATCGCTACCGCTGGTGACCAGGATGTTCTTTTCATCCGCCGCCGCTATCCCTGCCATACAGCAAATAACGACAAGCATTCCTCGAAGAAGGTTTCTCACAAGGCTAGATCCTCAGGTGTGAATGTCATCTTGAATGAACGATAGGGAGCGAAGTCGCTTGGTTTCATTCCCTGCATCTCGGTCAACCGGCCAATGTTCTTGACCGCGGCAACCGCCGAACTGTCGAACGAACCGTCACCACTGGACTTGGCCACGCTGACCGAAGTCACCGTACCGTCCGGCAACATGCCGATCTGCAGCACTACTGTCATGCCTTTGCGTGCCGAAGGTGGACGGGTCCAGCCTTCTGCTGCGCGTGCCCGAATCAGGTCGTCGAAACTGCCCGCGACTTCATCGCCACGCTCATCGGCCAAGGCTTGCTGACGCTGCGGCGTGTCGGAGAGCAAATCTGCCAAGGCCTGGGCCTTTTTCTCTTCGGCGGATTTACGCGCTGCTTCCTGGGCCTTTTTCTTGGTGGCATCGGCGGCAGCTTTCTTCTTCGCGTCGTCGGCGATTTTCTTCTTCGCCTCGTCTGCTTCAGCTTTTTTCTTGGCGTCTTCGGCGGCTTTCTTCTTCGCGTCTTCGACTATCTTTTTCTTGGCGTCTTCAGCGGCCTTTTTCTTGGCCTCTTCTTCGGCAGCTTTCTTCGCTTCGTCTTCGGCTTTCTTCTTGGCTATATCAGCCAATTGTTTCTCTTCGGCCTTTTTCGCGTCGGCAGCTTTCTCGGCTTTCTTGGCTTCATCAGCCTTTTTCGCCTCGTCGGCCTTCTTCGCTTCGTCAGCCTTTTTCGATTCCTCGGCCTTTTGAGCCGCCTCTTCTTTCTTTTGTTCCGCAGCAGCCTTCACCGCTTCCTGCTCGACCTTCTTCTGTTCCATCTGTTCGACTTCAGTCTGGCGCGCAGCCGACTTCTGGGCCTCACCCGCAATCTTCTGATTGGTCTGGGTGGTGGCCTGGCTTTTCGATTTCAGCTGATACAGGGTCGCCTGCACGATCGGCTTGGCTGGCGGCAGATCCGGGGTCATGGCAAAGCTGACGAACAGCATGCCAAACACCAGGACGTGCAGGGCAATTGCCCAGACGCTAGGCCAGAAGAAGCTTTCCGAGGCGGACGGCTCTCGCTGTTGCTGCATCAGGGCGCCTCGGTAATCAAGCCAACGTTACCGACGCCGGCCTTCTGCAGCCCGCCCATGGCGCCCATGACAGAGCCGTAGTCGACCGACTTGTCACCCCGGATGAACACCTGGGTGTGCTTGCCGCCTTCGTTGCCGGAGCGAATGATCTTGGTCACCGCATCGGTCATCGCCGGCAGGGTCAAGGCCTTGTCTTGCTGTTTCTGAGTGTCGACTTCGCTGCCAAGGTTCCAGTAATAGGTCTTGTCAGCCTTGATCGAAATGGTCAGGACCTGTGTGTTGTTGTCTTGCGGCAAGGCTTCACTGGAAACCTTGGGCAGATCAACCTTCACGCCCTGGTTGAGCATCGGCGCGGTCACCATGAAGATGACCAGCAGCACCAGCATCACGTCGATGTAGGGCACTACGTTCATCTCGGCGACCGGCTTGCGCTTTTTGCGAGCTCGAGCGATTAAAGCCATTGGGAATTACCTGCTTATTCTTCGCTGGTGTGCACTTTACGGTGCAGGATCGCCTGGAATTCATCGGCGAAGGTGTAGTAACGGCCGATCAACGTTTCGCTGGTGGCAGCAAAGCGGTTGTAGGCGATTACTGCGGGGATAGCGGCGAACAGGCCGATCGCGGTGGCGATCAGGGCTTCGGCAATACCTGGGGCCACGGTGGCCAGGGTCGCTTGCTGGGCCTGGGCCAGGCCGCGGAAGGAGTTCATGATCCCCCACACGGTACCGAACAGGCCGATGTACGGGCTGACCGAACCAACGGTGGCGAGGAACGGCAGGCTCTGCTCCAGCTTCTCTTCTTCACGGGAGATGGCCACGCGCATGGCACGGGCCACGCCTTCCATCACGGCTTCCGGATCAACACCCGGCTGCTGGCGCAGGCGCGAGAACTCCTTGAAACCGGCACGGAAGATCTGCTCCACGCCCGAATCCGGGTCCGGGTTGCTGCCGGCCTGGCGGTACAGCTTGGACAGGTCGATACCCGACCAGAAGCGCTCTTCGAAGCTCTCCAGGGCACGTCGACCGGCGCGCAGCAGGTTGCTGCGCTGAAAAATCATGACCCAAGAGGTAACCGATGCGGCTACCAGGGTCAGCATGACCAGTTGAACCACAACACTGGCATTGCTGACCAGGCTCCACATGGAGGAATGGTCGACGACGGTAGGTTCCACGCTAAATCTCCTGCTTTGATTGTTTACCCGCGCCGCTCACGGCGGCAAAGGCCGCACGTAGAGTTTCGGGAATGGCCCGAGGTTTCAAACTGTTGGTGCGCACACACGCCACCAGGAACTGCCCCTCACAGAGCAGCGTTGCATCCGTTGCCCGCCTGACCTGTTGCTTGAAACGCAGGCTGGCACGGTTCAATTCGATTACTTCAGCGCTGACCAGCAGTTCATCGTCCAACCGCGCCGGCGCGTGATACCGCGCCTCGCTGGAATGCACGACGAACAACAGGTCCTCCCCTGCCAGCTCGGATTGGGCAAAGCCCAGCTCCCGTAGCCGCTCGGTTCGAGCCCGCTCCATGAACTTGAGGTAATTGACGTAATACACGATGCCGCCAGCATCGGTGTCCTCGTAATAAACGCGACAGCGATGTGCGAACGACTGATCCCCGTTTTGCGCGCGCATACTCTAGTGCTTACTCCTCAGGTTGCCAATCCGGCTGGGCAACTGTTTTTTCATCCACCGAAACATTTCCAGTGACTGAATGACGACGCCAGCCACTAGGACAGCACAAACATCGAATAAATCGACTTGCGTGAAGCTTTTAATCGTCCACTGCATCGAGGAATTCGTCTACCACAGGCATCTCACCCAATCGTGACGGAATGTTTAACCCGAAGTGCAGATACGCATGCCGCGTCACCACCCGGCCCCTCGGCGTACGCATGATGTAGCCCTGCTGGATCAGGTACGGCTCCAGCACATCCTCGATGGTGTGGCGCTCTTCACTGATGGCCGCCGCCAGGCTGTCGACCCCCACCGGGCCACCGTCGAACTTCTCGATCATGGTCAAGAGTAGACGCCGGTCCTGGTGATCGAAGCCATGCTCGTCCACATCCAGCAGGTTCAAGGCCAGGTCGGCAACGGCCTTGGTGATATGCCCCTTGGCACGCACTTCGGCAAAGTCACGCACGCGGCGCAGCAGGCGGTTGGCGATCCGTGGCGTGCCGCGGGCCCTGCGGGCGATTTCAAACGCGCCTTCCGGGTCCAGCGGCAGGCCGAGAATGCTCGCCGAACGGCTGACAATGGTCGCCAGGTCTGCGGTGCTATAGAACTCCAGACGTTGAACAATGCCGAAACGGTCTCGCAGCGGGTTGGTCAGCATCCCGGCACGGGTGGTCGCGCCGACCAGTGTGAACGGCGGCAGGTCGAGCTTGATCGAGCGAGCTGCCGGGCCTTCGCCGATCATGATGTCGAGCTGGAAGTCCTCCATCGCGGGGTACAGCACTTCCTCGACGATCGGCGACAGCCGGTGAATCTCGTCGATGAACAGCACATCGTGGGGCTCAAGATTGGTCAGCAATGCCGCCAGGTCGCCTGGGCGCTCCAGCACCGGGCCGGAGGTGGACTTGATCGACACGCCCATTTCCTGGGCAATGATGTTGGCCAGGGTGGTCTTGCCAAGCCCCGGCGGGCCGAAGATCAAGGTGTGGTCCAGGGACTCGCTGCGCCCGCGCGCTGCCTGGATGAACAGCTCCATCTGCTCGCGCACGGTGGGCTGGCCGATATAGTCGGCCAGGCTCAGGGGGCGGATGGCGCGGTCCTGGATTTCTTCACGGTCACGGGGGCCAGTGGCCGCGATCAGACGATCAGCTTCAATCACTTAAATCATTCCCTTCAGGGCGCGGCGGATCATGTCTTCACTGCTCAGGTTCTTGTCCTTGATGGCCGATACGGCCTTGCTGGCTTCCTGCGGCTTGTAGCCCAGGGAAATCAGTGCGCTGACCGCATCACTTTCGGCGCTGGCGACCTGGCCCGCCGGCATATCCGGTTGGTTCGGCACCAGGGCAAACATGCTCGGCACCACTTCCCAGGCTTTAAAGCGGTCCTTGAGCTCCACCAGCAGGCGCTCGGCCGTCTTCTTGCCGACCCCCGGGACCTTGGTCAGCGCCGAGGTGTCCTGGGCTGAAACGGCACGCACCAGCTCATCCACTTCCAGGCTCGACATCAATGCCAGGGCCAGTTTCGGTCCCACGCCATTGAGGCGAATCAGCTCGCGGAAGAAATCGCGGTCGCGCTTGCCGATGAAACCATAGAGTAGTTGCGCGTCTTCGCGTACCACCAGATGGGTGTGCAGCGTCAGCGGCTCACCGACCGACGGTAGGCGATACAGGGTGGTCATGGGCACTTCCAGCTCATACCCCAGCCCGTTTACATCCAGAATCAGGTGCGGCGGCTGTTTTTCAGCCAGGGTGCCGCGCAAGCGTCCAATCACGGTTCAGATCCTTAAAGCTTGGGGTCAGAGCATGGCCTGACCGGAAATAACGATTGCGCTGATGCTATCAGAGACGCAGGCGCCCGCCACGACTGCGTGCCGTACCGAGGCCGTGGGGCAGCAGGCTGGAACGGGTATGCGCGTGGCAAATCGCAATAGCCAGGGCGTCCGACGCGTCGATCTGCGGCTTGGCGGTGAGCTTGAGCATGTGCATGACCATCATCTGCACCTGCTCTTTATTGGCCGCACCGGTACCCACCACGGCCTGCTTGACCTGGGTCGCGGTGTATTCGGCGATTTCCATGCCCTCCTCCGCACCGGCCACGATGGCGGCGCCCCGGGCCTGGCCGAGCTTGAGGGCCGAGTCGGCATTCTTGGCCATGAAGACCTTTTCGATGCCCATGGTCACCGGCCCATAGGTCTGGATCACTTCACGCACGCCGCGATAGACGATCTGCAAGCGCTCGGCCAGCTCGCCCGCACCGGTACGAATGCACCCCGATGCAACGTAGATGCAGCCACGTGGCGTCTGCTGCACCACGCCAAAACCGGTGATGCGCGAGCCGGGGTCGATACCTAGGATTAAAGTCATAACGCCTGCGGGTTGGATTTACAGCGGTATGTGCCAGGCACACATCGTGTGTAACAGCATAGAACCCTGTGGGCGCTGGCTTGCCTGCGATGCGCGCGCCTCGGTGTGTCAGTGGCACCGCGGTGATGCTTTCGCAGGCAAGCCAGCGCCTACACTGGATTGTCTTGGATCTTAAGAGAGCTGTTCGGCTACAGATTCAGGGATGTCGGCGTTGGAGTACACGTTCTGCACGTCATCCAGGTCTTCGAGCATATCCAGCAGCTTCAACACTTTCTGCGCGCCGTCCAGGTCCAGCTCGGCGCTGGTGGTCGGCAACATCACGATTTCCGCGTCGGTGCCCTTGAAGCCAGCAGCTTCCAGCGCGTTACGCACGGCATAGAAGCCAGCAAAGGAGGTGAACACGTCGATGGAGCCGTCTTCGTTGCTCACCACGTCGTCGGCATCCGCCTCCATGGCAGCCTCGATCAACGCATCTTCGTCCACACCTGGCGCGAAGGAGATCTGCCCCTTGCGCTCGAACAGGTAGGCCACCGAGCCGTCAGTGCCCAGGTTGCCGCCGCACTTGCTGAACGCATGGCGCACGGCAGCAGCAGTCCGGTTGCGGTTGTCGGTCATGCACTCGACCATGACCGCCACGCCGCCCGGGCCGTAGCCTTCGTAGGTCAGCTCGACCATGTCGTCGGTATCGGCTGCACCGGCGCCACGGGCCACCGCACGATCAATGATGTCGCGGCTCATGTTGGCGCCCAGCGCCTTGTCCAGCGCCAGGCGCAGGCGCGGGTTGGAACCTGGGTCACCGCCGCCCTGGCGGGCAGCGACGGTCAGCTCGCGGATCCACTTGGTGAAGATCTTGCCTTTCTTGGCATCCTGACGCTCTTTGCGGTGCTTGATGTTCGCCCACTTGGAATGGCCAGCCATAACACAACTCCGAAATTCTGTAGAAACCTTATCAACCCCACCCCAGGTGGGATACAACCCTTGTAACGCAAAGGCGCATCCGAAGATGCGCCTTTTTAGACTGCGTAAACCTCAGTGCGCTTTCACGCAGCGGCCTTACTCAGCCTTCGGCGTCTCGCGCAGACGGATGTGCAATTCGCGCAGAGCCTTGGCATCCACCACACCTGGAGCCTGGGTCATGACGTCCGCAGCACTCTGGGTTTTCGGGAAGGCAATCACTTCACGGATCGACTGGGCGCCGGTCATCAGCATCACCAGGCGGTCCAGGCCGAAGGCCAGGCCACCGTGCGGCGGCGCGCCGTATTTCAGGGCGTCGAGCAGGAAGCCGAATTTCTCTTCCTGTTCCGCTTCGTTGATACCCAACAGGCGGAACACCGCTTGCTGCATCTCTTTGCGGTGGATACGGATCGAACCGCCACCCAGCTCGGTGCCGTTCAACACCATGTCGTAAGCGCGCGACAACGCGCCTGCCGGGTTGGCCTCCAACTCTTCAGGCGAGCACTTCGGCGCAGTGAACGGGTGGTGCAAGGCGCTGAAGCTGCCGTCGTCGTTCTCTTCGAACATCGGGAAGTCGACAACCCACATCGGTGCCCACTTGCAGGTCAGCAGGTCCAGGTCGTGGCCCAGCTTGATCCGCAGCGCGCCCAGGGCTTCGCTGACGATCTTGGCTTTGTCGGCACCGAAGAACACGATGTCGCCGTCGACCGCGCCGACGCGATCGAGGATCGCGTTCAGGTTGTCCAGCGGAATGTTTTTCACGATCGGCGATTGCAGGCCGTCAACGCCATTGGCGCGCTCGTTGACCTTGATGTACGCCAGGCCCTTGGCGCCGTAGATGCCGACGAACTTGGTGTAGTCGTCGATCTGCTTGCGCGGCATGCTCGCGCCGCCAGGCACGCGCAGGGCGGCGATACGGCATTTAGGGTCGTTGGCCGGGCCGCTGAACACCTTGAAGTCGACTTCCTTGAGCTGGTCGGCAACGTCCACCAGTTCCAGCGGGATACGCAGGTCGGGCTTGTCGGAACCGTAGCGGCGCATGGCTTCTTCGAAGGTCATGTGCGGGAACTCGCCGAACTCCAGGTCCAGCACTTCCTTGAACAGGTTGCGGATCATTTGCTCGGTCAAGCCCATGATCTCTTTCTCATCGAGGAAGCTGGTCTCGATGTCGATCTGGGTGAATTCCGGCTGGCGGTCGGCGCGCAGGTCTTCGTCACGGAAGCACTTGGCGATCTGGTAGTAGCGGTCGAAGCCGGCGACCATCAGCAGTTGCTTGAACAGCTGTGGCGATTGCGGCAGGGCGAAGAACGAACCCGCGTGGGTACGGCTCGGCACCAGGTAGTCACGCGCACCTTCCGGGGTAGCCCGGGTCAGGATTGGCGTTTCGACGTCAAGGAAGCCGTTTTCGTCGAGGAAGCGGCGGATGCTGGTGGTCATGCGCGAACGCAGGCGCAGCTTCTCGGCCATTTCCGGACGACGCAGGTCCAGGAAGCGGTAGCGCAGGCGGGTTTCTTCGCCGACGTCGGAGTATTCGTTGAGTGGGAACGGCGGGGTTTCCGACTCGTTCAGCACTTCCAGCTCGTAGCCCAGCACTTCGATTGCGCCGGAGGCCATGTTCGCGTTCACGGCACCGGCCGGACGCAGGCGAACCTTGCCAGTGATCTTGACGACGTACTCGCTGCGCACGCGGTCGGCGGCGGCGAAGCTCTCGGCGCGGTCCGGGTCGAACACCACCTGGGCCAGACCATCACGATCACGGATATCGAGGAAGATCACCCCGCCGTGGTCGCGGCGACGGTGAACCCATCCGCAAAGGGTGATTTCCTGACCATCCAGGGTCTCGTTCAGTTGGCCGCAATAGTGGCTGCGCATCATGGTAGTGGTTTCACTTCTCGTAATTCGAAATTCGGTGGAGGCCTGCCTCGTCACCGTACATTTAAGCAGGGGACGGATAATGCAGGAGCCTGCGCATGGAGTTCAACTCAGTCTGCTTTGTCGCCGCCGGCCAGATTCTTCTTCGAGCCGGTCTTGAAATCAGTCTCGTACCAGCCGCTGCCGCTCAGGCGGAAGCCCGGCATGGACAACATCTTCTTGAGCTCTGGCGCCTTGCAGGCCGGGCAATCGACCAGCGGCGCGGCGCTGATCTTCTGAATGGCTTCCAACTGATGACCACAGGAAGCACATTGATAGTCGTACATGGGCATGGAGATGTCTCGGCGATCAGAACGTTACTGCGCCACGCCTGCCCCAGGGATAAAGCCCCGGCATGCGCAGCAAAGCGCGGGATTATATCTGGTAAATCGAGGCAGCGCAGCCGGCTTTCTGACCAGGGCCCTGCCCACCTCGACGGCAGGCCAGCCCCGGCGCCGGCCGATTACTCAGGGTTCGGCGTACTCACCCGGTCTTTCAAGGCGTGAACGACACACACCACCCTGACCAACCCGCTGAAGTTCTTCACCCCGCCATGGCGCAAGTGCACTTCCCGATCGACATAAGACAGCAACGCACTGACCGAGCAGGCGTTGATCCTGGCTATTTCCGCCAGGATGTTCCAATACACCTGCTCAAGTCGCAGGCAAGTGGAAAACCCATTGAGGCGCACCGACCGCGACAATGGCTTGGCCAGCCCCATATCAAACCCCTTCGCAAAGGGGTCGATCGTTATCCTGTGAAAACCACCGGTTTCCATTACTCCGTTACCCACTCCACGTGACATACACCTGACACTCCATTGCCAAACAGCAGCCCACGGGTTCTCCCATTGGGCAGTGGCCCTATAAAACAGCAGGCAGAGACAGGCAGCCAGAAGACGCGGAGTTGATCGACGTAGGACAACGCCAGGAAATGCACGGAAACAAGCGAGCGGCGCCAGGACGGCGCCACTCAAGGCGGGTGTTTACTGGTTTTCGAGCAGGGAACGCAGCATCCACGCGGTTTTTTCGTGAACCTGCATACGCTGGGTCAACAGATCGGCAGTCGGTTCATCGCTGACTTTGTCCAGCAACGGGAAGATACCGCGCGCGGTGCGCGTGACCGCTTCCTGACCCGCCACCAGTTGCTTGATCATCTCTTCGGCACTGGGCACACCTTCTTCTTCCTTGATCGAAGACAGGCGCGCGTAGATCGAATAGGCGCCCGGCGCCGGGAAGCCCAGGGCACGGATACGCTCGGCAATGGAGTCCACCGCCAGCGCCAGCTCGTTGTACTGCTCTTCGAACATCAAGTGCAGCGTACGGAACATCGGCCCCGTGACGTTCCAATGGAAGTTGTGGGTCTTCAGGTACAGTACATAGGTATCGGAAAGCAGTCGCGAAAGCCCGTCGACGATGGATTTACGATCTTCTTCACTGATACCGATATCGATTGCCATGTTTATCCCCTTCAATTGACAAGCATTCATTGATCAGGTGCAGCTCCACTCTAGCAAGAGTACCGGTGGTGCGCAGCCCGACACGCCCAGGTGAGGTGCGGCAAATCGCCCCTGCGTAACCTGCCAGCCGGTGCTGCGCAAGCCTTCACACGCAACGGGAAAACTTCCCTCCACGCCGCTCGAAAACCCTGCACCTGTCTAGGACAAGCGTTTGACGCAGAAATGCCGTGCCCCTTGCAACACCCGGAAATGCTTGATTTGAGTAGGCACAGCCTTTGCTGTTAAATAGGCGGCGTGTCGCTGCCGTTAATTTCCGCGGCAGCCGGCATAGGCTGATACCCGCGCACGTGCCCAACGCCTCCCATTGTTCAGAAGCGAACCGTGCCAGTCAGCTCTTCCTTGTGATCCGTCTTAACGTGAGTTAATCAAAATGTTGAAAATCGTCCACCTGCTAACGGGCGTTGCAGCTTTGCTGCTGTCCTTTATACCGAGCTTGCAACAGGGAAGCCCTCCCTACCTGGAACAACACGACGCTCTGTACCTGGCCTTGTTCGGCCTTCTTAACCTGACGCTGGCACCGGTGATCCCTTACTGGAACAAAGGCACTCGTCATCAACTGCAAAACCTGGTCAGCGCGCTGCTGGTTCTGACCGTTGTCGTACAAACCCTCACCCTCCTGGCACCTATGCCTGAAGTGGGCGGCCACCCGGCCATCCTGCTCAGCCTGGTGATTGCTGTGGTCGCCATCGTTCTTCACCTGGCCATCAGCTTCTACCGTTCGTCCCCGGCGGCCGCGTCGCAAACTTATGACATGACCAATCGGGATACCGGTACCGTCAAGTGGTTCAACACGTCCAAAGGCTTCGGCTTTATTTCCCGCGATTCGGGCGACGATATCTTCGTCCACTTCCGGGCTATTCGCGGTGAAGGCCATCGCGTCCTGGTGGAAGGCCAGCGCGTGGAGTTCTCCGTGATGAATCGCGATAAAGGCCTGCAAGCCGAAGACGTGATCGCTGCCCTGCCGCGTCGCTGATTCCAGCCTTCGCAGCAAAAAAAACCGCGATCCAGCGTTGACTGGATCGCGGTTTTTTATTGCCGGCTATTTAGTAGTGAGGCGGCGGCGCTTCTTCTTCCGAGGTTTCGAACTGCCCGCCCATTTCTTCCTGGCGCTTGAGCAGCGCGGTCATCTGCAACTGCAGGCGTTCGACGGCCCGCTGCTGGGTGACGAGGATGTCATTGAGGGTCTCGATGGTGTCGTCCTGGAAGGCCAGGCGGCTTTCCAGGTCGGTGACGCGGTCTTGCAGGTCCATGGTTCAGCCCTGGGTAAAGATGAAGTCGGCGGGCAACAGCTCGCGCAGGCGGGTGCGGATAGCGGCGACCTGCTCTGCAGTATAAGGCTGCGCCGGATGCTTGCCCCATACCGGCGCAGGCCAGGCGGCATCATCGCGTTTGCGCACGATCACATGCACGTGCAACTGGCTGACCACATTGCCGAGGGCGCCGATGTTCATCTTATCGGCGTTCAAGCCCTCATTGAGCAACTGCGCCAACGCCGTGGTTTCCTGCCATAGACGCTGCTGGTCGGCGACATCCAGTTGAAACACTTCACTGATACCGTTGATGCGTGGCACCAGGATGAACCACGGGTAGTTGGAATCATTGGACAGCAGCAGGCGGCAGAGCGGGAAGTCCCCAATGGCCAGTGTGTCTTGTTGCAGGCGTTGATCTAAGGCGAACACGCGGGCACTCCGTTTTTGCAGGTCGATTTCAGACGCCCAGCATACCTTCGAATGCTCAAGGCTTCACGGCGAATGCGGCGAGCCGCGATGCAAGTGGAGAAAAAGACGCACCCTTTCGAGGCAGCCAAATATTTGAGCTACGCTAATCCGGGCCTGAGCGGGATGCACCAAAATGACCCACTTGTGCATCAAAGGGATCCGCCGATTACCCACTCATGGGGGTGAACCGGTAACGTTTTGCCCGGACCGGTTGTTTTTGGGCCTTCTCACAGGTGTGACACCAAAGCGTCAAGGCCAAACAAAACGACGTAAAAAGCCCGTGCTTATGCGGTTTTTACACGGCCGTAACGTTTTTCACGAAAAAATGACATTCGGTTACCGCTTTGTGCACGCTTGTTGCATTCACACCCACATCGTCGGCAACGGCACCCGTTTGGAAGCAGGTGTTTCGCGATAAAAACACAAGCGTTTCAATACGCATCAAGGAAGACTTCAAACTTTGAAACGGGTTTGAAAACAGTATTGAAGTTGTCAGTCCGGTTACAGGTGGACTGTGAATTTGCGACACGGAGATAGCAATTTACGACAGCCTCGTAAAGAAGCTGAAAGGATAGATGGGCAAGTATCGTCAATAGAGTCTGCGTGATATAACTTTGCGCCGACACAAAAAAGAAAGAGCCGCCCAGATAAAAATACAGGTGGGACGGCAGTACTCTTCCTAAACCAAAGGAGCAAATCACGATGCGCGTGATGAAGTGGAGCATGATCGCCCTGGCTGTTTCAGCAGGCACCTCGCAGTTCGCAATGGCCTCTTCCCAGGACGACGCCAAGGGTTTTGTTGAAGACAGCACTTTCAGCATTAATACTCGCGCGCTGTATTTCAGCCGTGACTTCCGCAACAACCCGTCGGGCCCAGGCTCCCAGAGCCGCGCTGAAGAATCCGGCCTGGGCTTCAATGCCCTGTACCAATCGGGCTTCACCCAAGGCACCATCGGTGTCGGTGTTGACGTGATTGGCCTGTTGGGCGTCAAGCTCGACAGCGGCAAAGGCCGCGCAGGCACTGGTCTGTTCCCAACCGGTTCCGATGGTCGCTCGCAAGACGACTACTCCAAAGGCGGCGGCGCGGTTAAATTCCGTATCTCCGATACTGTCCTGAAAATCGGTGACCAGTACACCACAGCCCCTGTATTCGCGTCTGACGACAGCCGCTTGCTGCCAGAGCTGCCACAAGGTATCTCGATCACCAGCAACGAAATCAAGGGCCTGAAGCTGGAAGGCGGTCACTTCACTTCCAGCATCGCTCAGAACCAGACCTACCATGACAGCCTGGGCCTGACCAAAACCGACTTCGTCGGCGGCGTGTACTCTTTCACTCCTGAGTTCACCGGTAGCCTGTACTACGCGAAAACCGAAGATTACTTCCGTAAGTACTACAGCAACCTGAACTGGACCCACGCCCTGAGCAACGACCAATCGTTCGCCTTGGACTTCAACATCTACGACACCAAGAGCGAGGGCGAAGGCCTGCAACGTGCTTACAAGGACAGCGCTCTGCCGTTCGCAGAACGCACCAAGCTCGACAACCGCGCGTTCAGCCTGCAGGGTGCGTACACCATCGGTGCACACACCTTCACCCTGGCAGCCCAAAAAGTCACCGGCGACGGCGACTACGGCTACGGCGTAGATGGCGGCGGCACTGTGTTCCTGGCCAACTCCATCGCTCGTTCCGACTTCAACGCCGAAGGCGAGAAGTCCTACCAGGCGCGTTACGACATCAACATGGCAACCTTCGGCATTCCTGGCCTGAGCTTCATGACTCGTTACGTAACCGGTAGCGGCGCCAACACCGCCACCACCTCGAACGGCAAAGAGTGGGAACGCGACATCGAAGCCAAATACGTGATCCAGAATGGTCCAGCCAAAGACCTGAGCTTGCGTCTGCGTCAAGCCACTTATCGCTCCGGCGATGGTGTGTACTACGGCTCGCCTTCGATCGACGAACTGCGTCTGATCGCGCAATACCCGCTGAACATCTTGTAATTGTCGGTTTAATTACAACGATGACTTAAGGCTTCGGCCTTAAACTAAAAAAGCCGCTCCCCTGCTTTGCAAGGGAGCGGCTTTTTTATTTCAGTTCAGTTACAGCGACCAAATAACTAGCAAGCTAACTAACGAGATTACGCTGACACGTTTAACCTGACCTTTCGGCCAAGTTAACCCCCCCTCTTACTTCGTCTGCGTTTCCTGCATCACGCGAATAACTCGCTGTGGAAACGGAATATCAATATTCGCCGCCTTCAAACGGTCGCGTGCCATTTCATTAAGCATAAACACCACGTCCCAATAATCCGCGGTCTTGGTCCAGCAACGCAGGGACACGGTGATCGAGCTGTCACCCAGGGTCGACACCACGGCCGCCGCCGCCGGATCCGCCAGTACGCGTGGATCTTTTGCCAGCTCCAGCAACACTTCACGGGCTTTCTGCAGGTCGGCGTCATAGTCCACACCCACGTCGAACACCACCTTGCGGGTTGGCTGACGGTTGGTGTTGGTGATGATGCCGTTGGACAGGATGCCGTTCGGGACGATCACCGTCTTGTTGTCGCCGGTCCGCAGCACCGTGTGGAAGATCTGGATGCTGTCGACGGTACCCGAGGTCCCTTGGGCTTCGATCCAGTCACCAATGCGGAACGGGCGGAACAACAGGATCAGCACGCCGCCGGCAAAGTTCGCCAGGCTGCCTTGCAATGCCAGGCCGATGGCCAGGGTAGCGGCACCAATCGCGGCGACGAACGAGGTGGTCGCTACGCCGATCATCGAAGCCACGCTGACAATCAGCATCACCTTCAGCGCAATGTTCGCCAGGCTGGTGATGAAGTGCTGCAAGGCCAGGTCGGCGTTACGGATGGCCAGCAAGCGCCCCACTCGGTGGGTCAGGCGGTTGATCAGCCACCAGCCGATGGCCAGGGTGATCACGGCCAGCAACACGCGGCTGCCGTATTCCATAATCATCGGGATCCAAGACTGCGAGGTCTTGATCAAGTGATCCAGTTCAGCATTCAAATCCATCTACATTCTCCTGGTTACCGGATGTTCGGCGTAGTGAGTGCCCAAAATGCAATTGAGCCCCGGAGGGCTCAAGAGTAGGCGCAGGTTCTGGGGCGTGGGACGTCAAAATCCCCCGCAGGTTCCCCAAGGGGCCATCAGTCGCGGAAGTTATTGAACTGCAGCGGCATATCGAAGGTTTTCGCACGCAAGGCAGCAATCGCCTCTTGCAAGTCATCACGCTTCTTGCCAGTAACGCGTACCTGCTCGCCCTGAATGGCGGCCTGGACTTTGAGCTTGGCATCCTTGATATGCGCAACGATCTTCTTCGCCAGCTCCTTGTCGATGCCTTCCTTGAGCACGGCTTCCTGCTTCATCAGCTTGCCGGAGGCGTAGGCGTCCTTGACTTCAAGGCACTGCACGTCGATCTTGCGCTTGACCAGGGCCAGCTTGAGGATCTCGATCATCGCTTCCAGCTGGAAATCGGCTTCAGCGGTCAGGTTGACGGTCAGTTCCTTTTCCTTGAATTCGAAGCTGCCCTTGCCTTTCAAGTCATAGCGACGGTCCAGCTCCTTGACGGCGTTCTCGACGGCGTTGGTGACTTCGTGTTTGTCCAGTTCGGATACCACGTCGAACGAAGGCATGTCATATCTCCAATATAAGGGGCGGGCTCAGTAGAGATGGAGCGCGCCCGAGCTAAAATGCCGGGGCATTATAGCGGTTCTTTCGTCCCGTTCACTGTGAGCGATCCTACGGAGCAAAAACTGATGTCGACCACCTGGCATATTCTCGGCGCCGGCAGCCTGGGCACACTCTGGGCCACCCGACTGGCGCGCGCCGGCGTGCCCGTGCGGTTGATCCTGCGTGATGAAGCACGCCTGGCGAGCTATCAGTCGAGCAAAGGGCTGACCCTGGTGGAACACGGCGTAGCACATACCTACCCGGTCAGCGCAGAAACGCCCCAAAGTCCGGAGCCGATTCATCGTCTGCTGGTGGCGTGCAAGGCCTACGACGCCCAGAGCGCCGTCGCACAGCTGCAGCACCGACTGGCACCCGACGCGGAGCTGATCCTGCTGCAGAACGGCCTCGGCAGCCAGGACGCGGTGGCCGCGCAACTGCCCCAGGCGCGCTGCATCTTTGCCTCCAGCACCGAGGGTGCGTTCCGCGATGGCGACTGGCGCGTGGTGTTCGCCGGCCATGGCTACACCTGGCTGGGGGACGTGAGCCAGCCGACCCCGCCGCTGTGGCTGGATGACCTGCACGCTGCCGGCATCCCCCACGAATGGAGCACCGACATTCTTACGCGCCTGTGGCGCAAACTGGCGCTCAATTGCGCGATCAACCCGCTGACCGTGCTGTATCAGTGCCGCAACGGCGAACTGCAGAGCCATCAATGTGAAGTCGCAACCTTGTGCGCCGAACTCGGCGAACTGCTCGAATGCTGCGGCCAACCGGCTGCCGCGCTGGACCTGCAGCACGAAGTCGAGCGCGTGATCCAGGCCACCGCCGCGAATTACTCCTCCATGTACCAGGACGTGGCCAACGGGCGCCGTACCGAAATCAGCTTTTTGTTGGGCTATGCTTGCCAGGCGGCAACACGTCACCAGTTGAACCTGCCCCATGTGCAACAACTGCAGGTACGCCTGGTCGACCAGTTGCTTGCACGCGGATTGCCCCGCGACTGAGCCACGCGCTACCCTGCCCGTCTGTCTATCACCTGGGAAAACCCTGATGCCGCTGCGCCAGCGTCTAGAAAACCTACCGGTCGGGCAGAAACTGCTCGCCGCCTTGCTGGTGTTGCTGACCACCGTATTGCTGGTGGCCAACCTGACCTTTATCAGCGCCGCCTATTGGATCTCGCAGGAAAGCATGGCGCCCCAGGCCCTGCAGGCCATCGGCCGGCTGGTGTCCAACCCGGCCCTCGCCGCCGAAGCCCTCGAATCCCCCGCTAAAGCCGACGCGCTGCTGAATGAGCTGACCAGCTATTCGCCGTTGCGCGCCGCAGCGCTGTACGACGGCGAGGGCAACCGCCTGGCGCAGATGCAACACGGCGACCGCCTGCACCTGCCGGACAACTACCGGCATATCGAGGCCTGGCGGGTCACTGAATTTCGCAGTAACCAGATCATCACCCTGCCCCGCGCGGGCCAGCCATCAGGGCATCTGCTGCTGGTGGCCAGCAGCGAACTGCCGGTGGCTTTCTATACCGGCACGCTGACGGCCAGCCTGGGCATCCTGATTTTCAGTGTGTTGTTGTGGCTGGTCATCGCCCGGCAAATCAAACGCCTGATCACCCGGCCGATCCATGAACTGGAAGAACTCTCACGCCAGGTCACCCGCGAAGAGAACTACGCCCTGCGCGCCGGGCGCGGCAACCACGATGAAATCGGCAGCCTCGCCGAAGCCTTCAACACCATGCTGTCGCGCATCGAAGCCCGCGAGCAACAGCTCAAGCGCGCGCGCGACGACTCCCAGGCCGCCTACGATCAAGCACAAGGCCTGGCCGAAGAGACGCGCCACACCAACCGCAAGCTCGAACTGGAAGTCCAGGTTCGCAGCAAGATCGAGAAAAAGCTCACCGGCTTTCAGAATTATCTGAACAGCATCATCGACTCGATGCCGTCGGCGCTGATCGCCCTGGACGAGCAGCTCTACGTCACGCAGTGGAACCAGGAAGCCAGCGCGCTCTCCGGTACGCGCCTGGATGAAGCCTTGAACCAGCCGATCTACCTGGCGTTCCAACCGCTCAAGCCGTACCTGCCGCAGATCAAGGCCACGGTCGAACAACACACGGTGGAGCGCATCGAACGCGTCACCTGGATCAAGGACGACGAGCCCAAGCATTACGCCCTGACCTTTTACCCGCTGACCGGCGGTGCCGGGCGCGGCGTGGTGATCCGTATCGACGACATCACCCAGCGCCTGTCCCTGGAAGAAATGATGGTGCAGTCGGAGAAGATGCTTTCCGTGGGTGGCCTGGCTGCCGGCATGGCCCACGAAATCAACAATCCGCTGGGGGCAATCCTGCACAACGTGCAGAACATTCGCCGCCGGCTGTCATCCGATCTCCCCAAGAACCTGGAGCATGCCGAACAGGTGGGCATCGAGCTGGAGAGGGTCAATCGCTACCTGCAAAGTCGCGAAGTGCCGCAACTGCTCGACGGCATCCAGCAAGCCGGGGCGCGGGCGGCGAAGATCGTCACCCACATGCTCAGCTTCAGCCGCCGCAGCAACCGACAGATGGCGCCTTGCGATCTACCGGCGCTGATCGACCAGGCGGTGGAAATTGCCGGCAACGACTTCGACCTGACCATCGGCTTCGACTTCAAGGGCCAGGCCATCATCCGCCAGTTCGACCCGCAACTGGGTCCGGTACCCGGCACGGCCAACGAGCTGGAACAAGTGCTGCTCAACCTGCTGAAGAACGCCGCCCAGGCCATTCACCTGCGCGAAGACGACAGCGAGCCGGGGCGCATCATCCTGCGCACGCGCCTCAACCCGCCGTGGGCGGAGATTCAGGTCGAAGACAACGGCATCGGCATGAGCGAAAACGTGCGCAAACGGACCTTCGAGCCGTTCTTCACCACCAAGGAAATCGGCCAGGGCACCGGGCTCGGGCTGTCAGTGTCATATTTCATCATCACCAACAACCACAAGGGCCAGATGGAAGTGCATTCCACCCTCGGCCAAGGCACCTGTTTCACCCTGCGCCTGCCCTTGGCCGGCAGCCAACTGCCACCTTACGAACTAACCGAACTGGAGCACTGACCATGGGCTTTCGCCTGTCGAAGATCTACACCCGCACTGGCGACAAGGGCGAGACCGGCCTCGGCGATGGCCGCCGCGTGCCCAAGGACCACCCGCGCGTGGAGGCGATTGGCGAAGTCGATACGCTCAACAGCCAGTTGGGGTTGCTCCTCGCCAGCCTGGAAGAGCAAAGCGGCCAGCACCCGGCGCTCAAGGAGGTGATCGAGGTGCTGAGCCCGTGCCAACATCGCCTGTTTGACCTGGGCGGTGAACTGGCCATGCCGGTGTACAAGGCGCTGAATGCAGCAGAGGTGGATCGGCTGGAAGCAGCGATCGATCGCTGGAACGAGGAAGTCGGGCCGCTGGAAAACTTTATCTTGCCCGGTGGCTCGGCGTTGATCGCTCAGGCCCACGTGTGCCGTAGCCTGGCGCGCAGCGCGGAGCGGCGGTGTCAGCATCTGAATGCGATTGAGCCGCTGGAGGGGGTGGGGTTGGCGTATATCAATCGGCTGTCGGATTTGCTGTTTGTGGCAGCCAGGATAATCGCCAAGCGCCAGGGGGTAGCCGAGATTCTGTGGCAGGCAGCGGCGAAGCCACACTGATGATTATTTAGCGCCTGGTTGGCCCCGTCGCAGGCAAGCCCGCTCCCACATTTGAATGCATTCCAGCGTTGGAATCCGATCGAATGTGGGAGCGGGCTTGCTCGCGAAGAGGCCCGTCAGAACAGCATCAAACCTGCGGCCAGAACGCCCGAATTCCAGCCACACCCTGAGCCCCGGCTTCCCAAGCCTGTTCCCGCTCAGCAGGCCCTACCCCGCCCAGCAGAAACACCGGCTTGCTGAACCCACGGATCAACTCTGCCGCCTGCTCCCAACCCAAAGGCTGGGCATCAGGATGCGTCTGCGTCGGCTGCACGGGCGACAGCGTGACAAAATCCACGTCCATCATTTCTGCCAGCGCCAACTCTTCGGCGTTGTGGCACGAGGCTGCCAACCAGCGATCCTTCGGCAGTGGCCGCCCCTTACTGGCGTACTTGCGCAGCTGCGCCGAAGTCATGTGCCAACCGGCTGCTGGGAAATCCCCCAGCCATTCAAATGGCCCCTTGAGCATCAGTTGCGCCTTGCCCGCACACAGGCCCACCGCATCCACCGCCAGATCACGGTATTTAGGGTCGTAGCCGTTGGGTGCACGCAATTGAATCAGCTTGATGCCGCCAGCGATGGCTTTCTGGATGCCGCGCAGCAACGTCGGGGGTTCCAGCTCGCCCGGGGTGATCAGGTACTCGGACGGCAAGCGCGCAGCAGCCACGATGGGCGCGTTCGCTGCGGGAAACTCATAGCTGAGCAAATCCCGCGGGGCCACCCACTCCAGCGGTTGTCCTTCGGCACCATGAGGCTCGCCGGTAAACGCCGAGACATCCCAGACATCCAGCAACACCTGCTTGTCCGGGTAGTCGTGCTGCACCTTGATCAGCGGCCGCGCCGCGGTGACCTGGATACCCAGCTCTTCCTGCAATTCGCGCGACAGCGCGGTGGCGACCGACTCATCGGCCTCCACCTTGCCCCCAGGAAACTCCCAGAGGCCGCCCTGATGCTGGGTATCGGCACGGCGCGCGAGCAGGATCCTGCCATCGACACCGCGGATCACCGCTGCTGCTACATGCACTCGTTTCACCGCGCTTTCCTCTTTGCTATCAGGTGCGGTATTCCGCATTGATCTTCACGTACTCGTGGGACAGGTCGGTGGTCCAGATGGTTTCGCTGCACGCGCCGCGCCCCAACTCGATACGGATAGTGATTTCTTCCTGCTGCATCACCGCCGAGCCCTGGGCTTCGGTGTAGGTTTCGGCGCGGGCACCACGACTGGCAATGCACACGTCGCCCAGGAACACGTCGATCTTGCTCACGTCCAGGTCCGGCACGCCGGCACGGCCGACGGCGGCGAGGATCCGGCCCCAGTTCGGGTCGGAGGCGAACAGCGCAGTCTTGATCAGCGGCGAGTGGGCCACGGTGTAGCCGACATCCAGGCATTCCTGGTGGTTGCCACCGCCGTTGACTTCAACTGTGACGAACTTGGTCGCACCCTCACCGTCGCGCACGATGGCCTGGGCCACGTCCATGCACACTTCGAACACGGCCTGCTTCAGGGCAGCGAACAGCGGGCCTTCGGTAGAGGTGATTTCCGGCAGGTTGGCCTGGCCGGTGGCAATCAGCATGCAGCAGTCGTTGGTCGAGGTATCGCCATCGATGGTGATGCGGTTGAACGACTTGTTGGCGCCGTCCAGCATCAGGCGCTGCAGCACGTCGCGGGAGACTTTGGCGTCGGTGGCGATGTAGCCGAGCATGGTGGCCATGTTCGGGCGGATCATGCCTGCACCCTTGCTGATGCCGGTCACGGTGACGGTCACGCCATCGTGCACGAACTGGCGACTGGCGCCTTTTGGCAGGGTGTCGGTGGTCATTATGCCGGTCGCCGCCGCAGCCCAGTTATCCACAGACAGGTCGTCCAGCGCGGCTTGCAGGGCGCCTTCGATTTTTTCCACCGGCAGCGGCTCGCCGATCACACCGGTGGAGTACGGCAGCACCTGGCTGGCATCCACGCCGGTCAGTTGAGCCAGCTTGGCGCAGGTACGTGCAGCGGCCACCAGGCCCGGCTCGCCGGTACCGGCGTTGGCATTCCCGGTGTTGGTGAGCAGATAACGGATCGGGCCGGCAACGCGTTGCTTGGCCAGGATCACCGGTGCAGCGCAAAAGGCGTTGAGGGTGAATACACCCGCGACAGTCGAGCCTTCGGCACAGCGCATCACCACTACATCCTTGCGCCCTGGGCGCTTGATGCCGGCCGAAGCGATACCAAGCTCAAAACCGGCAACCGGGTGCAATGTGGGCAAAGGACCAAGACCAACAGCCATGAATGCGCTCCTTAAAAATAGGTGATGTCTGTGCCGTCGCGATCGACGGTGAAATTAATGGCAAAACGCCGCGACGGCAAAAGCCGGTCGCGGCGCGAGGTGTTGCAGCGTCAGGCAAAAATCTTAGTTGATTTCGCCGTGGCAGTGTTTGAACTTCTTGCCCGAACCGCACCAGCACAGCTCATTGCGGCCCAGCTTCTGCTCGTTGCGCACCGGGGTTTGAGCCAGGGCCACATCGACCTCTTCGCCCAATACCTCAGGGGCTTCCAGGCCCGGCGCTTCGTCGTGCTGGAACTGCATGCGCGCCGCCAGTGCCTCGGCTTCCTGACGCAGGCGAGCTTCTTCCTCGATCGGGTCTTCGCGACGCACCTGAACGTGGGACAGCACGCGAATCGAATCGCGCTTGATCGAATCGAGCAGCTCGGAGAACAACGTGAACGACTCGCGCTTGTACTCCTGCTTCGGGTTCTTCTGGGCGTAGCCACGCAGGTGGATACCGTGACGCAGGTGATCCATGGTCGACAGGTGGTCTTTCCACAGGTCGTCCAGCACGCGCAGAACGATTTGCTTCTCGAAGGTGCGCAGTGCTTCGGCACTCGCCTGCTCTTCTTTCTCGTTGTACGCGGCCAGCAATTCGGCCATCAGTTTTTCGCGCAGGGTTTCTTCATACAGGTGATCGTCTTCGTCGAGCCACTGCTGGACCGGCAAGTCGACACCGAAGTCGCTCTTCAACGCCGCTTCCAGGCCAGCGACATCCCACTGCTCAGGCAGCGATTGTGGCGGGATGTGTGCGCTGACGGTGGCGTTGAGCACGTCCTGGCGGAAATCGGCAATGGTCTCGCCAATGTTGTCGGCGGCCAGCAACGTGTTACGCATGTGATAGATCACTTTACGCTGTTCGTTGTTGACGTCATCGAACTCCAGCAGCTGCTTGCGAATGTCGAAGTTGCGGCCTTCAACCTTGCGCTGGGCTTTCTCGATGGCGTTGGTCACCATGCGGTGCTCGATCGCTTCACCGGACTGCATGCCCAGGGCCTTCATGAAGTTCTTCACCCGGTCCGAGGCGAAGATACGCATCAGGCTGTCTTCCAGGGACAGGTAGAAGCGGCTGGAACCGGCGTCACCCTGACGGCCGGCACGACCACGCAGCTGGTTGTCGATACGACGCGATTCGTGACGTTCGGACGCGATCACCTGCAAGCCGCCGGATTCCAGCACGGCCTGGTGACGTTTCTGCCAGTCAGCCTTGATCTGGGCGATTTGCTCAGGGGTCGGGTTGTCCAGCGAGGCCACTTCCACTTCCCAGTTGCCGCCCAACAGAATGTCGGTACCACGACCGGCCATGTTGGTGGCGATGGTCAGTGCGCCTGGGCGACCGGCCTGGGCGATGATCTCGGCTTCTTTTTCGTGGAACTTGGCGTTGAGGACCTTGTGCTCGATGCCTTCCTTGTTGAGCAGGTTGGACACGTGCTCGGAAGTCTCGATGGTGGCGGTACCCACCAGGATCGGACGGCCCTGGGCCATGCCGTCCTTGATGTCGTTGATGATTGCCGCGTACTTCTCTTCGGCAGTCAGGAACACCAGGTCGTTGAAGTCCTTACGCGCCAGAGGCTTGTTCGGCGGAATGACCATGACGGCCAGGTTGTAGATCTGGTGGAACTCGAACGCTTCGGTGTCAGCCGTACCGGTCATGCCGGACAGTTTGTTGTACAGACGGAAGTAGTTCTGGAAGGTGGTGGACGCCAACGTCTGGCTTTCGGCCTGGATGTTGAGGTTTTCCTTCGCTTCGATGGCCTGGTGCAGGCCCTCGGACAGGCGACGACCCGGCATGGTACGACCGGTGTGTTCGTCGACCAGCACAACCTGGCCGTCCTGGACGATGTACTCGACGTTGCGATGGAACAGCTTGTGGGCGCGCAGGCCGGCATATACGTGGGTCAACAGGCCCAGGTTGTGTGCCGAGTACAGGCTTTCACCCTCGGCCAGCTCACCGATCTGGGTCAGCATCTCTTCGACGAACTGGTGACCGGCTTCGTTGAGTTCGACCTGGCGGGTCTTCTCGTCGATGCTGAAGTGACCTTCTTTGGTCACCACGCCTTCCACTTCCTCGATGTGCTGCTCCAGGCGCGGGATCAACTTGTTGATCTCGGTGTACAGGCGCGAGCTGTCTTCGGCCTGGCCGGAGATGATCAGTGGGGTACGGGCTTCGTCGATGAGGATGGAGTCGACTTCGTCGATCACGGCAAAGTTGAGTTCGCGCTGGAATTTTTCTTCCATGCTGAACGCCATGTTGTCGCGCAGGTAGTCGAAACCGAATTCGTTGTTGGTACCGTAGGTGATGTCGGCAGCGTAGGCGGCGCGCTTCTCTTCCGGCGGCTGGAACGGCGTTACCACGCCGACGGTCAGGCCGAGGAATTCATACAGCGGGCGCATCCAGTTGGCGTCCCGGCGAGCCAGGTAGTCGTTCACCGTCACAACGTGCACGCCCTTGCCGGACAGTGCGTTGAGGTAAACGCCCAGGGTTGCCACCAGGGTCTTGCCTTCACCGGTACGCATTTCGGCAATCATGCCTTCATGCAAGGTCATGCCGCCGATCAACTGGACGTCGAAGTGGCGCATGCCCATGACACGCTTACCGGCTTCACGGGCAACCGCAAAGGCTTCGGGAAGCAGCTTGTCGAGGGTTTCACCTTTGGCTATGCGGGCCTTGAACTCTTCGGTCTTGGCGCGCAATTGCTCGTCCGAAAGGGCAACCATCTGCTCTTCGAAGGCATTGACCAGCTGCACCGTCTTGAGCATGCGTTTGACTTCGCGCTCATTCTTGCTTCCAAAAAGTTTCTTTAACAAAGGCGCAAACATATCGGCAGGTTCTTCCACACATAGGGATGGAGGGCGCACCGTCAGTGGCCCGAGCAGCCCTCACGGCCGCATGCGAACGCGCATTCTACCCGGATTCGTGGGTGAGGAAAGTGGCGTTGTTCCCCGATGCTGGCATGGGGCTGTGAGAGGGCTTGTTTAAAATAAGGGCTTTTGGCGGAACTTCAACCCATCGGATGCAGAAGTTACCTATTGATTTGCCGGGCACGGCCCCGGCGATGCATTGCCTGGGGGCGTGCAGACGCTTTCTGCTAAGATGGCGGCTCTGTTACTTAAGGTGTCTAATCATGGCATTTCGCCCTCTTACAGCCCGCGCTCCCGGCGTGTTGCTTCGCGAAGCCAAGCCGTTGAAAGCCATCTTTGGCCACGCGCAACGCTTGGGCCATTTGCAACGCCTGCTCGAAAGCCAACTGCAACCGGCCGCACGTGAACATTGTCATGTGGCGTCCTGGCGTGAAGGCAATTTGCTTTTAATCGTCACTGACGGCCATTGGGCGACCCGTTTGCGCTATCAGCAAAAACGCCTGCAGCGCCAATTGATGGCGTTTGATGAGTTCGCCAGCCTGATGCGCATCCAGTTCAAGGTGCAGCCGCCCACCGTCCAGCAAGGCGCGGTGGGGCATACCATGGATTTGTCGGCCAATGCCGCCGAAACCATTCAGGCAACGGCCGACGGCATCAGCGACCCGGGCCTGCGCGCAGCGCTTGAGCGCCTGGCCGCCCACGCCAAGCCCAAGGCCTGAGCCGTTACTTGCGCTTGCTGCCGCCCAGCAACGAGCCCAACAACCCACGTACCAACTGCCGCCCCATCTGATTGGCGGCTTGCTGCATGGCCGATTTCAGCGCCTTGCCTGCCGTGGTCCCCAGGAACGCGCCGGCCTTGTCGGTAAAGCTCGGCTCCTCGGCGGCGGGCTTGGCCTCTTCGGTCGGCCCCAGCTCCTTGCGCGCCATCAACACTTCGTAGGCAGACTCACGGTCGATCGGCTTGTCGTAGCGCCCCAGCAGCGGTGAACTGGCGACCAGCGCGGCACGCTCGGCCTCGCTCAGTGGTCCGATCCGCGATTGCGGCGGCGCAACCAGCACACGCTGGACGACTTCCGGCGTGCCCTTTTCCTGCAAGGTGCCCACCAATGCCTCACCCGTGCCCAACTCCGTCAACACCGCCAAGGCATCGAATGCCGGGTTTGGCCGAAAACCCTCCGCGACGGCGCGCAGGGATTTCTGCTCTTTGGTGGTAAATGCCCGCAAACCATGCTGGATGCGCAGGCCGAGCTGGGCGAGCACGCTGTCCGGCAGGTCGCCCGGCGACTGGGTGACAAAATACACGCCAACGCCTTTGGAACGAATCAGTCGCACGACCTGCTCCAGGCGGTCCTGCAAGGCCTTGGGCGTATCGGCGAAGAGTAAATGCGCCTCATCGAAAAACAGCGCCAGCAGCGGTTTGTCCGCATCACCGCGTTCGGGCAGTTGCTCGAACAGTTCCGCCAGCAGCCACAACAGGAACGTCGCGTACACCTTCGGCGCCTCATGCACCAGGCGGCTGGCATCCAGCAGATGAATGCGCCCGCGCCCGTCGCCCGTGGGCTGCAGGATATCTTCAAGCTGCAGCGCCGGTTCGCCGAACAACGCCTCCGCGCCCTGCTGCTCCAGCACCGCCAGGCGCCGCAACAGGGCCTGGCTGGAACCGGTGGTCATCAATGCTGCGTCTTCGCCGAGCAGTTCCGGGTGATAACGCAGGTGGTTGAGCAGTGCCTTGAGGTCCTTGAGGTCCAGCAACAACAAGCCTTCGCGGTCGGCCACTTTAAAGGCCGCGTAAAGCGCCGACTGCTGGCTGTCGGTGAGTTCCAGCAAACTGCCGAGCAGCAACGGCCCCATTTCGCTGATGGTCGTACGCAACGGATGACCGGACTGCCCGTGGATATCCCACAACGTCACCGGATAGGCCTTGGCCGTGTAATGGAGGAACGGCATCCCGGCGATCCGCTCAGCCACCTTGCCCTGGGGGTTCGCCGCCGCACCCAGGCCACACAGGTCGCCTTTGATATCCGCGGCAAACACCGCCACGCCCGCGTCACTGAAAGCCTCAGCCAGGCGTTGCAACGTGACGGTCTTGCCCGTGCCGGTAGCGCCGGCGATCAGCCCGTGGCGGTTGGCCAGGCGCATGGCCTGGGCAATCGGCTGGCCAGACAGGTCTGCGCCAATGAGGAGTTGCGAGGAGTCAGGCATTTCGTCACCCATGGTTAATCTTTAGTGTCGCCAGGTCGATACAGGCAAGTGTGAGACCCACAAAGTCCAAAAATAGGTCAGATAGTTCCTACAGGGACCCTTAGCGCTACCGCAAGAAGTATCACACCTTTTTTGACGCTGCCATTTTGCGCCTCCCATAAGGACGCGCTTCGGATATTAAGACCTTAGCGGACCCTACAAGCCATGAATAAAAATCTGCGTTTCAGCCACAAAATCCTGCTTGCAGCCTCCCTTATCGTCATCGCCGCGTTCGCGGTGTTTACCCTCTACAACGACTACCTGCAGCGCAACGCCATTCGCGACAATCTCAACAATTACCTGCATGAGATGGGAAATGTCACTGCCAGCAACATCCAGACCTGGCTGAACGGGCGCATCGCCCTGGTGGAAAACGCCGCACAGAACATCGCCACCAACCCCGAACCATCTGTGGTCGCCAGCCTGCTGGAGCAGAAAGCACTGACAAGCGCCTTCATGGCAACCTACGTCGGCGACAGCCAGGGCGCGTTCACCATCCGCCCCGACACCAAGATGCCGGACGGCTTCGATCCGCGCGTGCGGCCTTGGTACAAAGGTGCGCAGAGCAGCAACGGCTCGACCTTGACCGAGCCCTACATCGATGCCGCCACCGGCAAGTTGATCATTTCCGTGGCCACCCCAAGTAACCGGGGCAGCCAGAGCATCGGCGTGGTCGGCGGCGACCTGAGCCTGCAGACACTGGTGGATAACATTGGCGCGCTGAACTTCGGCGGCACAGGCTATGCGTTCCTGGTGAGTGCCGACGGCAAGGTGCTGGTGCACCCGAACAAAGACCTGGTGATGAAAACCCTGGCCGATGTGTATCCAAAAAACACGCCGAAAATCAGCAGCGATTTCAGCGAAGTCGAGGCCAACGGCAAAGACAACATCGTGACCTTCATCCCGATCAAGGGCCTGCCCTCGGTGAACTGGTACCTGGGTATTTCGGTGGATAAAGACAAATCCTTCGCCATGCTCAGCGAATTCCGCACTTCCGCGGTGATCGCGACGATCATTGCGGTGGTGATCATCATCGCCCTGCTGGGCATGCTGATCCGCGTACTCCTGCAACCGCTGCACGTGATGACCCGCGCCATGCAGGACATTGCCGACGGCGAAGGTGACTTGACCCGCCGCCTGGCGATCCAGAACAACGACGAGTTCGGCACCCTGGGTAACGCGTTCAACCGCTTCGTGGAGCGGATTCACACATCAATCCGCGAAGTGTCCTCGGCCACCGAACAGGTCAATGAAGTGGCATTGCGGGTGGTCAGCGCGTCCAACTCCTCGATGGTCAACTCCGATGAACAGGCCAACCGCACCAACAGTGTGGCCGCCGCCATCAATGAACTCGGGGCCGCCGCCCAGGAAATCGCGCGCAATGCCGCACAGGCCTCCAGCCAGGCCAGCGACGCCAGGCACCTGGCCGAGGACGGCCAACAGGTGGTGGAGCGCAATATCAAGGCGATGACAGAGCTGTCGGCGATGATCAGCGCCTCCAGCGGCAACATCGAAGCGCTCAACAGCAAGACCGTGAATATCGGCCAGATTCTTGAGGTCATCACCAGTATTTCCCAGCAAACCAACCTGCTGGCCCTCAACGCGGCCATCGAAGCCGCCCGCGCAGGTGAGGCTGGCCGTGGTTTTGCGGTGGTGGCCGATGAAGTGCGCAACCTGGCGCATCGCACCCAGGAATCGGCACAGCAAGTGCAAAAAATGATCGAGGAGCTTCAAGTCGGGGCCCGCGACTCGGTCAGCACCATGAGCCAAAGCCAGCGCCACAGTAATGACAGCGTGGAAATCGCCAACCTGGCCGGTGAGCGCTTGAACAGCGTGACGCAGCGCATCGGCGAGATTGATGGCATGAACCAGTCGGTGGCGACTGCGACCGAGGAACAGACCTCGGTGGTAGAGTCGATCAATATGGACATTACCGAGATCAACACGCTTAACCAGGAGGGTGTGGAAAACCTGCACTCGACCCTGCGCGCCTGTGCCGACCTCGAACAGCAGGCGGCCAGGCTGAAGCAACTGGTTGGCAGCTTCCGGATCTGACAGAAATCCTCCAACCCCTGCAGGAGCGGGCTTGCCCGCTCCTGCGTGGTCGTTGTCTGCGACGACACACTCATCCCGATCGAACATCTATCCTTACCTCAGGTCCACGTTAAGGAGAGCAATGGATCGGAGGGATGTTCATCGTGCATATCGCTGACATAACCATGTTCTACGCCCCAGCCAGCGGCGGCGTGCGGACTTATCTGGACGCCAAGCACCGACGCTTGACGCTCAAGCCCGGCATTCGCCACAGCCTGTTGATCCCCGGCGCCCACTTGAGCGAACAGGATGGGGTGTACAAGGTACCGGCCCCCGCCCTGCCCTTCGGCAAAGGCTATCGATTCCCGCTGCGCCTGGCGCCATGGCGAAACGTCCTGCACGATTTACAGCCCGATCTGATCGAAGTCGGCGATCCCTATCTCACCGCGTGGGCCGCACTGGATGCTCGGCGCCAGCTGGATGTACCGGTCATCGGCTTTTATCACTCCGATCTGCCGTTGCTGGTCAGCAACCGCATGGGGCCGTGGTTTACCCCGAACGTTGAAGCCTATGTCAGCAAACTCTATGGGAATTTTGACCGGGTACTGGCTCCCAGCCAGGTGATGGCCGACAAACTCACCGGGCTTGGCGTGAAGAACGTCTTCGTTCAGCCGTTGGGCGTGGACCTGCAAACCTTCACACCCGAGGTCCGCGATCCCGGCTTGCGCGCCGAACTGGGGATCAGTGAAGACACGCGCCTGCTGATCTTCGCCGGGCGCGGTTCGAAGGAGAAAAACCTGCCGGTGCTGCTCAACTGCATGAAGCGCCTGGGCGATGGCTACCACCTGCTATTGGTCGGGTCTGGCATGCCCGCGAGCGTGCCGGACAACGTTACGGTGATCGACGGCTTCCGCCCGGCCGCACATGTCGCGCGTTTGATGGCCAGCGCCGATGCGCTCCTGCATGGCGGCGATCAGGAAACGTTTGGCCTGGTCATCCTCGAAGCGATGGCCTGCGGTATCCCGGTAATCGCCGTGGCCGCCGGGGCCTTCAATGAAATTGTCGACGAGCGCTGTGGCCTGCTGTGCACGCCGAACAATCCCAAGGCGATGGCCGACGCGGTGCGCGAACTGTTCAGCGTCGACAGCCAACGCCTGGGTGCGCAGGCCCGGCGGCATGTAGAACACCATTACGCGTGGGATACGGTGGTCGACAGCCTGCTCGGCCATTACTGCGCGGTACTCGGTACCCACAAGCCGATGCTCTGCCATGGCTGAGCGTTCGGTCTTGCTGGTATTGCACGATGTGGCGCCGCACAACTGGGTCGACTACCGCCCCTTCGTCGAAGCGGTGGACGCGCTGGGCGCGGTGCCTATCACTTGGCTGGTGGTGCCGGACTTTCATCATCAGGATGCCTTGCCCGCCGAAGGCGAGTTTCGGCGACTGCTTGACAGCCGCGTCGCCAGGGGCGATGAACTGGCGCTGCATGGCTACTCCCATAGCGACGACCAACCGTCGCCGCGCACGCCAAAAGACTGGTTCATGCGACGCATCTATACCCACGAAGGTGAATTTTACCAGCTGTCAGAAGCCCAAGCCCTGGAACGTCTGCATAAAGGTATCGAGGTATTTCGCGAAAACCACTGGCCCCTCCACGGCTTCGTCGCACCGGCCTGGTTGATGAGCCCAGGCACCCGTGAAGCCTTGCGCCAATTACCCCTGAGCTACACCAGTGATCCGCAACACCTGTATCGGCTGCCGGATTTCACCCCGGTGGCGGCTCCCGGCCTGGTGTGGAGTGCGCGCAGCAGCTGGCGCCGGGGCGTGTCCAAAATCCTCAGCGACCGCCGCGAGCAACGCTGGCAAAACGCCCCGGTGATTCGCCTGGGCCTGCATCCTGTGGACATGCGTCATGACTTTTCCCGCCGCTATTGGCTCGAAACGCTGCAACGCCTGCTGGACGCGGGTCGCACGCCTATGACCAAAGTGGCCTGGCTGGCTTCCCAACCATGAGCCGCTTGCTCTGGCTGTTGCTGGCGCTGATCGTCGCGCTGATCATTCCGGCGTGGCTGGGCGGCGGTGAAACCGTGGCGCGCCTGGTGCAATTCCCCTGGCAACTGTTACTGGCCATGTTCGCCATGATCGTAGTGTGCTGGGTGATCAACAGCATGCGCCTGCGCCTGCTGCTGGGTGAGCACATCGGCCAACTGAGCCGTGTGAAAAGCCTCGGTGTCGTGATGTCGACCGAGTTCGCCATGTGCGCCACCCCCGGTGGCAGTGGCGGCCCACTGACCTTGATGGCGTTGCTCGCGCGCAACGGCATACGACCAGCCCATGGCAGCGCGGTGTTTGCCATGGACCAGTTGAGCGATTTGCTGTTCTTTTTATGCGCACTGACGGGCATTGCGCTGTATGCCCTTTTCCACACCCTGAACCCGCGACTGGAATGGCTGCTGGAGCTCAGCGCTGTATCGATGGTGGGTGGGCTGTTCTGTGGCGTATTGCTGGTGCGCTTTCACCGCCAGGCCATCCGCCTGACGGGCGCGGTCCTCAAGCAACTACGGGTGCGCCCAAAGGTTCGTCGACGCTGGGCGCGCAGGCTGTTGCGCTTCCTGGCGGCATTCACCGACACGCTGAAATTGCCGTGGTCTACGTTGATAAGCGTATTTTTTCTCACGAGCGCGCACTGGACCCTGCGCTACAGCGTGCTCTATCTGGCGTTACGCGGATTGGGCGGGGATGTGCAATGGGCCTGGAGCTTTCTGATCCAGATGCTTGCATTGACGGCCGGGCAATTCAGCCTGCTACCTGGCGGGGCGGGGGCTGCGGAATTGACCTCCGCGGCGTTACTGGCGCCCATGGTCGGCAAATCCACCGCAGCGGCGGCAATCCTGATCTGGCGCGCCGTAACGTATTACTTTTATCTGCTGGCCGGCGGGCCGGTATTTCTACTGATGGTTGGCAAGCCTTTGCTCAAGCGTCTTTTTCAGCGGGCCCAAGCGGCGCGTCCGGGGTCTGCAACTGCTCCCACAACTGGGCGGCACCAGGAAAGTCAGTACCGTCCTCCGCATCCAGCGCGTCCGGGTCATAGCGACTCAGACAGCCTTCGCCCACGGTAGCGGGCGCCTTGGAGGTGGCTTTATCGAGTGGATCGCTCATGGTCAAAATCCTCAACGGCAGGCAAAGAAAAAGGGCCTGGGACGATTTAACGCCCAGGCCCCTCATTCTTCAATCACAACGCGTCAATCAGAACACGACGGTCTTGTTGCCGTGCACCAGCACGCGGTCTTCCAGGTGGTAGCGCAGCCCTCGGGCCAGCACCATCTTCTCGACATCGCGGCCGAAGCGCACCATGTCTTCAATGCTGTCGCTGTGGCTGACACGCACCACGTCCTGCTCGATGATCGGGCCGGCGTCCAGCTCTTCGGTGACGTAGTGGCAGGTTGCGCCGATCAGCTTGACCCCACGCAGGGAAGCCTGATGGTACGGCTTGGCACCGACGAACGATGGCAGGAAACTGTGGTGAATGTTGATCACCTTGCCAGCGTATTCGCTGCACAGTTCCGGCGGCAGGATTTGCATGTAGCGCGCCAGGACCACGACATCGGCCTCGTGCTGTTTGACCAGGCGAGACACTTCGGCGAACGCCGGCTCCTTGTCCTGCGGGTTGACCGGCACGTGGTAGTACGGGATGCCATGCCATTCGACCATGCTGCGCAGGTCGTCATGGTTGGAAATAACGCAGGCAATATCACAGTCCAACTCGTCGCTGTGCCAGCGGTGCAGCAAGTCCGCCAGGCAATGGGACTCACGACTGGCCATCAGCACCACGCGTTTTTTCTGCTCGGTGTCGGTGATGCGCCAGGTCATCGAAAACTCTTCGGCGATCGGCGCAAAGGCCTCGCGAAAAGCCTCGAGACCAAACGGCAGCGTGTCGGCACGGATTTCGTGACGCATGAAGAACCAACCGCTGAGATTATCCGAGTGATGGCTCGCCTCGGTAATCCAGCCATTGTGGGAAGCCAGAAAGTTACTGACTTTGGCAACGATGCCGACCCGGTCCGGGCAAGCAATCACCAGCCGAAAAGTGCGCATTAGGGGAAAACTCCAGAACTTCGCAAAGGCCGCCATTCTAGCGATTGCGCAGGAAAACTGCAGTATTCGTTAACGCTTATTCTGATCGCCGGCCTGGCCCTTGCCCCTTAATCGCCTAAGGTTTTACCACCTTAATATGAATCTACTGCGTCACCTTGGATTCTTCCACGGTTTGTCAGGCGATTACCTTAAGGTCTACGACCTAGTAATTAACTCGATTGCGTAGGTTTGTTAAAAACATTCAACGCAATTCACATAAATGCACGCTTAAATGTTTACTTGGGCAAACCGCCTGACTATTATTAGGTCACTGTCCCTGTCAATCAGCGCTCTACATAAGGTAGTCCACATGTCTCTGATCAACGAATACCGTGCCACCGAAGAAGCTATCAAAGAGCTGCAAGCCCGTTTGAAGAACCTGTCCCAAGACGACAAACTGCAAACCGAGCTGGAATTCGAAGGCAAATTGCGCACCCTGATGGGCGAATACTCCAAATCCCTGCGTGACATCATCGCACTGCTGGATCCAGAGTCGAAAGTTAAAGCACCGCGTGGCGCCGTGAAAACTACCGGTACCAAGCGTGCTCGCAAAGTCAAACAATACAAAAACCCGCACAACGGCGAAGTGATTGAAACCAAAGGTGGCAACCACAAAACCCTGAAAGAGTGGAAAGCCAAGTGGGGCGGTGACGTGGTTGAAGGCTGGGCTACCCTGCTGGGCTAAGCTTCGCCAGGCTTGCGCCTGATCCGCGACACATTAAAAACGCCAGCTTGCTGGCGTTTTTTATTGTCTGCAGGCTCTCCATGAAACGGACTACACATTTACCCGGGCGGCCAAATCATCGGCATATTGCTGCCACTGCTCCAGCACCTCACACTGAAACGGTGTAGCACTTACAGCCAACTCCTGCCGGGCCTGCTTAAATGCTTCGAGGGTATTCGGAGCCCCGCATTCAGGGTCGGACAAACGCTGCTGACAAAAAAGTTTCCAACGTTGTTGCTCCTCGCTATTCAAGGTCTCGGGGAAGTTACGTGCACGGTAGCGAAATAATAATTCAGGCAAACGCTGATCATCAAAAGGCCACTGCTGGCGTGCTAATTGCGCAGGCTCGGCTGCCCGGACTTGTTCACATAAACGTCGATCACGATCGCCGATAAAACCGTCATAAAGCTGCTGTTCAGGGTCGGCACTCGGGGCAAAATCTTCCTCGGCATAAATGAGCGCCAACTTATCGCGCCAAAGTTCCTGTGCGTCAGTTAGCCGCAGCGCCCGTTCCTGATAAACAGTCATATCCAAGTGCAGGCGTTGTCGATCTTCAGCCCGCAGCACATTCAGGGGGGCGACCACCGGGCAACGATTGATATGCACCAACTTGAGCGGCACCGGCAATTCGCCCTCGGCAAGCTCGTCACGCCGGGTGTAGAGGCGCTGGCGCAAGGCCTGGGCATCAAGGTCGAGCAGCCCTTGGGGGTCGAGCCCTAGGTCGCAGACGATCAACGCATTGCGATTGCGCGGGTGCCAGGCCAGCGGCAGGACAACGCCCAGGTAATGACGCTCGGCGGAAAAGCGCCCGGAGATATGGACCATGGGTTGTAACAGGCGCACCTGGTCCATCACCCGCTGTTTACTGCGCAACTGGAACAACCATTCGTAGAGCTTCGGTTGTTTTTCACGCACCAGCCGCGCCAGCGCAATCGTGGCGCGCACGTCGGACAACGCGTCGTGCGCCTGGCCATGATCGATGCCGTTGGCAGCCGTCAGGCGCTCCAACTTGAGCGTGACGCGCCCGTCCTGTTGTGGCCACTCGATACCTTCGGGGCGCAGGGCGTAAGCGGTGCGAACGACGTCGATCAAATCCCAGCGGCTGTTACCGCCCTGCCACTCGCGCGCATAAGGGTCGAAAAAATTGCGATACAGGCTGTAGCGCGTCATTTCATCGTCAAACCGCAAGGTGTTGTAACCGGCACCGCAGGTCCCTGGGGCGGCCAGTTCGGCGTGTACACGAGTCATGAAGTCAGCCTCGGCCAGGCCTTTTTCCGCGAGAATTGCCGGGGTAATGCCAGTAATCGCGCACGCGGCGGGGTGCGGCAGGATATCGTCGCTGGGTTGGCAATAAAGATTGACCGGCGCGCCGATTTCGTTGAGGTCCAGGTCCGTACGGATACCGGCTACCTGAAGGGGGCGGTCATTGCGCGGGTTGATGCCGGTGGTTTCATAGTCGTACCAGAAAATGGAGGTCACGGGCTATTCCTGTACTGAAGATCGGCAAAGTCTAGGCGCTGAACCGCCTTCGAGGCCAGCACGCATTGCACTGTACAAACATCCAGCAAAACCTTGAGTGGTTGCTTCCATCGTCGACGCTGCTAGCATCCCTGTCTCTGAGCCACTCTGCACTGCCAAGGATCGCGATGCCATCAACCCCACTGGACACCCGCTACCAGATCGAGACCCCGGAGGGCATCGACCTGCCCCTGCGCCCTGCCGGCCTGGTGCCGCGTGCGCTGGCCTTCGCCTTCGACCTGGGCTTGCGAGGAGTGGTCATGGGCGTCCTGCTGGTGCCATTGGCCTTGCTGGGCAACATCGGCATTGGCCTCGGTTCACTGCTGCTGTTCCTGATCAGTTGGTGGTACATGGTGCTCTTCGAGGTGCTCAACCAGGGTTGCTCACCGGGCAAACAGGTGATGGGCCTGCGCGTCGTCCAGGACGACGGCACCCCGATCGGCTGGTCCTCATCACTGATCCGCAACCTGCTGCGGTTTGTCGACATGCTGCCGTTTGGCTATTTTCTCGGCGCAATCAGTTGCCTGCAGCACCCTCACTTCAAGCGCCTCGGCGACCTGGCCGCCGGCACGCTGGTGATCTACCGCGAACAGCCACTTGCCCGCCCCCGGGTGCCTCAAGCGCCGGCATTGCGCTTGCCCTTTGCCCTGGACCTGAGCGAGCAACGGGCCATCCTTGCCTTTGCGGAACGCCAGGGAGAACTCTCCGCCGAGCGCGTTCACGAATTGGCCGCGATCCTCGCCACGCCTTTACAGGTATCCCCGGCCCGCGCCGTCGAACAACTCAATGGCGTGGCCCGTGGCCTGTTGGGGCCCGCATGAAGCAGAGCCTGTTCGAAAGCCGTCACCAGCCCCAGTGGCAAGCCTTTGCCGAACAACTGAAACAGTTGGAACAAGGCCAGGCAAAATCCAGTGACGTGGCGGACTTCCCCCATCAATACCGGCGTCTGTGCCAGCACCTGGCATTGGCCCAGGAGCGTGGCTATAGCAGCTATCTGGTGGACCCACTGCAACAACTGGCACTGCGCGGACATCAACAGCTGTACCGGCATCGCAGCCAGTTGGCGGCCAATATCCTGAGTTTCGCACTCGCCGACTTTCCGCGCCTGGTGCGGGAGCAATGGCGTTTCGTACTAACTGCCAGCCTACTGTTCTTCGGTAGCCTGGCGGGCATTGCCCTGCTGGTCTTCCTGTTTCCCGACCTGATCTACAGCATCGTCAGCCCCCAGCAGGTGGCCGAGATGCAGGGTATGTACGACCCCGACGCCAGCCGACTGGGTCGCGCCGCCGAACGTGCGTCCAGTGAAGACTGGATGATGTTCGGCTACTACGTGATGCATAACATCGGCATCGCGTTCCAGACGTTCGCGGCCGGTTTGCTGTTCGGCCTGGGCAGCGTGTTCTTTCTGATTTTCAACGGCCTGGTCATCGGCGCAGTCTCCGGACACCTGACCGAAATCGGCTACGGGCAGACCTTCTGGTCCTTCGTCATCGGTCATGGGGCCTTCGAGCTGACCGCCATCGCCCTAGCCGGCGCTGCCGGGCTGCAACTGGGCTGGGCACTGATCGCCCCCGGGTGCCTGACCCGGGGTGAATCCTTGCGGCTCGCCGCCCATAAAAGCGTGCAGATGATGTGCGGGGTCATGGTGTTCCTGCTGATCGCAGCCTTTATCGAGGCCTACTGGTCGTCCACCACTGGGATAGCCCCTTGGGTCAAGTACCTGGTGGGCGCAGCCCTGTGGCTGCTGGTGATCGCTTACCTGAGTCTTGCAGGAAGGAGCCATCATGCGCCTGAGTGATGCCAGCGTGGTGATCCGCCCACGCACCGCCTGGGAAGCCATGGACCTGGGTGCATTGATGGCCCGCGAACATCGCCAGCAACTGATGAGCAGTTGGGCGCTGATAACCCTGCCTGTGTTCGCCCTGCTCACCGCGCTGCTGTGGAACTACCCGTCTACCGCCATATTCCTGTTCTGGTGGTTCAAGCCCGCATTCGATCGCCTGCCGCTGTATATCCTGTCCAAGGCCCTGTTTGGTGAAACGCCCAGCCTCAAGCAGGCCGTTCACCAATGGCCGCGGCTGCTCAAGGGCCAACTGCTGGCCAGCCTGACCTGGCGGCGGCTCAGCCTCAGTCGCAGCTTCGTCATGCCGGTCAGTCAACTCGAAGGCCTGGATGGCCAGGCGCGCCAGAAACGCCTGGGTGTACTGCAGCAACGTAACGCCGGTGCCGCACGCTGGCTGACCATCGTCGGGGTGCATCTGGAAATCGGCCTGTGGTTCGGCTGCATGGCGTTGTTCTACCTGTTTATCCCCCAGGACGTCGAAATGCAGTGGGACTGGCAACGCCTGGCACTGGCCTCTAGTTCGGAAGGGCTGTGGCTGACACATCTGGGCAATGCCTTCTACGCCTTGATCCTGGTGTTTTGGGAGCCCATCTACGTGGCCTGCGGATTCAGCCTCTACCTAAACCGCCGCACAGTGCTGGAAGCCTGGGACCTGGAGCTGGTGTTCCGCCGTCTTCGCCAGCGCCTGAGCAGTGCGGCCATGCTGCTCGTGCTGGTCGCCGGGCTGACACTGCTGCCTGTCAGCCCGCCCGTCATGGCCGAGACATCCCCTGCGCCAAAACCATTGAGCACCCAAGGCGCGAGTCATTCCATCCAGTCGCTGCTCGACAAGCCGCCGTTCAAAAACCCCGAAACCGTCACCCGCTACCACTTTGGCGAAGACAAACCCGTGGTTAAAAACAAGGCTCACGGCGATGGCAAGCTTCCGGCCTGGCTGCAGGCATTCCTGGATAACCTCAACAGCGACACCTTCAAGCACATCGCCCAAGGCCTGGAAGTGCTTTTATGGGGACTTTTGATCGGTGGCCTGGCCCTGCTGGCATGGCGATACCGTGACTGGCTACGCACGTTTGCCAGCCGGCGCGGGCCAGGCAAAACCAACGTGGCCAAGCCCGTACCGACACAGTTGTTCGGCCTGGAACTGGGCGCTGAGACATTGCCCGAGGATATTGCCAGCACCGCCGAGCAACTGTGGGCGACGCGACCGAGGGACGCTCTGGGCCTTCTGTATCGCGGCCTGCTCAGCCGGTTACTGCATGACTTCAACCTGCCGCTGAAAAGCGCAGACACCGAGGGCCAGGTGCTGGAGCGTGTTCATCAGTTGCAGCAACCGCAGCTACTGGCCTTCAGCGATGAATTGACCCGGCACTGGCAAAACCTCGCCTACGGTCATCTCCTTCCGCCCACCTCGGCCCAGCAAAAACTCTGCAGTGATTGGCGTACGCTATTCAGTCCGGAGGGCCGCCCATGAACCGGCCATTAGTGTGGGTGGCGTTACTGCTGGCCTGCCTGCTGGGTGCTGGCGGTTTTTACGCGTGGAGCAAAGCGACGCCCTACGAGGTCGTGGTGGATCGCGGCCCTTCACCCGAGGCCACGGCCAACCCCTATCTGGCAGCCGAACACTTCCTGCGCCAGCAGGGCGTGGCCGTGGAACATGCCAATAGCCTGGAGCGGCTGGCTACCCTCCCCGCCAAGGGCAACAGCCTGTTGTTACTGGGCGACCGGAGCACGATGTCGCCACGCCAGGTCGAGCAACTGCTGGCGTGGGCGAAGTCCGGCGGTCATCTGTTGCTGGTGGCACAGGCCCTCTGGGATGAAGAGGCCGGCAAAAGCGGCGACCTGTTGCTTGATCGCCTGTCCATCCACCAGGCCTTGAGTGACGACCCTGAAGAACCGGCCCCGGCCCGCAAAAAGAAAGCGCCGGACCTGACCAAGCTCTACGTCGACAATGAAACCGCCCCGGCCTATTTCAGTTTCGACACCCACTTCAACCTGATCGACCCCAGGCACCTGGCACAATTTTCAGCCAATAGCGCCGGCTCAAGCCACCTGATGCAACTTGACCTCGGGCAAGGCCGCGTCACGGTGATCACCGACAGCGACCTGTGGAAAACTCCAGCAATCGGCGAGCACGACAATGCCTGGCTGCTGTGGTACCTGAATCAGGGCACGGCCGTCACCCTGCTGTTCAACAGCGACTTCGACAACTTGTTCACCCTGCTGATACGGTATTTCCCCCAAGCGTTGGTAGCCCTCATTGCCCTGATCGCATTAGGACTCTGGCACGCCGGCATGCGCCAAGGCCCGATCCAGGCCCCCGCTCCCAAGGCGCGCCGACAGTTGCAGGAGCACTTGAAAGCCAGTGCCGACTTCCTGCTACGCCGCAGCGGCCAGGGCACCCTGTTGCAGGCTTTGCAGCGCGATATCCTGCGCGCCGCCCGGCGCCGCCACCCTGGCTTTGAACACCTCGACAACGCAGAACAGTGGCGGGTGCTTGAGCACCTGACGCGCCAACCCTCTCACGTCATCAGCCAGGCCCTTGGCCCACCTGCGGCGAAACGGCTTTCCAGTGCCGATTTCAGCCGACAGGTGGCGTGCCTGCAAACTCTCAGGAATGCCCTATGAGCGATTTTCCAAGCGCCACTGCCGTGAACCGCGAAGCCTTGCACCGTGCCAGCCAGCTAGCCCAGGCCTTGCGCGTCGAGCTGCGCAAGGCAGTGATTGGCCAGGACCAGGTGATCGATGATGTGCTGACCGCGCTGATTGCCGGCGGCCATGTGTTGCTCGAAGGTGTGCCGGGACTGGGTAAAACCCTGCTGGTACGTGCCCTGGCGCGTTGTTTTGACGGCGAGTTCGCACGCATCCAGTTCACCCCCGACCTGATGCCCAGCGATGTTACCGGGCACGCCGTGTACGACCAGCGCACCGAACAATTCAAGCTGCGCAAGGGACCGGTGTTCACCCACCTGCTGCTCGCCGACGAAATCAACCGCGCCCCGGCCAAGACCCAGGCAGCCCTGCTCGAAGCCATGCAGGAGCGCCAAGTTACCCTCGAAGGCGAAGCGCTGCCCATCAGCCAGCCGTTCATGGTGCTGGCGACCCAGAACCCCATCGAGCAGGAAGGCACCTATCCGTTGCCGGAAGCTGAGCTGGACCGTTTCATGCTGAAGGTCCGCATGGATTATCCGGATGCGCAGCAGGAGCTGGACATGGTGCGCGAAGTAACGCGCTCGTCCCGTGCCGACATGCTGGATGTGCAGCCATTGCGCAGGGTCCTGGTGGCCGACGATGTACTGCTGTTACAGCAGATCGCCAGTGAATTGGCCCTGGATGAACAAGTTCTCGACTATGCCGTGCGCCTGGCGCGTGCCACCCGCAGTTGGCCGGGCCTCGCCATCGGCGCCGGCCCTCGGGCTTCGATTGCACTGGTCCGCGGCGCCCGCGCGCGGGCACTGCTGCGCGGTGCGGAGTTCGTCACCCCGGATGACATCAAGGGGTGCGCCCTCGCAGTGCTGCGCCATCGGGTGCGTATCGCGCCCGAGTTGGACATCGACGGACTGGAGGTCGACCAGGTGCTCAAGCAACTGCTGGACCAGATCCCGGCCCCACGCCAATGACCCGCCCATGAAACCGACTCGTCTGTTACTGGCCTGGCTTGGCGTGCTGCTGGGCCTGAATATTCTGCTGGGCATCGCAGTGGCGCTGGCGCTCAAAGTGCCTGACACCCTGCACTCCATTGCATGGGGCTTGCTCCTCGCGTTGTTGCTGCTGGCCGGGCTGGACGCCGTGCGCCAGCATCGACGCCCGTCCCCCCGTGTACAGCGGCAGATGCCCGGCAGCCTGGCGCTGGGCCGCTGGGGCGAGGTCCGCCTGACACTGGAGCATGCCTACCCGCAGCCGTTGACGGTACAGGTGTTCGATCATGCGCCGGACGGGTTGATGGTGGAGAACATGCCCCAGTCCATAGCACTGCGGCCGGGTGAACGCAGTGAGCTGGGGTATCGCCTTCGCCCCCTGCGGCGTGGGCACTTCAGCTTCAGCCGTTGCGAAATCCACCTGCCGAGCCCCTTCGGGTTATGGTCGACACGGCGTTTTATCGAGGTCAGCGATGTCACCCGCGTCTATCCGGATTTCGCCCGTCTCTACGGCGCACAGTTGCTGGGGGTGGATAACTGGCTGAGCCAACTGGGTGTGCGGCAACGCCAGCGGAGAGGGTTGGGGCTGGAGTTTCATCAACTGCGCGAGTTTCGCGAGGGCGACAGCCTGCGCCAGATCGACTGGAAGGCCACGGCACGACAACGCACGCCCATCGCCCGCGAGTATCAGGATGAGCGCGACCAGCAGATTGTATTCATGCTCGATTGCGGCCGGCGCATGCGCAGCCAGGATGACGAGCTGTCCCACTTTGACCATGCCCTCAACGCCTGCCTGCTGCTCAGCTATGTCGCCTTGCGCCAGGGCGATGCGGTGGGGCTGTGTACCTTCGCCGGCGACCAGCCGCGCTACCTGGCGCCGGTCAAGGGCAGCAGCCAGTTGAATCTGTTGCTCAACACGGTGTACGACCTGGATACCACCCGACGCACGGCCGATTACCAGGCGGCGGCCAGCCAACTGCTGGCCCGGCAAAAACGCCGCGCATTGGTGATTGTGGTTACCAACCTGCGGGATGAGGACGATGAAGCGCTACTGTCCGCCGTCAAGCGTATCAGCCGCCAGCATCGGGTGCTGGTGGCCAGTTTGCGTGAGGAAGTACTCGATCAACTGCGCCAGTCCCCGGTACAGACCCTGCCGGAAGCGTTGGCCTATAGCGGCACCGTCGATTACCTCAATACCCGCGAAGAACTGCACGAACGCTTGAGTGCCCACGGCCTGTCGGTCATCGATACCTCACCCTCACAGCTGGGAGCGTGCCTGGTGACACGCTACCTGAGCTGGAAAAAAGCCGGGGTGTTCTAGGTCCAGCTGAAAAAGGCGCACGGTCACGGCGGGGACGATCCCTCAAACCAGGCCGACAACGCGCTATAGCTAGGCTGAGGCCTGCAAGGGATCAAAGCTGAAGTAATGCAACAAGACATTGATCAATTGCCCATATTCCTCCGGGGCCTGCTGCACACTGAACCCCGAATCATAATGCTGAGGATTGATATCTTCATGGCTCCACAAGCAGGTCGCCGTGAGGTCGATTGCATGGAAGGTATCGTCCGCCCCTGGGATTTTCAGGCGTAGCTCGAAGTCTACGCCCACCATCAAGGGCAACTGACTGATCAACATCAGCCCGTCTTCAGAGACGTTCCCTAAAAAGCCAATGGGTTTGTCGGTAAGACGGTTAAACACTTGCAGGAAGTAAGGAAGATGATGCCGCTCGATCCGTCGGTCGGTAAACATGGTGAGATCGCCATCCAGTGGCCAAGATCTGGCCGCGCCAGTGATTCGGAACGAGCAAAAAACGCTCGCTCTCCCTGAAACTCGGTGTGACAACAAACACCTTTTTGGTCACTAAACAGCTGTCGAGTCCGGGCCTTGCATCCATTCGAATAGAAACTTGTACAAATGAACATTCGAAGAATAGCCCAAGACTGGCGGCAGGCCAGTCATGACATGATGAATATCATCACAACGACGCAGGACGTGGCTGGGCGGCGCTTGCGCCGGGGTAGTGCCCCAGTTGTTGCAGGGTATCCAGCCTTGCGCGAGCCCGGTACGCATACTCACTGGAAGGGTACTGATTGATGATGAATTGATAGGTCTGCACCGCATCGACGAACAGTTTCTGGCGTTCCAGGCATTGGCCGCGCAGCATCGAGACCTCCGGTTGCACATAACGCCGGGTGCGGCTTTCGCGGTCGACCTGGGATAATTCCAGGGTGACGCGCTGGCAATCGCCGACCCCGTAGGCGCGGTAGGCGTTGTTCAAATGGTGGTCCATCGACCAGCGGGTGCAGCCGACAACACTGACGGCCAGGGCAGCAACGAGCAAAATTCGCATGAGGGTTCTCCTGTCTTGTGCAGTGTATCGACCCCTCGTCGAAAATCTTCAAGAGTCTTCGTCTATTCAACCGCAGCAAAAACAAGCCGATCGTCGATAAGTAGTGCAAACGAACAATGACTACAACGAAAGAGCATAGTAGCCTTCCTCAGCGCTTGAACTCAGGAGTCTGTGCATGTCCGTCCGTCGTACCAAAATCGTCGCCACCCTTGGCCCGGCCAGCAACTCGCCGGAAGTCCTCGAACAGCTGATTCTGGCTGGTTTGGACGTTGCCCGTCTGAACTTCTCCCACGGCACCCCGGACGAGCACAAGGCTCGCGCCAAGCTGGTGCGTGACCTGGCCGCCAAGCACGGCCGCTTCGTGGCACTGCTGGGTGACCTGCAAGGCCCGAAAATCCGCATCGCCAAATTCGCCAACAAGCGTATCGAGCTGAAGATCGGTGACACCTTCACCTTCTCCACCAGCCATCCGCTGACCGAAGGCAACCAGCAAGTCGTGGGTATCGACTACCCGGACCTGGTCAAGGATTGCGGCGTCGGTGACGAACTGCTGCTGGACGACGGCCGCGTGGTCATGCGCGTCGACACTGCCACCGGCACCGAACTGATCTGCACCGTGACCATCGGCGGCCCGCTATCCGACCACAAAGGCATCAACCGTCGTGGTGGTGGCCTGACGGCGCCGGCACTGACTGAAAAAGACAAGGCTGACATCAAGCTCGCCGCCGAAATGGAAGTGGACTACCTCGCTGTGTCCTTCCCGCGCGACGCCGCCGACATGGAATACGCCCGCAAGCTGCGCGACGAAGCCGGCGGCACCGCCTGGCTGGTAGCGAAGATCGAACGCGCCGAAGCCGTGGCCGATGACGAGACCCTCGACGGCCTGATCAAGGCATCCGACGCCGTGATGGTGGCCCGTGGTGACCTGGGCGTGGAAATCGGCGATGCCGAGCTGATCGGTATCCAGAAGAAGATCATCCTGCACGCACGCCGCCACAACAAGGCAGTGATCGTGGCGACCCAGATGATGGAGTCGATGATCCAGAACCCGATGCCGACCCGTGCCGAAGTGTCCGACGTGGCCAACGCCGTGCTCGACTACACCGACGCCGTGATGCTCTCGGCTGAAAGTGCCGCGGGTCCGTACCCGCTGGAAGCCGTCCAGGCCATGGCGCGTATCTGTGTCGGTGCCGAGAAGCACCCGACCAGCAAGACCTCCAGCCACCGCATCGGCAAAGTGTTCGAAAGCTGCGACCAGAGCATCGCCCTGGCGGCCATGTACACCGCCAACCACTTCCCGGGCGTGAAGGCGATCATCGCCTTGACCGAAAGTGGCTACACGCCGTTGATCATGTCGCGCATCCGTTCGTCGGTGCCGATCTACGCGTTCACCCCGCACCGCGAAGCCCAGGCCCGCGCGGCGCTGTTCCGTGGCGTGTACACCATTCCGTTCGACCCGGCTTCGCTGGCACCGAACGAAGTCAGCCAGAAGGCGATCGACGAGTTGGTCAAGCGCGGCGTCGTAGAGCAAGGCGATTGGGTCATCCTCACCAAGGGCGACAGCTACCACACCACCGGTGGCACCAATGGCATGAAGATCCTGCACGTGGGCGACCCGCAGTACTGAGTGACACGCTGAAAAACAAAAGCCCCGCCATGTGAATGGCGGGGCTTTTTGCATTTCAGACCAGAGTGACCGGCTGGCTGTCACGACCTCATCGCGGGCAAGCCCGGCTCCCACAGTTGACTGCACTCCGATGTGCAAGCCGGGCTTGCCCGCGATCAGGCCAGACCAATCAACCTACCTTCAGCGCCGAGTGATGAAAGCCGACAACGCCGCAATCGCCTCCGGTGATTTCAGACGCTGCACAAACAACGCCCCCTCCTCCTTGATCACCTGCCGCAACTGCTCACGATCAACACTCTTCATCAATTGCTTGGTCACCTGCACGGCTCCCGGCGCCAGGTTTTCAAAGCGCTCGGCCATTTCCCGAGCCTTGGCCAGCGCCGCTTCGCCACTGCCCAACGCTTCGGTGGCAATCCCCCACGCCGCCGCTTGTTCGCCGCTAAAGCCCTCGCCCAACAGCAACAGTTCAGCAGCTTTCGCGTGCCCCAGCAGGCGCGGCAGGATCAGGCTCGAGCCAAACTCCGGGCACAATCCAAGGTTGACGAACGGCATGCGCAACCGCGCGTCCCGGCTGATGTACACCAGGTCGCAGTGCAGCAGCAGCGTCGTACCAATACCCACCGCCGCCCCTGCCACGGCAGCGATTACCGGCTTGCGACAGTTGAGCAGGCTTTTCATGAAGTGAAACGGTGGGCTGTCGAGGTCGCTGGGCGGCTGCTCGAGGAAGTCGGCGATGTCGTTGCCAGCAGTGAAGCATTCGCTGCTGCCCTGGATGAGCACGGATCGCACATCTGCATCCGCATCCGCCTGCTCCAGCGCCTCGGCCAGCAGCGTGTACATGGCGCGGGTCAGGGCGTTTTTCTTGTCCGGGCGATTGAGCTGCAAGGTCAGCAGCCCACGTTCGCGGTGCTGCAGGATGGCATCGGTCATGGCGAATCTCGCGGCGGTAGAATTCAGCGCTCAACCACGCGGCAGGAACACGTCGGCCAGCAGTTGATTGCGCGGCAAGCCAGCCAGGAACAGACGCTTGGAAAACGCCTCGACACTGGCTGGGTGTCCGCAGAGTAAGGCCAGAGTTTGCCGCGAAACAAGCCGCAGTTGCGCCAATGCCTGGGCCGACTCAGCCGCCGTCCACAGCTCGACAGTCAGGTTGGGATGCTGCGCAGCCAGCTCCGCCAGGGGCTCGGCCAGATAATGGCTGCCGGCGTCATGAGCCAGGTGAATCACGCGGATAGCGCCCTGGTGATCCTGGCGCAGCGCCTCGCGCAACACGCCCCACAACGGTCCCAGGCCGGTGCCGGAGGCCAGCAGCCATAACGGCCGAGCCTGCCAGTCGGGATCATACTGCAGTGCCCCGCCCCGCAATTCGCCCAGTCGCAGACCATCGCCCACCTGCAACTGCCGGGCAAGATCGCTGAACTCACCGGGCTGGCGGCAATCCAGGTGAAACTCCAGGAACGGCTCCTCCTGCGGCAAGCTCGCCAGGGAATACGGGCGTGCAACGTGCCCCGCCCACAGCACCAGGTGCTGCCCGGCCTGGTAACGCAGGCCCCGCTCCGGTTGCAGGCGCAGGCGCAGCACCGTCGGGTTCAGCCAATCGACACCCACCACCTGGGCCGGCAACCCATCACGCGTCGGGTCAAACGCTTCGACGCGCAGATCCCCGCTGACCTGGCACTGGCAAGCCAACCGCCAGCCGTCCTGGCGTTGCGCGAGGCTCAAGGCCTCGGGTTGCAGGTCCTCGACCTCGCCCTGGCAACGCACCAGGCAGGCATGGCAACTGCCGGCGCGGCAACTGTAGGGCACGGCGACACCTGCCTGGTTCAAGGCGTCCAACAGGTTGCTGCCGGCAGATACCGACCAATGGCGTTCGCCGACGTACAGTTCAGGCATATAAGGACTCAATCACAAGGGGCGCGCACAGGGAATCACGCCTGCGACAGTTTGACCATAGTCGGGTGTATCGGCCACCGCGTCGGGTTATACTGCCGCGCCTTTTTAGCGTCGCGCCTGCACCACTTTGGCGTGCCTTGGAAAGGTGAGCTCAGCCGACCGATGCAACACTGAGCCCACCTTTATTGAATGTTCCCTTATAGAGGAGCGCGACTCATGACCGTGATCAAGCAAGACGACCTGATTCAGAGCGTTGCCGACGCCCTGCAATTCATTTCCTACTACCACCCCGTTGACTTCATCCAGGCGATGCACGAGGCCTACCTGCGCGAAGAATCGCCGGCAGCCCGTGACTCCATCGCGCAGATCCTGATCAACTCGCGCATGTGCGCCACCGGCCATCGCCCGATCTGCCAGGACACCGGTATCGTTACCGTGTTCGTGCGCGTGGGCATGGACGTGCGTTGGGATGGCGCCACCATGGGCCTGGACGACATGATCAACGAAGGCGTGCGTCGCGCCTACAACCTGCCGGAAAACGTCCTGCGTGCATCGATCCTCGCCGACCCGGCCGGTGCGCGTAAAAACACCAAGGACAACACCCCGGCCGTGATCCACTACTCCATCGTCCCGGGTAACACCGTGGAAGTGGACGTGGCGGCCAAGGGCGGCGGTTCCGAGAACAAGTCGAAAATGGCCATGCTCAACCCGTCCGACTCGATCGTCGACTGGGTGCTCAAGACCGTTCCGACCATGGGCGCCGGCTGGTGCCCACCGGGCATGCTCGGCATCGGCATCGGCGGCACCGCCGAGAAAGCAGCCGTGATGGCCAAGGAAGTGTTGATGGAATCCATCGACATCCACGAGCTGAAAAAGCGCGGCCCGCAGAACCGTATCGAAGAGATGCGCCTGGAGCTGTTCGAGAAGGTCAACCAACTGGGCATCGGCGCCCAGGGCCTGGGTGGCCTGACCACCGTGCTCGACGTGAAGATCATGGACTACCCGACCCACGCCGCCTCGCTGCCGGTGTGCATGATCCCCAACTGCGCCGCCACCCGTCACGCGCACTTCGTGCTCGACGGTTCGGGCCCGGCGTCGCTGGAAGCGCCACCGTTGGACGCCTACCCGGAGATCGTCTGGGAAGCTGGCCCGTCGGCCCGTCGCGTCAACCTCGACACCCTGACCCCGGAAGAAGTGCAGAGCTGGAAGCCGGGCGAAACCGTGTTGCTCAACGGCAAGATGCTCACCGGTCGTGACGCCGCGCACAAGCGCATGGTCGAGATGCTGAACAAGGGTGAAACCCTGCCGGTGGACCTCAAGGGTCGCTTTATCTACTACGTCGGCCCGGTTGATCCGGTGCGCGAAGAAGTGGTTGGCCCAGCCGGTCCGACCACCGCCACGCGGATGGACAAGTTCACCCGTCAAATCCTCGAGCAAACCGGCCTGCTGGGCATGATCGGCAAATCCGAGCGCGGCCCGACCGCAATCGAAGCGATCAAGGACCACAAGGCCGTGTACCTGATGGCCGTGGGCGGCGCTGCTTACCTGGTGGCGCAAGCCATCAAGAAGTCGCGCGTTGTCGCCTTCGCCGAACTGGGCATGGAAGCCATCTACGAGTTCGACGTGAAGGACATGCCGGTCACCGTTGCGGTGGACAGCAAGGGCGAATCCGTCCATATCACCGGTCCTGCCATCTGGCAGAAAAAGATCAGTGAAAGCCTGGCGGTAGAAGTGCAGTAAGCACCCTCCCGCAAGACTGAAGCGACCGCGGCCCATGGCCCGGTCGCTTTTTTATTGCCTGCTGTTTCACCTGTGGCAAGCGGGTCTATTGTGGTAAGCGCTTCTTGTGGTGAGCGGGCTTGCCCCGCGTTGGGCTGCGAAGCGGCCCCAAAACCAGGCAATGCGGTTTGACCTGAAGGAATGCGCTGATCTTTATGGGGCCGCTTCGCAGCCCAACGCGGGGCAAGCCCGCTCACCACAAGAAGCCCGCTCACCCAAGAAGCCCGTTCACCACAAGAAGCCTGCTCGCCGCACCAGCCCACTCTCCCCATCAGCCACAACAGCCCTCACCACAAGATCCAAGCCGCGCATGCTATGGTGCTCTCCCCTTACTGTGCCTGCTCATCATCGTATGATCGTGATCCCTCGCCCCCTGCGACTGACCTTCTACTCTTTGCTGATCATTGCCGGTGCCGTACTGGCCGCGGCCTTGGCCACCCGCCATGCCGAGCGCCAGGCCCTGGTGGATGATGCCGCCCGTGCCAATCAACAACTGGCGCTGTACGCCAATTCGCTGCACACCCTGATCGAACGCTACCGCGCCCTGCCCGCCGTGCTGGCGCTGGACTCGGAAATGATCAACGCCTTGAAGGGCCCGCTGCAAGCCACGACCCAAGACCTGCTCAACCGCAAACTGGAGCGCATCAACGGCGCCGCGCAGTCCTCCACCCTGGAGTTGATGGACCGCACCGGCCTGGCCGTGGCCGCCAGCAACTGGAACCTGCCGAGCAGTTATGTCGGGCACAACTACGCGTTTCGACCGTATTTCAGCCAAACCCTGAGCCAGGGCACCGGGCGGTTTTATGCGGTGGGCGTGACCACCGGTGTGCCGGGGTATTTTCTCTCCAGCGCGGTGCTGGATGAACACGAGCAGTTCCTCGGCGCGATGGTGGTCAAGCTGGAATTCCCCGAGCTGGAACGCGAGTGGGCGCAGGGCAATGACCTGCTGCTGGTCAGCGATGCACGCGGCATCGTGTTTATTGCCAACCAGCCGGGCTGGCGATATCGCAACCTGCGGCCGCTGTCGGCGAACGATCTTGTCGAACTCAAGGCCACTCGCCAATACGACAAGAAACACCTGCAGCCGCTGGAAACCCAGGTGCTGCAACGCTTTGACGAAAACAGCCACCTGATGCGCGTCAACGGCCCCGACGGCAATGCCAATTACATCTGGGAGTCGCTGCCGCTCAAGGCCGAAGGCTGGACCCTGCACTTGTTGCGCAAACCCCAGTTCGCCTTTGAAGACCAGCGCAACGCCGGCCTGGCCGCTGCCGGCTCCTGGCTGGCATTGGTGTTCCTGGTGCTGTTCCTCACGCAGCGCTGGCGCCTGGCCCGCTTGCGCCAGCGCAGCCGCGAAGAACTCGAACAACTGGTGGAGGAGCGCACCCAGGCCCTGCGCACCGCCCAGGACGGTTTGGTGCAATCGGCCAAATTGGCGGCGCTGGGGCAGATGTCGGCCGCCCTCGCGCATGAAATCAACCAGCCGCTGACCGCCCAGCGCATGCAGTTGGCGACCCTGCGCCTGCTGCTCGACCATGGGCGGGTGGACGATGCCTACAAGGCCCTGACCCCCCTCGACGAAATGCTCACGCGCATGGCCGCGCTCACCGGCCATCTCAAGACCTTCGCGCGCAAGAGTCCCAGCGGCCTGCGCGAGCGCTTGGACCTGGCCACGGTGGTCGACCAATCCTTGCACCTGCTCGACGCGCGCCTGCGCGATGAAGCCATCGGCGTGGTGCTGGACCTGACCCGCCCGGCCTGGGTGCGTGGCGATGCGATCCGCCTTGAACAAGTGCTGATCAACCTGCTGCGCAATGCCCTTGATGCGATGGCCGACAAGCCGCGCAAACGCCTGGAAATCCGCCTGCACGCCGATCAGCAATTGTGGCAACTGACCGTCAGCGACAGCGGCGGTGGCATTGCCGAGGAGCACCTGAACAATGTGTTCGACCCGTTCTTCACCACCAAGCCGGTGGGTGACGGGCTCGGCCTCGGGCTGGCGGTGTCCTACGCGATCGTGCACGAATTGGGCGGGCGCCTGAGTGCCGGCAACCGTGGCGACGGCGCGGTGTTTACCTTGACCTTGCCCATCGCGCTGGAGACGCCGGACCTATGTTGAATGCAGTGATTGTGGTCGATGACGAAGCCAGTATTCGCACGGCCGTCGAGCAATGGCTGAGCCTGTCGGGGTTTGACGTGCAACTGTTCAGCCGTGCCGAGGAATGCCTGGCGCGGCTGCCGAAGGATTTCCCTGGGGTGATCCTCAGCGATGTGCGCATGCCCGGCCTCAGTGGCCTGGAACTGCTGGCCGAAGTGCAACGCCGCGACGCCGACCTGCCGGTCATCCTGCTGACCGGTCATGGCGACGTGCCCATGGCTGTCGAGGCCATGCGCGACGGGGCCTACGACTTCCTCGAGAAACCCTTCAGCCCCGACGCCCTGCTCAACAGCCTGCGCCGCGCGCTGGACAAGCGCGGGCTGATCCTCGAAAACCGCCGTCTGCATCAACAGGCCGATCATCGGGCGCAGTTGGAGTCCAGCCTGCTCGGTGTGTCGCGCGGCCTGCAGAATCTGCGTCGGCAAGTGCTGGACCTGGCGACGCTGCCGGTCAACGTATTGATCCGAGGCGAGACCGGCAGCGGCAAGGAGTTGGTCGCCCGCTGCCTGCATGATTTCGGCCCGCGCGCCAAGAAGCCGTTCGTGGCCCTCAACTGCGCGGCGATCCCCGAGCAGTTGTTCGAGGCCGAGCTGTTCGGCCACGAAAGCGGCGCCTTCACCGGCGCCCAGGGCAAGCGCATCGGCAAACTCGAGTACGCCCACGGCGGCACGCTGTTTCTCGATGAAATCGAAAGCATGCCCCTCGCCCAACAGGTGAAACTGCTGCGGGTGCTGCAGGAGCAGAAGCTCGAACGGCTGGGCTCCAACCAGAGCATTCATGTGGACTTGCGCATCATCGCCGCCACCAAGCCGGATTTGCTCGAAGAAGCCCGCGCCGGACGCTTTCGCGAAGACCTGGCCTATCGGTTGAACGTCGCGCAACTGCGCCTGCCTGCGCTGCGCGAACGTCGTGAAGATATCCCGCTGCTGTTCGATCACTTCGCCCAAAGCGCTGCCGAACGCCTGGGCCGTAGCGTCGAACCCTTGAGCGGCGCGCAATTGGGACGGCTGCTCAGCCACGACTGGCCGGGCAATGTGCGCGAGCTGGCCAACTTCGCTGAACGCCAGGTGCTGGGGTTGGGCGAGCCTGAGCCGGAAGGTATCGAGGCCGGGCAATCGCTGGCGGCGCAGCAGGAAGCGTTTGAGGCGCACTGCCTGAAAGCCGCGTTGACCCGGCACAAGGGCGATATCAAGGCGGTGCTGGCCGAGCTGCAACTGCCACGGCGCACCTTCAATGAAAAGATGCAGCGCCATGGGCTGACCCGGGAAATGTTTCTCTCGATTGATTGAGGGGCCCTTTGAGGGCCTCACCGCAGGCAAGCCAGCGCCTCCATTTTGATCTGCGAATACATTCAGGTGTGGGAGCTGAACAGCCGCCATAAGCGGATTTCCGCTCACCACTCAAAAATCATCAGCGGCTTTCCGCTCAAAAAAGTCCCCCACCCCTTCTAGACCGGGCCTCCCCCGGCTTGGCACAGCTCCTGCTATAGCCCCGGACAGGCTGTGCTCGCGCACGCTCCATAAAAACAACTAGATGAAGGATCCTTGAATGGATAACTCCAACACCTTGCCTCTGGGGTCGGCGGCCGCGCCGGCGAAAGAACGCACCACCTCCAGCCGGATCAAATCGATTTTCAGTGGCTCCGTCGGCAACATGGTCGAGTGGTACGACTGGTACGTCTACGCCGCTTTCTCGCTGTACTTCGCAAAAACCTTCTTCCCGAAAGGCGACACGACCGCCCAACTGCTCAACACCGCCGCAATTTTTGCCGTGGGCTTCCTGATGCGCCCGATCGGCGGCTGGCTGATGGGCCTGTATGCCGACAAAGTCGGACGTAAAAAGGCGCTGATGGCATCGGTCTACCTGATGTGCTTCGGCTCGTTGCTGATTGCCCTGAGCCCGGGCTATGAAATCATCGGCATCGGTGCGCCGATCCTGCTGGTCTTTGCCCGTCTGCTGCAGGGCCTGTCGGTCGGTGGCGAATACGGTACCTCCGCCACTTACCTCAGCGAGATGGCGACCAAGGAACGTCGCGGTTTCTACTCCAGCTTCCAATACGTGACCCTGATCTCCGGCCAGCTCATCGCCCTTGGCGTGCTGATCGTGCTGCAACAGACCCTCACTACCGAGCAGCTGTACGACTGGGGCTGGCGTATCCCGTTCGCCATCGGCGCCCTGTGTGCGGTGGTCGCGCTGTACCTGCGTCGCGGCATGGAAGAAACCGAGTCGTTCACCAAGAAGGAAAAAGCCAAGGAAAGCGCAATGCGCACCTTGATGCGTCACCCCAAGGAACTGATGACCGTGGTTGGCCTGACCATGGGCGGTACCCTGGCCTTCTACACCTACACCACCTACATGCAGAAGTACCTGGTGAACACCGTCGGCATGAGCATTTCCGACTCCACCACGATTTCCGCAGCCACCCTGTTCCTGTTCATGTGCCTGCAGCCGATCATCGGCGGGCTGTCGGATAAAGTCGGCCGCCGGCCGATCCTGATTGCCTTCGGCATCCTCGGCACCCTGTTCACTGTGCCGATCCTCACCACCCTGCACACCATCCAGACCTGGTGGGGCGCGTTCTTCCTGATCATGGCGGCATTGATCATCGTCAGCGGCTACACCTCGATCAACGCAGTGGTGAAAGCCGAGCTGTTCCCGACTGAAATCCGTGCACTGGGCGTAGGCCTGCCGTATGCCCTGACCGTGTCGATCTTCGGCGGTACCGCCGAATACATTGCGCTATGGTTCAAGAGCATTGGCATGGAAACCGGCTACTACTGGTACGTGACCGCGTGTATCGCAGTGTCGCTGGTGGTCTACGTGACCATGAAGGACACCCGCAAGCACTCGCGCATCACCACGGACTAACTGTCTGTCGCGATAAAAAATGGTGGGAGCGGGCTTGTGTGGGAGCTGGCTTGCCTGCGATAGCATCACCTCGGCGCAATTGAAAACCGAGGTGCCTGCATCGCGGGCAAGCCCGGCTCCCACACAAGCCCGCTCTCACATTGGGTATGATGCACATCCCGAAATCGAGAGCAGAACAGGTCATGTCTGACGATATCCACTTCTACGAACCCGCCAACGGCCACGGCCTGCCCCATGACCCCTTCAATGCCATCGTCGGCCCACGGCCGATCGGCTGGATTTCGTCACACGACAGCGAGGGTCGCCTGAACCTGGCGCCCTACAGTTTCTTCAATGCCTTTAACTACATTCCGCCGATCATTGGGTTTTCCAGTGTCGGGCGCAAAGACAGCCTGAACAATATCGAGCAGACCGGCGAGTTTGTCTGGAACCTGGCCACTCGCCCGCTGGCCGAGCAGATGAACCAGAGTTGCGCCGCCGTATCGCCCGAGGTGAATGAGTTCGAATTGTCCGGCCTGACGCCGGTGGCGTCGAAAATCGTCGGCGTCCCCCGTGTGGGCGAAAGTCCGGTGTCGTTCGAGTGCAAGGTGACGCAGATCATCCAACTGCAGCGCGCTGATCAGCAGTTGGTACCCAGCTGGCTGGTGCTCGGCGAAGTCGTGGCGGTGCACATCGCCAAGTGGTTGCTCAAGGACGGCATCTACGACACCGCCGCTGCCGAGCCGATCCTGCGTGGCGGTGGCCCGGCGGACTACTTCCAGTTGGGGCCGGAAGCACTGTTCAAGATGTATCGCCCAGGCGCCACGCCACGCTGACTTTCATGCAATAAAAACTGTGCGAGCGGGCTTGTGTGGGAGCTGGCTTGCCTGCGATAGCAGCACCTCGATGCCACTGGAAAACCGAGGTGCCAGCATCGCGGGCAAGCCCAGCTCCCACACAAGCCCGCTCCCACATGTGGATCAGCAGCGTGCTTCAGTCAGTTGGCAGTAGAGGCCCAGCTCAGTTGACCGTCTTCGTCCACATCGACCAGGCATTCCAGTTGCAGCGTCGCTGCATCGTCGGCGTCAGAGGCGGTCTTGAACTTCTGTCCATCCAGGATCTTGTGAAACTGCGGTGCGCCCATGCCATCCAGTGCCTTGACGGCGACGGCGGCGCTGTAGCCCCCTTCGCCCGGTACTACGGCGGAAACGGCTTCGTGATGGGCAAATTGTCTACGTGCCATGTTGCAGGTCCTGGCCAATGGAAAGTTGGCCATTCTAAACCAGTGCAGTGCCTCGCAAATACGATACTTCTTGAGGAGTGCTGTTGCCGTCAGGCAAAGGGCTTTTAACCGGCGAGTTGCAGGTACTCGCCGTAGGCGTTGGCGGCAGAAGCGTCGGTGAAGGTCTGGAAGTCCATGCTGCGGATCACCATGTCGTTCAACAGCTCGGTAAAGATCACCAGCGCCGCAGAGTTGAAGTAGGCGCTCATCGCCTGCTCGCTGCTCCAGAAACCGGAGATCAACCACACATCGGGATCGACCTGGGAATGCTGCAACGAGAATTGCAGGCAACCCTGAGCCTGACGGCCCGGTTCGATCAAACTGCTCAAGCGTGCACCGAGTTCGGTGCTGCACCCGGTACGGGCACGGATAAAGGCCATATGGCTCGCGGGAATGGGGGTGGACATGTTCGACTCTCCCGTTGAGAAGTGATGCTCGGCAAGCACTGTGAGGGCGTGTTGCCACAGGATCAAAGATAACGGCGCGGGTGTGGGCGCGGTTAGTCAATTCCTGCAGGCTTATTGCACAATCCTGCGAGAAGCGTAGACAGGACGTTTGGCTGGCGGGTTTATTCCACGGGCGAGCGCCTTGTTTCATTGAGATGACAGCCCCGCTGCTTGCCTGATTCACGATGTGTCGCAGGATCAGGCAAGGATTGTGCAGAATCGACGTAACACTTATTCAAAGGCCACCGCTAAGCTGAGCCCATCAAAAAAGCATGCAGAGGACGCCTCATGTCGTCGCCCGAACATCAGCCCATGCCCCTCGATGCCGAGATGGAAAAACAACGCGCGGAGTTGGCCAGCATCGTCCACCGCCATACCTGGGAGGACGGCTCCTACGGCACGGCGATCACCTCGCTGTACCTGAACCGCCACAACACGCCGCGCGACTTCACGCCGGTGCTGGTGGAACCGGCGCTGTGCATCCTTGCCAGTGGTAGCAAGGAAGTACGCCTGGCCGATGAAATCTTCGCCTACGACCCGCTCAACTACCTGGTGTTCTCGGTCGCGATGCCGGTGGCCGGCCGGATCATCGAAGCCACCCCGGAAGACCCCAACCTGTCGGTGCGCATCAATATCGACCCGGCGCAGCTCACCGCGCTGATTGCCGAGGCGGGCCCGATGGGCGTGCCTTCGCGACCGACATCCCGTGGGATGTACGTCGACCGTATCGACACGCAACTGCTGGATGCCGTGTTGCGCCTGGCGCGTCTACTGGACACGCCGAAGGACATCGCGATGCTCGCGCCGTTGATCAATCGCGAAATTCTGTACCGATTGCTGCGTGGGCCGCAGGGCTATCGCCTGTACGAAATTGCCGTGGCCAACAGTCAGAGCCATCGCGTCAGCCAGGCGATCACGTGGCTGAACGGCAACTACGAGCAACCGCTGCGCATCGATGACCTGGCCAAGGAAGTGAACCTCAGCGTCTCGACGCTGCACCACCGTTTCAAGGCGATCACCGCGATGAGCCCGTTGCAGTACCAGAAGCAACTGCGCCTGCAGGAAGCACGCAGATTGATGATCGCCGAAGGCCTGGAAGCCTCGGCGGCGGGGTATCGCGTGGGGTATGAAAGCCCGTCGCAGTTCAGCCGCGAATACAGCCGGTTATTCGGTGCTCCGCCGCTGAGAGACCTGGCCCGATTGCGCCAAAGCATCTGACGCCTCTGTAGGAGCCCGGCTAGCCGGCGATGGCGATCTCCCGGCCGCCGGGATTCGACAAGCCGTATTCCTACAAAGGAATCGTGTTCAATCCAGGGTTCGCGGCAGCTGCAAGGTCACCCGCAACCCGCCTTCGCGCAAATTCTGCAGACTCACTTCACCACCATGGCTATGCGCAATGTTGCGCGCAATGCCCAACCCCAGGCCGTAACCCTGCTGCTGCCCAGCGAGCCTGAAGTGCGGTTCGAAGACTTGCTCCAGGCGCTGTTCCGGCACGCCGGGGCCTTCATCGTCGACGTGCAGGATGAACTCCGCACCGTCGTCCTCGATATGCAAATGGGCGTTCTGCCCATACTTCAACGCGTTGTCGATCAGGTTGCCGATGCAGCGCTTGAGCGCCAGCGGCTTGCCCGGATAAGTCGTCAGCGCGCGCCCATGCTGGGTCACTCGGCCGTTGCCGTTGGGCGCCAGGTACGGTTCCACCAGGCAGTCGAGCACGTGGTTCAGGTCCACCGGCTCGATGTTTTCGTGGATATCCGTGTCTTTCACACATTGCAGCGCGCCCTTCACCAGCAACTCCAGCTCATCCAGGTCGCGGCCGAATTTGGTTTGCAGGTTCTCGTCTTCCAGCAGTTCCACACGCAGGCGCAAGCGGGTAATGGGGGTGCGCAAGTCGTGGGAAATCGCACTGAACAGCTGGCTGCGTTCTGTCAGGTATCGACTGATGCGCTCACGCATTGCATTGAACGCGCGCCCCACTTCCACCACTTCACTGCCGCCGCCTTCGGCCACCGGCTCCACGTCCGCGCCCAGCGACATATCCCGCGCGGCCCGCGCCAGGCGCTTGAGCGGCCGGCTCTGCCAGTGCACCAGCAGGCCGATGAACAGCAGCAGAAAACCGCTGGTCAGCACGATAAACCACACCTGCTGCGAGGGCAGGCCTTGCTCTTCGAGGCTGGTGTAGGGTTCGGGCAACAAGGAGGCGATGTACAACCACTCGCCGGGGGCCAGTTGAATCTGTGTGACCAGCACCGGCGGGTTCACCGGTTCCAGGGTCAGCGCGTAATGCGCCCAGGAGCGCGGCAGTTCATCGAGCTTCAGGCCGGCGTTGAAAATGCGCAGGTCTTCGGCGCTGACAAACTCCACCGAGATATGCACGTCGGCGCCCAAAGTCTGGCGCAGCACCTCATCCACCGCTTGCAGTACCGCCTGCTTGCGCGGGGTCTGCGGCAGTATCGCCATGTCCAGCGGACGGTCATTGAGGGTCACTACGAAACGCGTGCCGCCCATGCTGCGCAACTGGTCGAGGACCAACGGCCGGTAGGCCACCGGCAATGAACGGAAATAACTCACGCTGGCGGTCATCGAATGCGCCAGGCTGCGGGCGCTGGTGACCAGGCCTTCGAGCTGGGTGGCACGCAATTGCGAGACCCAGATCACGCTGGACAGCGCCTGGGCGAACAGCACCGCCAGCAACGTCAGCAGCAACATGCGCCCCAGCAGCGAGCGCGGCACCGGGAAGCGGCGGCGGCGCTCGATCAGGTGTTCAGTGGGCATTGCCGGCAACCACGCTGGCTGCCAGTTGATAACCGCTGCCGCGCACGGTGCGGATCAGCCTCGGAGGTTTTTCGGTGTCGCGCAGGCGTTGGCGCAGGCGGCTGACGGCCATGTCGACAATCCGGTCCAGCGGCATCAGGTCACGGCCACGGGTGGCATTGCCGATGGTGTCGCGATCGAGGATCTGTTGGGGATGGTCGAGAAACAACTTGAGCAGGGCGAAGTCGGCACCGGACAGGATCACCTCTTCACCGTCAACGTGGAACAGCCGGTGGCTGATCATGTCCAGGCGCCATTCATCGAACACCAGCACGTCGCCATTGCCGCTGCGCTCCTGGCCGAACTGGCAGCGCCGCAACAGCGCCTTGATCCGCGCCTGCAGCTCGCGGGGGCTGAAGGGTTTGCCGATGTAGTCGTCGGCACCCAGCTCCAGGCCGATCACGCGGTCGGCTTCGTCGGAACTGGCGGTGAGCATGATGATCGGCACCTGCGCCTGGCGCGGGTGCTGGCGGATCCAGCGGCAAAGGCTGAAACCGTCTTCGTCCGGCAACATCACATCAAGGATGACCAGGTCGCAGGGCGCCTCGTTCATCGCCTGGCGGAACCCGGCGCCATCCGGCACGCCACGCACCTGGAAACCGGCGCGACTGAGGTAGGTTTGCAGCAATTCGCGGATTTCCTGGTCGTCATCGACGAGGAGAATCGATTTACTGATTACGCTCACGGGGTCCTCCTTGTTGTTATGGCCAAGCTTATGTCATTTGTTGCCCTTGAGGCCCCCTTCGCGAGCAAGCCCGCTGCCACATTTGCCGGCATTCCAACGTTGGAACTCGGTCAAAGTGGGAGCGGGCTCGCTCGCGAAGGGGCCATCAGCGCCTACGCAAAAGCCTGTTCCAATGCGACTCCAGCCCCAGTCAACCCGGAATACGGCGCGGTCACCAACCACACAGGGATGCCTTTGAAATAGTCGCTCATGCAGCCCTTGTCGCTGAAACTCTTGGCAAAACCACTGTTGATGAAGAAGTCGGCAAACCGTGGAATCACCCCACCCACGATATACACACCACCGCGTCCACCGGTGGTCAGCACGTTGTTACCGGCGACGCGGCCCAGCCAGATACTGAACTGGTTCAACACTTCCATCGCCACTGGATCGCCCGCCAGGCCCGCCGCCGTAATGGCTTCGGGGGTATCCAGCACCGGGGTATGCCCGTCGACCGCACAGATGGCGCGGTAGACACGCGGCAAACCGCCCCCGCTCAAGGCCGTTTCGGCGCTGACGTGGCCGATCTCAGTGTAGATGTGCTGCCACAGCTGGGTTTCACGCGGGCTGCTCAGGGGCAGGTCAACGTGTCCACCCTCACCCGGCAATGCCGCGTAACGACCGGCACCGAGGTCCAGCAACGTGCCGACGCCCAGGCCGGTACCCGGCCCGATCACCACCGCCGGGCGCAACGGTTCCGGCGTGCCTTCGCAGACCACGCGGAATTCGTCGGGCTTGAGGCGGGTCATGCCCAGGGCCATGGCGGTGAAGTCATTCACCAGCAGCAGCTCATCCACCTGCAACGCCTGGCAAAACGCAGTCTTGCTCAGGCGCCAGTGGTTGTTGGTAAATTTGAATTCATCGCCACTCACCGGCCCGGCAACCGACAGGCAGACAGCACCGATGTCACCGATTTCCAGGCCTTCTTCCTTGAGGTAGGCCTTGATCGCGTCCTCGGGACTCTGGTGATCCGCCGTGGCATGCACGCGGATCGAATGCAGAGCCTGATCCCGCCACAACGCAAAACGGGCGTTGGTACCCCCGATGTCACCGACCAGCGCAAGCTTCACTTAAGCGTCTCCAAGGCAGAGGTAAAGGCGCTGGCGCCCTGCTCTGCGGAGCTTGCGGCCAAGCGCATAAATGCAAACAGCTCGCGACCGGCCCCCACGTTGTTGCCCAACAGGCCCGTGGCAGGCGCGCGCGCTGCAAATTCTTCGGCGTCCACCTTAAGCTCCAAGGTGCCCTTCACGCCATCCACGCGAATGATATCGCCATCGCGCACGCGTGCCAGTGGCCCGCCGCTCTGGGCTTCGGGGTTCACGTGGATCGCGGCGGGGATCTTACCCGACGCGCCGGACATGCGCCCGTCTGTCACCAATGCAACCTTGAAGCCACGGTCCTGCAAGACGCCGAGGAACGGGGTCATCTTGTGCAATTCCGGCATGCCGTTGGAGCGTGGGCCCTGGAAGCGCATCACCGCGACAAAGTCTTTTTCCAGCTGGCCAGCCTTGAATGCATCGGCCAGGTCTTGCTGGTCCTGGAACACCACCGCCGGTGCTTCGACGATCTGGTGCTCAAGGGCCACGGCCGAGACTTTCATCACGCCACGGCCGAGGTTGCCTTCCATCACGCGCAAGCCGCCTTCCGGGGAGAACGCACGGGCCACGGGGCGCAGGATGGTTTCGTCGAGGCTTTCGATGGGGCCTTCGCGCCAGATCAGCTCGCCGTCGACCAGGAACGGTTCCTGGGTGTAGCGGCTCAGGCCCTTGCCAGCCACGGTGTTGACGTCTTCGTGGAGCAAGCCGGCTTCGAGCAGTTCGCGGATCAGGAACGACATCCCGCCCGCCGCCTGGAAGTGGTTGATGTCGGCCTTGCCGTTCGGATACACGTGGGACAGGGTCGGCACCACCTCGGAGAGGTCGGCCATGTCCTGCCAGGTGAGGATGATGCCCGCCGACATGGCGATGGCCGGCATGTGCAGGGTGTGGTTGGTCGAACCGCCGGTGGCGTTCAGTGCGACGATGGAGTTGACGATGGATTTTTCGTCGACGATCTCGCCGATGGGCGTGAAGTTGCCGTTGGCCTTGGTCAGGCGCGTGACCTGGTGCGCGGCTTCGCGGGTCAGCGCGTCACGCAGCGGCGTGTACGGGTTGACGAACGAGGCGCCCGGCAGGTGCAGGCCCATGACTTCCATCAGCAACTGGTTGGTGTTGGCGGTGCCGTAGAAGGTGCAGGTACCGGGGCTGTGGTAGGACTTCATCTCCGACTCCAGCAGCTCCTCGCGGGTGGCCTTGCCTTCGGCGTAGCGCTGGCGCACATCGGCCTTCTGCTTGTTGGAGATGCCCGACGGCATCGGGCCGCCCGGCACGAAGACCATCGGCAGGTGGCCGTAGCGCAGCGCGCCCATCATCAGGCCCGGGACGATCTTGTCGCAGATGCCCAGCATCAGCGCGGCATCGAACATGTTGTGGGACAGCGCTACCGCCGTGGACATGGCGATGACTTCGCGGCTGAGCAGGCTCAGCTCCATGCCGGGTTCGCCCTGGGTCACGCCGTCGCACATGGCCGGGGTGCCGCCGGCGAACTGACCGACCGAGCCGACTTCGCGCAGGGCTTTCTTGATTTGCTCGGGGAAATGTTCGTACGGCTGGTGCGCCGAGAGCATGTCGTTATATGACGAAACAATTGCCACGTTGGCGGCATTCATCATTCGCAGACTATTTTTATCTTCAGTGCCGCATCCGGCCACGCCGTGGGCAAAGTTGGCGCATTGCAGCTTACCGCGCATCGGGCCGTCGCTGGCAGCGCCGCGAATGAGTGCAAGGTAAGCCTCGCGGGTTGCACGACTGCGGGCGATAAGCCGTTCGGTGACCTCAATAACGCGGGGATGCATGTATAGAACTCCAGGCTAACGGATGTGGCGACCCTCGTTCCTATGCTGGTCAAACGCCCGCCGCGAAAAGGTTGGCAGGGTGTTACTTGACCACTCGGACCAGTTGATTCAGGTCACTCGTTGTAGATTGAACAAAATATTGCCACTAAAAAGGCTTGTTTTCTATTTTTATGCGAATAATCTTGTAATTCTTACAACAAATCGACGACAGGCACTTTCCAATGACTCTTCGTATCGCAATCAATGGTTTTGGCCGTATCGGCCGTAATGTCCTGCGCGCACTGTATACCCAAGGCTACCGCCAGGATTTGCAGATCGTCGCCATCAACGATCTCGGCGACAGTTCGATCAATGCCCACCTGCTCAAATACGACACCGTACATGGCACTTTCGACGCAGAGGTCGCCCACGATCAGGAAAGCCTGACCGTCAATGGCGACCGGATTGCCGTCAGTGCCATTCGCAACCCCGCCGACCTGCCGTGGGCTGCACACAAGATCGACGTAGTGTTCGAATGCACCGGCCTGTTCACCGACCGTGACAAGGCTGCCGCCCATATTACCGCCGGCGCGCGCAAGGTGATCATCTCGGCCCCCGCCAAGGGCGCAGACGCCACCGTGGTCTACGGGGTAAACCATGACATTTTGCGTCAATCCCACCAGATCATCTCCAATGCCTCCTGCACCACCAACTGCCTGGCGCCGGTCGCCCAGGTGCTGCACCGCGAGCTGGGCATCGAGAGCGGCCTGATGACCACTATCCACGCCTACACCAACGACCAGAACCTGACCGACGTCTACCACACCGACCCGTACCGCGCGCGTTCGGCCACCCAGAACATGATCCCGAGCAAGACCGGCGCCGCCGAAGCGGTGGGCCTGGTACTGCCGGAACTGGCGGGCAAGCTGACCGGCATGGCCGTGCGGGTGCCGGTGATCAACGTGTCGCTGGTCGACCTCACCGTGACGCTGAAAAAAGACGCCACCGCCGACGAGGTCAACGCACTGCTCAAGGAAGCCAGCCAGCACTCGAAAATCCTCGGCTACAACACCCTGCCGCTGGTTTCGAGTGACTTCAACCATAACCCGCTGTCGTCGATTTTCGACGCCAACCACACCAAGGTCAGTGGCAAGTTGTTGAAAGTGCTGGCCTGGTATGACAACGAATGGGGCTTCTCCAACCGTATGCTGGATAACTGCCTGGCGCTCTGCAACGCCGAATAACCCCTTTGGCAGCTCCCCAGCATGGAAGCTCGCCTGTGTGATAGCTGGCTGATGTGGGAGCTGGCTTGTGTGGGAGCTGGCTTGCCTGCGATAGCATCACCTCGGTGCAACTGGAAAACCGAGGTGCCTGCATCGCGGGCAAGCCCGGCTCCCACACAAGCCCACACACCGGTATCCAGGCAACACCCCCAAGTGCCACTTGCCATTTGCGTTGATGATAAGCATTATCATTAACTGCAAATCGATCTGGTAGCACTGTGAGCCAATCTCGCTTCAATCACGTCTTCCTCACCCAAAGGGTGATTCTGCTTCGCACGTTGCAGCGGATGGTGAATAACCACAGCACCGCCGAGGACCTCTTGCAGGAAACCTACCTGCGCGTGACCCGGGCCCTCAGCGAGCGGCCGATCGATCATCTTGAACCCTTCGTCTACCAGACCGCGCGCAACCTCGCACTCGACCACTTGCGCGCGCGTCGGATCCAGGCGCGCACGCTGCAGGAAGATGTCCCGCTGGACGTCCTGCAAAGCGTCGCCGCCCCCATCAGCACGCCCGAAGACGCGACCCAGGCCGAGCAACTGCTGGAGCACCTGAGTGTCAGCCTCGGTCAACTGAGCGCCCGCCAACAGCAGATTTTCATCCTCAGCCGCCTGCACGGCTGCAGCTACCAGGAGATTGCCGACCAATTGGAAGTGTCCTTGAGCACCGTACAAAAGGAACTGAAATTGATCATGGCCATCTGCGTAGGTGTGGCCCAAAGGCTGGATCGGCCTTAAGCTTCACCCGACAGAAATGTCACCCAAGGCTGTAGGACATTTGAATAGAACGTGGCGAAGACCCGAGGAACACCGTGACGGACCCGAATAAACTGCGCCCCCATGAGCTGGCTCATGAGGTGTTGCAAGACATGGCTATGGACCAAGCCCTCGACTGGCTGATCGCCCTGCAGTGCCCGCAGCCCGGGCAACAAGCCGAATTTGAAGCGTGGCTGGCACAGGACCCTGCGCATGTTCACGCGTTTGGCAAAGCCCAGGCTGCCTGGGGCGCCGCGCCCGTGCACAGCGCCGCCGTCGCCCTGGCCGCGCCGCGCAAGCCCAGTGCCTGGCGTCGTATCCGGCCGCACTGGAAACCACTGGCCACCGCCGCCGTGCTGCTGATCGGCCTGTTCAGCTTCAGCAACCTGCCGGTGCGCCTGCAGGCCGACCACCTCACCGTGGTCGGTGAACGCCAGCGCCTGCAACTGGACGACGGCTCGAAAGTGTTGCTCAACACCAACTCGGCGTTCTCCAGCAGCATCAAGGATCATCAGCGCATCGCCCGCCTCTACCAGGGCGAAGCGTTCTTCGAAATCGTGCCCAACCATGGCCTGCCGCTGGAAATCGACGCCGGCCCCGTGCGCGCCAGCGTGCGTGATACCGCTTTCGCCGTGCGCTACCTCAACGGCGAAGCCCAGGTGCAGGTGCAGCGCGGCGACGTGGACCTGAGCAACACCTTCGACGATGCCCGCGTGCGCTTGAGCGCCGGCGAAAGCATCCGCATCGGGCCCAAGGGTTTCGGTCCACCGGCCAAGCTGGATGCCAACAAGGACCTGGCCTGGGTGCAGGGCCGGCTGATTTTCGAAAACTGCCCGATGAGCGAAGTGCTCGCCGAGTTGCGTCGCTATTACCCCGGCTGGATCGTCAACACCAACGACAAGCTCGCCAGCGTTGCCGTCACCGGCAACTACCGCCTCGACCAGCCCCTGGACGTGGTGCGCTCCCTGGCCCACATCACCTCGGCCAAACTGTCGGAATACCCGGCGCTGGTGATCCTCAACTAAATGAGAATTATTTTTACTCGATAGCCTTCGGCGGTACGTCTCGTCTTAGCCAATGCAACTGATTCCTATTTGATTCGGTTCGCAACTATAAGATTCGTACCTTCCGGAGCGCTCTCGATGTCCTCTCGTTTCAACCGCCGGCCCTCTTCGCCCGTCCTGTCCCTGCTGACTGCGGCCATCCTGCTGGCCGGCACGCCGGTCATGGCGGCCACCGCCGCTGAACCGGTGCAGCGCAGCCACGGCAATTACACCTTCAGCATCGAGCAACAGCCGCTGGTCTCGGCGCTCAACGCTTTCACCGCGGTGACCGGCTGGCAAGTCGGCCTGCCGGCGGAACTCGGCCAAGGTGTGTCGTCCCCGGGCGTGCGCGGCCCGTTGTCAGCGGAGAAAGCCCTGGACCGGCTGTTGGTGGGGACCAACCTGAGCTACCGCAAACTGGGCAGCAACAACATCGTGCTGGAAAAGCGCGCGGCGGGCGGCGCCCTCAACCTGCAACAGGTCACCATCAGCGCCACCCGGAATGAGCAGAACATCAGCAGCGTGCCGAGCACCGTGACCGTGCAGGAACGCGAAGAGCTGGACCGCCAGAACGTGAATACCATTCGTGAACTGGTGCGTTACGAACCCAACGTCTCGGTGGGCGGTGCCGGTGGCCGCTCGAGCAATTCGGGCTACAACATTCGCGGCATCGATGGCGACCGCATCCTCACCCAGGTCGACGGCGTGGAAGTGCCGGACAACTTCTTCAACGGCCCCTACGCCAAGACCCGCCGCAACTACGTCGACCCCGAAATCGTCAAGCGCGTGGAGATCCTGCGCGGCCCGGCTTCGGCCCTGTACGGCAGCAGCGCGATTGGTGGCGCGGTGAGCTACTTCACCCTCGATCCCGATGACATCATCAAGCCCGGCCAGGACGTCGGCGCCCGCCTGAAGACCGGCTACAGCTCCGCCGACGACAGCTGGCTGACTTCCGGCACCGTCGCCGGCCGCGTGCAGGACGTCGACGGTTTGCTGCACCTGAGCCAGCGCAATGGCCACGAGATGGAGTCCTACGACGGCAACAATGCCACCGGCCTGGCCCGCACCGGCGCCAACCCGGAAGACGCGCGCACGACCAACGTGCTGGCCAAGCTGGGCTGGAACTATGGTGATGACAATCGCCTCGGCCTGACGTACGAGAAGTACAAGGACGATCGCGACGTCAACCTCATGAATGCCGTGGGCGGTCCGTTCACCGGCGGACGCGGCTTCAATTTCTACCGGGCTCGTTCGGGCAACGACACCATCACCCGCGAGCGTTTTGGCATCGAAAACCGCTTCGCCCTGGACTCACCGATAGCCGATCAGATCAAGACCAGCCTCAACTACCAGATCGCCAAGACGGACCAGTCCACCGCCGAGATCTACCAGCCGTCCCGCCGAGTCCTGCGCACCCGCGAGACCCTGTACGAAGAAAAGCAATGGGTCTTCGATGCCCAGCTGGACAAGGCCTTCAGCATCGGCGAAACCGATCACCAAGTGACCTATGGCACCACCCTCAAGCAGCAGAAGGTCACCGGCTCCCGCGAAGGCGCCGCGACCTGCCTGGCTGTCGGCGGCGGTTGCACGGCCATCGGCGCACCTAGCCCGATCGCCAGCGACAGCGTGAAGAAGGCCAGTGATTTCCCGGACCCGACCATCAACACGTATTCGCTGTTCGCACAGGACCAGATCACCTGGGACAAGTGGACCTTCCTGCCCGCCCTGCGCTACGACTACACCCAACTCAAGCCCAAGTTGACTGATGAGTTCCTCAACACCGTCGACCCGACGCGGATCTACGCCCACAGTGACAAGGAAAAAACCTGGCACCGCGTCACGCCGAAATTCGGCCTGACCTATGCGCTGACCGACCAGTACACCTGGTTCGGCCAATACGCTGAAGGCTTCCGCACCCCGTCGGCCAAAGCCTTGTACGGGCGCTTTGAAAACCTGCAGCAGGGCTACACCGTCGAGCCCAACCCGAATCTCAAGCCAGAAAGCAGCAAGGGCGTGGAAACCGGGATTCGCGGCAACTTCGATTCCGGTTCGTTTGATATCGCAGTGTTCTACAACAAATACCGCAACTTCATCGACGAGGACGCCTCCGTCGCCGGCGGCACCGCACAGCAATTCGAAGCCAACAATATCAAGCACGCGACCATCAAGGGGATCGAAGCCAAAGGGCGCCTGGACCTGGACGCCTTCGGCGCACCGCAAGGCCTGTACACCCAGGGCTCGGTTGGCTACACCTATGGCCGCAACGACGACAATGGCGAGCCGCTCAACAGCGTCAACCCGCTCAAGGGCGTCTTCGGCCTGGGCTATGAGCAAGAGCAATACGGGGCGCTGGTCAGCTGGACCCTGGTGAAGAAGCAGGATCGCGTCGACAGCACCACCTTCCATGCGCCCGACGGCAGCACTGGTGCGCCCTTCAAGACGCCCGGCTTTGGCATCGTCGACCTGACCGGCTTCTACAAGGTCACCAACGACGTGACCATCAACGGCGGCCTGTACAACCTGACCGACAAGAAATACTGGAACTGGGATGACGTGCGCAGCTACGACGGCGTCGGCGAAGCCGGTGTGACCGCGCCCGCCAACCTTGACCGCCTGACCCAGCCCGGTCGCAACTTTGCGATCAACGTGATCTGGGACATCTGATAACGCCCACCCTCACCTCGTCGATTTTCAGCGCCGGGGTGAGGATTTTTTACTGTGCCGCGTCTTCTTGTTCGTCTAGTTGATAACAGCTCTCTTTCAGAGCACCAAGGCGCTCCTCTTCTCAAGGACTTTTTCATGACCGCTTCCTCTACCGCAGAACGCCCGAGCCTGCGCTCCCAGCGCCTGAACCAGATCACCAACGAGCCACACACCAAGCTGGACGCACTGGTCAAGGCACACGCCCCGTTTGAAACCCAAGCCAACTTCGCCCGCTTCGTGGTCGCGCAGTACCTGTTCCAGTCGGAACTGGTGAGCCTCTACAACGATGCCGAACTGATCAAGATCGTGCCGGACCTGGCCGAGCGCTGCCGCGCCGAAGCCGCCAAGCTGGACCTGGGCGACCTGGACACCGACGTGCCGGCGCCGGTCGCCGGTGCGGTGAAGAACCCGAGCAAGGCCGAAGCCCTGGGCTGGCTGTTCGTGTCCGAAGGCTCCAAGCTGGGCGCTGCGTTCCTGATCAAGCGCGCCGTGGGCCTGGGCCTGAGCGAAACCTTCGGTGCACGCCACCTGGGTGAGCCGGCCGGCGGTCGTGCCGAAGGCTGGAAAAGCTTTACTCGTACCCTGGACGGCCTGGAATTCAGCGCCGAAGAGGAAGCCGCAGTGGAAAAAGGTGCGATCGACGCGTTTGTGCGCTTCACCGTGTTGCTGGAACAGGCGTACGCTAGCGCCCCTGAACTGGCCTGACTCGAACCCCCTCGGTAGGAACAGGCTTGCCGGCGATAGCAACTTCACGGACGCCATCGCCAGCAAGCCAGTTCCTACAGAGTAAGCAACCCTTTCCTTCTGCAAATTGCTTCCCATGACCGGCAAAACCCAATCCACCTCGAAAATCGCACAGATCCTTTTCGGCCTGCTGGCCTACGTCAGCCTGGGCATCGGATTGGTGGCGATTGTCATACCGGGCTTGCCGACCACCGAGTTCATCCTGCTCGCCGCGTGGGCCGCAACCAAAAGCTCGCCGCGCCTGAGCGCCTGGCTGGAAAACCACCGCCTGTTCGGCCCGATCCTGTTCAACTGGCGCAACGGCAAGATCATCGCGCGCCGGGCCAAGGTCAGCGCCACGGTGAGCATGCTGCTGTGCGCCATCCTGATGCTGGTGATGCTCGATCATGGCTGGCCGATCTACCTGGCCATTGCCGGGATGAGCCTGGGCAACCTATGGATCTGGTCACGCCCTGAACGGCTTGCAGAGCCCGCGTAGCACTGGCTGTAGCCGTTTTCCTACCGCTCATCGCCTGCTTCTCATGAAATGATTTGTTACGCCGATGTTCCAGACATAGCGCTGAATGGACTTGGCCTGCACTGCGTGCCTTCCAACAAGTCCATTCGCGAGTGAGCCTATGTTCAACACCCTCTCCATCCGCCTGAAAATCGTGCTGTTGTCCGGCCTTTGCCTGTTGGGGGTGATTGCGCTGGTCGTCAGTATCAACCTCTACAACACCGCTCAGAATGATCAGTTGGTCAGCGATTCCAGCTCGCACATGCTCGCCGCCAGCGTCGAACAACTGTTGCAGGCCAAGGCCGCAGAGCAAGCCGTGCAATTGCAGAAAACCTTCGGCGACAGCCTGGTCGCCGTGGTCGCCCTCGGCGACCAGGTCAAAGACCTGCGCACTCTGGCAGCCAAGCGCGACCTCGCGCCCGGCGCCTTGCGCGAAGAACTCAACCAGAGCCTGAAGACCGCCTTCGAACGCAACGACAAGGTGCTGGGTATCTGGCTGTCGTTCGAACCCAATGGGCTGGATGGCAAGGACAGCGAATTCGTCGACGACAAGGCACGCGCCTCCAACGAAAAAGGCCGTTTCTCCAGTTACTGGAGCCGCGCCGGTGGCGAAGGCTTGAACACCATCATGGTCGAGGACGACCTGACCAAGACCACCCTCAACCTCAGCGGCACGCCCTACAACATCTGGTACACCTGCCCACGCGATACCCGCCGTATTTGCCTGCTCGACCCGTACGAAGATACGGTGGCCGGCAAACCGGTGCTGATGACCACCCTTTCCCTGCCACTGCTGGTGGACGGCAAAGTCATCGGCGTGGTCGGCATCGACATCGCCCTCACCGCCCTGCAAGCGGCCACCGATGCGGCACAGAAAGACTTGTTCAACAGTGCCGCGCACCTGGAAATTCTCGCCAGCAGCGGCTTGATCGCGGCCTACAGCGGTGAACCGGCCAAAGTCGGGAAAAACCTGATCGATACCCTCGGTGCCGAAGGCAAGGAAATCGTGCAACTGCTGGCCAGTGACACCCGCATGATCCGCGCGCAGGACGACACGATTCGCGCGGTGTACCCGGTCAAGCCGATTGCCGACGCCAAGTCCTGGGGCGTCGTGATCAAGCTGCCCAAGGACGTGATGCTGGCCGACACCGTGAAGCTGCAGGCGCTGCTCGACGAGGCCCAGGCCTCCGGTACCCTGAAGGCGCTGCTGGTAGGCGCCGCCGCCGGCTTGCTGGGCCTGCTGCTGATCTGGCTGACGGCCACCGGTGTGACCCGGCCGATCAACAGCGTGGCCGCGATGCTCAAGGACATTGCCAGTGGTGACGGCGACCTCACCCAGCGCCTGGCCTACGCCAAGCACGATGAACTGGGCGAGTTGGTGAACTGGTTCAACCGCTTCCTCGACAAGTTGCAACCGACCATTGCGCAGATCAAGCAAAGCATCACCGAGGCGCGTGGTACCGCCGACCAGTCCTCGGCCATCGCGCGCCAGACCAGCGAAGGCATGCAGGTGCAATTCCGCGAAATCGACCAGGTCGCCACGGCCTCCAACGAGATGAGCGCCACCGCCCATGACGTTGCCAACAGTGCATCGAATGCCGCCAGCGCGGCACGCGGTGCCGATCAGTCGGCGCGTGAAGGCATGTCGATCATCGAGCAGAGCACCCGCGACATCACCACCCTCGCCGAGGAAGTCAGCAAGGCCGTGGGTGAAGTCGAAGCCCTGGCCGTCAACAGCGAGCAGATCGGTTCAGTGCTGGAAGTGATCCGCAGCATCGCCGAACAGACCAACCTGCTGGCCCTCAATGCGGCAATCGAAGCGGCCCGGGCCGGCGAAAGCGGGCGCGGCTTTGCAGTCGTCGCCGACGAAGTGCGCAACCTGGCCAAGCGTACCCAGGACTCCGTGGAAGAAATCCGCCTGGTGATCGAACGGATCCAGAGCGGCACCCGCGGCGTGGTGGCGACCATGCACTCCAGCCAGCACCAAGCCCAGAGCAATGCCGGGCAGATTCATCAGGCAGTGCAAGCCTTGGGCAAGATCAGCGATGCCGTGACGGTAATCAGCGACATGAACCTGCAGATCGCCAGCGCCGCCGAGCAACAGAGCGCCGTGGCCGAAGAGGTCAATCGCAACGTCTCGGCGATTCGCGGCGTGACCGAAACCCTCACCGGCCAGGCCACCGAGTCGGCGGCGATCAGCAGCCAACTCAATGCATTGGCCAGCCAGCAGATGAAGCTGATGGATCAGTTCAAGGTGTAAGACACACCAACGGTCAAATGTGGGAGGGGGCTTGCCCCCGATAGCGGTGTGTCAGCTACAGATAAGTAGACTGACACTCAGTCATCGGGGGCAAGCCCCCTCCCACATTTTGACCGCCTACTGCTTAGAGACCCGTCCAGGCCTGCACAAACGCCGCCACATCTTCCTTCGGCGCCGTACGCGGTGGGTTCTGCGGTGTCCCCAAATAAAGGAAGCCAATCACTTCCTCATCCGCCGTCAGCCCCAGGCCTTTGGCGACATGAGCCGAGTAGGACAGTTCACCCGTGCGCCACACCGCACCAATCCCCTGGGCATAGGCCGCCAGCAGAATACCGTGGGCCGCGCAGGCGGCTGCCAACAGTTGTTCGGACTTGGGCACCTTGAAGTGTTCCTGCAGGCGGGCAATCACCACCACCACCAGCGGCGCGCGCAACGGGCCGTTCTGGGCCTTGTCGATGACCGCTTGCGCAGCGTCGGGGTCTTGCAGGCGCGCCGCTTCGGCCAGCAGGGTGCCCATCTGCTCACGGGCGGCACCTTCTACGGTGAGGAACCGCCAAGGGCGCAGTTGACCATGGTCGGGCGCGCGCATGGCCGCGGCGAACAGCACATCACGCTGCTCCTGGGTCGGTGCCGGTTCCAGCAAACGCGGCACGGAAACACGGTTGAGCAAAGCGTCGAGAGCCTGCATTGGCCACCTCCAGAAAAAATGTGCGGTCATTCTAGCGGGAATGAATCGGATTCGAGCAAACGATAATTGCTCTTATTCATTGCGCCCTGCCCTGTTAGACTTTGCGCCCATATTTTCAGCCTTCGTTCAGGAAACCTGATGTTCGGTTCGCTTTTTCGCCTCTCCGCAGCAGTGATGGCTTTAAGCCTGACTGCCTGCGATGACGCCCCACGTTTCACCCAGGCAGAGCCTGGTGAAGCGCGTGCTGGCGGCGCGACGACGGTGAACAAGCGCGACCAGAACGCGTTCTCCCTGCCGTCGGCCAACCTGTCGCCCACGCGCCGCCTGGACTTCAGCGTCGGCAACAGCTTCTTTCGCAGCCCGTGGGTCATCGCGCCGTCCACCACCACCGCACGCGATGGCCTGGGCCCGCTGTTCAATACCAACGCCTGCCAGAACTGCCATATCAAGGACGGCCGTGGCCACCCGCCGCTGCCCGATGCGGCCAATGCGGTGTCGATGCTGGTGCGCCTGTCGATCCCCCTGTCTATCCAGGAGCAGCCGTCCTACGCCAAGCTCATCGAGCAGGTCGGCGTGGTGCCCGAGCCGGTGTATGGCGGGCAGCTGCAGGACATGGCCGTGCCGGGGGTCGCACCGGAAGGCAAGGTGCGCGTCGACTACACGCCGGTCAAGGTGACCTTCAAGGATGGCAGCGTGGTCGAGTTGCGCAAGCCGGACCTGCAGATCACCCAGCTCGGCTATGGCCCGATGCATCCGGACACACTTTTCTCCGCGCGCATCGCTCCGCCGATGATTGGCCTGGGCCTGCTCGAAGCCATCACCGACGCCGATATCCTGCGCAACACCGACCCGAAGACCGCCGACAAAGAAGCCATCGTCGGCCGCGCCAATTGGGTCTGGGACGACGCCGAACAAAAAACCGTACTCGGGCGCTTTGGCTGGAAAGCCGGACAACCCAACCTCAATCAACAAAATGTTCACGCGTTTTCTGGTGATATGGGCCTCACCACGTCTTTGAGACCCTTTGATGACTGCACCGACGCGCAAGTCGCCTGCAAACAGGCGCCCAACGGCAATGGCGCCGATGGCGAGCAGGAAGTCAGCGACAACATCCTGCGCCTGGTGCTGTTCTACACGCGCAACCTTGCCGTGCCGGCACGCCGCGACGTCAACGCGCCGCAGGTGCTGGCCGGGAAAAACCTGTTCTACCAGGCTGGCTGCCAGGGCTGTCACAAGCCATCATTCACCACGCCAGCCACGGCGGCCGAACCTGAGTTGGCCAACCAGGTGATCCGTCCCTACAGCGACCTGCTGTTGCACGACATGGGCGAAGGCCTGGCCGACAACCGCACCGAATTCAAGGCCGGTGGCCGCGACTGGCGCACCGCGCCGTTGTGGGGCATCGGCCTGACGCAGACCGTCAGTGGCCACACCCAGTTCTTGCATGACGGCCGCGCCCGCAACCTGCTCGAGGCCGTGCTGTGGCACGGCGGTGAAGCGCAAGCGGCGCAGCAGCATGTGTTGTCCTTCAATGCCGAGCAGCGCGCTGCGTTGCTGGCGTTCCTGAATTCTTTATAAGCTTCGCCCCAATTACAGAAGGGAGCTCGACATGTTTCGTCCCAAGTTGTTGTTCACCAGCCTGGCCGCCCTCGCCCTCGGCGCCTGCTCGCCCCAGGATCCACAAGCCGTGACCTCGGCGGCGATCGCCAAGCAAGTGATCCTGCCGACCTACAGCCGCTGGGTTGAAGCCGACCGCCAACTGGCCGTCAGCGCCCTGGCCTACTGCCAGGGCAAGGAAAGCCTGGAGACCGCCCGCGCCGACTTCCTCCATGCGCAAAAAGCCTGGGCCGAATTGCAACCGCTGCTGATCGGCCCACTGGCCGAAGGCAACCGCGCCTGGCAGATCCAATTCTGGCCGGACAAGAAGAACCTGGTGGGTCGCCAGGTCGAGCAACTGGTCATCGCCCAACCGCAGATCGACGCCGCCGCCCTGGCCAAGTCCAGTGTCGTGGTGCAAGGCCTGTCGGCTTACGAATACATCCTCTATGACGCCAAGACCGACGTCGCCGACGAAGCCCAGAAAGCCCGCTACTGCCCGCTGCTGGTGGCCATTGGCGAACGCCAGAAAGCCCTCGCCGAAGAGATCCTGGCCAGCTGGAACAGCACCGACGGCATGCTCGCGCAGATGACCAAGTTTCCGAACCAGCGCTACGCCGATTCCCACGAAGCGATTGCCGATCTACTGCGCGTCCAGGTGACCGCCCTGGACACCCTGAAGAAAAAGCTCGGCACGCCGATGGGCCGCCAGACCAAGGGCATCCCGCAGCCGTTCCAGGCCGATGCATGGCGCAGCCAGTCGTCCCTGCAAAGCCTCGAAGCCAGCCTCGCCGCCGCCCAGACCGTGTGGGTTGGCGTCGACAACAAGGGCCTGCGTGGCCTGCTGCCGTCCGAACAGAAGCCGTTGGCCGACAAGATCGACGCCGCCTATGCGGCCTCGCTGAAACTGTTCGCCAGCAACCAGCGCAGCCTCAACGAACTGTTGAACGATGACGCCGGGCGCCAGCAGCTCAACGATATCTACGACAGCCTCAACGTCGTCCACCGCCTGCACGAAGGCGAACTGGCCAAGGCGCTGGGCATCCAACTGGGCTTTAACGCCAACGACGGTGACTGATGATGCTCAGGCGACAGGCTTTGGCGGTTGGCAGCGTGCTGCTCAGTGCTCTCACGCTGGGTGGCTGGACGCTGTTCAAGCAGAAAGACAAGGGCCCGCTGCTGCTGTCGGCGCGCGATGATGCGGACGGCAACCACTATGCCGTGGGCTATCGGCTGGATGGCAAGCCGGTATTTGCCACCCGGGTCGGCCAGCGCTGCCACGACATCATCAACCACCCGACACTGCCGATTGCACTGTTTGTCGCCCGTCGCCCGGGCACCGAGAGCTACCTGATCGACCTGCGTGATGGCACGCTGCTGCAGACCATCACCTCGCATGCCAATCGCCACTTCTATGGCCACGCGGTGATTCACAAGAGCGGCGACTGGCTGTATGCCACCGAGAACGACACCTCCGACCCGGGCCGTGGCCTGCTCGGGGTGTACGCGTTCGAAGGTGAGCGGCTGGTGCACAGCGGCGAAATCTCGACGCACGGTATCGGCCCGCATCAGGTGTCGTGGATGCCCGACGGCGAGACCCTGGTGGTGGCCAACGGCGGCATTCGTACCGAAGCCGAAAGCCGTGTGGAGATGAACCTCAATGCGATGGAGCCAAGCCTGGTGCTGATGCACCGCGATGGCAGCCTGATCAGCAAGGAAACCCTCGGCCAACAGATGAACAGCGTGCGCCATATGGGGATCGCCAGCGATGGCACGATCCTCACCGGCCAGCAGTTCATGGGCGCGTCCCAGGAGCGTTCCGAGCTGCTGGCGATCAAGCGGCCAGGGCAGCCGTTCGTGGCGTTCCCGGTGGCCGATGAGCAGTTGCAGGCGATGGGGCATTACACCGCCAGTGTCGCGGTGCACAGCGAATTGCGCCTGGTGGCATTGACCGCACCACGGGGCAACCGCTTCTTCATCTGGGACATGGACAGCGCGGAGCTGCGCCTGGATGGGCCGTTGCCCGACTGCGCCGGGGTCGGCGCGGTGGCGGATGGGTTTGTCGTCACCTCAGGCCAGGGCCGTTGCCGTTTCTACGATTGCCGGCAGAAACAGCTGGTTGCCAAACCGCTGGAATTGCCGGCGGGGCTTTGGGATAACCATCTGCACCTGATTTGAAGCAAAAAAAAGGGCCTCGCATCGCAAGGCCCTGTTTCGGGGGTTTGAATCGTTTCAACTCTGCGGCCTCATCCCTTGAGACATCCCAAACATGAACAACAGCAACTCATGATCAGGCTTGACCGCCACACTCGCCTTGGCGACGCGCGGCAACAGGCATTGCCCACCACCTTGCACCGCGCTGAGTACTTGTGTGCGAGGCTGTTCCCACGCTGCCAGGGCCAGGGCTGCAACGCCCATCGCCCCAACCAGGAACAGACCTCGTGCTATTTCTAGCTTCATCTGGTTAAACCCTTGATAGCGCTGCCAAACGCCGTCTCATAAAAGTAGCTGAGTTTTTCCCAGTCTGTACTGTTCCACGACGAATGGCGGCGCAGTTGCAGCATGTCATGGGAAGCCGCGCGATAAGCGGTCAGGCGCTGGCGGCATTTCTCGAAATCCAGCAGTGCCACTTCCACATTGGCCGAGTCGCCTTCACCCGTCACGCGTACGAAAATGTGCTTGATGTACAGGCAACCATGCTGCCAGCGCCCTTTGTGCATACGCGCCAGGGTGCCAGCCAATTCCTTGAGCAGGCGCTCGTGGACCAACTCGCCATACTGTTCGCGACCACCGGCGGCGTACCAGTTTTCAATCTCGTCGAAGCCCTCCAGGGCGGCCGTGACCAGCAATGCCTTCCAACGGTGCTCGGGGTCGCGACGTGCTTCGCAAAAGACCATTTCCGGCACGCGTACATCCAGCAGGCGCAGGCCCTTGAGTGCATCCCGCTCGCGAAGCACGGTGGGGCGTCCGAAGGGGTGCAGCCAGCTGCGGTAGATGTGTCCGGTCTGGCGCTTGCTGTAGAGCAAACGGCCATTGGCACTCGTTACTCGCTGCACACCACTTTCACCACCACGCCGACGATTGGGTTCCTCGACCCACTCGCCCTGCTGGCGCCAGAAATAATCGAAGCGTTCTTCGGGCGCTACATGACTGCCTGCTACGCACTCAACTGCCATCCTGTTACCTCTTGCGCAATACATACACTCGCCACATGGCGTAGAGCGGTATGAAGTCCAGGGATTCCTGAACACGAAAACCGGCCTGCTCAAACTCTGCTTCAACAGTAGCAGCCGGTAACACAAATCTGTTTTGGTAACCTTCCTGCTCACCTTTTTCGCGACGCTGTCCTTCGAGACGCTTGCGTTTCCACGCTTTGAAATTGCCATCGACCCACAGCGAAATAATCACGCTGTCGCGGGTAACGCGTTGAAACTCCCGCAGTATCGCCAGCCGATGCGCGGGATCACCAATGTGGTGCAGCAGGCGCATACAGAAAATGCTGTCGACCGAATTGTCCGGCAAATCAATGTCAAAAGCAGACGTCTGCAAGGGCCGTACCCGTTTCACCACATCCGCCGGCTGGGCGACCGTCGCCACCTTCAACATCGAGGCCGAATTGTCGGCACCGATGATCACGCGGTTGGGTTTTTCAGCCAGCAGCGGCCAGAAACGTCCGGCACCGCACGGCAGGTCCAGCACCAGGCCAGGCTCACCGGCCATCGCCAGCGCGCCACGGGCCAATTGCTCGTCGCGTTTGTGGGACAACCGGCGAGCCAAATTGTCCTGATGCTTGAGCAAATATTCGTGGGCGTGCTGATCGTCGTACTTTTCGGAAAATTCGAGTTTGATCGGGGTAGACATCAACGGATCTCCAGTTGCTGATGCCTACAACCTTATGCAGCGAGCTGTGATCACCAGGTCAACCCGTTGTGAAAAACTTGTCCTGTCCAATCTCATACATTTCAAGACTTTACAGACACAAGCAATAGCATGGGGCCACCTTCGCCGAAGTACGGGGTACTTCGGCAGGATAGCGGCAGGGGATGGGATCAGGGTTTGACCTGACTCAATTCGACATGAAAGCGGCAGCCATTCGGCTCCATGGTGCTCAGGCTGACGCTCCAGCCCTGGTTCTCGCAGATGCGCTGGACCAGCGACAGACCCAGGCCCAGGCCATCGCCGCGCTTTTCGTTGCCGCGCACAAAAGGCTCGAACATGGCTTCGCGTTTGTCTTCAGGGATGCCCACGCCGGTGTCCTCGACCACGAAGCCACTCGGCTCCAGGGTCAGGCGGATGAACCCCAGCTCGGTGTAGTGCAAGGCATTGCGCAGCAGGTTGCCCATCACCGCATGCAGAAAGGTGGCGTTGTAGCGCGTGTCCAGCGGGTTGCCGCGCTGATAGATCAACTCCAGGCCCTTGCGCTCGATGGGTTCGCGCCAGATACCGAGCAAGTCGTCGGCGACCTGCTCCAGGCTGACCTGCGGCGACATGGTGCCATCGTCATGCTCGGCGCGGGCCAGCATCAGGAAGGTCTGCACCAGTTCGCGCATTTCCTCACAAGCCCGGGCGATGCGCTCAACCTGATTGCGCCCGCGCTGATCGATGGCCGGGTTCTCCAGCAACAATTCGCAAGAGCTGGCCAGCACCATCAAGGGCGTGCGCAATTCGTGACTGACATCGCTGGTAAACAACTGCTCGCGGGACAACGCCTGGCGCAGACGCCCGAGGGTGGCATCGAAGGCCACGGCCAACTCACCGACTTCATCGGCCGCGTAGTCCGGCGCCAGCGGCGGCGCGAGACCGAGTAACTGATCGCGATGTCGCACCTGGCGGGCCAGGCGCACCACCGGCGCCATCACCTTGCGGGCCAGCACCCAGCCGAGGAATACCGCCAGCGCCAGGCTGAGCACGAAGCCCACCAGCACCACCGCAAACAATACGCGCTCACGCTCTTCGAAATCGCTCTGATCCTGCAGCAACACATAGCGCCGGCCATCGACCACTTCGACCATGGCGTGGTACGACAGCGCCTCACGAAACACCTCGTGAAAGCCCGGTTCCAGATGCCGCAGGTCCTTGGGCAATTCGAAATCGCCCGGCCCGCCGCTGAAGTAAAACAGCTGGTCCGGTTCGGGTCGGTGCCGCCAATCTTCGACAGTGTCCATCAGCAACAGGCGTTGCAAGTCACCGCCGAGGCCTGCCGAAATCAACTTCTCTTCTACCAGGTGCACCGTCGCGACGATGCCCATGGCGAAGGCTCCCGCCACCAACGCGCTCATCAAGGCAAAGGCGATGATGATCCGTTGCGCAAGGCTTTGCTTAAACTCCATCTCGGCCCTCGGCCAGGCGATAGCCCACACCATGCACCGTCTGCAGCAACGGCTTGGCGAACGGCTTATCGATCACTTGGCGCAACTGGTGCACGTGGCTGCGCAGGCTGTCGCTGTCCGGGCAGTCATCGCCCCACAGCGCCTCTTCGAGGATTTCCCGGCGCAGTACATGCGGGCTCTTCTGCATCAGCACCGCGAGCAGTTTCAGGCCCACCGGGTTGAGCTTGAGCAAGCGCCCTTCGCGGGTCACCTCGAGGGTGTCGAGGTCGTAGCTCAGGTCACCCACTTGCAGGGCACGGCGACCGCCACCCTGGGCACGGCGCAGCACGGCTTCGATGCGCGCGGCCAATTCCGACAGGGCAAACGGCTTGAGCAGGTAGTCATCGGCGCCGGACTTGAAGCCCTGCAGCCGGTCATCCAACTGATCGCGGGCAGTGAGCATGATCACCGGCGTGTCGCGACGCGCGTCTTCGCGCAGGCGTTTGCACAAGGTGTAGCCATCAATGCCGGGCAGCATGATGTCGAGCACGATCAAGTCGTAATGTTCGGTGGCGGCCAGGTGCAGGCCCGACAGACCGTCCTGCGCGCAGTCGACGGTATAGCCTTTCAGCCCCAGGTAATCCGCCAGGTTGGCCAGAATATCGCGGTTGTCTTCAACCAATAAAATTCGCATGGGCAGTGTCTCCGTACGCGGTAACGGCCGTGTTGGCTCGCGCAGCTTAAGGCCAAGTGTGGCTCAGGGATAGAGCTGAAAGGCCCGTCGATAAAGGTTTTCAACTGATTGATAGGCTGAACGAGTTTTTCACTATAGCTTCACAAACTGACTACAGTGTCAGGGCGAAGATCGCCCCCCATTGATATAAGGAACATAGACATGGGTTTTGTCAAAACAGCGCCAATGCGCTATTTGCTGTTGATAACCGGTGCCTGGTTAGTGGTATTCCTGCTCACGCGCAGCGTGCTGCTCATCGCTCACCTGGATGAAGTCGGCGGCAATCTGCTGCCGGTGTTTGGCGTGGGCCTTCTCTACGACCTGGGGTTCCTGGCCTATGCGGCACTGCCGTTGGGGCTGTATCTGCTGCTGTGCCCACCGGCCCTGTGGCGCCGCCGCGGCCACCGCTGGTTCCTGCAGGCGGTGCTCACCGTCAGCCTGTTTGCCATGCTGTTCACGTCGGCGGCCGAGTGGCTGTTCTGGGATGAGTTCGGCGTACGCTTCAACTTCATTGCCGTCGATTACCTGGTGTATTCCGATGAGGTGTTGAACAACCTGTTGGAGTCCTATCCGATCGGCAAACTGCTGAGCCTGCTGGCGATGCTTGCGATTGTCTTCAGTGTGGTGTTGCGCAAGCCGTTCAATGCCGCAATGAACGCGCCGCTGCCTGCGCTGCGTAGCCGTGTGGTGAATGCCTTGGCGCTGCTGGTTGTCGCCGGCCTCAGCCTGCAACTGATCAGCCAGGACAGCCCACGCACCCAGGGCGGCAACGCGTACAACAACGAGCTGGCGAGCAATGGCCCGTACCAGTTTTTCGCCGCCTTCCGCAACAACGAGCTGGACTATTCACAGTTCTACCAAAGCCTGCCCACCGAGGTGGTCGCCAAACAGTTGCGCGCGGAACTGAGTGAGCCCAACGCGCGCTTCATCGACCAGGACCCGCTGGATATCCGGCGCGCGATCACCAACCCTGGAACACCGCGCAAACCCAACATCGTGCTGGTGACCATCGAAAGCTTCAGCGCCAAATACATGGGCAGCAATGGCGATGGGCGCAACCTCACGCCCAACCTCGATGCGTTGCGTAAACAGAGCCTGTACTTCAGTAACTTCTATGCCACCGGCACCCGTACCGACCGTGGCCTGGAGGCGATCACCCTGGCGATTCCCCCCACGCCGGGCCGCTCGATCGTCAAGCGCATTGGCCGCGAAAGCGGCTTTGCCAGCCTCGGACAACAACTCAGTGTGATTGGCTACGACAGTGTGTTTGTCTACGGCGGGCGGGGTTACTTCGACAACATGAACGCGTTTTTCAGCGGCAACGGTTATCGGGTGGTCGACCAGAGCAGCGTGCCCGAAGCGGAAATTTCGTTTAAAAATGCCTGGGGCATGGCCGACGAAGATCTTTATCGCCAAACCCTGAAACTGGCCGATGCCGATTACGCCAAGCAGCAACCGTTTTTGCTGCAACTGATGACCACCTCAAACCATCGCCCCTACACCTACCCGGATGGGCGCATCGATATCAAATCCGGCAATGGTCGTGACGGCGCGGTGAAGTACACCGACCATGCCATCGGCGAATTCCTCGAGGCGGCCCGGCAGAAGCCCTGGTTCGATAACACGATCTTTGTGTTCGTCGCCGACCACACGGCCGGCAGCGCCGGCAAGGAAGACCTGCCGATCAGCAACTACCAGATTCCGCTGTTTATCTATGCACCGAAGCTGATCGACGCCCGCGAAACCGCACAACTGGCCAGCCAGATCGACTTGGCGCCGACGCTGCTGGGGCTGATCAACCTCAGCTACGAATCAACCTTCTTTGGCCGCAACCTGTTGCAGGACAATCCACTGCCACCGCGCGTGGTGGTCGGCAACTACCAGCACCTGGGGCTGTTTGATGGCCAGGACCTGGCGATTCTCAGCCCACGCCTGGGTTTGCGTCGTCACTATCAAGCCTTGGCGGCGAGCCAGGAAGTCCGGGTCGGCAGTGATGATCCATTGATCCAACGGGCGATCACCTACTATCAGGCCGCCAGTTATGGGTTCAAGCAACAATTGCTGAGCTGGAAGCCGCCGAAGCCAGCGGCGCCACAGTTGAGCGAACGCTGACCCCGCAGAACCGAGCTGGCCTGCGATTACAGTGTGACTGGCACACCTCTTGTCGCGGTCAAGCCCTCTGTCACCAGCAAGCATGGATCCAGACACCCCAGCCCCCATAAAAAAGCCCCGCCTGCATCACTGCAGGCGGGGCTTTTTCAGTACGGGGGTAAGGCTGGCTTACATCATGCCGCCCATGCCACCCATGCCGCCCATGTCTGGCATACCGCCGCCAGCCGAGCCTTCAGCCTTCGGCTTGTCAGCAATCGCAACTTCGGTGGTCAGCAGCAGACCAGCGATCGAAGCGGCTGCCTGCAACGCGGAACGGGTCACTTTGGTTGGGTCCAGGATGCCCATTTCAACCATGTCGCCGTATTCGCTGGTTGCAGCGTTGTAACCGTAGTTACCTTTGCCGTTCTTCACTTCGTTGACCACAACACTTGGCTCGTCGCCGCTGTTGGAAGCGATCTGACGCAGTGGGGATTCAACGGCGCGACGCAGAACAGCGATACCGACGTTCTGGTCAGCATTGTCGCCTTTGAGGTCAACCAGCGCTTCCAGAGCACGGATCAGCGCAACGCCACCGCCAGGTACCACGCCTTCTTCGACGGCTGCGCGGGTTGCGTGCAGGGCGTCTTCAACGCGGGCTTTCTTCTCTTTCATTTCAACTTCGGAACCAGCGCCAACCTTGATCACTGCAACGCCGCCGGACAGCTTGGCCAGACGCTCTTGCAGTTTTTCGCGGTCGTAGTCCGAGGAAGTTTCGGCAACCTGGGCGCGGATCTGGTTGATACGCGACTGGATGTCGCCGTCAACGCCAGCACCGTCAACGATGATGGTGTTTTCCTTGGAGATGGTCACGCGCTTGGCGCTACCCAGGTTTTCCAGGGTGGCGCTTTCCAGGCTCAGGCCGATCTCTTCGGAGATAACGGTACCGCCGGTCAATACGGCGATGTCCTGCAGCATGGCCTTGCGACGGTCGCCGAAGCCTGGAGCCTTGACGGCTGCGACTTTAACGATGCCACGCATGTTGTTCACAACCAGCGTTGCCAGGGCTTCGCCTTCAACGTCTTCGGAAACGATCAGCAGTGGGCGGCCGGCTTTGGCAACGGCTTCCAGTACTGGCAGCATTTCGCGGATGTTGGAGATCTTTTTGTCGACCAGCAGGATCAGCGGGCTTTCCAGCTCGGCAACCATGGTTTCTGGCTTGTTGACGAAGTACGGGGACAGGTAGCCACGGTCGAACTGCATGCCTTCTACAACCGACAGTTCGTTTTCCAGGCCAGTGCCTTCTTCAACGGTGATCACGCCTTCTTTACCGACTTTTTCCATGGCTTCGGCAATGATGTCGCCGATGGAGCTGTCGGAGTTGGCGGAGATGGTGCCTACCTGAGCGATAGCCTTGGTGTCAGCGCATGGCTTGGACAGGTTTTTCAGCTCGGCAACAACGGCGATGGTGGCCTTGTCGATACCGCGCTTGAGGTCCATCGGGTTCATGCCGGCAGCGACGGCTTTCAGGCCTTCGTTGACGATCGACTGAGCCAGGACGGTAGCGGTGGTGGTGCCGTCGCCTGCGTCATCGTTGGCACGGGAGGCAACGTCTTTGACCAGCTGCGCGCCCATGTTTTCGAAACGGTCTTCGAGTTCGATTTCTTTAGCGACGGAAACGCCGTCCTTGGTGATGGTCGGAGCGCCGAAGCTCTTCTCGATGATCACGTTACGGCCTTTCGGGCCCAAGGTCGCTTTTACTGCGTCAGCCAGGATGTTGACACCGGTGAGCATTTTCTTACGGGCGGAATCGCCGAATTTAACTTCTTTAGCAGCCATGATCGATATTCCTTAAATACTTTGTAGTAACGGGAAAATGAGCGGGAAAATCAGTCTTCCAGAACAGCGAGAATCTCGTTCTCAGCCATCACCAGCAGGTCTTCGCCGTCGACTTTCACAGTGTTGCTGCCGGAGTAAGGACCAAATACAACCTTGTCACCGACTTTAACGGCCAGCGCACGTACATCACCGTTTTCCAGAGTCTTGCCTGGGCCTGCAGCGACGATCACACCGTGGTTGGCTTTTTCAGCAGCCGAACCTGGCAGAACGATACCGCCAGCGGTTTTCTTTTCTTCTTCGCTGCGACGGATAACGACGCGGTCGTGCAGAGGACGAAGCTTGCTCATTGTCGATCTCTCCTAATTGTGTTTTTCATCGGCCGGTATCGGTACCGGCGGGTTGTATTCCGGCTGTGCCGGTCGCGCCTCGCCAAGCAAGACGCGGAAGTCTGTCTGGTGTCGCCACCAGAAACCTTGCGGTGACCGTTACATAAGGGCGCATAAGCTTATTACAAGGGGCCGGGCAGGAAATTTTTTTGCATCTGCCCGCCTATAAATGCAACACGGCACCCGAAGGTGCCGTGGCAATGAAGCGGTTATTTACTGTCGCGGTGCTCGAACTCGCCTTCGATCACATCACCTTCGCGACCCAGGGGTTGGCGCGGAGCCGGGCCACCACGAGGTTGCAGGTCATCGGCGAATGCGCGCTGGCGAATCGCAGCTTCTTCGGCACGCTGGCGCATCTTGCCGGCCAGCAGCTTGCGGGTGACCGGCAGCAACATGACCAGGCCGACCACGTCGCTGATAAAGCCCGGCAGGATCAACAGGCCGCCCGCCAAAGCCATCATCAGGCCTTCGAGCATGGTCTGGGCCGGCAACTCGCCGCGGTTCAGGCTTTCACGCGCACGCAGTGCCGTGGCCAGGCCGGCGACACGCAGCACCAGAACGCCGAGCATCGAGCCGAGAATGATCAGCAGCAGCGCCGGGAAAAAGCCGATTGCACTGCTGACTTGTACGAATACGAACAGCTCCAACACCGGGAACAGCAGAAAGAGCAACAAAAAAGGGCGCATCAAATGGTTCCTCAACGCAAGAATGCCTTGCCAGTCCACCTTAGATGACGTCGCCATTTCGTGAATTCAAGCGTCAGCGCTGGCTTTTTTCGGCCAGACTTCGGCATGGGCCAATGAAACTAGGGCTTCGCGTACTTGTGTCGGCGTGTTGCAAGACGTTGCGAAAGGCAACCAGTGCAGCGATTGGCCAATACGCAGGTGCATGCCTTCGCTGTCGATACCGGCCAATTGCGCAGGTTCGAAGGTGGGCAAGCCGGTCAGGGCGACGTAGTGGGCGATGGCCTTGGTGTGATCGCTGTTCATGTGCTCGATCATGCTGCGCTCGGCCTTGCCCGCGAACGGATTGGCCAGGGTCAGCTGGTCGACCCAATGAATCGCGCCAAAGCCACCTATATAACGGTGACGCACCGGCTTGAGCACCCAGAAGTCGAAATCGTGGGCCTTGTGATAGTTGGCCGAATCGGGGAAGTAGCGGTAATAACGCTCGGCGGCCGCCTCGATGGCAGCGCCGTCTTCGAGTTTCTCGGCTTCGGCCAGGTAAGTCAGGCGCCCCACTGCCTGCACATCGTCCGCTTCGCGCTCGCCGACCAGCAGCGAGCACTTGGGGTCTTTTTGCAGGTTGTGGGTGTGCTGGGCGATGCGGCTGATCAGGATCAGCGGGCGGCCCTGCTCGTCCAGGCAATAGGGCACGACCGAACCAAAGGGAAAGCCGGGCATGGCCTTGGACAATGTGGAGAGAGCCCCACGGTATTCCTTGAGCAACAGCTCTCGGGCGTTCTTGGCAACGTGCGTGCTCAACGTATGACTCCTCGGGTATGCGGCCGCCCATAGCATATGGGAATGGATCTCAACACAAGGTAATCAATATCAGCAAAGGTTGCCAAGCGGGTTTTACGCGGCCGGATTACCAGGCCACGCCGAAGCCTGCGGTGTAGCGGGTCTTGCTCAGGCTGCTTTCCGAGTCGCCGCTGATAATGTCGCGCTCGGCCTTGAGGTTGAGCGAGGCCCACTCGGTGACCTTGTAGCGCAGGCCTATTTCCGAATCCAGGGAATAGGCGGCCGGCCCGGACAGCGGCTTGCCGACCTCGCCGCTGGTGAAGAACTCGACCGTCTTGCCTACCAGGTAGCGGTTGTAGTTCCACTTCATGGCCAGGGAATAGAAGTTGTCCTTGCCGCCATCGGCGTATTCATAGTCGGTGCGGTTGACCAGCGAACCGAGGGAGAACGCGCCCAATTCGTCGTCCCAGAACTGATAGCCCGGGCCGGTACCGACAGTGCGTTGACGAGACAGGTCTTCAACCTTGTCGCGCTTGTAGGTCAGGCGGCCCTGCCAGAACCAGTGCTCGGTGATGAACCGGTCGAGGTCGTATTCCAGCGCCCAGTTGTCGGTGGTGGTCACGTCGTCCTGGAACTCGCGGTTGTATTCGCCCTGCCCGGTATGGCGCCACTGGCCATGCCGTGCGGTGGTCTTGAAGTCGACGTCGTAGTCGTTGGTGTCCTTGTCGGCACGCTTGTAGTCAAGCGCCAGGTCGACATTGCCCTTCCACACCAGGTCTTCGATCACAGGCTTGGGCTTGATGATCTGCTGGATGCTCGCCAACTCGACGGTCTTGGGCGCTTCGCCATTGGCCAGGACCACCTTGCCATCGTCCGCCGCTTTCAGCGACTTGGCCTTCTCGCCGGTGTAGGCATCCTGCTTGACCAGCAGCTCCTGATCGCTTTCCAGGGTTTTCACCTGTTTCCAGTCGACCGGAATGGCGCCTGCGTAATCGGTCTGGATCAGCAATTTGCCACCGTCGAAGACCTTGATCTTGCCGGTCAGGCGGTCACCGTTCTTCAACCAGACGGTATCGGCCAACAAGGGCGAGGAGGCGCTGAAAACAGCGAGGCACAGCAGGGTTCTGGACAACATAAGCAAGTAAGAGGCTCAAGGTTGGCGAAAAGGGGCACTTATCGTGTTAGATAGCTAGGACTGACTCAAGGATTCAGGTTGAGTTCCATGCTCATCGCCATGTTCTCAGACGTTTCTTACAGATAGACCGCCATTCCCTACGGATAGACCCCAGTGAATCCAACCGCCGAAACGCCGCAAAGCCCCGCCGAAATGCGCCGCACCGCGCTGTACCTGACATTGGCGCAGGTCCCGCCAGGTTGCGTGGTGAGTTACGGCGAGTTGGCGCACTTGGCCGGCTTGGGGCGCGCGGCGCGCTGGGTGGGGCGCACCCTGAGCCAGCTGCCCGAGGACACCAAACTGCCCTGGCATCGTGTGCTGGGTGCCGGTGGTCGGATAAGTCTGCCCGTGGGCAGTGCCTCGGGCGACGAACAACGCGCGCGTTTGCGCGATGAAGGCATCACAGTCCGCAACAATCGCGTGGATATTCAGCGCCATGGCTGGCGCCCGGTAGAGCACAGCGGTTAGAGTGCGCGCTTTGTTTCCGTGAATCTGAGGCAGACTCCAGCCCATGCCCCGTAAAACCTGGCGCGCCGCGCTCGCCGCCTATGCCAGCCCCTCGACGTTAGTCCTGTTGTTGCTCGGCTTTGCCGCCGGCTTGCCTTACATGTTGGTGTTCTCGACGCTTTCGGTGTGGTTGCGTGAGGCCGGTGTGGCCCGCGAGACCATCGGCTATGCGAGCCTGATCGGCCTGGCATACGCCTTCAAATGGGTGTGGTCGCCGCTGCTCGACCAATGGCGCCTGCCGCTGCTCGGTAAACTCGGACGTCGTCGTTCCTGGCTGGTGCTGGCCCAGTCGCTGGTGATTCTCGGATTGATCGGCATGGGGTTCTGCGACCCTCAGAAACACCTGTCCTGGCTGATCGCCATTGCGGTAATCGTGGCCTTTGCCTCGGCGACGCAAGACATCGCAGTCGACGCCTACCGCCTGGAAATCGCCGACGACAGCCGCCAGGCCGCCCTCGCTGCCAGCTATATGTCCGGCTACCGGATCGCCGCCCTGCTGGCCACGGCCGGCGCGCTGTTTTTTGCCGAAGGCTTCGGTTCCACCGGTTTCAACTATAAGCACTCGGCATGGACCGGCACCTATGTGCTGTTCGGCGTGCTGATGATCCCGGCGCTGCTGACCACCCTGTTCATGCGCGAACCCAATGTGCCATTGCGCACCCAATTGCAGGCCGGGCGCTACAGCTTCGTGCATCAACTGGTGTCGGTGTTCGTACTGATCGTGCTGCTGGTGTCGGTGCCCGCGATGTTTACCCAGCTGTACAACACCGACTTTGCCAGCGTGCTGTTCCACGGCATGAGCCTGTGGGAGCTGCTGATGGAAGACCGCGCCTTCCTGCGCGCCATCCTCTATATCACCCTTACCGCCCTGTGCCTCTCGGCCATGGGTCGGCGTGGCCTGGCGCCGGTGCTGACGCCGGTCAACGACTTTATCCTGCGTTACCGCTGGCAGGCCTTGCTGCTGCTGGGGCTGATTGCCACCTACCGGATGTCAGACACGGTGATGGGCGTGATGGCCAACGTGTTCTACATCGACCAGGGCTTCACCAAGGACCAGATCGCCGGGGTCAGCAAGATCTTCGGCCTGATCATGACCCTGCTCGGCGCCGGCATGGGCGGCCTGCTGATTGTGCGCTTCGGCATCCTGCCGATCCTGTTCATCGGCGGCGTGGCGTCGGCCGGCACCAACCTGTTGTTCGTCGCACTCGCGGACATGGGCCCGGACCTGCAGATGTTGATTTTTACCATCTCCCTGGACAACTTCAGTTCAGGGCTGGCGACGTCGGCCTTCGTCGCGTACCTGTCGAGCCTGACCAACCTGAAGTTCTCCGCCACGCAGTACGCGCTGCTCAGCTCGATCATGCTGTTGCTGCCGCGCCTGATCGGTGGGTACTCGGGGGTGATGGTGGAGAAGTTCGGGTATCACAATTTCTTCTTGATCACCTGCCTGCTCGGTGTGCCGACGCTGTTCCTGATTGCGCTGCACTGGTTTCAGGAGAATCGGCGGATTCGGTTGAATCCTCCGGCCGAGGACTGACACGACCGGTCACTGCAGGGGCTGGCTTGCCTGCGATGCGCACACCTTGGTCTACAGTGACAACGAGGCGATGCCAGCGCAGGCAAGCCAGCGCCTGCACAAAGGCTTTAACAGAAGCCTCACCACGACCTGATGCCTGTACTCCAGCAGCAAGCGCCCGTACAATCCCAAGTCATTTCAAGTCCAAGCAACCGACAACGGCCTACCATGCGTACCAGTCAATATTTGCTCGCCACACAGAAAGAAACGCCTTCCGACGCGGTCGTGATCAGCCATCAGCTGATGCTGCGCGCCGGCATGATCCGCAAACTGGCCTCTGGCCTGTACACCTGGCTGCCCATGGGCTTGAAGGTGATGCGCAAGGTCGAAGCCATCGTTCGTGAAGAAATGAACGCCGCCGGCTCTCTGGAAGTGTTGATGCCGAGCACCCAACCGGCTGAGTTGTGGCAGGAATCCGGGCGCTGGGAAGAGTACGGCCCTGAGTTGCTGCGCTTCAAGGACCGGCATGGCCGCGACTTCTGCGCCGGCCCGACCCACGAAGAAGTGATCACCGACCTGATGCGCAACGAGCTGAGCAGCTACAAGCAGCTGCCGCTGAACCTGTATCAGATCCAGACCAAATTCCGTGACGAAATCCGCCCACGCTTCGGTTTGATGCGCGGCCGCGAATTCATCATGAAGGACGCCTATTCGTTCCACGCAGACCAGGCGTCCCTGCAGGTCACCTACGACCGCATGCACCAGGCCTACTGCAACGTGTTCACGCGCCTGGGCCTGAAGTTCCGCCCGGTTGAAGCGGACAACGGCTCCATCGGCGGCGCCGGCTCCCACGAATTCCACGTGCTGGCCGAGTCGGGCGAAGACGATATCGTCTTCAGCAATGGCTCCGACTACGCGGCGAACATCGAGAAAGCCGAAGCCGTGCCACGCGAAACTTCGCGCCCTGCACCGGCGCAAGAGCTGCGCTTGGTCGACACGCCTGACACCAAGACCATCGCGGCGCTGGTGGAAAAATTCAATCTGCCGATTGAAAAGACCATCAAGACCCTGATCGTGCGTGCCGAGGAAGAAGGCAAGCTGATCGCCCTGGTGATCCGTGGCGACCACGAACTCAACGAAATCAAGGCAGCCCAGCAACCTGGCGTAGCCAGCCCGCTGGTCATGGCCACCGATGCCGAACTGCGCGACGCAATTGGCGCCGGCGCCGGCTCCCTGGGCCCGCTGAACCTGCCGTTGCCGATCATCATCGACCGCTCGGTCGAGCTGATGAGCGACTTCGGTATCGGCGCGAACATCGACGACAAGCACTACTTCGGCGTGAACTGGGAGCGTGACCTGCCGGTTCCGACCGTGGCCGACCTGCGTAACGTGGTCGCCGGTGACCCAAGCCCGGACGGCAAGGGCACCCTGGAAATCAAGCGCGGCATCGAAGTCGGGCACATCTTCCAGCTGGGCAACAAGTACAGCAAGGCGATGAAGTGCGAAGTGCTGGGCGAGAACGGCAAGCCGATCACCCTGGACATGGGCTGCTACGGCATTGGCGTATCGCGCGTGGTTGCCGCTGCCATCGAGCAGAACAACGACGAGAAAGGCATCATCTGGAGCGACGCCCTGGCGCCTTTCCAGATCGCCCTGGTACCGCTGCGCTACGAAACCGAGCAGGTACGCGAGGCTACCGACAAACTGTATGCCGAACTGACCGCCGCCGGTTTCGAAGTGCTGCTGGATGACCGCGACAAGAAAACCAGCCCGGGCATCAAGTTCGCCGACATGGAACTGATTGGCATCCCACACCGGATCGTGGTCAGTGACCGCGGCCTGGCCGATGGCAATCTGGAATACAAAAGCCGGACCGAAGCCGAAGCCCAACCGTTGCCGGTGGCTGACGTGCTGTCTTTCCTCCAGGCGCGTATTCGTCGCTGAAAACCAGATCAAGAGAAGTCATGTTCAAGCGAAACACCAGAGCCCTGGGGGGCGCCGCCTTGTGCGGCGCCCTGCTGGTCAGCGGCTGCGCCAACCAGATGTCGCAACGCAGTGAGCACGAGGAGCGGGTCGAGCGTAAATTGCTCGACCATAGCCTGCAGATCGATGTCGGCGAACCCAGAGTGCTGGAGCTGCCGCAACGCCGGGTCCGCATTCACGAGCAGAAGACCTTCGAGGTCACCGAGTTCGAAGTCACCCGTCGTTACGACCGCTACACCCCCTACCAGGCCTGGCGCAAACTCTACGAGATGCCCCTGGGCGCGGTTGCCCTGGTCGCCGGCGCGGGCGCCAACGTGGTGAATATCTTCGCCCTCGGCAACCTGCCGACCAGCATGACCCACGACTGGCTGACCTACGGCGTGGACGGCCTCAACCCGTTCATGAACGTGCAATCCCATGGCCGTGCGCAACAGAACCTTGCAGGCATCGATGAAGTCCAGCGCGACAAGCGCGTGGAGTATTCGAGCCTGCCCTGGAGCGAACGCCCGGTACAAGTGACTGCCGGCAAGCAGATCCATGAGCTGACCACCGACCGTAACGGCGTGCTGCGCCTGAACCTGTTGGACAGCCCGTTTGCCGAGCAGGACCTGAACCGTGTCACGACCTTGAAGATCAGCGTGGAAGATGGCCAGGACGACGTGCATTCCGACTCGACCCTGGCGATCAGCAACACCCTGCGCGGCAAGTTGCTCGAAGCCCACGGCCTGATCTACGACGACCTGGAAGATGACGAAGTGAGCCAGTGGGTGCACCGCGTCAAACGCCTGTCGGAGCTGGGCCTGGAAGAAGAAGCCAGCGAACTGGAACAAAGCCTGATCGAACTGACACGCAATGATCCGGAGTTGCAGCAGGAGTTTCTGCAGGCGCTGACCAAGGATGCGGGGCGACTCGTCGCAGATCCGGGCGCACGCTGAACACCGTTCTGCAGGAGAACGGCTTGCCGGTCTCCTGCAGGATTAACGGGTAAACAGTTCGAGCTGTTCGTTGCCGCCGCTCAGGTCCAGCAACCGCACGCCAATCCCCAGCAACCGCACCGGCTTTGCACCGCGATTGAACGCCTGGGTCAACAGCTGTTGATAACTTTCCAGGTCCCGCCCTGCCCCGGCCTGCTCCAGGGTCGTCTGGGTAAAGTCATGAAACTTCACCTTCACAAATGGCTTGCCCGCCCGGTAGCTGCTGTCGATGCGCGCCATACGCCCGGTCAGGGTATCCATCAGTTCGGGCAATTTTGCCAGGCAGCTTGAAAGGTCCGGTAGATCCACGTCGTAGGTGTTTTCGACACTGATCGATTGCCGTCGGCTGTCATTCTGCACCGCGCGATCATCAATCCCACGGGCCAGGCTCCACAGTCGCTCGCCAAAACTGCCGAATTCGCGTACCAACGCCAGCTTGTTCCAGTCACGCAACTGCAGGCAGTCTTCGATACCCAGGCGCGCCAGCTTGTCGGCGGTGACCTTGCCCACGCCATGCAGCTTGCTCACCGGCAATTGCGAGACAAAATCTTCGACCTGGTCCGGGGTAATCACAAACAGGCCGTTGGGCTTTTTCCAATCGCTGGCAATCTTCGCCAGGAACTTGTTCGGTGCCACGCCGGCAGACACGGTGATGTGCAATTGGTTGGACACCCGCCGACGAATATCCTGGGCGATACGCGTGGCGCTGCCGCCGAAGTGAGGGCATTCGGAAACATCCAGGTAGGCCTCGTCCAGCGACAACGGCTCGATCAGGTCGGTGTAGTCGCGAAAGATCGTCTGGATTTCCTTCGAGGCTTCTTTATAGGCCTCCATGCGCGGCTTGACGATGGTCAGGTCCGGGCAGAGCTTCAAGGCATGGCGGGACGACATGGCCGAGCGCACGCCGTAGGCCCGTGCCTCGTAGTTGCAGGTAGCGATCACCCCACGCCGGTCTGCCGAGCCGCCGACGGCCAGGGGCTTTTGCGCCAGGCTCGGGTCATCGCGCATCTCGATGGCGGCGTAGAAGCAATCACAGTCGACGTGGATGATTTTGCGTTGCGTCATATAAACAGAGGGTTGATTCAACGGATGGCCAGTATCGCACTCACCCCTGTATATAGCACCAGTAGTTTGAATCTTCCGCTTAAGCGGTAGGAAATTTCCCAGATGAATTTATTTTCTCAATCGAATTTCGCCTGCCGATAGAGCTGAAACCCTCGGCCAGACTGGCCCGGAGCGACCCTGCCGGCCTGAATGGAGAGCTAACCGATTGAACCACAAGCGCTTTTCTTCGATTCACAGGTTGACACACTGGCGTTCCTCTGTAGAATGCCGACACACAGACGCGGGATGGAGCAGTCTGGTAGCTCGTCGGGCTCATAACCCGAAGGTCGTCGGTTCAAATCCGGCTCCCGCAACCAAACATCAAGAAAGGCTACTCGAAAGAGTGGCCTTTTTTGTGCGCGTCAGTTTTTCATGCCTGCGATCAAATGCGCTTCACCACGAACGGCTTGGCAGTCCGACGCAGGTCAAGCCTGCTCGCCATAAAATTCGTTTTCTATCGCGAACTTAGGTGGCTTGAGCGGCTGATTCACACTTATTTGACCCGTCGACCCATTAACGGTTGACACCTCGCCGTTGGGCTGTAGAATGCCGCCCACAGACGCGGGATGGAGCAGTCTGGTAGCTCGTCGGGCTCATAACCCGAAGGTCGTCGGTTCAAATCCGGCTCCCGCAACCAAACATCAAAAAAGGCTACTCGAAAGAGTGGCCTTTTTTGTATCCGGTGAAAAAGTTCTTCTGAAACAATGGCATGGCATCTTTCATGAAACCGTACACGGTTTGTAGAGTCCATCTCATTGCAAGCTATGCTAAGACGCAAGTACTACCCTCTACGACCAATGGCCGCAGTCGCCCCACCCGGTGATACGCGTTAATATTTGTAATTATTTTGTCCATAGGGATTGGTAACTTGGCTGGATACCTCCATCCTGTCGCGCACAATCCACGAGGTGATTGATGCGCGCCAACTCGTCTGAACCACAAGACACCGTCACAGCAGAACAACCGATCGCTCCCACCCGTTTGCGCTGGCTGGATCTGTTGAGCAAATACCGGCAACCCATCGGGTTGGCTGTCACCCTGTTGCTGTTCGCAATTGCCTTGATCGCCTGCCGACACTTGCTGCTGGAGCTGGACCTCTATGCCCTCCACGATTCGATCCTGGAAGTGCCCAGGCCCGCATTGCTCGGCGCATTTGCAGCGGCCGTCGTGGGTTTCATCATTCTGTTGGGCTATGAGTTTTCCGGCGCGCGCTACGCCGGGGTGAAACTGCCCGCCAAGACCCTGGCCCTGGGCGGCTTCACTGCGTTTGCCATCGGCAACGCCATCGGCCTGTCGATGCTCTCGGGCGGTTCGGTGCGCTACCGTTTATATGCACGTCATGGCATCGGCGCGTCGGAAGTCGCCCACATGACCGTGTTCGCCAGCCTGGCGCTGGGCTGCGCCCTGCCACCGTTGGCGGCATTGGCCACCTTGAGTAACCTGCCGGCCGCGTCGACCTATCTGCACCTGCCGCAAACCCTGCTCGGCGGCATTGCCGGCGCCGTGCTGCTGCTGTCGGCCGTGCTGTGCATCGGCATTTATCGTCGCCGCCTGCCGGAACAGCCGTACCCCGACAACCTGCTGGTGAAAGCCGGCCGTCGCACCCTGCGCCTGCCTGGCCGGCGCCTGACCTTCCTGCAACTGATCATTACCGCACTGGATGTGGCCGCTGCTGCCACCGTCCTTTATATGCTGTTGCCGGAAGCGCCGCCCTTCGGGCCCTTCCTGCTGGTGTACCTGCTGGCCCTGGCTGCCGGCGTGCTCAGCCATGTACCGGGTGGCGTGGGAGTGTTCGAAGCGATCCTGCTCGCGGCCTTTGCCGACAAGCTGGGCGCCGCGCCATTGGCTGCCGCACTGCTGCTGTATCGCATGATCTATGTGGTGCTGCCGTTGCTGATCGCCTGCGTGTTCCTGCTGGTCAATGAAGCGCAGCGCCTGTTCCAGACGCAACAAAGCCTGCGAGTGGCCTCGGGCCTGGCGGCACCGGTACTGGCCGTACTGGTTTTTTTGTCCGGCGTGGTCCTGCTGTTTTCCGGCGCCACGCCGGAAATCGACTCACGCCTGGAAAACATCGGCTTCCTGATTCCTCATCGCCTGATTGATGCCTCGCACTTTGGTGCCAGCCTGATCGGCGTGCTGTGCCTGCTGCTCGCCCAAGGCTTGCGTCGTCGCTTGTCGGCCGCCTGGATGCTGACCATGGTGCTGCTGCTGACGGGCGCCCTGCTCTCGCTGCTCAAAGGCTTCGACTGGGAAGAAGCCAGCTTGATGATCATGACGGCGGTGCTGCTGGCGATCTTCCGGCGCTCGTTCTACCGCGCCAGCCGCCTGACCGAACTGCCGTTCTCGCCGCTGTACCTGGTGGCCAGCGTCTGCGTGCTGGGGGCCTCGATCTGGCTGCTGCTGTTTGCCTATCAGGATGTGCCTTACAGCCATCAACTGTGGTGGCAGTTCACTCTGGATGCCAACGCCCCGCGCGGCCTGCGTTCGCTGCTCGGCGCCGCAGTCCTCTTGGTGATCGTATCGTTGACCTGGCTGCTGCGCACCGCGCGCCCGGTGATCCACCTGCCGACCCCTGACGAGCTGGAGCGTGCCACCAAGATCCTGATGGCCTCCTCGCAGCCCGACGGCGGCCTGGCGCTGACCGGTGACAAGGCGCTGCTGTTTCACCCCAACGACGAGGCTTTCCTGATGTATGCCCGTCGCGGGCGTAGCCTGGTGGCCCTGTACGACCCGATCGGCCCGACCCAGCCGCGCGCCGAAATGATCTGGCAGTTCCGCGACCTGTGCGACATTCACCACGCGCGCCCGGTGTTCTACCAAGTACGCGCCGAGAACCTGCCGTACTACATGGACATCGGCCTGACCGCGATCAAGCTGGGTGAAGAGGCGCGTGTCGACCTCAAGCGCTTTGACCTGGAAGCCAAGGGCAAAGAGATGAAGGATCTGCGCTACACCTGGAACCGTGGCAGCCGTGACGGCCTGTCCCTGGAGATCCATGAACCCGGCACGGCCCCCATGGATGAACTCAAGGTCATCTCCGATGCCTGGCTGACCGGCAAGAACGTGCGGGAAAAAGGCTTTTCCCTGGGACGCTTCAGCGACGACTATCTCAAGCACTTTCGCATCGCGATCATTCGCTTCGAAGGGCGCCCGGTAGCCTTCGCCAACCTGCTCGAGACCTACAACCACGACCTGGCCAGTCTCGACCTGATGCGCGCCCACCCGGACGCGCCCAAGCTGACCATGGAGTTCATGATGGTCGGCCTGATTCAACATTATAAGAGTCACGGCTACGCCCGCTTCAGCCTCGGCATGGTGCCGTTGTCGGGCCTGCAACCGCGCCGGGGCGCCCCGCTGACCCAACGATTGGGCTCGATGGTGTTCCGCCGCGGCGAGCAACTGTATAACTTCCAAGGCTTGCGCCGCTTCAAAGACAAGTTCCAGCCTGACTGGGAACCCCGTTATATGGCCGTGCCCGCAGGACTCGATCCGCTGGTGGCACTGGCCGATACCGCCGCCCTGATCGCGGGCGGCTTGACTGGATTGGTGAAACGCTGATGATTCGACGCTCCTGGCGGTATGTATTGGCCTTTGTTGTGCTGCTCGCCCTGATCCTGGGTGGTGGCTATTGGTACTGGAACCGCCCTGCCCCACAGCCGACCCTGGAGCAACTGCCCCAGGCCGACGGTTCGGTCATGACCCGCGTAACCCCCGCCGGCACGGCAAAGGCCCGTGTGGCCGTGGCGGTGCTGGCCGATTCAACCCTGACCGACAGCCAACTGATCGCCCTGAGCCAGGGCGGCAAGGCGCAGATCGTCCAGGTGATCCTGCCCAAGGATGACTGCACGCTGCAGGAACAAGCGCTGCAAGGCGCCCTGGCCCAGCTCAAGGGCCCGGCGACCCTGGTCAGCGGGATCGGCCCGGGTGCCAGCCTGGCCTGGCGCTGGCTGGCGGCACAGAACGACGACAAGGCCAACGCCATCTCCGTCGGCTTCGCCATGACCCAGGAAGGCTGCAAGGACCCGCTGCCGAAAACGTCCGCACACGGCAGTTGGCTGGTGGCCTGGAACGACAACCCTGACGATGATGCGGCCAGTTTCGTACGCGACACACCGCGCGCCACTACCAGCATCAGCGACTACGACATCCATTACCCGCAAGTGCTGAACAACGAGTTGCGCAAGCAGTTGGTGGGTTCGGACAACGGCGGCCTGGCGATTCCCGTGGTGGAAGTACCCGCGGGCCAGGCCAAGGACACGGTGACGCTGTTCCTCTCCGGTGACGGCGGCTGGCGTGACCTGGACCGCGATGTGGCCGGCGAAATGGCCAAGATCGGCTACCCGGTGGTGGGCATCGACACCCTGCGCTACTACTGGCAGCACAAGACCCCGGAACAAAGCGCCAAGGACCTCACCGAGCTGATGCAGCACTACCGTCAGAAGTGGGGCACCAAGCGCTTCGTGCTGACCGGTTACTCGTTCGGCGCCGACGTGCTGCCGGCGATCTACAACCGCCTGCCTGAAAACGAGCAGCAGCGTGTGGACGCAATCATCCTGCTGGCGTTCGCCCGTACGGGCAGCTTTGAAATCGAAGTGGAAGGCTGGCTGGGCAATGCCGGCAAAGAAGCCGCGACCGGCCCGGAGATGGCCAAGCTGCCGGCGGATAAAGTGGTGTGCATCTACGGCGCAGAAGAAGTCGACGAGAGCGGCTGCACCGACAAGACTGCGGTGGGCGAGGCGGTGAAACTGCCCGGTGGGCATCACTTCGATGAGAACTACCCGGCGCTGGCTCAGCGCTTGGTGGACATCATTGTGAAGCACCAGGCCAAGGACAAAACCGAGTAGCTTCAGGCTGTACTCAGGCCCCAATGTCGGCGGGGTTATGTGGGAGCTGGCTTGCCTGCGATAGGGGCGCCGCGATGTGACGGACACATCAGGGTGATGCTATCGCAGGCAAGCCAGCTCCCACATTTGCTTTGCAGTGTGGGCGAACGCTAGCGCGGTTCTATATGCGCGATCATCAACTGCACGGTTTCCTGCCCACGGAACTCGTTCACGTCCAGCTTGTAGGCCAATTCCACCCAACGCACTGTCGGGTTCGGCCAGACCTCACGGTCGACCCCAAACGCAATGCCATCGAGCTTCACCGAGCCGCATTCGCTCTTGAGCACCACCTTCAGGTGCCGCTCCCCCACCACGCGCTGTTCTACCAGCTGAAACACACCATGGAACAACGGCTCGGGAAAGTGCTGCCCCCACGGCCCGGCATGCCGCAAGGCGCGCGCCAGTTCGAGGTGAAACTCTTCAACCGCCAGGGTGCCGTCGGACAGCAGGCGCCCGGTAAGGTCTTCTTCGCGCAGTTGCCGACGCACTTCAGCATCAAAGGCTTCGGCAAACAGTGGGAAATTCGCCTCGGGCAATGTCAGACCCGCCGCCATGGCGTGACCGCCGTATTTGGCGATCAGGTTGGGATGCTGGCTTGCGACCACCGCCAGGGCATCACGGATGTGGAAACCCGGCACCGAGCGCCCAGAGCCCTTGAGCAGGCCATCACCGGCGTCGGCGAAGGCGATGGTCGGGCGGAAGTAACGCTCCTTCATGCGCGACGCCAGAATCCCGATCACGCCCTGGTGCCACTCCGGGTCGAACAGGCACAGCCCATAGGGCATCGACTCCACCGGCAGGTCCTTGAGCTGGGCCAGGGCCTCGCGCTGCATGCCTTGTTCGATGGATTTGCGGTCCTGGTTCATGCCGTCCAATTGCGCGGCCATTTCCCGCGCCGCCGCGAAATCAGTGGTGAGCAGGCATTCGATGCCCAGGCTCATGTCATCCAGGCGTCCGGCGGCGTTCAGGCGTGGCCCGAGGATAAAGCCGAGGTCGGTGGAGGTAATCCGCGCAGCATCGCGCTTGGCCACTTCGAGGATCGCCTTGATCCCCGGCCGCGCGCGACCGGCGCGAATACGCTCCAGGCCCTGATGCACGAGGATGCGGTTGTTGGCATCCAGGGGCACCACGTCGGCCACGCTGCCCAGGGCCACCAGGTCGAGAAGTTCGCCGATGTTCGGCTGGGGCTTGTTGTCGTACCAGCCCAGGCTGCGCAAACGCGCGCGCAGGGCCATCAGCACATAGAAGATCACGCCCACGCCGGCCAATGCCTTGCTCGGGAACTCACAGCCCGGCTGGTTCGGGTTGACGATGGCGTCCGCCGCCGGCAATTCATCCCCCGGCAAGTGGTGGTCGGTGACCAGTACCTGCAACCCCGCCGCCTTCGCCGCCGCCACGCCTTCGACGCTGGAGATGCCGTTGTCCACGGTGATCAGCAACTGCGGCTCCCGCTGCAGGGCCACCGCGACGATTTCCGGGGTCAGGCCATAGCCATATTCAAACCGGTTGGGCACCAGGTAGTCGACATGCGCCGCCCCGAGCAGACGCAAGCCAAGGGTGCCCACGGTGCTGGCGGTGGCGCCATCGGCGTCGAAGTCGCCCACGATCAGGATGCGCTGGCGCTGCTCCAATGCGGTCACCAGCAGGTCCACTGCCGCGTCGATGCCCTTGAGTTGCTGGTAGGGAATCAACCGCGCCAGGCTTTTGTCCAGTTCAGCCTCGGACTGCACCCCGCGCGCGGCGTAGAGACGCGTCAACAGCGGTGGCAATTCACCGAGAAACGGCAGGACAGCAGGCAACGGGCGAGGATCGATACGCATGGGGTGACGGAAGCTTCTCTTCTAGTACAACGGTTAAACAACAATGCTGAAAGCAACATGGATCAACTGTAGGAGCCGGCTTCTGTGGGAGCTGGCATGTGTGGGAGCTGGCTTGCCTGCGATGCAGACACCTCGGTCTTCCAGCTATACCGAGGTGATGCATTCGCGAGCAAGCCCGCTCCCACACAACCCAGCGCCCACAGGTTCAGCCGCGCTCGCCGACCAGCCACTGCAGCTGCACTTCATGCTGGCCGCGATCATCGGTCACGAAGATCGTGCCTTCGCTGATCATCACGTCCCACTTGATCACGCGCGGCATGTCCTTGGCCAGGGTCTCGAGGACGTCCTGCGGCACCGCAGCGATGTGCACGTTCTTGAGGTTGTTGGCCACGGGCACCACTTTGCCTTCCCACACACGCAAGCTGCCGTAGGCCAGCAGGCTGGTGCGCTCGGTGCGACGCGAGCACCAGGTCAGGCGGTCGGCATCCGGCTGGCCGACTTCGATCCAGTGCAGGACCCGGTCATCCAGGCTTTTTTCCCACAGGGCTGGCTCGTCTACATCTGACAGGCCACGCCCGAACGACAACTGCTCGTTGTACCAGAGGGCGTAGGCCAGCAGACGCACGGTCATGCGCTCTTCGGTTTCCGAAGGGTGGCGGGCGATGGTCTGCTTGACGCTCTCGTACACCGAGCGGTCGAGGTCGGTGAGGTTGAGTTCGAATTTGTAGGTCGTGGACGGCTGGGCCATGAACGGACTTCTAGAGACAGGAAAAGGCGGCCAGTCTAACCGATGGCGAGGCCATTCAACGAATCCTGCGCAGCATCATCCTTATCCCTGGGCCGCTCGCCTATGTTAAAAGGCTTCACACCACCGCCCCGCGCAGAAAAGGATCCTCATGTCGTTTAATGCCAAACCGCTTGCCGGCCTGAAAGTCATCGAACTCGGCACCCTGATCGCCGGCCCGTTCGCCTCACGCATCTGCGCCGAATTCGGTGCCGAGGTGATCAAGGTGGAATCGCCGGATGGCGGCGACCCGCTGCGCAAGTGGCGCAAGCTGTATGAAGGCACGTCGCTGTGGTGGTTTGTGCAGGCGCGCAACAAGAAGTCGCTGACGCTGAACCTCAAGCACCCGGACGGCCTGGCGATCCTGAAGCAGCTGCTCGCCGATGCCGACATCCTGATCGAGAATTTTCGCCCCGGCGTGCTGGAAAAACTCGGCCTGGGCTGGGAAACCCTGCATGCGCTCAACCCCAAGCTGGTCATGGTGCGTCTCTCCGGCTTTGGCCAGACCGGACCGATGAAGGACCAGCCAGGGTTCGGCGCGGTGGGCGAATCCATGGGCGGGCTGCGCTACATCACCGGTTTCGAGGACCGCCCACCGGTGCGCACCGGGATCTCCATCGGCGACTCCATCGCTGCGCTGTGGGCCGTGATCGGAGCGCTGATGGCGCTGCGTCATCGCGAAGTCAACGGCGGCCTGGGCCAGGTGGTCGACGTGGCGCTGTACGAAGCCATCTTCGCGATGATGGAAAGCATGATCCCCGAGTTCGATGTGTTCGGCTTTATTCGCGAACGTACCGGCAACATCATGCCCGGCATCACCCCATCGTCGATCCACACCAGCGCGGACGGCAAGCACGTGCAGATTGGCGCCAACGGCGATGCGATCTTCAAGCGCTTCATGTCGGCCATCGGTCGCGAAGACCTGGCCAACGATCCTGCACTTGCCAGCAACGACGGACGGGACAGCCGCCGCGACGAGTTGTATGGCGTGATCGACCGCTGGGTCAACGCGCTGCCCCTGGAGCAGGTGGTGGAGCAGTTGAATCAGGCCGAGGTGCCCGCCAGCCGTATCTACAGTGCCGAAGACATGCTCGGCGACCCGCAATTCCTGGCCCGGGAGATGTTCCTCAAGGCCAAGCTCCCGGGCGGCAAGGACTTCAAGATGCCCGGGATCGTGCCCAAGCTGTCGGACACGCCGGGCAGTTGCGAATGGGTAGGGCCACAGTTGGGCGAACACAACGGCGTGGTGCTGGGTGAGCTGGGATACGACGCCGCTGCCATCGTCCGCTTGCGTGAGGAAGGCGCAATCTAATGGCGTCCCGGTGCAAACGCTGGCTCTTGAAACTGGGCGTCGCCACCCTGATGGCCGGCGGCTGGCTCTCGTCAGCGCGGGCCGAAGACACGCTGATCTGGCTGCTGCGCGATTTGCCGCCGCTGACCATTTTCGAAGGACCGAGCAAAGGCCAGGGCGCATTGGACCAGTTGCTGCCAATCCTGGCCGTGCGTCTGCCGGAGTATCGTCACCAGGTGCTGCACGTCAACCGCGCGCGCGGCACGCAAATGTTGCGCGAACCCTCGTTCACCTGTGACCCCTCGTTGCTGTGGACGCCGGAGCGGGCCAAGTACGTGGTGTTTTCTCGCCAGGCGTTTGCAGTGCCCAGCAACGGCGTGACGATCCGGCGCAGCCAGCAGGACGCCATGGCGTCGTTTATCGTGGACGGCCAGTTCGACCTGCAAGCATTTCTCGATGCTCACAGGACGCGGGTGGGCGCCACCGCGGAGCGCAGCTACGGGCCAGTCATCGATGAACAACTCAAACACGTCGACGCGCACAAGCTCGCCCTCCACTACGGCAACGACGCCCTCGGCAGCTTGTTGCAAATGCAGCGCCTCGGACGGTTGGAGGTGGTATTGGGTTATTGGCCGGAAATCCGCTATCACGCACTGCAACAGGGGATTGCGTCCAACGACCTGAGTTTCTATCCGATCAAAGGCACAGCGCCCTACCAACGCACGCATATCGCGTGCTCGGATACGCCCCAGGGGCGCCAGGCCATCGAACGGATCAACCAGGTGCTGCTCGACATCCCTCAGGAACGCGTGCAGCAGTCCTACGCCGCGTGGCTGGATCCGCTCATGCGCGAGCAGTACCTGCGCGACAACCCGCGGTTTTTCCAGAATTCACCCGTGCCGTGACAAATCGCGGGCAAAAAGAAACCCCGAAGAGTGGGGAGACACTTCGGGGTTAAACGTGGCCTTACAAAGACCAGTACAACAAGGCACAAACACCGGAGCACAATGTTTGCTCTTGCTGTTACAAAATCTGACAGGCCCTGCAGTCGGAAGTTTCCGCGTATAAACAATTCTTCATGCGACAGCAGCGCTGCGGGTCTGGGCAGCATTGCGCAAGGCCGCGATAACCGAGGGCTCCAGTCGCCCTTCGGCGATCTTGAGGTCGCGCAGCAGGCAATCCACAACATCCACCAGCACGCGTTTATCCATCAATTGCGCCTGGTCGACTTCACGCTCGACCACAATCGCGCCAGCAGGGTTTTTCACCGTCACCAGGCATTCGCCCTGCACGCCAGAGGTGGTCAGCGTAACCAGATAAGGGCTCAGTGCTTCTTCGAGCAATAGGCTGATACTTTCCATCTCGATCACCACTCAATAGTTCGGGAACAATCGTTTCAACGGGAGCTGCATCTATCCTAAGTGACTGGTTGTGACGTAGGAAAGTTCGCTTTTTCGTCTTTATGGGGCCGTCAGGGAGTGACGAGGACCAGCATGCGCCAGCAACATGACAACGAAAAAACGGCGGCACATAAGTGCTTACGCAATGGGCTGCCGTTTTGGGGTTCGCCGGGCGCGCAGGTCGGGGGTGAATCCTATACTCGGTGAGCGCTGGTCACTCTGCAATGCAGGCAAAGGCGCATGTGAAAAGGCCCTTATTACGAAGGATGATTACGATGGCGGAACCAAATGAACACCAGACGTCGACAGACAGAATGCACGCCGAGGTATCACGTATTTTTGCTGAAATAGCACGTATGAACGCAGAGCAAAACAAACTCAACAAAGAATCCCTGAAGATAACCTGTGAGACTTTCTGGTACCCGGTGGGTATCGCGACAGGGTTCTATGCTGCAGTTGGCACCGTCATAGTCGTTGCCCAGAAACTGTTCTCGTAACACGAGACCGGGCCTGCCATAAAAAAACGCCGCTGACCCAAGGATGGGAAAGCGGCGTTTTTGTCTGCGCAGTTCGCCTTACAAAGGCTTGCCGCGATTGCCATGCTGGCTGACAAACGCCTGCACAGCCTTCAGGTCATTGGCCAATACGGTGCAACGCTCTTCACGTTCGAACAGGTTAGCCAAGTGCTCCGGCAGCTCCAGCGCCTTGCCGACACCCGCCTTTTCCACCGCTTCGGGGAATTTGACCGGGTGCGCAGTGCCGAGGATCACCATCGGGATGTCCAGGCTGCGACGGCATTCGCGGGCGGCCTTCACGCCGATGGCGGTGTGCGGGTCAAGCACCTCGCCGGTCTGGGCGTAGACTTCGGCGATGGTCTCGCAGGTTTGTTCATCATCCACGGCCAGGGAGTCGAACAGCTTGCGGGTTTCGGTCCAGCGCTCTTGCTCGACGCTGAAACCGCCACCTTGCTTGAAGCTGTTCATCAACTCGGCCAGGGCCGCGCCATTGCGACCGTGCATATCGAACAGCAAGCGTTCGAAGTTCGACGAAACCATGATGTCCATTGACGGCGACAGGGTCGCGTGCAGGGTTTCCTTGACGTACTGGTTGCCGCTCATGAAGCGGTGCAGGATGTCGTTGCGGTTGGTGGCGACGATCAACTGGTTGATCGGCAGGCCCATGTTGCGGGCCAGGTAGCCGGCGAAGATATCGCCGAAGTTGCCGGTCGGCACCGAGAACGACACCGAGCGCGCTGGGCCGCCCAGCTGCAGGGCAGCGTGGAAGTAGTAGACGATCTGGGCCATGATCCGCGCCCAGTTGATCGAGTTCACCGCCACCAGGCGCGTGCCCTTGAGAAAGCTCTGGTCGGCGAAGCTGTTCTTGACCATTTCCTGGCAGTCATCGAAGTTGCCTTCGATGGCGATGTTGTGGATGTTCTCACCGAAGATGGTGGTCATCTGCCGGCGCTGTACTTCCGACACACGCTTGTGCGGGTGCAGGATGAAGATGTCGACGTTTTCGCAGTGCTTGCAACCTTCGATGGCGGCCGAGCCGGTATCACCGGAGGTGGCGCCGATGATCACCACGCGCTCGCCACGCTTCTCCAGCACGTAGTCCAGCAGGCGACCGAGCAGTTGCAGGGCGAAGTCCTTGAACGCCAGGGTCGGGCCGTGGAACAGCTCCAGCACCCACTCGTTGCCGTTCAGTTGACGCAACGGCGCGATGGCGCTGTGGGAAAACACGCCGTAGGTCTCTTCCAGGATCTTCTTGAAGTCGGCATCCGGAATGCTGCCGGTGACGAACGGGCGCATCACCCGGAACGCCAGCTCGTGGTACGGCAGGCCGGCCCACGAAGCGATTTCTTCCTGGGTGAAGCGTGGCAGGTTTTCCGGCACATACAGGCCGCCGTCGGTGGCAAGGCCTGCCAGCAGGACGTCTTCGAAATTCAGGGCCGGTGCCTGGCCGCGGGTGCTGATGTAACGCATAGGGGCAAACCTTCAGTTTGGGCTGCAAGCTTCAAGTGACAAGCTGCAAGTAACAGCAGATCTGCTTTTACTTGCAGCTTGCAGCTTGGCGCTTGAAGCTGAATTAATTTAGATGTTCGACGCGAATACGAACGACCGGCCCAACCACGCCCTGAAGAGCTTCGAGAGCCCGGATGGCATCGTTGATGTGCTGCTCGAGCACGCGGTGGGTCAGCAGGATCATCGGCACCAGGCCATCCTGTTCCTCGACTTCCTTCTGCATGATCGACTCGATATTGATACCGCGCTCCGACAGGATGCTGGCCACCTGGGCCAACACACCCGGATGATCCTTGGCCTGGATCCGCAGGTAGTAGGCGCTTTCGCACGCCTCGATCGGTAGGATCGGATGGGCCGACAGCGAATCCGGCTGGAAGGCCAGGTGCGGCACGCGGTTTTCCGGGTCGCTGGTCATGGCGCGAACCACGTCCACCAGGTCGGCGATCACCGACGAAGCGGTTGGCTCCATGCCGGCACCGGCACCGTAGAACAGCGTCGAACCGGCGGCGTCGCCGTTGACCATCACGGCGTTCATCACGCCATTGACGTTGGCGATCAGGCGGTCAGCCGGGATCAGCGTCGGGTGCACACGCAGCTCGATACCGGCCGGAGTGCTGCGCGCCACGCCCAGGTGCTTGATGCGATAGCCCAGGGCTTCGGCGTAGTTCACGTCGGCAGTCGTCAGCTGGGTGATGCCTTCGGTGTAGGCCTTGTCGAACTGCAGCGGGATACCAAAGGCGATGGACGCCAGGATGGTCAGCTTGTGCGCCGCGTCGATACCTTCCACGTCAAAGGTCGGGTCGGCTTCGGCATAACCCAGGGCCTGGGCCTCGGCCAGCACGTCTTCGAAGGTACGGCCCTTCTCGCGCATCTCGGTCAGGATGAAGTTGCCAGTGCCGTTGATGATGCCGGCCACCCAGTTGATGCGGTTGGCGGACAGGCCTTCACGGATCGCCTTGATCACCGGGATACCACCGGCCACGGCGGCTTCGAACGCCACGATCACGCCCTTCTCGCGCGCCTTGGCGAAGATCTCGTTGCCGTGCACGGCGATCAGCGCCTTGTTGGCGGTGACCACATGCTTGCCGTTCTCGATGGCCTTGAGCACCAGCTCGCGGGCCACGGTGTAGCCGCCTACCAGCTCGATGACGATATCGATTTCAGGGTTGGTGGCCACGGCGAAGACATCGTTGGTAATCGCAATACCGGTCGTTTGGAACTGAGGCTTTGGCGAACGCGTGGCAATTTGCGCCACTTCAATCCCGCGACCTGCACGGCGGGAAATTTCCTCAGCGTTACGCTGAAGTACGTTAAAGGTGCCGCCACCGACGGTCCCTAACCCACAGATGCCTACTTTGACCGGTTTCACTGAAGAACTCCCCATGAAACGGCCGACGCTAGGTCGGCCGTGGAAAACAGCCGCACAACTGCGGCTTTCAATTAACGACCCGTCGACTGGTCGAAGGGCCTTGCTCGTCAAAGGTTCGACGATGCAGGTTTATTTGGCACTCAGCGCCAGTTTGGCAACTTGTGGCGCCGGCTGGTAGCCCGGAATTACCTGGCCGTCTGCCAAAACGATGGCCGGTGTACCGTTCACGCCAATGGACTGGCCAAGAGCGAACTGCTTGGAAACCGGGTTGGCGCATTTGGCCGCCTTGATTTCCTTGCCATCGACCATCTTGTCCATGGCCGCTTTCTTGTCGGCCGAGCACCACACGGCTTGCAGCTGCTCGTCACCCGGCGAGCCGAGGCCCTGGCGCGGGAACGCTACATAGCGCACTTCCACACCGAGTTTGTTCAGCGCCGGCACTTCGGCGTGCAGCTTGTGGCAGTAAGGGCATGTGGTGTCGGTGAACACGGTGATATGGGTCTTGGTCTCGCCGATGGCCGGGTAAACCACGGTTTCAGCCACCGGAATGCCGTTGATCAGCTTGGACACGCCCAGGCGCTCGGCCTTCTCGGTCAGGTTGACCGGCTTGCCGTCCTTCAACTGGAACAGGTAGCCCTGGACGATGTACTGGCCGTCGGCGCTGGCGTACAGCACACGGCTGCCCTTGAGCTTGACTTCGTACAGGCCGGCCATCGGGCTGGCGCTGATGCTTTCGATCGGGGTGTCGAGCTGCAGGTTGGCCAGGCTCTTGCGAATCGTTTGCTCGGCAGCGTCATCGGCGACAACAAAAGTGGAAACCAACGCAATGGCTGCGGCGGCAATAATCTGGGTCAAGCGCATGGGAACTCCTGAAGGCAGATGCAGGGACGGGAGCAGAACACCGATATGGAAACTCGGGCTGTGGCCGTCCCCTTTGCTAACCGGCAAAGCCTACCACAGTTGGGCCGCAGGGCAGCCCGTGGCAGGATAAATTGGCGGTTTTCAACCGCGCGGATGGTGCTTGGCGTGCATATCCTGCAAGCGTGCACGCGCCACGTGGGTGTAGATCTGGGTGGTGGACAGGTCACTGTGCCCGAGCAACATTTGCACCACGCGCAAATCCGCGCCGTGATTGAGCAAATGCGTGGCGAACGCATGGCGCAGGGTGTGCGGCGAAAGCGCCTTGCCGATCCCGGCCACCTTGGCCTGGTGCTTGATGCGGTGCCAGAAGGTCTGGCGGGTCATCTGCTCGCCCCGCTGGCTGGGAAACAGCACATCGCTGGGGCGCCCGCCAAGCAATTCACTGCGCCCATCGCGCATGTAGCGCTCGACCCACACGATCGCCTCTTCGCCCATCGGCACCAGCCGCTCCTTGCTGCCCTTGCCCATCACGCGCAGCACGCCCTGGCGCAGGTTGACCTGCTCCAGGGTCAGGCTGATCAACTCGGTCACCCGCAGGCCGCAGGCGTACAGCACCTCCAGCATGGCGCGGTCGCGCTGGCCGATGGCTTCGCTCAAGTCGGGGGCGGCGAGCAAGGCATCCACGTCCGCTTCCGACAGGGACTTGGGCAATGGCCTGCCGAGCTGTGGCATATCGATCTGCAGCGTCGGGTCGACGGCAATCAGTTTTTCCCGCAGCAAATAACGATAAAAGCCACGCACGCCGGAAAGAAATCGCGCGGTGGAGCGCGGCTTGTAGTTCTGCTCAAGGCGCCAGGCCAGGTGATCGAGGATCAGCTCGCGGCCGGCGTTGATCAGTTCGAGGTTTTTGTCCTGCAGCCAGCCATTGAACAGCGCGAGATCGCTGCGATAAGCCTGGCGCGTGTTGTCGGACAGGCCTTTTTCCAGCCACAGGGCGTCGAGGAAGCGGTCGATCAGGGGGTGGTCAATGGCGGGCATGAGGGCTCGGACGCTGAAAAAGTAGGTAGATGCTACCCTAGCTGCGCGCTCTGTAGGAGCCGGCTTGCCGGCGATGAGGCCCGCAACGGCACCGCAGTCCTTGAGGCCGCCAGTGCCGGCAAGCCGGCTCCTACGGGGAATATTTCAGTCCACGAAACCTGGAAGTACCGGCACCGGGCGCTTGTCGGCGTCAATCGCCACAAAGCTGAACACGCCCTGGATCGCCTTCTCACGGCCATCGGCACTCATGCTCTCGACGAACACTTCGACTTCAACCTTGAGGCTGGTGTTGCCGACTTTGATCACGCGGCCGATCAGCTCAACGATGGAGCCGGCCGGGATGGCGTGATTGAAGTCGATGCGGTCAGTGGAAACCGTGACCAGCGGCAGGCGGCAGAAGCGCGTTGCGGTGATGAACGACACTTCATCCATCCAGGCCAGGGCGGTGCCGCCGAACAGCGTGTTGTGGTGGTTGGTGGTCGGCGGGAACACGGCCTTGGTCACGTGGGTGACGGACAGGTCGGTGCGGCGCTGGATTTCTTCAAGGCGAGTGGTCATGGAAAAGTACCGGCAGAGGGACAAATTTCAGGCACAAAAAAGCAGCCCGTAGGCTGCTTTTTTCTGCATCGAGAAGCTGGACTTAAGCCAGTTTTTCCTTGATGCGAGCTGCTTTACCGGACAGGTCACGCAGGTAGTACAGCTTGGCTTTACGTACGTCACCGCGACGCTTGACGGCCATGCTGTCGATTTGCGGGCTGTAGGTCTGGAAAGTACGCTCTACGCCAACACCGTTGGAGATTTTACGAACAGTGAAAGCACTGTTCACACCACGGTTACGCTTGGCGATTACCACGCCTTCGAACGCTTGCAGACGCGAACGGTCGCCTTCCTTCACTTTCACCTGAACGACAATGGTGTCGCCCGGGGCAAAGGTAGGGATCTCTTTGGTCATCTGCTCTGCTTCGAGTGCAAGGATGATTTTGTTAGTCATGCTGTGCTCCTAAGGTAAGTCAATGGACCTACCATCGATACGTTGTTAACTATCGTCCCGCGCGAGGATGTATTCCTCGAGCAGCTTCTTCTCTTCTCCAGAAAGCGAGCGGCTTTCCAGAAGATCGGCGCGTCGTTCATAGGTCCGACCAAGGGACTGCTGTAAACGCCAACGCCGGATGTGTGCGTGATTGCCACTTAGCAATACGTCGGGAACACGCTGATCCGCATACACCTCCGGTCGGGTGTAGTGCGGGCAATCCAGCAAACCATCCGTGAAGGAATCTTCCTCCGCGGAGTCCGCATGCCCTAAAGCTCCAGGCAGCAGTCGTGTAACCGCATCTATCAGGACCATCGCCGGCAGCTCGCCGCCAGACAGGACATAGTCCCCAATCGACCACTCTTCATCGACATGAGCTTCAATAAACCGCTCGTCAATGCCTTCATAGCGACCGGCAATCAGGATCAGTGCTTCCTCATTCGCCAGTTCGCGTACCGCAGCCTGTTTCAGCTGGCGGCCTTGAGGGGACAGGTAAATTACCTTCGCCTTCTCCCCGGCAGCTGCCTTGGCCTCAACCAACGCGTCTTCCAGGGGCTTGATCTTCATCACCATGCCCGGGCCACCGCCAAATGGGCGATCGTCCACAGTGTGATGTCGATCCGTCGTGTAGTCTCGCGGGTTCCAACAGGTAAGCTGCAACAGCCCCTGTTTCACCGCCCGACTGGTGATGCCGTACTCGCTGATGGCGGAAAACATCTCGGGAAACAAACTGATCACTTCAATGCGCAAATTAGCCACGCTTAGAAGTCCGCGTCCCATTCCACCTTCATCTCGCCCGCTGCCAGGTCGACGGCCAACACGCATTGCTCGGTATACGGCAACAGGCGTTCGCGATCATCCAGGCTGCCAGCGCAAGGCTTGACCACCATTACATCATTGGCGCCGGTTTCCAGAAGATGATCGATTTTCCCGAGCAATTGCCCCAGTTGATCGATGACCTTCAGACCTTCCAGCTGGTACCAGTAGTACTCGCCGTCGGTCAATTCAGGGAACAGGTTGCGCGGCACGCAGATCTCATAACCAGCCAGAAGACGAGCTTCTTCACGATCATCAAGACCCTTGAGCTTTGCGACCAGGAACTTGTCGCTCCCGCGTCCACTGACCAGCTCGACCTGTTTCACACTCCCTTCGCGCTTGAGCGTCCAGGTTTTGTACTGAAGCAGGTTTTCAGTCGGATCAGTAAAGGAATACACCTTCACTTCGCCGCGAACGCCATGAACCGAATAAATCTTGCCGATAACGATCAAATCATCAGCAACAGCTGGCGTCGCGTTCATATTGCTCAGGCTGCGGCCTTAGCCGAGTCCTTCAACAACTTGGCAACACGCTCAGAAGGCTGTGCACCAACGCTCAGCCAGTAGGCTACGCGCTCTTGGTTCACGGACAGGCGGACTTCTTGACCACGAGCGATCGGGTTGTAGAAGCCAACTTGTTCCTTGTGAGAGCCGTCACGTGGGTTGCGGCTGTCAGTTACGGTCAAGTGGTAAAACGGGCGCTTTTTGGAGCCGCCAAGGGCAAGACGGATTGTTAGCATGTGAACATCGTTCCTGTAGTCGGTGCTGCAAATCTAAATGCACAGCGGGCATAGGTGCCCGAAAGGCCGCATATTCTAAGGAATATCCGGACTTTTGCAAATGTCTTTTTCTGGCGCCTATCAGCGTGCCACTCAGATCTGCTATAGAGCCGTCGGTTAAAACGGCGAGTCAGCATCCGCCAATGGCGGGTTTGCTGGAGATCCCACATCCCTGTGGGTCGGAGCAGGAGCTGGGCTCCCGCGCGAATTCTTTACATCTTTGGCATGCCGCCGCCGGGCAACATACCGCCCATGCCGCGCATCATCTTGGCCATTCCGCCTTTCGCGGAGAATTTCTTCATCATCTTCTGCATCTGCTTGTGCTGCTTGATCAAGCGACCGATGTCCTGCACCTGGGTGCCGGAGCCCATGGCGATCCGACGCTTGCGCGAACCGCTGATCAGCTCAGGGTCGCGGCGCTCGGCCGGGGTCATGGAGTTGATGATGGCTTCCATCTGCTTGAACTGCTTTTCTGCCGCACCCTGGGCATTGCCCATTTGCGCCAGGTTCACGCCGCCGATGTTCGGCAGTTTGTCCATCAGGCCGCCGAGGCCGCCCATGTTCTTCATTTGTTGCAGCTGGTCGCGGAAGTCTTCGAGGTCGAAGCCCTTGCCCTTCTTCAGCTTTTTGGCCAGTTTGTCGGCCTTGTCCTTGTCGAGCGTGGCTTCGGCCTGTTCGATCAGGCTGAGCACGTCACCCATGCCGAGGATGCGCGAGGCGATACGCTCAGGGTGGAACGGCTCGAGCGCTTCGCTCTTCTCGCCCATACCGATGAACTTGATCGGCTTGCCGGTGATGGCACGCACCGACAGCGCGGCACCGCCACGCGCGTCGCCGTCGACCTTGGTCAGGATCACGCCGGTCAGCGGCAGTGCGTCGCCAAAGGCCTTGGCGGTGTTGGCCGCGTCCTGGCCGGTCATGGCGTCGACCACGAACAGCGTCTCGACCGGGTTGATCGCGGCATGCAGCGCCTTGATCTCGCCCATCATCTCTTCATCGATGTGCAGGCGACCGGCGGTATCGACGATGACCACGTCGATGAACTTCAGCTTGGCTTCTTTAATTGCCGCGTTGGCAATGTCGACCGGCTTCTGGCTCAGGTCGGACGGGAAGAAGGTCACGCCCACTTCGCCTGCGAGCATTTCCAGCTGCTTGATGGCCGCCGGACGGTACACGTCGGCCGATACCACCATCACCGACTTCTTCTTGCGCTCTTTAAGGAAGCGCGCCAGCTTGCCGGCGGTGGTGGTTTTACCCGCACCCTGCAGACCGGCCATCAATACGACGGCCGGCGGCACGGCGCTGAGGTTCAGGTCTTCGTTGGCCGCGCCCATCAGGCTTTCGAGTTCGGCCTGGACAATCTTCACGAAGGCCTGGCCCGGCGTCAGGCTGCGGGACACTTCGGTGCCGACTGCACGTTCCTTGACCGAGTTGACGAAGTCCTTCACCACCGGCAAGGCCACGTCGGCTTCCAGCAACGCCATGCGCACTTCACGCAGGGTGTCTTTAATATTGTCCTCGGTCAGCTTGGCCTTGCCGGTAACGTGGCGCAGCGTCTGCGAGAGACGGTCAGTCAGGTTTTCAAACATGCGCGATCCTTTCAGGCCCTATTCATCGAAATGCATTGGTAGACCGAGGTAATGGCAGCCCAGGCTGTGGTAAATCGCTATTAAAAATAGCGCTCGGCGAGCCTGCGGCGTGGGCAGGTCGCGGATTATAGCGAAGACTGCGTCCATGCACACCCGCTGTCTGGCCCGGGAGTCTTTCGTGGAACGCAGGTGTATGCCAAACTCAGCGCCTTTCGGGCTTGTCTATCAGGATTTATGGTCCCCTTGTCACCCAGTTTGCTACCCAGCCTCGCCGCCGCCCTCTTGTATGCCGCTGCGACCCTCTATCAGGGCACTCGCCTCGCCCAAGGCACCAAGGCCGACAAACGCCTGCTGGTCGGCCTGGGCGTCCTCGCCCTGCTGGCCCATGCCGCGAGCCTGTTCACCCACCTGATGACGCCGGTCGGCCTGGGCCTGGATTTTTTCAGTGCCGCCAGCCTGATCGCTGCTGCGGTGATCGCGCTGACCTTGATGGCCTGCTATCGGATCCCCGTCGAAAACCTGCTGGTGCTGTTATTCCCGCTGGGCGTGCTGACTGTACTGCTGGCGCAATTCGCCCCCACCGGCACCGTGCAGGTGATCGATGAAGAACCGGGCATCCTCGCGCATATCCTGCTGTCGATCCTCGCCTACGGCATGTTCACCATTGCGGTGTTCCAGGCCCTGCTCCTGCTGCTGCAGGACCACCAGCTCAAGCACAAGCACCCGTCCGGGCTGATCAAGAACTTCCCGCCGCTGCAGACCATGGAAAGCCTGTTGTTCGGCTTTCTCTGGGCTGGCTGGACGCTGCTGTCGCTGTCGCTGATTTCCGGCTGGCTGTTCGTCGAAAACCTGTTCGCCCAGCACCTGGTGCACAAGACCCTGCTGGCGTGCCTGGCCTGGGTGGTGTTCAGCGTGTTGCTGTGGGGCCGCAACCGCCTCGGCTGGCGTGGGCACAAAGCGATTCGCTGGACCCTGGCCGGTTTCTGCCTGCTGATGCTGGCCTATTTCGGCAGCAAGCTGGTCCGCGAATACATCCTGCATATCTGACGGGCTGCAATCATGGACAACTTGCCCCTGGAGCCGATGTTCGCGGTAATCGCCCTGCTGGTGTTATGGGCGGCGCTGTTTACCGCCATCGAAGCCGCGCAACAGCACCTGCTGGCCCTGCGCCCCGGCACACGCCAGGGTGACAAGGCCGCCGCCCGCCTGAGTTTCCCCCGTCATAGCCTGATCCTGTGCAACAGCCTGTGCCGCGCCGCGGTGGTGATTCTGTGCACCCTGCTGGCAATTTATGCCTGGGCACAGAACGGCCCGTGGCTCGGCTGGCTGATCTCCTGCGCGCTGTTGCTGATCCTCGCCGACTACCTGCCGCGCGCGCTCGCCACCCGCCATCCGCAAGCGGTGCTGGGTTTTGGCAACACGCTGCTGGGCATACCGTTGAAAATCCTCTATCCGCTGGCCTGGCTGCTCAATGGCATCAGCCTGTTGCTGCTGCGCCCGTTCGCGCGCAAGACCGGCGTGGTGAAAAAAAGCGACGAACCGCTGCCCGACCACGACGACGAGCCGGAACCGGACGCCGACGAAAGCCGCACCCCCGGCATGCCAGGCATCCACGCCCTGGACAACATTACCGTCAATGACATCCTGGTGCCGCGCAGCGAAGTGGACGGCATCAACCTGGATGACTCGATCGAAGCCATCATCGAACAACTGCGCACTTCGCAGCGCACCCGCCTGCCGGTGTTCCACAGTGATATCAACCAGGTCGAAGCGGTGCTCAATACCCGGCAGATCCAGCACCTGCTGCCCGACGCCAGCCTGACCAAGGAAGCCCTGCTCGCCGCCTGCCACGAGCCCTACTTCGTCCCTGAAAGCACGCCGCTGCAGCTGCAACTGCTGAACTTCCACAAACAGCAGCGACGCCTGGGCATGGTTGTGGATGAATACGGCGAAGTACTGGGGATCGTCACCCTGGAAGATATCCTCGAAGAAATTGTCGGCGAATTCGAAAGCGATCAGGCCGCAGACAACCCGCATATCGAAGCGCAGCCCGATGGCCGCTACATCATCGACGGCGCCGCCTCGATCCGCGAGCTGAACAAGAGCCTGGGTTGGCACCTGCCCAGCGATGGCCCCAAGACCCTCAACGGCCTGGTGACCGAAGCGCTGGAGACCATCCCGGATTGCGCGGTGTGCCTGAAAATCGGGCGCTACCGCCTGGAAATCCTCGAGACCGAGGACAACCGTGTGAGCAAAGTGCTGATCTGGCACACCAGCCGCGTGCCCGTCGCCGCCTAGCTTTTCGGCACTGTGCATTCCAATGTGGGAGCGGGCTTGCTCGCGAAAGCGGTGGATCAGTCAGCCCATCTTTAACTGACCCACCGCTTTCGCGAGCAAGCCCGCTCCCACAGTTGATTTGCAGCGTTTGATAGATCGTGACTGAGCCTCTTGTTGGATCCGCAAACCCCTTCCTATAATCGGTGCGGCTTACCCAAGCCCTGCCCGACCGCGTGCTACCCGCACACAGCGCGTCCAGGCACCGCTCTATCGTGTCTGACCGGTGTTCGCTCCCATCCCGAGCCGCCCCGCGCACTGCCCTGATCCATGGGTGTTCGACCAATAATAATCCGCGTCCAAACGCGCAATGACCATCAGGGATACTTCAATGAGCACCGCCTATAACGAGGCCGCAACCGCCGCCCCGACCAACTCGACCGCCCGCGTCGCCACCGCGAGCATCGTCGGCACGGCCATCGAGTTCTACGATTTCTATATTTACGCTACCGCCGCCGCGCTGGTGATCGGCCCGGTGTTCTTTCCGCAGAGCTCTGGCACTGCGCAGATGCTGGCGTCGTTCCTGACCTTCGGCATTGCCTTCATCGCCCGCCCGCTGGGCTCGGCGCTGTTCGGACACTTTGGCGACCGTATCGGGCGCAAATCCACGCTGGTTGCCTCGCTCCTGCTCATGGGCGTGTGCACCACGTTGATCGGCTTGCTGCCCGGCTATGACAGCATCGGCGCCTGGGCACCGATCCTGTTGTGTGTGCTGCGTTTCGGCCAGGGCCTGGGGCTCGGCGGAGAATGGGGCGGTGCGGCGTTGCTGGCGACTGAAAACGCACCGAAAGGCAAGCGCGCCTGGTTCGGCATGTTTCCGCAACTGGGCCCGTCGATTGGCTTTCTCGCGGCCAACGGTTTGTTCCTGATCCTGGCCATGAACCTCAGCGACGAGCAGTTCCGCAGCTGGGGCTGGCGGATCCCGTTCATCCTCAGCGCCGCGCTGGTGATGGTTGGCCTGTACGCGCGCCTGAAGCTGCATGAAACCCCGGTATTCGCCAATGCCGTCGCCAAGCAAGCGCCGGTGAAAGTGCCGCTGGTGGAACTGTTCAGCCAGCACTGGCTGCCGGTCCTGCTGGGCGCCGCCTCGATGGTGGTGTGCTATGCGCTGTTCTACATCACCACGGCGTTTTCCCTCAGCTACGGTGTGTCGACCCTGGGCTACAGCCGCGAGACGTTCCTGGGCCTGCTGTGTTTTGCCGTGCTGTTCATGGGCCTGGCCACACCGTTGGCAGCCTTGGCCAGTGACCGCTACGGGCGCAAGCCGGTGCTGATCGTCGGCGCGATCCTGGCGATTCTGTCGGGCTTTACCATGGAGCCGCTGCTGACCCACGGCTCGACCTGGGCGGTTGCGCTGTTCCTGGCGTTGGAGCTGTTCCTGATGGGTGTGACCTTCGCCCCGATGGGCGCGATGCTGCCGGAATTGTTCCCGACGCGCGTGCGTTATACCGGTGCTTCGGCGGCGTACAACCTGGGTGGGATTGTCGGAGCGTCGGCCGCACCGTTCTTCGCGACCAAGCTGGTGGCGATGGGTGGGCTGAGTTATGTCGGTGGGTATGTGTCGGCGGCAGCGTTGCTCAGCCTGATTGCTGTGCTGTGCCTGAAAGAAACGCGTAACAATGATTTGAACAAGGTCGCCTGATGACGATCATTCCCACGCTCTGCGTGGGAATGTATCCGCTGACGCCCTGCGTCACGCCCTTAAGAGCGGACGCGGCGTTCCCACGCGAAGCGCGGGACCGCTCAACGTGGGATTACAGCTCTACAACAACAGCCTTCGAAGCACGGGTAGCTTTAGCCCGGGCCGCCTCAATCGACTCATCCCGCGCCAACGCCACGCCCATGCGGCGCTGGCCATTCACTTCCGGCTTGCCAAACAGACGCAACGCCGTGTCCGGCTCGCTCAAGGCTGCGCCCAGGTTGGCAAATGCCGTCTGGGTCGATTGCCCTTCCACCAGGATCACTGCCGACGCCGAAGGGCCGAACTGACGGATCAATGGAATCGGCAGGCCAAGAATGGCGCGCGCGTGCAGGGCGAACTGCGACAGGTCCTGGGAAATCAGGGTCACCAGGCCAGTGTCATGCGGGCGCGGCGAAACTTCGCTGAACCACACCTGGTCGCCCTTGATGAACAATTCCACGCCAAACAGACCACGGCCACCCAGCGCCTCGGTCACGGCTTTGGCAACCCGCTCGGATTCCGCCAGGGCAATCGGGCTCATGGCCTGCGGCTGCCAGGATTCCTGGTAGTCGCCCTTCTCCTGACGGTGACCGACCGGCGCGCAGAAGGTGGTGCCACCGACGTGACGCACGGTCAGCAGAGTGATTTCGTAGTCGAAGTCGATAAAGCCCTCGATGATCACCCGGCCTTTACCGGCACGCCCGCCTTCCTGGGCGTAGTCCCAGGCTTTCTGCACGTCGTCGACGCTGCGCAGCAGGCTCTGGCCCTTGCCCGACGAACTCATCACCGGCTTGACCACGCACGGGAAGCCCAGGTCCTGGACGGCCTTGCTGTAGTCTTCGAAGGTGTCGGCGAAGTGATACGGCGAGGTCGGCAGGTCCAGCTCTTCGGCGGCCAGGCGACGGATGCCTTCGCGGTTCATGGTCAGCGAGGTAGCCCGTGCGGTCGGGATCACGGTGAAGCCTTCGGCCTCCAATTCCACCAGGGTGGCGGTGGCAATGGCTTCGATTTCCGGCACGATGAAGTGCGGTTTTTCCGCTTCGATCACCGCACGCAGGGCCGCGCCGTCGAGCATGTTGATCACGTGGCTGCGATGCGCCACCTGCATGGCCGGCGCATTGGCGTAGCGATCCACGGCAATCACTTCAACGCCCAGGCGTTGCAGTTCGATTACCACTTCCTTGCCCAGCTCACCGCAGCCACACAGCAAAACGCGGGTCGCGGTTGGCGACAATGGAGTTCCGATTCGGGTCATCTCAGGTCCTCAGGGGAGCGGATCATTTGGAGAAAGGCCGGCATTTTACATGAACTGTAAAAATTGGCCTCAGTTGGCGACGGCCCGCTTGCGCACACGCCAGGCCATGATCAACCACACCGCCGTGACTCCGGCGAACTTCGACACCAGCGCGGTGCCTGCCACGGCGGGTGTGAGCGCGCCGATCAGGCCGAAGAAGATAAACGTATCGAGGGGAATGCTCAGCGCCGAACTTATCCACAGGCGGTCATGCAGCGGGCGCTTGGTGATGCTGAATACCAGCCAGTCGATGCACTCCGACACCGCGAACGCCGTGGCGCTGGCCAGGGCGATGGAAGGATCGGAGGTGATATACGACAGTACCAGCGCCGCCAGCATGGCGATGATCGCACCATGGCCGAAGCGGGTCTGCACCATGTCACGCAGGACAAACACCAGGCCACCCCAGGCCGACCAGATGACGTCCAGGTGTGGGGCGGTGGAGAAGGCGAAGTTGATCAGCACGACGCTGCTGATGTAGGCGATCAGGAAGAACATGGGGCGCGGGACCTGTAAATAATGCGCACAGGGTAATGCACCACACCCTCTGTGGCGAGCGGGCTTGCCCCGCGTTGGTGTGCGCAGCAGCCCTGAAACCTGCACCGCGGTTCGTCTGATGTAACGCGGCGCGCCTATTGGGGCTGCTGCGCAGCCCAACGCGGGCAAGCCCGCTCGCCACAAGAAGCCCGCTCACCACAAGAAGCTCGCTCGTCGCAACAGTCCACAGCGCAGAGGCCACCGCAAACACGTCAGCCGCCGGACTTCCCCGGCAGCATCCACACCAACCCACTCGCCTTCGCCCGCTCATGGCACAACCCCAGCACCACCCGGCGCTCGACGTTGTCCATGCGGCTCCAGCGCGTGATTTCATCCACGGTGCGCTGGCAGCCGGTGCAGATGTCGTCGTCATCCAGCGCGCAAATGCTCACGCACGGCGAGGCGACGGGGCGTTCTGTCGGGTTCATGCGTCCTGCTCGGCCAGGTCTCGCGCGTAACGCTGCGCGTTATGCACATAGTGCGCGGCGCTGGCTTCGAGCATGCGCTTCTGGGCGTCGGTGAGTTCACGCACCACCTTGCCCGGCGAGCCCATCACCAGCGAGCCATCGGGAATTTCCTTGCCTTCGCCGATCAGCGAATTGGCGCCGATGATGCAGTGCTTGCCGATCTTGGCGCCGTTGAGGATCACCGCATTGATGCCGATCAGGCTGTAGTCGTCGACGGTGCAGCCGTGCAGCATGGCGTTATGGCCGATGGTCACGCCGGTGCCCAGGGTCAACGGGTAGCCCATGTCGGTGTGCATCACGCTGCCGTCCTGCACGTTGCTGTTCTTGCCGATCAGGATCAGTTCGTTGTCGCCACGCAATACCGCGTTGAACCAGACGTTGGCGCCCTCCTCCAGCTTGACCTTGCCCACCAGCGTGGCATTCGGGGCCACCCAGCTGTGTGGGTGCGTCTCGACGCGGGCATCGCCCAGGCGGTATTTCATGGTGTGTCCTCACGGCTGGCCATTCAAGCGATGGCTTAGATATTGATGAAGCTCTTGGGTGGCTGGTGCAGGCTGATCTTGGCGTCGTCATAGAGCAGATTGATCAGCTCCACGATCATGATCGCCGTCAGCCCCCAGATCTTGTATTCGCCGAACCGATAGCTGGGCACATACCAACTGCGGCCCTGGTAATCGATTCTGTGGGTATGTTCGCGCGGGTCCTGTCGGAAAAAGTCCAACGGCACGCTGAAAACGGCAGCAATCTCGGCATCGTTGGCCAGGTATTCAACGTAATCGGGGATAACCCCGACATAGGGCGTGACCCGAATGCCATGCAGGGAAATCAGCGGGCTCAGCGGGCCGATCACCTCGACCAGGCCGGGAGGCAGGCCGATTTCTTCTTCGGCTTCACGCAGGGCGGTGAAGATCAGGTCCGGGTCTTCGGGGTCGCGACGCCCGCCGGGAAAGGCCACTTCGCCACCGTGGGTCGACAGGCCGCTGGCGCGCAGGGTCAGGATCAGCTCAGGTTCGTCACTGCGGGTAATCGGCACCAGCACGGCGGCCTCGGGGAAACGCCCGTCAGTCTCCAGCGTATGGGGTGTGTGATTGCTTACCCGGCGAAGTAGCTCGTCCAGCATGAGTCATCTCGGTCTGTTGGCTACCTTGCATCATGCACCAAAGCGTGCGGGTGCCCAACCCCAAAACCCGCGCGGTGTCGCTAAACGACAACTTGCAGGGCCCTGCCGGCCACGCCAAGATAGACGCACTTTCCAGGAACCCCAGCATGAACTTCTGCAGCCAGTGCGGTAAACCGGTTACCCAACGCATTCCCGAAGGCGACGCACGCCTGCGTTTTGTGTGTGATCACTGCTCGACCATTCACTACCAGAACCCCAATATCGTCGCCGGCACCGTACCGGTGTGGGGCGATAAGGTGCTGCTGTGCCGCCGCGCCATCGAACCGCGCCTGGGGTACTGGACCCTGCCCGCAGGCTTCATGGAAAACGGCGAGACCGTGGAACAGGCGGCCATGCGCGAAACCCTCGAAGAAGCCTGCGCCCGTGTGCGCAACCTGAGTATCTACACGCTGATCGACGTGCCGCACATCAGCCAGGTGCATATCTTCTACCGCGCCGAACTGGTTGACCTGGACTTCGCCGCCGGCCCCGAAAGCCTTGAAGTGCAGTTGTTCGACGAAGCCGACATCCCTTGGTCCGAGCTGGCTTTCCGCACGGTCGGGCGTACCTTAGAATGCTTTTTCGCTGACCGCCGCCAACAGGCGTTCCCGGTGCGCAGCGAGTCTGTGCCACCGCTGTCAAAGCCCGCCCAATAACCATCCGGCAGATCGTCGCCCAAGGGATACCGTTTCAATGCGTTGGTTGCTTGCTCTGATCTGCCTGTCGTTCGCTACGCTGTGCTGCGCCTCCACCCTGGAAACCCTGGGCGGCAAACCTGTCGAAAAAGTCCTGGTGCTCAAATCCGCCCATCAGTTGCAACTGATCAACGACGGCAAGCCCCTCAAGACCTACCGCATCTCGCTCGGCAAAAACCCCAAGGGCACCAAGTTGTTCGAAGGCGACCGCCGCACGCCCGAAGGCTTCTACTGGATCGACTGGCGCAAGACCAGCGACCGCTTCAACCTGGCCATGCACATTTCCTACCCCAATATCAGCGACTCGGCCCGCGCCCGCCGCGAGGGCGTGAAGCCCGGCAGCATGATCATGATCCACGGCACGCCCGACAGCGAAGACTACCCCGAGCAGTGGTTCCATACCCTGGACTGGACCGACGGCTGCATCGGCATGCGCAACGTCGACATGCGCGAAGTCTGGAACCTGGTCAAGGACGGCACCATGATCGAGATTCGGCCGTAATCCTCGACCGCCGGTAAAATAATTCGAAAATAATTCCTGCCCTGCGCAGCCCACTGCCGGTGAATACCAGTTCACCGCGCGGGCTGTGCACTTCTGCGCGCCCTAAAGACCTCTCTAATACCACTTGATACCATGCACCCTTAAGGCACCCTGAAACCGGCACTTGCACCGTTTTGGCAGCATTGACATGGTATTTAAGTGGTATTAGCTTCCGGCCAATACCGGGCGACAACACTCCAATAACCGCATCGGAAACCTTAACGATGAACCCCATCCTGACGCTGCGTCCCGACGACAAACAATCCACGCCGCTGTACCTGCAACTGGCGCGCAACCTGGAAGCGGCGATTCACGCCGGCCAGTGGAAATCCGAGCAGGCGTTGCCCTCGGAGCGTGCCCTCAGCGAGCAGTTGAGCATTTCGCGGGTCACCGCCCGCAAGGCGCTGGAAGTGCTGTTTACCCAAGGCCTGATTCGCCGCAGCCAGGGCTCCGGCACGTTTATCACGCCACGCCTGGAACAGCCGCTGTCGCGCCTGTCGGGCTTCAGCGAGATGTTGCGCCTCAAGGGGTTTGTGCCCACCTCACAGTGGCTGGAGCGCGACATCACCCCGCCGACCCACGAAGAACTGATCCGCCTGGGCCTGTCGCCGACCGACAAGGTCGCGCGGCTCAAACGCCTGCGCAAGGCCGATGATACGGTCATGGCGATTGAGATGACGGCAATGCCCGCCTCCGTACTGCCGCAGCCGCAGGCCATCGGCAACTCGTTGTACGAATACCTCGAAGGCATCGGCAAACCCGTCGTCCGCGCCTTGCAACACATCCAGGCGATCAACGCCTCGGACGAGTTCGCCAAGCTGGTGGGCATCGCCCCCGGCACCGCCATGCTGCTGATGACCCGGGTCGGCTACACCGCCGACAACACGCCGATCGAAATCACCGACACCTACTGCCGCAATGACTACTACGACTTTGTCGCAGAGCTGCGCCGCTATGACTTTGCCGCCGAGCTGCGGCCTTAGAGAACTGCCCATGTCCGAAGACAATATCCTCACGCCCCACGGCTGGATGCGCGGCCGCCTGGTGCACGAGCACGGCAAGGTCACCGCCATTGAAGGCGTGCCTTGCGACCCTGCCGACAACGAGCTTCCCTACCTGCTGCCGGGCTTTATCGACCTGCATGTGCACGGCGGTGGCGGCAAGGACATCATGGAAGGTGCCGACGCCTTCGAGACCATCACCCGCACCCACGTGCGCTTTGGCACCACCTCGCTGCTGGCCACCACCATGACCGCACCGGTGGATGAAATCTCCAGCGTGCTCGGCCAGCTCGGCACCTTCTGTGAGCAGCGTCCTACAGGCAGCGCCCGTGTCCTCGGTGTGCACCTGGAAGGGCCCTACATCAATCCCGGAAAACTCGGCGCACAACCCAACTTCGCCCACACCGCATTGATGGAAGAAGTGGAAGCCTACCTGCGCCTGGCGCCGATCCGGGTGATCACCATCGCCCCGGAAATCGCCGGGCATGACGGCCTGATCCGTGCCCTCAGCCAACGCGGGGTGCGCATGCAGATCGGCCACACGCTGGGCAGCTACGAAGAAGGCGTCGCCGCCCTCGCCGCCGGCGCCACCAGTTTCACGCATCTGTATAACGCCATGAGCCCGCTGCATCACCGCGAGCCGGGCATCGTCGGCGCCGCGCTGGCACACGCGCAATATGCCGAACTGATCCCGGACTTGCTGCACGTGCACCCCGGTGCCATGCGCGTCGCCCTGCGTTCGATCCCATGCCTGTACTGCGTCACCGATTCCACCGCCGCCGCCGGCATGCCCGATGGCGAATACAAGCTGGGCAGCCACACCGTGACCAAGTGCCTGGGCGGCGTACGCCTGGCCGACGGCACCCTGGCCGGGAGCACCCTGACCATGGACCAGGCGCTGCGCAACCTGGTGAAGATCGGCCTGCCTATCAGCGAAGCCTCACAACGCCTGTCGCAATTTCCTGCGGACTACCTGGGCCTGGAAGAACGCGGCCGCCTGCAACCCGGCAGCTTCGCCGACTGCGTACGCCTGGACCGCTCCCTGCACCTCACCGACGTCATGGTCGAAGGAGAAACCATTGTCTTCAAAAATGCTTGAAGAGGCCCTGGCCTCCCGCGATGCCGTTGCGGCGCAACTGCAACGCCTGGACCCGCTGCTGGAAGAAATCGCCGGCCGCCTGCGTCGCCAGCCGCCGCAAGTAGCGATGACCATCGCGCGCGGCAGTTCGGACCACGCCGCCAGTTACTTCGCCTACCTGGCCATGCAGCACGTGGGCATCCCGGTGGCATCGTTGCCGATGTCGGTGGTGACCCTGTTGCAGGCGCCCTTGAAAGTCAGCGGCCAGGTGGCGTTCGGCTTTTCGCAATCGGGGCAAAGTCCGGACCTGGTCAACAGCCTGCGCCTGCTGCGCAAGCGGGGAGCCTTGAGCATTTCGCTGGTGAACGCCGAAGACTCGCCGCTGGAGGCTGCGTGTGAATTCCACGTGCCGCTGTGCGCCGGGCCGGAACTGAGTGTCGCCGCGACCAAAAGCTTTATCGCCACCCTCAGCGCCAGCGCGCAGTTGATTGGCTACTGGAACCAGGAAGCCGATTTGCTCCAGGCCTGCCGTGCCCTGCCCGAAGGCCTGAGCGAAGCCGCCGGGCAGGATTGGCACCCCGCCATCGACGCCCTGCGCGACTGCCAGCAATTGATGGTGATCGGCCGTGGCGCCGGGTTTGCCATCGCGCAGGAGGCCGCGCTCAAGCTCAAGGAAACCTCGGCGATCCAGGCCGAAGCCTTCAGCAGCGCCGAAGTGCGCCACGGGCCGATGGCCTTGATCGATGAAGACTACCCCTTGCTGGTATTCGCCCCCCGCGGCGCCGAGCAGGCCGGCCTGTTGAGCCTGGCCGCCGATATGCGCCAGCGCGGCGCCCGCGTGCTGTTGGCCGCACCGGACGATATCGCCGAGCGCGACCTGACCTTGAGCCGCGCCGAACACCCGAGCCTGGACCCGATCTTGGCGATCCAGAGCTTTTACGTGATGGCCGCCGGCCTGGCTGAAGCGCGGGGCATGGACCCGGACCAGCCGCGTCACCTGAGCAAAGTTACCCGCACTCACTGAGTCGCGTTTTCCTGATGAGTACCGTGCCCATGTCCTACAACAATAATGAATTGACCCTTAGCGCCCCACTCAGTGGTCCGCTGCTGACCCTGGGCAACGTTCCCGACGAAGTGTTCGCCAGCGGCGCCATGGGCGACGGTATCGCCATCGATCCGCTCAACGATTGCCTGCACGCGCCCTGCGATGGCGAGATCATTCATGTCGCCCGCACCGGGCACGCGCTGACGATCCGCGCGCAAAACGGTGCCGAGTTGCTGATGCACGTGGGCATCGACACCGTGGAACTCAACGGCGAAGGTTTTGCCTTGCTGGTCAAGCAAGGGGCACGGGTCAGCAGTGGCCAGGCTTTGGTGCAGTTCGACCTGGACCGCATTGCGCGCCAGTGCAAGAGCCTGGTCAGCTTGATTATCCTGACCAATGGCGAGCGCTTCGAACTGCGTCCGGTGGCCGCGCAAAGCGTCAAAGTCGGTGAACCGTTGCTGCACGTGATACCGCGCTCAACCGCGCCGGGCCAAACCGCTGTGGATAACTCATTGACTGAAGCCAGCGCGAGCGTGCGCATCACCCATCGCGGCGGCCTGCACGCACGGCCGGCGGCGCTGATCCGCAAAACCGCCGAGGGCTTCAGCAGCCAGGCGCAGTTGCATTTCGGCGCCCAGTCGGCCGCCTGCAACAGCCTGATCGGTGTGCTGGGCCTGGGGATCGGCGAAGGCGACGAGGTGCGCGTGACGTGCCGCGGCAAAGACGCCGAGGCCGCGTTGCAGGCGCTGGTCGCGGCGCTGTCAGTCGCGGTCAAGGAGGCCCCCCCGGCGCCGCTCGTCGCGGCCCCACGGCGGGCGAATACCGAAGCCGGTGTATTGCAAGGCGTATGCGCGGCACCCGGGCTGGTCTGTGGCCCACTGTTCCGCCTGGCGGGTATCGAGCTGCCGGCAGACCTCGGCCAGCATCGCGCCGACGAACAACTGCAACGCCTGGACGCGGCCCTGGAGCAGGTGCGCGGCGAAATCCGCAAGACCCTGGACCACGCCCGGCAACGCCAGGCCGTCGAGGAAGAAGAGATCTTCGCCGCCCACCTCGCCCTGCTGGAAGACCCGACCCTGCTGGAAGCCGCCACCGCAGCCATCGAACAGGGCAGCGCCGCCACCCATGCCTGGCGTGATGCAATCCAGGCGCAATGCGCAGTGTTGCTGGCCTTGGGCAAACCGCTGTTCGCCGAGCGCGCCAATGACCTGCGCGACCTGCAGCAGCGGGTCCTGCGCGCGCTGCTCGGCGAAGCCTGGCACGTCGAATTGCCCGCCGGGGCGATTGTCAGCGCGCACGAACTGACGCCGTCGGACTTGCTGCAACTGAGCGCGCAAAACGCGGCCGGTATCTGCATGGCCGAAGGTGGCGCCACCTCCCACGTGGCGATCCTTGCGCGGGGCAAAGGCCTGCCGTGTGTGGTCGCGTTAGGGGCAGAAGTGCTCGATGTGCCGCAAGGCCAGCGCGTGGTGCTCGACGCCGGCAACGGTCGCCTGGAACTGGCGCCCAGCGAAGCGCGCCACGCCGAAGTGCACCAGATTCGCGACGTGCAGCAACGCCGTCGCCAGCAGCAACAGGCCCAGGCCGGGCAACCGGCGCACACCCTCGATGGCGTGAGCATCGAGGTAGCGGCCAATGTTGCCTCCAGCGCCGAGGCCCAACTGGCCTTTGCGAACGGCGCCGACGGTGTTGGCCTGCTGCGCACCGAATTCCTCTTCGTTGACCGCCGCACTGCGCCGGACGAACAGGAACAGCGCCAGGCCTATCAAGCCGTGCTGGATGCGATGGGCGACAAGTCGGTGATCATCCGCACCATCGACGTCGGCGGTGACAAGCAGCTCGACTACCTGCCGCTGCCTGTTGAGGCCAACCCGGTGCTGGGCCTGCGCGGGATTCGCATGGCCCAGCTGCGCCCGGAATTGCTCGACCAGCAGCTGCGCGCGTTGCTGCAAGTCAGCCCGCTGGAGCGCTGCCGCATCCTGCTGCCGATGGTCAGCGAGGTCGACGAACTGCTGCAGATCCGCCAGCGCCTGGATGAGCTGTGCGCTGAGCTGGAACTGACCCAACGCCCGGAGCTGGGGGTCATGATCGAAGTGCCCGCCGCCGCGCTGATGGCCGAGCAGTTGGCCAAGCATGCGGACTTTCTGTCCATCGGCACCAATGACCTGTCCCAGTACACCCTGGCCATGGACCGCGACCACGCCGGCCTCGCCGCGCGGGTCGATGCCTTGCACCCGGCCTTGCTGCGGTTGATCCACCAGACGTGCGTTGGCGCCGCCAAGCATGGGCGTTGGGTTGGGGTATGTGGCGCCCTGGCATCCGACCCGCTGGCGACGCCGGTCCTGGTCGGCCTGGGGGTCAGCGAGCTGTCGGTGAGTGCGCCGCAAATCGGAGAAATCAAGGACCGTGTCCGTCACCTGGACGCGGCGCAATGCCGGCAACTGAGCCAAGGGCTGCTCGACCTGAGCAGTGCCAGGGCGGTTCGCCAAGCCTGTCAACACCACTGGCCGCTGAGCTGACAACAACAAGAAAAAGGAGACCCGCCATGTACCAATTATTCATCGAAGGGCTGCAACGCCTGGGCCGCGCGCTGATGCTGCCCATCGCGATCTTGCCGATTGCCGGCCTGCTGCTGCGCCTGGGTGACACCGACCTGTTGAACATCGCCGTCATGCACGATGCCGGGCAGGCAATCTTCGCCAACCTCGCGCTGATCTTCGCCATCGGCATCGCCGTGGGCTTTGCCCGCGACAACAACGGCACCGCCGGGCTGGCCGGAGCCATTGGCTACCTGGTGATGGTCTCCACGCTCAAGGTGATGGACTCGACCATCAACATGGGCATGCTCGCCGGTATCGCCAGCGGGCTGATGGCCGGTGCGCTGTATAACCGCTTCAAGGACATCAAGCTGCCGGAGTACCTGGCGTTCTTCGGCGGGCGACGGTTCGTGCCGATTGTCACCGGGTTTTCGGCGGTGGCCCTGGGAGTGATCTTTGGCCTGATCTGGCCGCCGATCCAGCACGGCATCAACAGCTTCGGCGTGCTGCTGATGGAAAGCGGCAGCTTCGGCGCGTTCGTGTTTGGTGTGTTCAACCGCCTGCTGATCGTCACCGGCCTGCACCATATCCTCAACAACATGGCGTGGTTTGTGTTCGGCAGCTTTACCGACCCGGTGACCGGCGCGGTGGTCACCGGCGACCTGACCCGCTACTTTGCCGGCGACCCCAAAGGCGGCCAGTTCATGACCGGCATGTTCCCGGTGATGCTGTTCGGCCTGCCCGCCGCGTGCCTGGCGATGTACCGCAACGCCCTGCCGGAGCGGCGCAAAGTGATGGGCGGGATTTTCCTGTCGATGGCGCTGACCTCGTTCCTCACCGGCGTGACCGAGCCGATTGAATTCGCCTTCATGTTCCTGGCGCCGTTCCTGTACCTGATCCACGCGCTGCTCACCGGCCTGTCGATGGCGCTGACCAATATGTTGAATATCCACCTGGGCTTCACGTTCTCCGGTGGGTTTATCGACATGGTGCTGGGCTGGGGCAAATCCACCAATGGCTGGCTGGTGGTCCCGGTTGGCCTGGCATATGCCGCGATCTACTACAGCGTCTTCAGTTACTGCATCCGCCGCTTCAACCTGAAAACGCCGGGCCGCGAGGATATCCAGGTGGCGCAGGCTGAAGCGATGACTGTCAACCAGCGCGCCACGGCTTATATCCAGGCCTTGGGCGGCGCGGCGAACCTGCTCAGCGTGGGCGCCTGCACCACGCGCCTGCGGTTGGACATGGTCGACCGCAACAAAGCCGTGGATGCCGAGTTGAAAGCCCTGGGGGCGATGGCCGTCGTGCGGCCTGGCAATGGGGGCAGCCTGCAAGTGGTGGTCGGGCCACTGGCTGACAGCATTGCCGATGAAATTCGGCTGGCCATGCCATCGTTTGTGGCCAGCGCACCGGTGGCAGGGGCACCTGTGGATAAGTCTGTCGCCGTGAATGTGCAGGAAGCCGAGCAATGGCTGAGCGCACTCGGCGGTCGCGCGAATGTGCGCCAGCTGGAAGCGGTGGCGATGACCCGGCTGCGGGTGGAACTGGGCGATGATTCGGGGTTGTCCGAAGCTCAACTGACGGCGCTCGGGTGCCAGGGGGTGAGCCAGCTGGACAGCGGTGTGTGGCACCTGCTGATTGGCGACAAGGCGTCGGGGTTGAGCGAAGCGCTTGAACGGTTGGTCAATGCCCGCGAGGTTGGCGCCAAGGTATAGCGCAGCGGTGGCAGTGCGGGCCATTCGCGGGCAAGCCCGCGCCCACAGTTGATCGGTGCCCGACCAGGCAATGCGGTCAAGGGTGGGAGCGGGCTTGCTCGCGAATGGGCCTCACAGACGCCGATTACCGTTGCGCTGGCACCTCGGAATAAGACCTGCCTGCGCTAGTTATCTACCGCCTGGTCAACTGCTCGCCTGCGCATGCTGAGGGTTCTTACCCCCAGCATGGAGAGCGTGCCTGTGAGCACCACACCCCAGACCTTTGAAGGCATCAAGGGCCACCTCAACCAGATCGGGCATCACCTGCTCCAGGTCGAGTCGCCGTTAGTCCCCGAACACACGCCGTCCGCAGCCCTGGCTTATCTGGAGCGCATCAATCGGATCCTGAAGAATTACCGCCAGCAATTCCTGGCCAAGAGCCGGCCCCTCTATCAAGGACTGACGTCAAGCAATCTGCCCACCCAAGTGACGGCGCTCAAGACCACACTGAACGCTCACCTGCTGCACCTCGATCGCTATGAGCAAATCGATGGCAAGCCCCTTAAATCCTTCATGACGTTTGACGCCGGGTACACGGCGCTGGCCAACGAAACCGCGCTGAGTGCCGAGGATCGCCTGCTGCATCCGCAGCAACAGGCCATGCTTGAGCGTGTGCCGCTGGGTATCACGTTGCGCCCTGGCTTGTATGCGTTGAGCTTCAGCTACCAGCAACGCACCGTCGAACTGGCGGGCGCCTTTGTGCTGACGGAAAAATCCAGCCCGCAGGTCGCCGACCTGACATCTGCACCGCCGGTTGGGGAAGTGATGCTGTACACCCCTGCGCGCGGCATCGAGTGCTTCGGCTCACTGGCGCAGTTGAACAGCCAATGGCTGCAGGCGATGGACGATGCCGAGCAACGGCGCACCTTCATGCACCTGCTGCCCGCGCGCTATGGCGATATCACGCCAGGGGCGATCTGGCCGCTGGCGCTGACGCCGATCAGTGACAAACCGCTGTTTGAACACACCTATGACGCGCTGATCGACAAGCGCACCCAGGACATCGAGCGCGCCTTGAGCCTGGAGGACAACCCGACGCACGACGCCGCCCAACTGATTGACGCACTGGACCGTGCCATCACCGCAGCGTTGGCGGACTTCAACGCACGCCTGGGCTGGCGCGCCCGACAGCTACTGGAGCGCTACCTGCGCCAGAGCGCGCCGGATTGGTATCGCAGCGCCAGCGACACCCGCCGCGCCACGCTCGCCACCCACCTGGCAAGTTACAACGAGGCCCGCGAGCAGCTGCTCGACCTGCTGGGCCCGGTCACCACACCTGAAGACCTGGCGCGCTACCAATGGCTCGAACGCTTGAGCGATGAACTGGACATCCACGACCTGGCGCCACAGGACCTGATGATCAGCACCCGGCGCTACGTCGATCCCATCGGCGAATATGAACACGAGCGCAGCCTGATCGACCTGGCCCTGCGCGGGCTGCAAACCGGCGACGCGCTGGCGGGCTCGGACTTCCTCACCAAAACCACCCTGACCTACCAGGATGCCCCCCTGCCCAAGGCCTACCGGGACCTGACACCTGCCTGGCTGGTGGAGACGCTGGGCACGTTGCAACCGCGTATCGAGTTCGCCGACCTGCAACAACAGATGCATGCCAAACCGGCCGTCAGCCAGGCGATCGAACGGATGCTCGACCAACGCATCAACGCACTGGCGTACACCGCCGTGTTGCAGGGGCATCTCAGTGACGAGGACTACGGGCTGATCACCGACCTGCGCCAGGGCAACGCCCCCCACCTCAGCGCCGCCACACTGTCGCTGCACGAAGCGCAGTTGCAGGACCTGTGGGTGTTGCGCAAAACCGACGCCAGCGGCGCTGTAATCCGCCTGCTGCTGTGCACGCCGCAAGCGCCTCGAGACCAGCAGTTCCTGGTGTTCAACAGTGAGGGCGAGTGCCGAAGCCATATTCTTGGCTGGAGCCTGGACAACGGCACGCGGCATCCGCCAGGCACGCTCACCGACTACCTGATCAAGCGGGTTGCGCTGCGTTTTCGCGCAGCAATGACACACGTATTGACCAGCATGAGCATCGAGCCAGGTGCGCATGAATCCATAGAAATCAGCTTCGGCCACATCGGCAGCCACGCCGCGTGCCTCAAGGCCATGGCGGCGCACGTGCTGGCCACACGGGTCGATGACTATGAATTCAGCACCCCGAACTGGTTCCGCTCCACCAGCATCGACACCCGCCAGAAGCTATTGAAGCTGGTGGAAGACGGCGAGGGCGCGCTGCTCACCTATAACGAGTTTCCGCTGTCTGACGCGAAGTTCCCAAGCTTCAATGACTATCTGCATGAACAGGCCAGACAGCGCCTGAACCTGCTGTTGGGACGCAGGGGCAACGATGTGGACCCCGACACCGTGTGGGCCTTCTCGCCCCCGGCATTGATTGGCTCATCGACCCCTGCGCCCATGACCTACACACAGCTGTACCGCGACGGTTACGCCGATGGCGTGGGTTTTCTCGACGAGAAATTCTCCCGCTCAGCGCGGTTCAGAGGCCCGAAGGGTGTTGACCTGAGCCCGATCACGGGGCCCACGGGCGCGCTCACGGTGGCGCGCTCGGTGACGGGCACCTGGGTCGGCCAACGCTACATCAACAAGGTCAAGGCCCAACTGCTGAACGTCGGCAGTGCGGACTATGACCTGCGACGCAATGCGACCCTGGCCATCACTCAGCGCCAGATGCAGAACGCCGGCCTTGAATGCCGCCTGCAGGGGGAGATCGCCGGAAGTGATTGGGCATGGCTGGAGCGCAGTATCGCCAGCATGGGCGAGACCGCCCCCGCCACGCGCACCACGTATGCGATCCATCGCCTGCTGCTGGATGGCGAATGGGTAATGGGAAATTTCCTCTTCAGCCATGCCGGTTTCCCGACAGTGCTCTACACCCCCAATGCACCGGATGGTATCAGCTTTCGCGAGGCTCGGCAGTTCAACTACCTGCTGAAAAAAATCCCCGCCATGCTCGGTTACTTCACCCAGCGGGTGGGTACCCAATCCCAGGTCAGGGTGCGTGCCTTCCTGGATGCCGCCAAGGCACAGCTGCCCGAGGGCCTGAACCGCACCGACATCAGCCCGCCACGCTATGATTCGACCCGCGAGCAAACACCGTTGCAGGATCTGCGCCGGGCCCTGTATGACATGCCGCTGCAGCGCAAGATCGACGACATTGAAGGCACCACGAACAACCGCACCCGAATGGTCACCGGCATCCTGTGGACCTGCGTGGAGTGGGTCACCGCCATCGCCACTGCGCCGTTCCCGACTCTCAGCCTGAGCCTGGGCATGCTGTTGGCATTCAAGGACGGCATGCTGGCCCTGCACGCTTATCAGCAGGGTGACAACGAAGCGGCCGTGGAGCACTTGATCGGTTACGTGCTCAACAGCGCCGGCGCAGCATTCACCGACCTGCGCCCGGCGCTGGTCTCGCTCAAGCAGCTTGCACGTCCGGGCGTACGCCAAGTCGCCAAAAGCAGCGCGCTGTCGAGCGAGCGGTTGAACCTGGTCGAGCCGCTGCAACCCAAGCCGCCGGCGCCGCAGAACATGCAACCCGTGCTGTTTGACGGTGAAGCCCTGTGGGCGAAAAACACCCCGGACCCGATCGGTCGCTATTTGCTCTACCGGCTCGACCCGGCCACCGGCAAGCTGGTTTCCACCACCCGCGTGGCAGCTCCTGACGCGCAAGGCGTGTGGCGCCGTACGGGAGTTGTCGGTGGCGCGCCCAAATATGAAAGGCTACCCGACACACCGCTGCAGCTCACACCCTATGAGATGCCGGCAAAGTACGCGAGCAAACTGGAGCCGGTCCTCAACCCGCAGGTGCGCGAAGGGATGATGCGCTGGTCTGAATGGAATTTCGACTCGCCGAACGTGATTCTGGGCAGTGCTGCGGTGGAACTCAAACCCCTGCGCACCGCGTACCTGCAACAGGCCGAACGCCTGGCCACGGACGCCGAGGATTTTTTCAAGAACCTCGACCCGCTGCCCGTTCGCGCTGATCCACCGGCGATCGACGCCAGCATGCCGTTCTCGCAACTGCTCGCCAGCGACGCCTTCAGCGCCAACAAGAACCTGGTGATCGGCGCGATACCCGACTCCATCGCCAGCAAACAACTGCTGATCACCCAGATGGACACCTTGATCAGCAAAGGCTTCAAACACCTCTACATCGAGTACCTGCCCACCGATGTCTTCCGCTCGAAACTGCAGAAGCTCAACAGCGGCAAATCCTGGCTACACATCGAAAAGCATCTCAAGGCTGTGGATAAAGCCTTGGGCTTTGCCGAAAACGCCGAGTATTCCTACGTCAGCCTGGTGCGCAAGGCCCAGGAAAAGGGCATGAAGGTCAACGCCCTGGACGCCTCCACGTCTTACCTGCTGGACGATGCCCTGCTGATGGGCGACACCCCACCGACTCTGCCACGCAGCAACAGTGTGAGGAATTTCTACTCCCACAAGGCCATTGAGGCCGATGCGCTCAACGAGCTGGATGAGCGCTGGATAGCCTTGGTGGATCATTCCCGCGTGCGCACGTTCGAGGGTACCCCAGGCCTGGCAGACCTGCAGGACGCCGTCGCACTGCGCGTGGTGGATGTGGCCGCGGATCAGCCTGTCGGCGTGTGGCTCGACGCGCCGGGCGCCATTGCCGGTGACTCGCTGGCCAAGGGCGATTACCGCCTGACCCTGCAGACCCCGTACACAGCGCCCAAGGCTGCAGCGGCGTCCAGCGCGGTGGCGGATGCGATGACGCATTACAGCGACTACGACATTGCCCCCGCACTACATGGCAGCATCACCCGCCAGGCGGAGGTGCCGCATGGGCTCAATCCCATCTATGTTCCGCAGAATCCGGCCCATCACGAAGCGTTCCAGGCCTTCAAGGACGCCAGGCATCGCTTGAGTACAGATGCAAAAAACTACCTGGACACCCACGTACCGCCAACCCGGCCAGATCCCGCCATCCTGGCTTCGCCCAAGCCTGCGGAGGCGTTCCTGGACAACCTGCGCCAGAGCGACTTCGCAGGGCTCGTAATCGGTGAGGGTCAAACTGCACGATCCAGCAAGCGGTGGCTGCGCGAGTCGATGGGGAAACTCAAGACGCTGGGATTCAAGACCCTTTACGTGGAGCACCTGCTGACCGATATGCATCAGGCCCAGCTGGATCTGTTCTTGACCACGCAACGGCTTCCGGACGACCTCAAGCGCTACCTCAAACAACTGGATCGGGGTTACATGCCCAATTACAAAGGCAGCGACACCTATACCGAGGTTGTCCAGGCGGCGGCCAGGCACGGCCTGCGCATCCGCGCCCTGGACTGCATCGCCAGTTACAACATCAAGGGGCTGGCGGAGAAAGACCTGGCCCGCAACCAGATGTTCAGCTACTTCGCCTCCAAGGTCATCGCGGCCGACCAGGCGGCGAACGGGCCTCACAAATGGGTCGCCTTCGTTGGCAGCACTCACACCAACATGAACCTGGGCGTTCCGGGCCTGGCGGAACTGCAAGGCGCGGTCAGCCTGCATGTCAGGGATACGGCCCCGGCATTGGCCAAGAACATTCGTCCGGGTGGCTGGGAGACCCTGCACGAGGGCATTAGCCCGAGGGCCTTGCGCGGCGATTTCATACTCGACGCCGGCGTTGCCGGAACCCAGGCTCCAGCCCCCTTTGTGCCTGCGGACAGGTCGCGCTTGAACCGACCCGGCTTGTACCTGATCGAACGCCCGTCGCCGTCACAGAGCAACCTGGTGCATCACTCCCGCAGCGGGGAGATCGTCTCGACACCGATCAAGATCGATAACGATGGGCTGTTTTATGTCGACCGCTGGGCGCCGATGCAAGGCCAGCGCTTCAGCTACGAAAAGATATTGATCGACGCGTTGCATGTTGAAGTGGGGTTAGTCCCCGCACCGTAAAGTGTCAGCTGCGGCTGGATGACAGCCCACAAAAAACCCGCTGGCCAACCTGGCCCAGCGGGTTTCTTGATGACAGCTTGCGGGTCAGAAATCCGCCAACTGCCACACTTCATAAGCCGGTGTTTCGTAGGGGTGGCTGAGTTTCAGCGCGGCCACAACGGCCACAATCAGCCCATCCGCCACCACCAGCTCAACCTTCCATTCCTCAACCACTTCCACCTGGCCGACTTGCCCGATAAATGGCTGGCTGCCGTCCAACGCGCGAAATTGGCCCTGGCCCAGCACTTGCCAGGCGCAGCTGTCGTAGTCGCCGATGCGCCCGCCACCGGCTGCGAAGACGGCGGTTTTCACCGTCTCTACATGGCTGTCGGGCACAAAGAAGGCAAGCTTGTACACCGCCTTAGTTCACCCACACGCGCGCGTTGCGGAACATGCGCATCCAGGCGCCGTCTTCGTTCCACTCTTCCGGGCGCCACGAGTTCTGCACGGCACGGAACACACGCTCAGGGTGCGGCATCATGATGGTCACGCGACCGTCACGGCTGGTGAGACCGGTGATCCCGCGCGGCGAGCCGTTCGGGTTGGCCGGGTAGGTCTCGGTGACCTTGCCGTGGTTGTCGACGAAACGCATGGCCACGCAACCGGACAGGTCGGCTTCGAGCAAGGCTTCTTCGCTTTCGAACTCGGCATGACCTTCACCGTGGGCGATGGCGATTGGCATACGCGAACCGGCCATGCCTTGCAGGAAGATCGAGTTGGATTCCTGCACCTGCACCATCGCAACACGGGCTTCGAACTGCTCGGAACGGTTACGCACGAAGTGCGGCCAGAACTCGCTGCCCGGGATCAGCTCGTGGAGGTTGGACATCATCTGGCAACCGTTGCACACACCCAGGGTGAAGCTGTCGTTGCGTTCGAAGAAGCCCTGGAACGCGTCGCGGGCACGGCTGTTGAACAAGGCCGACTTGGCCCAGCCTTCACCGGCACCCAGCACGTCGCCGTAGGAGAAACCGCCGCAGGCCACCAGGCCTTTGAACTCGTTGAGGTCAACGCGACCGGCGAGGATATCGCTCATGTGCACGTCGATCGCATTGAAGCCGGCACGGTCGAACGCGGCCGCCATTTCCACCTGGCCGTTGACGCCCTGCTCACGCAGTACGGCAACTTGTGGGCGGATGCCTTTCTTGATGTACGGCGCGGCGATGTCCTGGTTGACGTCGAAGCTGAGCTTGGTGCTCAGGCCCGGGTTGTCTTCTTCCAGGATCACGTCGAATTCCTGCTCGGCGCAGTCGGCGTTATCGCGCAGGCGTTGGATCTGGTAGCTGGTCTCGGACCACTGGCGTTGCAGCAAGCGGCGCTGGCCGGCAAACACGGTGTCGCCATTGAACGAGATGTTGATCTCGCCGTTGTTGATCGGCTGGCCGATCACCGCCACGCAGTCGTCCAGGCCAGCGGCGCTGAACTGTGCGAGTACGTCCGGGGTTGCGTCCTGGCGCACCTGGATCACCGCACCCAACTCTTCGTTGAACAGGATGCCGTTGATTTCGGCAGCATCCTCGGCAACGCTGTCGAGCACGATGTTCAGGCCGCAGTGACCGGCAAACGCCATCTCGACCACGCTGGTCAGCAGGCCGCCATCGGAACGGTCGTGGTAAGCCAGCAGGTGGCCATCGGCGTTGAGGCCCTGGATCACGGCGAAGAAGGCCTTGAGGTCTTCGGCATCGTCGACGTCCGGCGCCTGCTTGCCGAGCTTGCCGTGGGTTTGTGCGAGGATCGAGGCGCCCATGCGGTTCTGGCCACGGCCGAGGTCGATCAGGATCAGGTCGGTGGTGCCCTTGTCCATGCGCAGTTGCGGGGTCAGGGTCTGGCGAATGTCAGTGACCGGGGCGAAACCGGTGACGATCAGCGACAGCGGCGAGGTGACGCTCTTGTCCACGCCTTCATCGTTCCAACGGGTGGCCATGGACATCGAGTCCTTGCCCACCGGGATGGTGATGCCCAGCTCAGGGCACAGCTCCATGCCGACCGCTTTTACGGTGTCGTAAAGACGCGCGTCTTCACCCGGGTGACCAGCAGCGGACATCCAGTTGGCCGACAATTTGATGTCGGACAGCTTGCCGATGCGCGAGGCTGCGATGTTGGTGAGGGTTTCACCAATGGCCATGCGGCCCGACGCCGGGGCGTCCAGCAGGGCCAGCGGCGTACGCTCGCCCATGGCCATGGCTTCGCCGGTGTAGACGTCGAAACTGGTGGCGGTGACGGCAACGTCGGCCACGGGAACCTGCCACGGGCCAACCATTTGGTCACGGGCCACCAGGCCGGTGATGGTGCGGTCGCCGATGGTGATCAGGAAGCTTTTGCTCGCCACGGCCGGGTGGTGCAGCACGCGTTCGATGCTGTCGGCCAGGTCGAGGGTGCTTGGGTCGAAATCATCGCCCAGCTCGGCTTCACGTACCGCCGAACGGTGCATGCGCGGGGCCTTGCCCAGCAGTACTTCGAGCGGCATGTCGACCGGGCTGTTGCCGAAGTGGCTGTCAGTGACGGTCAGTTGCGGCTCGGCAGTGGCTTCGCCGACCACGGCAAACGGGCAGCGCTCGCGTTCGCAGATGGCCTGGAAGCGTGCGAAGTCTTCGGCGCCGACGGCCAGCACGTAGCGTTCCTGGGATTCGTTGCTCCAGATTTCGTGCGGGGCCATGCCCGGCTCGTCGTTTGGAATGTTGCGCAGTTCGAAACGGCCGCCGCGGTCGCCATCGTTGACCAGTTCCGGGAAGGCGTTGGACAAACCGCCGGCGCCGACGTCATGGATGAAGCTGATCGGGTTCTTGTCACCCAACTGCCAGCAACGGTCGATGACTTCCTGGCAGCGACGCTCCATCTCAGGGTTTTCGCGCTGCACGGAAGCAAAATCCAGGTCTGCCGAGCTGGTGCCGGTGGCCATGGAGGAAGCGGCGCCGCCGCCCAGGCCGATCAGCATCGCCGGGCCGCCGAGCACGATCAGCTTGGAGCCGACCAGGATCTCGCCTTTCTTGACGTGTTCTTCACGGATGTTGCCCATGCCGCCGGCCAACATGATCGGCTTGTGGTAGCCGCGCACTTCATCGCCACGCGGGGTGGTGATGGATTGTTCGAAGGTACGGAAGTAACCGGTCAGCGCCGGACGCCCGAATTCGTTGTTGAACGCGGCGCCGCCCAGCGGGCCTTCGATCATGATGTCCAGCGCGGTAACGATGCGCTCAGGCTTGCCGTACGGCACTTCCCACGGCTGTTCGAAGCCCGGGATCTGCAGGTTGGACACGGTGAAGCCGGTCAGGCCAGCCTTGGGCTTGGCGCCACGGCCGGTTGCACCTTCGTCACGGATCTCGCCGCCGGAACCGGTGGCTGCGCCCGGGAACGGGGCAATCGCGGTCGGGTGGTTGTGGGTTTCAACCTTCATCAGGATGTGCACCGGCTCCTGCACCGCGCCGTACTGGCGGGTCTCAGGGTCCGGGAAGAAACGGCCGGCAACGGAGCCGACGATCACCGAGGCGTTGTCCTTGTAAGCCGACAGAACGCCTTCGCTGTGCATCACGTAGGTGTTCTTGATCATGCCGAACAGGCTTTTTTCCTGGCTCTCGCCGTCGATATCCCAACTGGCGTTGAAGATCTTGTGACGGCAATGCTCGGAGTTGGCCTGGGCGAACATCATCAGTTCGATGTCGTGCGGGTTGCGCTTCAAGCCGTTGAAGGCGTTGACCAGGTAGTCGATCTCGTCTTCGGCCAGGGCCAGGCCGAGTTCGGTGTTGGCCTTCTCGAGGGCGGCGCGGCCACCGCCAAGCACGTCAATCGCGGTCAGCGGCTTGGGCTCGGCGTGGCTGAACAGACCGGCGGCCTGTTCCAGCTGGCTGACGATGATCTGGGTCATGCGGTCGTGCAGGCTGCTGGCGATCAGCTCGGCCTCGGCATCGCTGAACTGCCCGGCTACATAGAAGGCAATACCGCGTTCCAGGCGCTGGATTTTCTCCAGGCCGCAGTTGCGGGCGATGTCGCTGGCCTTGCTCGACCAGGGCGAGATGGTGCCGAACCGTGGCAGAACCAGGAACAAGCGGCCGGTCGGCTCTTGAACGGGAACGCTGGGGCCGTACTTCAGAAGGCGTGCGAGCACTTGCTGTTCGTCGGCGGTCAAGACGCCGGTAACGTCGGCGAAGTGAGCAAATTCAGCATACAAGCCTGTAACAGCTGGAACCTTCTGGCTCAGTTGCTCAAGGAGTTTGCTGTGGCGAAAGGCAGAAAGGGCAGGAGCGCCGCGCAGGATCAACATCTTCGGGACAGCCTCGGGAAGGGGGTGTGCTTTGAGGCCGTGCATTCTAGCGTAAACCATCGCCAACGGCACCCGAAACGGCACCAGTGGCCGCTGCCGGACGTCAGTTGGCACGGTTTGCACGGTATCGGGGCGTTTTCCCGGCTATTCGGAGCAGTTATTTTAACCGTCACAATCGGCTGCCAGGCCACGTTTCTGCGGGCTGCAGCACAGTTTTGCCGGCGCTAGCAGACAAGTCCCATGCTGTCGAGATATGGCGCCGTGGGCCGTTTGCGTATACTGCGCAGATGTTCTCCCCTACTGCTTTGCGCCCGCGATGCGCCAAATGGCTCATCGCAACCGGACTCTTCCTGATGCTCAGCGCCTGTGTTGATAAGCCCAGCACGCTCGAGCGAATCAAGGAGGATGGCGTATTGCGGGTGATCACCCGGAACAGCCCGGCGACTTATTTCCAGGACCGCAACGGTGAAACCGGTTTCGAATACGAACTGGTCAAGCGCTTTGCCGATGACCTGGGCGTGAAACTGGAGATCGAGACCGCCGACAACCTCGATGACCTGTTCGGCCAGTTGGGCAAACCCAACGGTCCGGTGCTCGCCGCCGCCGGCCTGGTCAGCAGCGAGCAGCGCCAGCAGCAGGTGCGTTTCTCCCACCCTTACCTGGAAGTCACCCCGCAGATCATCTACCGCAACGGCCAGTCACGCCCGACCAACGCGGCGGACCTGGTGGGCAAGAAGATCATGGTGCTCAAGGGCAGCACCCACGCCGAACAACTGGCGGAGCTGAAAAAGCAGAATCCTGCGATTGAATACGAAGAATCCGACGCCGTTGAAGTAGTCGACCTGCTGCGCATGGTCGACGAGGGGCAAATCGACCTGACCCTGGTGGACTCCAACGAAGTCGCGATGAACCAGGTGTACTTCCCCAACGTGCGCGTGGCATTCGACCTCGGCAATGCCAGCAACCAGAGCTGGGCCGTGGCCGCCGGCGACGACAACAGCCTGCTCAACGAGATCAACAGCTACCTGGACAAGGTCGAGAAGAACGGCACCCTGCAGCGCCTGAAAGACCGCTATTACGGGCACGTCGATGTACTCGGCTATGTCGGCGCCTACACCTTCGCCCAGCATTTGCAGCAGCGCCTGCCCAAGTACGAAAAGCACTTTCGCACCTACGCCAAGGAAGAAAAGGTCGACTGGCGCCTGTTGGCCGCCATCGGCTATCAGGAGTCCCTGTGGCAACCGGCGGTCACCTCCAAGACCGGCGTGCGCGGCCTGATGATGCTGACCCAGAACACCGCCCAGGCGATGGGCGTGTCCAACCGCCTGGACGCCAAGCAAAGCATCATGGGCGGCGCCAAGTACCTGGCCAAGATCAAGGATGAGCTGGACGACAGCATCGCCGAGCCGGATCGCACCTGGTTCGCCCTCGCCGCCTATAACGTCGGCACCGGGCACCTGGACGACGCGCGCCTGCTGGCGAAGAAAGAAGGCCTGAACCCGAACAAGTGGCTGGACGTGAAGAAAATGCTGCCGCGCCTGGCGCAGAAGCAGTGGTACAGCAAGACCCGCTACGGCTATGCGCGGGGCGGCGAGCCGGTGCACTTCGTGGCGAACATCCGGCGCTACTACGACATCCTCACCTGGGTGACCCAGCCGCAGCTGGAAGGCAACCAGGTGGTCGAAGGCAACCTGCATGTACCGGGCGTCGACAAGACCAAGCCGCCGGAAGACACCCCGCAGCTGTAAGCCACTCCCCCAAACACCACAAAAAACAATGTGGGAGCGGGCTTGCTCGCGAAAGCGGTGTGTCAGTCGCTGAAGGTAGTGGCTGACCCACCGCTATCGCAGGCAAGCCAGCTCCCAC
>NZ_JBWKSN010000013.1:0-251546 GCF_059419825.1 Pseudomonas sp. GW821-FHT05D12 | reverse complement strand
AGGCAAGCCAGCTCCCACATTTGATCTGCGTACACCCAGGGTCTCAGGCCCACCCCAATCCCCTGTGGGAGCGGGCTCGCGAAGGCGATCCGTCAGTTGATGCATTCGCTGGCTGACCCACCGCCTTCGCAGGCAAGCCAGCTCCCACATTTGATCTGCGTACACCCAGGGTCTCAGGCCCACCCCAATCCCCTGTGGGAGCGGGCTTGCTCGCGAAGGCGATCCGTCAGTTGATGCATTCGCTGGCTGACCCACCGCTTTCGCAGGCAAGCCAGCCCCTGCATTTGATCTCCACCAACATCAAGACAGCAAAAAGGCGCCTTTCGGCGCCTTTGCTGTAGTGCAGTCAACGATCAGGCCATTTCCGCCGTGGTTTCGAAGTCGAAGGTCAGCTCGCCATCCTTCAGGTCGATATGCACCACGCCGCCATGGTCGGACAGTTCGCCGAACAGGATCTCTTCGGCCAATGGCCGCTTGATCTTGTCCTGGATCAGACGCGCCATCGGGCGAGCGCCCATTGCCGCGTCGTAACCACCTTCGGCCAGCCAGTTGCGCGCCGCGTCCGTCACGTCCAGCTGCACGCGCTTGTCTTCCAACTGCGCCTGAAGCTCGGTGAGGAACTTGTCCACCACGCTCTTGATAACCTCATGGCTGAGGCGACCAAACTGGATAATGGTGTCCAAACGGTTGCGGAACTCCGGCGTAAAGCTCTTCTTGATCACTTCCATGGCATCGGAAGAGTGATCCTGATGGCTGAAGCCGATCGAAGCCCGCGCGGCCGTTTCGGCACCGGCGTTGGTGGTCATGATCACGATCACGTTGCGGAAATCCGCCTTGCGCCCGTTGTTGTCGGTCAGGGTGCCGTGGTCCATCACCTGCAGCAGCAGGTTGAAGACTTCCGGGTGCGCCTTCTCGATTTCATCGAGCAGCAATACGCAATGCGGCTGCTTGGTGATCGCTTCGGTCAACAGGCCGCCCTGGTCGAACCCGACATAGCCCGGAGGCGCACCGATCAGGCGCGACACAGTGTGACGCTCCATGTATTCGGACATGTCGAAACGCACCAGCTCAATGCCCATGGCCTTGGCCAACTGCCGTGCCGCCTCGGTCTTGCCGACGCCGGTAGGACCAGCGAACAGGAACGAACCCACAGGCTTGTCCGGCGACTTGAGGCCCGCACGCGACAACTTGATCGCGGTGGACAGCGAGTCGATGGCCGCATCCTGGCCGAACACGGTCAGCTTGAGGTCACGCTCCAGATTACGCAGCAGTTCCTTGTCGGAACTGGTGACGTGTTTTGGCGGAATCCGCGCGATCTTCGCCACGATGTCCTCGACCTGAGGTACGTCGATGCGTTTCACACGCTTCTCGACCGGCTGCAGGCGCTGATAGGCACCCGCCTCGTCGATCACGTCGATGGCCTTGTCCGGCATGTGCCGGTCATTGATGTAGCGCGACGCCAGTTCAGCGGCCGAACGCAGGGCCTCATCGGTGTACTCGATGCCATGGTGCGCTTCGAAACGCCCCTTGAGCCCGCGCAGGATGCCAATGGTGTCTTCAACCGAAGGCTCGGACACGTCGACTTTCTGGAAGCGACGCGCCAAGGCGCGGTCTTTCTCGAAAATTCCGCGGAATTCCTGGAACGTGGTCGAACCAATGCAGCGGATATCACCCGACGACAGCAGCGGCTTGAGCAGGTTCGAGGCGTCCATTACCCCACCGGATGCCGCACCGGCACCAATGATGGTGTGGATCTCATCAATGAACAGGATCGCCTGCGGGCGTTTTTTCAGCTCACCTAGCAACGCCTTGAAGCGCTTCTCGAAATCGCCACGGTACTTGGTCCCGGCGAGCAAGGCGCCCAGGTCAAGGGAGTAGACGACACTGTTGGCCAGCAGGTCAGGCACCTGATTGTCGACAATGCGCTTGGCCAGGCCCTCGGCAATCGCGGTTTTACCCACGCCGGCCTCACCCACCAGCAACGGGTTGTTCTTGCGACGACGCGCGAGGATCTGCGCTACACGCTCGACCTCAAGCTCGCGCCCCACCAGCGGATCGATCCGCCCCTGGCGCGCCAGCTCATTGAGGTTACTGGCATAGGCATCCAGTGGATTGCCCGAAGAAGAAGACTCACCGCCCTCGTCGTCCTGCATATCCTGTTCACCCTCGGAATGATCGCCGTGCCCAGGCACCTTGGAGATACCGTGGGCGATGTAATTGACGACATCAATACGGGCAACGCTCTGCTGCTTGAGCAGGAACACTGCCTGGCTTTCCTGCTCGCTGAAAATTGCCACCAGCACGTTGGCGCCTGTGACTTCACGCTTACCGGAGCTCTGTACGTGGAAAACAGCACGCTGCAATACCCGCTGGAAGCCCAAAGTTGGCTGGGTCTCGCGGTCCTCGTCATGCACGGGGATCAGTGGCGTGGTGGAGTCGATAAACTCCTGCAGGTCATGCTTGAGTTTGTCGAGGTTGGCGCCGCACGCACGTAGAACGGTGGCGGCAGCTTCGTTATCCAAAAGTGCCAGCAGCAGGTGCTCGACGGTCATGAATTCATGACGCTTCGAACGGGCCTCCTTGAAGGCAAGATTGAGGGTGACTTCGAGCTCGCGGTTTAACATAGCTTCACCTCATACCCAAGTGGTCGGCGTTAACCGTCCTTCTCGATTTCACAGAGTAGCGGATGCTGGCTTTCCCTGGCGTACTGGTTGACCTGCATGGCCTTTGTCTCGGCGATGTCGCGGGTAAACACTCCACATACTGCCCGTCCTTCTGTGTGAACGGCCAGCATTACCTTGGTCGCCAACTCGCGGTTCAGGTTAAAAAACACCTCGAGTACTTCGACCACGAAATCCATCGGTGTGTAGTCATCATTGAACAAAACCACCTTGTACATCGGCGGCGCCTGTAAAGCAGGCTTGGCCTCCTGAACAGCAATGCCTGCAGAACCGTCGTCATCGTGTTCGTGATCCGGTCGATCCTGATTGAATGTTAGTCGAATCTGGCTGATTGCATGCATGGAAAGAAAGGTTCGTCAGTGGTTCAAATACAGTGGTGGGGGCGACCTGTCAGAATTTCAACTGCTGACCGGCCAGTCGCCTTGACTATCGGCAAAACGGTGTTACAACCAATAGAACCCACAGTGGGTAAAAAAGGTCCGCGCAGTCAACCTTATTTATTCGGGTTAGGACGGATAAACTGGATGATACTCCAGTGATGGAGTCTGGTGCAGAGGGATATGGGCATGGCAAGTGGTAAGGTCAAGTGGTTCAACAATGCCAAAGGCTACGGTTTCGTCGTAGAGGACGGTAAGTCCGAAGATCTCTTTGCGCATTTTTCAGCGATCAAGATGGATGGGTACAAGACGCTGAAAGCGGGCCAACCTGTAAGTTTCGAAATCATTCAAGGACCGAAAGGGTTGCATGCCGTGGAAATCGTCGCCAAGGCACCTGAACCCACCGCGGGGTCGACCGCTCATAACGAAAAGAAGCAAACGGCCTGATCCGCCGTCGAGCGCGCAAACGCAATAAAAAACCGGCCACCCCAGCAAGATTGGGACGGCCGGTTTTTTTATGCCTGCGCCTTACATATGCGAAATCAGCGCATCACCAAAGCCCGACGACGACACCAACTTCGCGCCGTCCATCAGGCGCTCGAAGTCATAGGTCACGGTCTTGGCCGAAATCGCGCCATTGGTGCCCTTGATAATCAGGTCAGCCGCCTCGGTCCAGCCCATGTGGCGCAACATCATCTCCGCCGACAGGATCAATGAACCCGGATTGACCTGGTCCTTGCCCGCATACTTGGGCGCGGTGCCGTGGGTCGCCTCGAACATGGCCACGGTGTCGGACAGGTTGGCCCCCGGCGCAATGCCGATACCGCCGACCTCTGCCGCCAGTGCGTCGGACAGGTAGTCACCGTTCAGGTTGAGTGTCGCAATCACGTCATATTCGGCCGGACGCAGCAGGATCTGCTGGAGCATGGCGTCGGCAATCGCATCCTTGACCACCACATTCTTGCCGGTTTTCGGGTTCTTGAACTGCATCCATGGACCGCCATCGAGCAGGGTCGCGCCGAATTCCTGCGCCGCCACTTCGTAGGCCCATTCCTTGAAGGCCCCCTCGGTGAACTTCATGATGTTGCCTTTGTGCACGATGGTCAGCGAATCGCGGTCGTTATCCACTACATATTGCAGGGCTTTACGCGCCAGGCGCTGGGTCCCCTCTTTGGAGACCGGCTTGACGCCGATGCCGCAATCCTGGTCGAAACGGATCTTGGTCACGCCCATTTCTTCCTTGAGGAACTTGATCACCTTGATCGCTTCGGGCGAGCCGGCTTTCCACTCGATCCCGGCGTAGATGTCTTCGGAGTTCTCACGGAAGATGGTCATGTCCACATCGCCTGGCTTCTTGACCGGGCTCGGCACGCCTTCGAACCAGCGCACCGGGCGCAGGCACACATACAAATCGAGTTGTTGGCGCAGGGCCACGTTCAGCGAACGGATGCCGCCACCGACCGGGGTGGTCAGCGGGCCCTTGATGGACACCACGTAATCCTTGACCGCATCCAGGGTTTCCTGGGGCAGCCAGGTGTCCTGGTCGTAGACTTGAGTGGCTTTCTCGCCGGCGTACACCTCCATCCAGGAGATCTTGCGCTTGCCGCCGTAGGCCTTTTCAACAGCCGCGTCGACCACCTTGATCATCACCGGGCTGATGTCGACGCCAATACCGTCACCTTCGATATAAGGGATGATCGGTTGGTCAGGAACATTGAGAGAATGGTCTGCATTGACGGTGATTTTGTCGCCGACTGCCGGAACCTGAATCTTCTTGTATCCCATGCTGAACTCCATCTATGGATTGAACATCTGGCTGCGTTCGAGCCTACTCCAGATAAATGGCGACTGAAACCTCACGCCATGCTCATTTGCATCGAAAACAGCATAAATTGTCGCCTACAAGCCTGAAAGCAAAGGCAAAATCGCCAATCTTGAGCACTGCATGCGACCTTGGTAGCACGTTGGGCCCTGCGACCTTTAGACCAATGGACGACACACCTTTTGTATGAAGGCTCGGCGTAAGCATAGCGACCTATGTATAATGCCGCCGCTGACCAAAGAGTCACGACGGCGGACCGCTCTAGAACACAGCCTTCCGCTACAAAGCAGGACTAATACAATAGTCCACCCGCTTGACGCTCGACTGATGCAACCCAACATCACCGCGAAGAAACCTCGACATTTCGCTCATGGATGACTTTGAACGAACGCGCTCCACCCGGCGCATCTCGAGTTTCTGCGCACGCTTTCAGCAAAGAAGAGAGTTAATCCGAATATGCCCACCCGCTCGAAGATCATCTACACCTTCACCGACGAAGCCCCAGCCCTCGCCACCTATTCACTGCTGCCTATCGTAGAGGCCTTCACCGCTTACGCTGATATTGCCGTGGAAACCCGCGACATCTCCCTCGCCGGGCGCATCCTCGCAAGCTTCCCTGAGCAACTGGGTACCAAGGCCATCCCGGACCACCTCGCCGAACTGGGCGACCTGGCCGTTACGCCTGAAGCCAACATCATCAAGCTGCCTAACATCAGTGCCTCGACGCCTCAGCTGCAGGCTGCGATCAAGGAACTGCAGGCCCAGGGCTACGCCCTGCCGGACTACCCTGAAACCGTAACCACCGACGCGGAAAAAGAAACCCGTGCACGTTACGACAAGGTCAAGGGCAGCGCCGTGAACCCGGTCCTGCGCGAAGGCAACTCCGACCGCCGCGCCCCGCTGTCGGTCAAGAACTACGCGCGCAAGCACCCGCACAAGATGGGCGCCTGGGCTGCCGACTCCAAGTCCCACGTGGCTCACATGAGCAGCGGCGACTTCTACGGCAGCGAAAAAGCCGTTCAGATCGAAGCCGCCGATGCTGTCAAAATCGAGCTGATCGCCAAGGACGGTACCGCGACCGTCCTCAAGGAAAAGACTTCCGTACAGGCTGGCGAGATCATCGACAGCGCCGTACTGAGCAAGAACGCCCTGCGCAGCTTCATCGCCGCTGAAATCGAAGACGCCAAGAAGCAAGGCGTGCTGCTGTCGGTTCACCTGAAAGCCACCATGATGAAGGTCTCCGACCCGATCATGTTCGGCCAGATCGTTGCCGAGTTCTACAAAGACGCGCTGGCCAAGCACGCCACCGTGCTGGAGCAGATCGGCTTCAACCTGAACAACGGCATCGGCGACCTGTACGCTCGCATCAAGGCCCTGCCGGACGACCAGCAAGCACAGATCGAAGCTGACATCCAGGCGGTCTACGCCGCTCGCCCTTCCCTGGCGATGGTCAACTCCGACAAAGGCATCACCAACCTGCACGTGCCGAGCGACGTCATCGTCGACGCCTCGATGCCCGCCATGATCCGTGACTCCGGCAAGATGTGGGGCACCGACGGCCAGCTGCACGACACCAAGGCCGTGATCCCGGATCGCTGCTACGCCACCATCTACCAAGCGGTCATCGAAGACTGCAAGGCCAATGGCGCTTTCGACCCAACCACCATGGGCAGCGTGCCAAACGTTGGCCTGATGGCGAAGAAAGCCGAAGAGTACGGCTCCCACGACAAGACCTTCCAGATCAAGGCTGACGGCGTCGTCCGCGTCACCGACAGCAAGGGCAACCTGCTGATGGAACAGAACGTCGAGGCCGGCGACATCTTCCGCATGTGCCAGACCAAAGACGCGCCGATCCAGGATTGGGTCAAACTGGCCGTCAACCGTGCCCGCGCCAGCAACACCCCAGCCATTTTCTGGCTGGACCCGAAGCGCGCGCACGACGGCGTCGTGGTCGAGAAAGTTCAGGCCTACCTGAAAGACCACAACACCGAAGGCCTGGACATCCGCATCATGTCGCCGGTCGACGCGATGAAGTTCACCCTGGAGCGCACCCGCAAGGGCCTGGACACCATCTCGGTGACCGGTAACGTACTGCGTGACTACCTGACCGACCTGTTCCCGATCATGGAACTGGGCACCAGCGCCAAGATGCTCTCGATCGTGCCGCTGATGAACGGTGGCGGCCTGTTCGAAACCGGCGCCGGCGGTTCGGCTCCCAAGCACGTGCAGCAGCTGCTGGAAGAAAACTTCCTGCGCTGGGACTCCCTGGGCGAGTTCCTGGCCCTGGCCGCTTCCCTGGAACACCTGGGCGTCACGTACAACAACCCGAAAGCCCTGGTGCTGTCGAAAACCCTGGACCAGGCGACTGGCCAGTTCCTCGACAACAACAAGTCGCCATCGCGCAAAGTCGGCAACATCGACAACCGCGGCAGCCACTTCTACCTGGCGCTGTACTGGGCTCAAGCCCTGGCCGCCCAGACCGAAGACACTGCACTGCAAGCGCAGTTCGGCGAACTGGCCAAGACCCTGACCGCGAACGAAGCAACCATCGTTGCCGAGCTCAACGCCGTGCAGGGCAAGCCAGTGGACATCGGCGGCTACTACGCGCCGAACCCTGAGCTGACCAGCAAGGCCATGCGTCCAAGCAACACCCTCAATGCGGCGATTGCTGCACTGGTGTGATGCGCTGATGTGACGATGCTTGATTGATCGTCACACCACAGCAAAATCCGGAACCCGAAAGGGTTCCGGATTTTTTTTGCGCTTTTTTTCGTAAGTGGGCGCAGGACTTGCTTTGTGTTTTTGCTCAAGCCATTCCAGAAAACAACAAATAAGGAAGTTTTTATGCAAAGAGCTCACTTCCAGGCGCTGGCCTGGGCCTCGGCAATCGCCCTGCTGACCGCCTGCGCGAGCCACTCGCCACCCTACCCGCATGCACAGGAACCGATTGGCGACGTGCAGACCATGTACGACGGCAAACTCAGCGCCGACGCTGCGGTCAGCACCTTTCGCAATATCGACCGCTTGTTTCCGGTGCGCACCATCAAGGCCGGCGGCCACCCTTTCCCACTGCCGCACAGCAGCCGGGCGCTGGGACCGGTTGCGTTCGATTACGAAGGCAAACGCTATAGTCTTGATGACTACGTCACCCTCAACCGGGTAACAGGCCTGCTGGTGATCAAGGACGGCCAAGTCGTTACTGAACGCTACGAAAAAGGCAACACCGCCGAAACCCGCTGGATGTCGATGTCGGTGGCCAAGTCGATTACATCGACCCTCGTCGGCGCGGCCTTGCAGGACGGTTCGATCAAGAGCCTGGATGACAAAGTGACCGAGTATTTGCCTGCACTGGCCGGTAGCGGCTACGACCAGGCCACCGTGCGCCAAGTGCTGGCGATGCGTTCGGGGGTCAAATGGAGTGAGAAATACGCCGACCCGACGTCGGATCGACGCATGATGCTCAAGCTGCAGACCGAACAAGTGCCCGGCTCCGCCCTCAAGTTCATGGCGAGCCTGCCCAGCGCCGCGCCGCCTGGCTCCCGCACCAACTACAGCACTGGCGAGACACAAGTGCTGGGCCAACTGGTCAGCGCCGCCGTGGGCAAGCCCCTGGCGAACTACCTCAGCGAGAAAATCTGGGCGCCGTATGGCATGCAGACCGATGCGAACTGGTGGCTCGACGGCCCGAACGGCAACGAAGTGGGCGGCAGCGGCATCAGCGCAACACTGGAAGATTACGGGCGCTTCGGACAGTTCGTACTCAGTGGCGGCAAAACCGGCGATAAGCAAGTACTGCCCAAAGGCTGGATGAGCTTTGCCAGCGCCACCACCGGCACCGATGCCGCCTACGGCGACTTTGCCTCCATGTGGTGGCCGGCCTGGACTGCCGCGTCAAAAGCCGACAAAGCCTTCACGGCTGCCGGTATTTTCGGCCAGTTCATCTACATAAACCCTACGCAAAACGTGGTGATCGTCGTGTGGCAAGCGCAGACCAAAGCCACCGGCGGTGAAGTCATTGACGACATGGTCGCCTTCGACGCCATCACCAAGGCCGCCCGGTAACCAAGCGCAACACCCGGCGGGCGCCCCTGTATGATGGGCGCCTGCCCCACTGATCGCTTGAGAGCCCTCCATGACCTGGCAACCCCACATCACCGTCGCCACCCTCGTAGAAGACAACGGCCGCTTCCTGATGGTCGAGGAACTCAAGGGCGGCCGCGCCGTGCTCAACCAGCCTGCCGGCCACCTCGACCCGCACGAAACCCTGACCGAAGCCGCCGTGCGCGAAACCCTCGAGGAAACCGGCTGGGACGTGGAAGCCACCGGCATCGTCGGCATCTACCTGTACACCGCCCCCAGCAACGGCGTGACCTATCAGCGGGTATGTTTTATCGCCAAGGCGCTGAAACACCATCCCGACTATCAGCTCGACGAAGGCATCCTGCGCGCCCGCTGGATGACCCGCGACGAACTGATGGCCGTGCGCAATGACTGGCGCAGCGAGCTGATCATCCGCTGTATCGATGATTATTTGGCCGGCCAGTGCCACAGCCTCGAACTGATCCGCCCTTCTCTTTAGCCTTGCGGGCCCAGGCCTGCTAGAATCGCGTCCTTTTTCAAGACACCCGTTGAAATCCTATGCGTGATCCAGCCCCTTCTGACACACAAAAGAAGCGCGTCATCGTCGGCATGTCCGGCGGCGTGGATTCTTCCGTTTCCGCCGTTCTGCTCATGGAGCAGGGTTATGAGGTGGAAGGCCTGTTCATGAAGAACTGGGAAGAAGACGATGGAACGGAATACTGCACCGCCATGGACGACCTGGCGGATGCCCAGGCCGTCTGCGACAAGATTGGCATCAAGCTGCACACCGCCAACTTCGCCGCCGAGTACTGGGACAATGTGTTCGAGCACTTCCTGGCCGAATACAAGGCCGGCCGCACGCCGAACCCGGACATCCTGTGCAACCGCGAGATCAAGTTCAAGGCGTTCCTCGACTACGCCATGATGCTCGGCGCCGACCTGATCGCCACCGGCCACTATGTGCGCCGCCGCGACGTTGATGGCCGCACCGAACTGCTCAAGGGCCTGGACCCGAACAAGGACCAGAGCTATTTCCTGCACGCCGTCGGCGGCGAACAGATCGCCAAGACCCTGTTCCCGGTGGGCGAGCTGGAAAAACCCGAAGTGCGCAAGATCGCCGAGAAACACGGCCTGGCCACTGCCAAGAAGAAGGACTCCACCGGTATTTGCTTTATCGGCGAGCGCCGCTTCAGCGACTTCCTCAAGCAGTACCTGCCCGCGCAACCCGGCGAGATCAAGACCACCGAAGGCGAAGTGATCGGCCGCCACCATGGCCTGATGTACCACACCATCGGCCAGCGCCAGGGCCTGGGCATCGGCGGTTTGAAAGACGCCGGCGAAGAGCCGTGGTACGTGCTGGTCAAGGACCTCGCGCACAACGTGCTGATCGTCGGCCAGGGCAATGAGCACCCGTTGCTGTTCTCCGGTGCGCTGCTGGCGTCGGAGATCTACTGGGTCAACCCGATCGACCTGAGCACCCCGCGCCGCCTGACCGCCAAAGTGCGCTATCGCCAGAGTGACCAGCCCTGCACCCTGGAAAAAACCGCCAGCGGCTACCGTGCCACCTTCGATGACCCGCAACGCGCGGTCACGCCAGGCCAGTCCGTGGTGTTCTATGACGGCGAGATTTGCCTCGGCGGCGGCGTGATTGAAGTCGCCGAGCCCTGGAGCAACCCGGCATGAGCCCGACCCAGGAGCAATTGACCGCCCTCGGCGGGGTATTCCTCGCCGCGGTGCTGGTCGACAAGATCGCCAAGACCGGCCAGGTCACCGAGGCAGGCCTGACCTGCATGCTCGGCAGCCTGCTGATCCGCGACCCCAAGGACACACTGGAAGTGTATGGCGGCGACGACCTGGCGCTGCGCGAAGGTTACCGCGCGCTGATCGGCGCCCTGGAACGCGACCCGAGCACCTTGCAGCGCGAGCCGCTGCGCTACGCCCTGTCGATGCTCGGCCTGGAGCGCCAACTGGCCAAGCGTGAAGACATGCTGGAAGTCATCGGCAAGCGCCTGCCGCAGATCCAGTCCCAGGTAGAGCACTTCGGCCCGGCCCACGAGAACGTGATTGCCGCCTGCGGTGCGCTGTACCAGGACACCTTGAGCACCTTGCGCCAACGGATTCAGGTGCACGGCGACATGCGCAACCTGCAGCAACCGAACAACGCCTCGAAAATCCGCGCCCTGCTCCTGGCCGGTATTCGTTCGGCACGGTTGTGGCGCCAGTTGGGCGGTCATCGTTGGCAACTGGTGATCAGCCGACGCAAATTGCTCAAAGAGCTTTACCCGTTGATGCGCAACGAATAAGTCGCAACAGCCACGTTTTTTATAGCCCCACGCGTAATACGCCGGTCAGTTGGCAACGGACCGGCGGATTTTTTCATGTATGATACGCGCCCCATTTCGTTGCCCGACTGTCCGAGAACACCCCATGCAGCTTTCTTCGCTCACTGCGGTTTCCCCTGTTGACGGCCGCTACGCCGGCAAAACCCAGGCCCTGCGCCCTATTTTCAGCGAATACGGCCTGATCCGTGCTCGTGTATTGGTTGAAGTGCGCTGGCTCCAGCGCCTGGCCGCTCACCCCGCCATCAGCGAAGTGCCGGCGTTCTCCGCCGAAGCCAACGCTGTGCTCAACACCCTGGCGGAAAACTTCTCCCTGGAGCACGCCGAGCGTGTGAAAGAGATCGAGCGCACCACCAACCACGACGTCAAGGCCATCGAATATCTGCTCAAGGAGCAAGCGGCCAAGCTGCCGGAATTGGCCCAGGTCAGCGAGTTCATCCACTTTGCTTGCACCAGCGAGGACATCAACAACCTGTCCCACGCCCTGATGCTGCGCGAAGGCCGTGATGACGTGATGCTGCCGCTGATGCGCCAGACCGCCAACGCCATCCGCGAACTGGCCATCCGTTTCGCCGACGTACCAATGCTGTCGCGCACCCACGGCCAGCCGGCGTCGCCGACCACCCTGGGTAAAGAACTGGCCAACGTGGTGTACCGCCTGGAGCGCCAGATCGCTCAAGTGGCTGCCGTCCCGCTGCTGGGCAAGATCAACGGCGCTGTCGGCAACTACAACGCCCACCTGTCGGCCTACCCCGAGATCGACTGGGAAGCCAACGCCCGCGCCTTCATCGAAGACGAACTGGGCCTGGGTTTCAACCCTTACACCACGCAGATCGAACCGCACGACTACATCGCCGAGCTGTTCGACGCCATTGCGCGCTTCAACACCATCCTGATCGACTTCGATCGCGATATCTGGGGCTACATTTCCCTGGGCTACTTCAAGCAGCGCACCATTGCCGGTGAAATCGGTTCGTCGACCATGCCGCACAAGGTCAACCCGATCGACTTCGAAAACTCCGAAGGCAACCTCGGCATCGCCAACGCGCTGTTCCAGCACCTGGCCAGCAAGTTGCCGATCTCCCGCTGGCAGCGCGACCTTACCGACTCCACCGTACTGCGTAACCTCGGCGTGGGCTTTGCCCACAGCGTGATCGCGTACGAAGCCAGCCTCAAGGGCATCAGCAAGCTCGAGCTCAACGAGCAGAAGATCGCCGCTGACCTGGACGCGTGCTGGGAAGTATTGGCCGAGCCGATCCAGACCGTGATGCGTCGCTACAACATCGAAAACCCTTACGAGAAGCTGAAAGAATTGACCCGCGGCAAGGGCATCAGCCCCGAGGCGTTGCAGACTTTCATCGATGGCCTGGACATGCCAGCCGCGGCCAAGGCCGAGCTGAAACTGCTGACCCCGGCCAACTACATCGGTAACGCTGTAGAGCAAGCCAAGCGCATCTGATCCACGCACGACCCTTTGAGACGCCCGGCCGCGCCGGGCGTTTTTATTCCAGTCTGAAAAGTGCTTTTTTTCAATAGGTTACACATGAATCCTGATATCCCTCTTCAACTTCTGGGCGGCATCACGGCACGGGAATTCCTGCGCGACTACTGGCAGAAAAAACCACTGCTGATCCGCCAGGCCATCCCTGACTTCGAAAGCCCGATCGACGCCGACGAACTCGCAGGCCTCGCGCTGGAAGAAGAAGTCGAATCGCGCCTGGTGATCGAGCACGGCGAGCGCCCGTGGGAACTGCGCCGCGGCCCATTCGCCGAAGACGCTTTCAGCACCCTGCCCGAGCGCGAGTGGACCCTGTTGGTACAGGCCGTCGACCAGTTCGTGCCGGAAGTCGCCGAATTGCTCGAACACTTCCGCTTCCTGCCTAGCTGGCGCATCGACGACGTGATGATCAGCTTCGCCGCACCGGGCGGCAGTGTCGGTCCGCACTTCGACAACTACGATGTGTTCCTGCTGCAGGCCCAGGGCAAGCGCAACTGGAAGATCGGCCAGATGTGCAACGCCGAAAGCCCGCTGCTGCAACACGCCGACCTGCGCATCCTGGCCGAATTCGAAGAGAGCGCCGAATGGGTCCTGGAACCGGGCGACATGCTCTACCTGCCGCCGCGCCTGGCGCATTTCGGCATTGCCGAAGATGACTGCATGACCTACTCGGTCGGCTTCCGCGCGCCGAGCGCAGCTGAAGTGCTGACCCACTTCACCGACTTCCTCAGCCAGTACCTGACCGACGAAGAGCGCTACACCGACGCCGATGCCCAGCCGGTCAGCGATCCGCATCAGATCCAGAGCGATGCACTCGACCGCCTCAAGAGCCTGCTGGCCGAGCACATGAGCGACGAGCGCATGCTGCTGACCTGGTTCGGCCAGTTCATGACCGAACCGCGCTACCCGGAACTGGTAGCCGGCGAAGAGCTGGGCGAAGACGACTTCGTCACCAGCCTGCAAGACGGCGCGATCCTGGTGCGCAACCCGAGCGCGCGCCTGGCCTGGTCCGAAGTCGACGACGACGTGCTGCTGTTCGCCAGCGGCCAGAGCCGTTACCTGCCGGGCAAATTGCGTGAGCTGCTGAAGCTGGTGTGCTCTGCCGATGCGCTGCACAGCGAGAACCTTGGCGAATGGCTGGCCGACGAAAATGGCCGCGACCTGCTGTGCGAGCTGGTCAAGCAAGGAAGCCTGGGGTTTGCCGATGAATAAGATTCACGTAAGTGTCGCGGACTGGCAAAAGGATATCGCCGAGATTCGGCGCATTCGTGAAGCGGTCTTTGTCGCTGAACAATCGGTCCCACCTGAGCTGGAGTGGGATGCGGACGACGCAGACGCAGTGCATTTCCTAGCCTTCGAAGGCGACTTTCCGATCGGTACTGCGCGCCTGCTGCCCAGCGGCGAGATCGGCCGCGTGTCGGTACTCAAGGACTGGCGCGGCCTGAAGGTCGGCGACAAGCTGATGGAAGCGGTGATTGGCGCGGCCGAGCAACGCGGCCAGACCCGGCAATTTCTCAGCGCACAGGTATATGCGGCGCCATTCTACGAGCGCCTGGGTTTCAAGATCGTCAGTGACGAGTTCCTTGAAGTCGGGATTCCGCATGTGGATATGGTGCGCGGGGACTGATCCAATACCGCGCCGCTGCTATCGCCGGCAAGCCAGCTCCCACATTTGACCGAGTACATCCTTGGGAATGCGGTCAAGTGTGGGAGTGGGCTTGCCCCCGATAGCTATTTCAGCAACACCAACAATGCCCTGCCTTGCCAGGGCATTTTGCCGTCTACGATTCAACTTGCGCCCTGCCAGGCCGACAAACTGGCACTATCACGCCTAAATGACTCGCAGAGATAACGGACATGTCCCTACGCACCCTGCTCACCGCCCTCCTCCTGGCTGCCAGCTGTTCGGCCATGGCCGACACCGAAGTCGTCAACCTCAGCAACCGCACCAGCGCCGACCTGCTGCCGGTGGCGCAGAATTTCATCGGCAAGGACGGCACCGTCAGCGCCTACGGCAACCAGCTTATTGTTAACGCCGACCCCGGCAAGATCCAGGACCTGCGCGCCCTGCTCGCGCAGCTGGACACGCCGGCCAAGCGCCTGCTGATCACGGTCGACAGCAATGAAAACAACCAGCAGAACAGCGGTGACAGCCAGACCCGCATCATCAGCTACGGCACTGCCAGCCGCGACGGTGGCATCCAGCAGATCCAGGCGAGCGAAGGTGTGCCCGCGCTGATCCAGGTCGGCCAGAGCGTCCCGCTGACCACCACCCAGCCGGATGCCTACGGCCGCCCGCAAAACCAGACCCAGTACCGCAATGTCACCCAGGGTTTCTATGTCACCGCCAGCGTTACCGGCGAGACCGTGCACCTGGCGATCAGTACCAACCGTGACCGCATGAGCCAGGAACGTCCCGATGTAGTGAACGTGCAAAGCACCGACACAACCATCAGCGGTCGTCTTGGCGAATGGATTCCACTGGCCGGCATCAATCGCGAGACCCAGGCCGACAAATCCTCTACAACCCGCAGCTACTCTACTCAAGGCCGCGATGACCTGACTGTGCGGGTCAAGGTCGACACCCTGAACTGAAGCACCAAAAACTGACTGATGAGTCGTATTAGACTAAAGATGTAGTGCTTGAAAAAAAGCACTACAAAACATTTGACGATCCAAAAAAGCATGGGCATGATGGCCTCGCTCCCGCTAATCAGGGGCCCTGGCAAGGGCCTTCGGATCGCCGCTCTAAGCTACCCACCTGAGCCGATTCGTGTCTGTACCGCCCACAAGGTGTGTTTGACGAGGTTGCGACTGGAACGAAGTTGTCCCGAGGGACGGAAGCTAACCAGGTAACCCGGCAACACGCTGTTGGATCGTACAAAGGCCCACGACGCCCGAAGACCGTTCGCAGTTCGCCCTTACCTGCTCAACTCTCCCTTGAGCCCCATCGTTCATCCCGTCGCCTTCTCCGTCGAACCTGTCTTGAGCGCCTACGCTTCTGATCAGCGAGCAGCCCTGCCCACGCAATGAATGCATGGCTGGCAAACGGATACTTCAAACAAGACGCGACGAGGTTTTTCCCCATGGCACTGACACGCGAACAGCAAATTGCAGCCCTTGAAAAAGATTGGGCTGAAAACCCACGCTGGAAAGGCGTGACCCGCGCTTATTCCGCTGCTGACGTCGTCCGCCTGCGTGGCTCGGTTCAACCTGAGCACACCTTTGCAAAACTCGGCGCCGAGAAGCTGTGGAACCTGGTCACCCAGGGCGCCAAGCCGTCCTTCCGTCCCGACAAAGATTTCGTCAACTGCATGGGCGCCCTCACTGGCGGCCAGGCAGTCCAACAGGTAAAAGCCGGTATCCAGGCGATCTACCTGTCCGGCTGGCAAGTGGCAGCGGACAACAACTCCGCTGAATCCATGTACCCCGACCAATCGCTGTACCCGGTGGACTCCGTGCCAACCGTGGTCAAGCGCATCAACAACTCGTTCCGCCGCGCCGACCAGATCCAGTGGAAAGCCGGTAAAGGCCCGGGCGACGAAGGCTACATCGACTATTTCGCACCGATTGTGGCTGACGCCGAAGCCGGTTTCGGTGGTGTGCTGAACGCCTACGAACTGATGAAGAGCATGATCGAGGCAGGCGCTGCCGGCGTGCACTTCGAAGACCAACTGGCCTCGGTGAAGAAATGCGGCCACATGGGCGGCAAGGTACTGGTTCCTACCCAGGAAGCTGTACAGAAGCTGACCGCTGCGCGCCTGGCTGCTGACGTTGCCGGTACCCCGACCATCATCCTGGCCCGTACCGACGCCAACGCCGCTGACCTGCTGACCTCGGACTGCGACCCGTACGACCAGCCGTTCGTGACAGGCGAACGTACCCAGGAAGGCTTCTACAAGGTGCGCGCCGGTCTCGACCAGGCCATCGCCCGCGGCCTGGCCTACGCGCCGTACGCCGACCTGATCTGGTGCGAAACCGCCAAGCCGGATCTGGACGAAGCGCGCCGCTTTGCCGAAGCGATCAAGAAGGAATACCCGGACCAACTGCTGTCCTACAACTGCTCGCCTTCCTTCAACTGGAAGAAGAACCTGGACGACGCGACCATCGCCAAGTTCCAGCGCGAACTGTCCGCCATGGGCTACAAGCACCAGTTCATTACCCTGGCCGGCATTCACAACATGTGGCACAGCATGTTCAACCTGGCGCACGACTACGCCCGCAACGACATGACTGCCTACGTGAAGCTGCAGGAGCAGGAATTCGCTGACGCCGCCAAGGGCTACACCTTCGTGGCGCACCAGCAGGAAGTGGGCACTGGCTACTTCGACGACATGACCACCGTGATCCAGGGCGGCACCTCGTCCGTGACCGCGCTGACCGGTTCGACCGAAGAAGAGCAGTTCCACTAAGCACCGCGTACACGGCCACTGCGGCCCCAAGGAAGACCTAACCGCAGTGCCGCACCACAATCACGCCCCGACTGGTTCGGGGCGTTTTTTTTATTTGAAGAACACCAAAATCCAAGGTGGAACTGGCTACAGGGAGTTGGGGATGAGGCCTAGGTCCCGGGGCGTATGGCGATCGAATGTGGGAGCTGGCTTGCCTGCGAAAGCAGTGGGTCAGTCGCCGAATGCATTAACTGACACACCGCATTCGCGAGCAAGCCCGCTCCCACAGGGGATTGGGGGTGAGGCCTAGGTCCCCGGGTGTATGAAGATCAAATGTGGGAACTGGCTTGCCTGCGAAAGCGCTGGGTCAGTCGCCGAATGCATCAACTGACGGATCGCCTTCGCGGGCAAGCCCGCTCCCACAGGGGATTGGGGATGAGGTCTAGGTCCCCGGGTGCATGGAGATCGACTGTGGGAGCTGGCTTGCCTGCGAAAGCGCTGGGTCAGTCGCCGAATGCACCAACTGACGGATCGCCTTCGCGGGCAAGCCCGGCTCCCACTGGGAATGCTGGCAACCTGGGGATTTTGCGCAAAACATTGATCCAGAGCGGTATTTACTCGACTCAAATCAGTTAAAAGATCCCCTCCACCAACTAGCACCACTCCAGCAAGTAACGGCAACTTCCCCCGCCACATGAGAAACAATCGCTTAAACCCCACGCAAACAATATTCATTATCATTTAGCGCATGAAAACTTCGTTACAGGTTAAACAAAACATAATTGGTGAAAAGCCCGCTAATGCCCACACCGCAAGGGCTGCAGCCCCACAAAGGTGCACTATGTCCTTATTCCATCGAATAATTTCGCTATAGGAATTTTACTTGCCCGGTGTTTAGCCATAAAATCACCGCGATTGATTGCAGTGCGACATATCGTCACTGCATCGTTACTTTTTCGAGCTCAGAGACCTTTGCTCTCTGTTAAGGATTTCCAGCATGACCGAAGCGACAGGACTCATGGCCCACAACTGGGGCTTTGCCATTTTCCTTCTCGGTGTTGTCGGCCTCTGCGCCTTCATGCTCGGCGTCTCCAGCCTCCTCGGGTCAAAAGCCTGGGGCCGCAGCAAAAATGAACCGTTCGAGTCCGGCATGCTCCCTACAGGTGGCGCCCGCTTGCGGCTCTCAGCCAAATTCTATCTGGTCGCGATGCTCTTCGTGATCTTCGACATCGAAGCCCTCTTTCTCTTTGCCTGGTCTGTGTCCGTCCGCGAAAGCGGCTGGACCGGATTCGTCGAAGCCCTCGTTTTCATAGCAATTCTGTTGGCAGGCCTTGTCTACCTATTCCGAGTGGGCGCCCTTGACTGGGCTCCGGAAGCTCGTCGTAAGCGGCAAGCGAAGCTGAAACAATGAGGCTTTGGCGATGCAATACAATCTCACCAGGATCGACCCGGATGCTCCTAACGAGCAGTACCCCATCGGCGAACGGGAAACCGTTTCCGACCCGTTAGAAGACCAAGTCCACAAAAACATCTACATGGGCAAGCTGGAAGACGTGCTGAGTGGCGCGGTCAACTGGGGGCGTAAAAACTCCCTGTGGCCGTACAACTTCGGTCTTTCGTGCTGCTACGTGGAAATGACCACCGCCTTCACGGCGCCCCACGACATCGCGCGCTTTGGCGCCGAAGTTATCCGGGCATCGCCGCGCCAGGCGGATTTCATGGTTATCGCCGGAACCTGCTTCATCAAGATGGCGCCGATCATTCAGCGTCTCTACGAGCAAATGCTCGAGCCGAAGTGGGTTATCTCCATGGGTTCGTGCGCCAACTCCGGTGGCATGTACGACATCTACTCCGTGGTTCAGGGGGTGGACAAGTTCCTGCCCGTGGACGTCTACGTGCCTGGCTGCCCGCCTCGCCCTGAAGCTTTCCTGCAAGGCTTGATGCTGTTGCAGGAGTCGATTGGCAAGGAGCGTCGCCCGCTTTCCTGGGTCGTCGGCGATCAAGGCGTGTACCGCGCCGAGATGCCTTCGCAAAAGGAACAGCGCCGCGAACAGCGAATCGCAGTCACCAACCTGCGCAGCCCCGACGAAGTCTGATCCAGCCCCGCTTCTTTTATAGAACGAAAACCTGGCTTCATTCTTTACGTTGACCGAAAGCGATAAAAAACCATGACTACAGGCAGTGCTCTGTACATCCCGCCTTATAAGGCAGACGACCAGGATGTGGTCGTCGAACTCAATAACCGTTTTGGCCCTGACGCCTTCACCGCCCAGGCCACACGCACCGGTATGCCGGTGGTGTGGGTGGCGCGTGCCAAGCTTGTCGAAGTCCTGACCTTCCTGCGCAACCTGCCCAAGCCGTACGTCATGCTCTATGACCTGCATGGCGTGGACGAGCGTCTGCGCACCAAGCGCCAGGGGCTGCCGAGCGGCGCCGACTTCACCGTGTTCTATCACCTGCTGTCGATCGAACGTAACAGCGACGTGATGATCAAGGTCGCCCTGTCCGAAAGCGACCTGAGCGTGCCGACCGTGACCGGTATCTGGCCGAACGCCAGCTGGTACGAGCGTGAAGTCTGGGACATGTTCGGCATCGACTTCCCGGGCCACCCGCACCTGACGCGCATCATGATGCCGCCGACCTGGGAAGGTCACCCGCTGCGCAAGGACTTCCCTGCGCGCGCCACCGAATTCGACCCGTTCAGCCTCAACCTCGCCAAGCAACAGCTTGAAGAAGAGGCTGCGCGCTTCCGTCCGGAAGACTGGGGCATGAAGCGCTCCGGCACCAACGAGGACTACATGTTCCTCAACCTGGGCCCGAACCACCCTTCGGCTCACGGTGCGTTCCGCATCATCCTGCAACTGGACGGCGAAGAAATCGTCGACTGCGTGCCGGACATCGGCTACCACCACCGTGGTGCCGAGAAGATGGCCGAGCGTCAGTCCTGGCACAGCTTCATCCCGTACACCGACCGTATCGACTACCTCGGCGGCGTGATGAACAACCTGCCGTACGTGCTCTCGGTCGAGAAGCTGGCCGGCATCAAGGTCCCGGACCGCGTCGACACCATCCGCATCATGATGGCCGAGTTCTTCCGGATCACCAGCCACCTGCTGTTCCTGGGTACCTATATCCAGGACGTCGGCGCCATGACCCCGGTGTTCTTCACCTTCACCGACCGTCAGCGCGCCTACAAGGTCATCGAGGCCATCACCGGTTTCCGCCTGCACCCGGCCTGGTACCGCATCGGCGGTGTCGCCCATGACCTGCCTAACGGCTGGGAACGCCTGGTCAAGGAATTCATCGACTGGATGCCCAAGCGTCTGGACGAGTACCAGAAAGCCGCGCTGGACAACAGCATCCTCAAGGGCCGCACCATCGGCGTCGCCCAGTACAACACCAAGGAAGCCCTGGAATGGGGCGTCACCGGTGCTGGCCTGCGTTCCACCGGTTGCGATTTCGACCTGCGTAAAGCGCGCCCGTACTCCGGCTACGAGAACTTCGAATTCGAAGTCCCGCTGGCGGCCAATGGCGATGCCTACGACCGTTGCATCGTGCGCGTCGAAGAAATGCGCCAGAGCCTGAAGATCATCGAGCAGTGCATGCGCAACATGCCGGCCGGCCCGTATAAGGCGGATCACCCGCTGACCACGCCGCCGCCGAAAGAGCGCACGCTGCAGCACATCGAAACCCTGATCACGCACTTCCTGCAAGTTTCGTGGGGCCCGGTGATGCCGGCCAACGAATCCTTCCAGATGATCGAAGCGACCAAGGGTATCAACAGTTATTACCTGACGAGCGATGGCGGCACCATGAGCTACCGCACCCGGATTCGTACCCCAAGCTTCGCGCACTTGCAGCAGATCCCTTCGGTGATCAAAGGCGAGATGGTCGCGGACTTGATTGCGTACCTGGGTAGTATCGATTTCGTTATGGCCGACGTGGACCGCTAAGCATGAACAGCACGCTTATCCAGACAGACCGTTTCACCCTCAGTGAAACCGAGCGCTCGGCCATCGAGCACGAGCTGCATCACTACGAAGACCCGCGCGCGGCGTCGATCGAAGCCTTGAAGATCGTCCAGAAGGAACGTGGCTGGGTGCCGGACGGCGCCCTCTACGCCATCGGCGAGATCCTCGGCATCCCGGCCAGTGATGTTGAAGGTGTGGCAACGTTCTACAGCCAGATCTTCCGCCAGCCCGTGGGCCGCCACATCATTCGCGTGTGCGACAGCATGGTCTGCTACATCGGTGGCCACGAGTCGGTGGTCAGCGAAATCCAGAACAAGCTGGGCATCGGCCTTGGCCAAACCACCCCGGACGGCCGCTTCACGCTGCTGCCGGTGTGCTGCCTGGGCAACTGCGACAAGGCGCCGGCGTTGATGATCGACGACGACACATTCGGTGACGTGCAGCCTGCTGGCGTGACCCAATTGCTCGAGGGCTACCCATGACCCTTACATCTTTCGGCCCGGCCAACCTGATCAAGCGTTCGCCTGAGACCCACCCACTGACCTGGCGCCTGCGTGACGATGCCGAGCCGGTATGGCTCGACGAGTACCAGGCCAAGAACGGCTACGCCGCTGCGCGCAAAGCCTTCGCCGACATGGCCCAGGACGATATCGTCCAGACCGTGAAAGACGCCGGCCTCAAAGGTCGCGGCGGTGCAGGCTTCCCCACGGGCGTGAAGTGGGGCCTGATGCCCAAGGACGAATCCATCAACATCCGCTACCTGCTGTGCAACGCGGATGAAATGGAGCCGAACACCTGGAAAGACCGCATGCTGATGGAGCAACTGCCCCATCTGCTGATCGAAGGCATGCTGATCAGCGCCCGCGCGCTGAAAACCTACCGCGGCTACATCTTCCTGCGTGGCGAATACACCACCGCCGCCAAGCACCTCAACCGTGCCGTGGCAGAAGCCAAGGCCGCCGGCCTCTTGGGCAAGAACATCCTCGGTTCGGGTTTTGACTTCGAACTGTTCGTGCACACCGGCGCCGGGCGTTACATCTGCGGTGAAGAAACCGCACTGATCAACTCCCTCGAAGGCCGCCGCGCCAACCCGCGCTCCAAGCCGCCCTTCCCTGCCGCCGTGGGCGTGTGGGGCAAGCCGACCTGCGTGAACAACGTCGAGACCCTGTGCAACGTACCGGCGATCATCGCCGACGGCGTCGACTGGTACAAATCGTTGGCCCGCGAAGGCAGCGAAGACATGGGCACCAAGCTCATGGGCTTCTCCGGCAAGGTCAAGAACCCGGGCCTGTGGGAGCTGCCTTTCGGCGTGACCGCCCGCGAGCTGTTCGAGGACTACGCCGGCGGCATGCGCGACGGCTACACCTTGAAAGCCTGGCAGCCAGGCGGTGCCGGTACCGGCTTCCTGTTGCCCGAGCACCTCGACGCACAGATGTATGCCGGCGGCATCGGCAAGGTGGGCACCCGGATGGGTACCGGCCTGGCGATGGCGGTGGACAACACCGTGAACATGGTCTCGCTGCTGCGCAACATGGAGCAGTTCTTTGCCCGTGAATCGTGCGGATTCTGCACCCCATGCCGCGACGGTCTGCCGTGGAGCGTCAAGCTGCTGATGGCCCTGGAAAACGGCGAAGGCCGCGAGGGTGACATCGAGACCCTGCTGGGTCTGGTCGGTTTCCTCGGCCCAGGCAAGACCTTCTGTGCTCACGCACCGGGCGCCGTGGAGCCATTGGGCAGCGCAATCAAATACTTCCGCTCGGAGTTCGAAGCCGGCATCGCGCCTACCAGCGCCGCCGTCCCGCCTCTGGCGAGGCCGATCGTAGTCGGCGCGTAACGCTTAAAGAGCGAAGGGTCCGTGCCCTTCGCTTTCTCATGTGCTGACGCCGTCAAGGCTGTGTAGATGCACATGAATAACAAGATTCCATTAGCCACGCCCGCTGACAACGGGCCAACGAAGAACTTTGAACCATGGCCACTATCCACGTAGACGGCAAAGCGCTCGAAGTCGATGGGGCGGACAACCTGTTACAGGCGTGTCTGTCACTAGGCCTCGACATCCCTTATTTCTGCTGGCACCCCGCGCTTGGTAGCGTCGGTGCCTGTCGCCAGTGTGCGGTCAAGCAATACACCGACGAGAACGACACCCGTGGTCGTATCGTCATGTCCTGCATGACCCCAGCCACCGACAACACCTGGATTTCCATCGACGATGATGAATCCAAGGCGTTCCGCGCCAGCGTTGTCGAATGGCTGATGACCAACCACCCCCACGACTGCCCGGTCTGTGAGGAAGGCGGTCACTGCCACCTGCAAGACATGACGGTGATGACTGGCCACAACGAGCGTCGTTATCGCTTCACCAAGCGTACCCACCAGAACCAGGACCTCGGCCCGTTCATTTCCCACGAGATGAACCGCTGCATCGCCTGCTATCGCTGCGTGCGCTTCTATAAAGACTACGCCGGCGGCACCGACCTGGGCGTCTTCGGCGCCCACGACAACGTGTACTTCGGTCGCGTTGAAGACGGCGTGCTCGAAAGCGAGTTCTCCGGCAACCTCACCGAGGTCTGCCCGACCGGTGTGTTCACCGACAAGACTCACTCCGAGCGCTACAACCGTAAGTGGGACATGCAGTTCTCGCCGAGCATCTGCCATGGCTGCTCCAGCGGTTGCAACATCTCCCCGGGCGAGCGCTACGGCGAACTGCGTCGGATCGAAAACCGCTTCAACGGTTCGGTCAACCAGTACTTCCTGTGTGACCGTGGCCGCTTCGGCTATGGCTACGTCAACCGCGAAGACCGCCCACGCCAGCCGCTGCTGGCCGGTGGCGCCAAGCTGAGCCTGGACGCGGCGCTGGATAAAGCCGCCGACCTGCTGCGCGGGCGCAACATCGTCGGTATCGGTTCGCCACGCGCCAGCCTCGAAAGCAACTACGCGTTGCGCGAGCTGGTCGGTGCCGAGCACTTCTACTCCGGCATCGAAGCCGGTGAACTGGAGCGCATCCGCCTGGTGCTGCAAGTGCTGAACGACAGCCCGCTGCCCGTGCCGAACATGCGCGACATCGAAGACCACGACGCCATCTTCGTGCTCGGTGAAGACCTGACCCAGACCGCTGCCCGCATCGCCCTGTCGCTGCGCCAGTCGGTCAAGGGCAAGGCTGAAGACATGGCCGAGGCCATGCGCGTACAGCCGTGGCTCGACGCCGCCGTGAAAAACATCGGCCAGCACGCGCTGAACCCGCTGTTTATCGCCAGCCTGGCCGAAACCAAGCTCGACGACATCGCCGAAGAATGCGTACACGCAGCCCCCGACGACCTGGCCCGCATCGGTTTCGCCGTAGCCCACGCCCTTGACGCCAGCGCGCCTGCCGTCGACGGCCTGGACACTGAAGCCGTCGAACTGGCCCAGCGCATCGCCGACGCCCTGCTCGCGGCCAAGCGCCCGTTGATCATTGCCGGAACCTCGCTGGGTTCCAAGGCGCTGATCGAGGCGGCTGCCAACATCGCCAAGGCCCTGAAGCTGCGCGACAAGAACGGTTCCATCAGCCTCGTCGTGCCGGAAGCCAACAGCCTTGGCCTGGCCATGCTCGGTGGCGAATCGCTGGACGCGGCGCTGCAAACCGTGATCGACGGCAACGCCGACGCCATCGTGGTGCTGGAAAACGACCTGTACACCCGCACCGATGCCGCCAAGGTTGATGCTGCGCTCGACGCCGCCAAGGTGCTGATCGTTGCCGACCACCAGAAGACCGCCACCAGCGAACGTGCCGACCTGGTCCTGCCAGCCGCCACCTTCGCCGAAGGCGACGGTACCCTGGTCAGCCAGGAAGGCCGCGCCCAGCGCTTCTTCCAGGTGTTCGATCCGAAGTACATGGACGCCAGCATCCTGGTTCACGAAGGCTGGCGCTGGCTGCATGCCCTGCGCGCGACCCTGCTGAACCAGCCGATCGACTGGACCCAGCTCGACCACGTCACCGCTGCCGCCGCCGCAAGCGCACCGCAGCTGGCACGTATCGTCGATGCTGCACCGTCCGCCTCGTTCCGCATCAAGGGCTTGAAACTGGCCCGCGAACCGCTGCGTTACTCCGGTCGTACCGCCATGCGTGCTGATATCAGCGTGCACGAGCCGCGTACCCCGCAAGACCCGGACACCGCGTTTGCCTTCTCCATGGAAGGTTACTCGGGTTCGGTCGAGCCGCGTCAGCAAGTGCCATTTGCCTGGTCGCCGGGCTGGAACTCGCCGCAGGCCTGGAACAAGTTCCAGGACGAAGTCGGTGGTCACATCCGTGCTGGCGACCCGGGCACCCGCCTGATCGAAAGCACAGGTGATTCGCTGAACTGGTTCGCCGCGGTACCGCGTCCGTTCAACCCGGCCCAGGGCACCTGGCAGGTTGTGCCGTTCTTCCACCTGTTCGGCAGTGAAGAAACCTCTTCCAAGGCCGCGCCGGTACAAGAACGCATCCCAGCCGCCTATGTGTCCGTGGCCAAGTCCGAAGCCGACCGCCTGGGCGTCAACGACGGCGCCCTGCTCAGCCTCAACGTGGCTGGCCAGACCCTGCGCCTGCCGCTGCGCATCAACGAAGAGTTGGGTGCCGGCCTGGTTGCACTGCCCAAAGGCTTCGCCGGTATTCCAGCGGCGATCTTTGGCAAAACCGTTGACGGTCTGCAGGAGGCAGCGCAATGACCTGGTTCACCCCTGAAGTGATCGACGTGATCATCGCGGTCGTCAAGGCCATCGTGATCCTGTTGGCCGTGGTCGTCGCGGGCGCCCTGCTCAGCTTCGTCGAACGTCGCCTGTTGGGCTGGTGGCAGGACCGTTATGGTCCGAACCGCGTTGGCCCGTTCGGTATGTTCCAGATCGCCGCCGACATGCTGAAAATGTTCTTCAAGGAAGACTGGACCCCGCCGTTTGCCGACAAGGTGATCTTCACCCTGGCACCCGTCGTGGCCATGAGCGCCTTGCTGATCGCCTTCGCGATCATCCCGATCACCCCGACCTGGGGCGTCGCGGATCTGAACATCGGCTTGCTGTTCTTCTTCGCCATGGCCGGCCTGTCGGTCTACGCGGTGCTGTTCGCCGGTTGGTCGAGCAACAACAAGTTCGCCCTGCTGGGCAGCTTGCGGGCCTCGGCCCAGACCGTCTCCTACGAAGTGTTCATGGGCCTCGCGCTGATGGGCATCGTGGTGCAGGTCGGCTCGTTCAACATGCGCGACATCGTCGAGTACCAGGCGCAGAACCTGTGGTTCATCATTCCGCAGTTCTTCGGCTTCTGTACTTTCTTCATCGCTGGTGTGGCCGTGACTCACCGTCACCCGTTCGACCAGCCGGAAGCGGAACAGGAACTGGCCGACGGTTACCACATTGAATACGCCGGCATGAAATGGGGCATGTTCTTCGTCGGTGAGTACATCGGCATCATCTTGATCTCGGCCCTGCTGGTCACGCTGTTCTTCGGCGGCTGGCACGGTCCGTTCGGCATCCTGCCGCAGTTGGCGTTCTTCTGGTTCTTCCTGAAGACCGCGTTCTTCATCATGTTGTTTATCCTGCTGCGCGCTTCCATCCCGCGTCCACGGTATGACCAGGTGATGGATTTCAGCTGGCGTTTCTGCCTGCCGCTGACCCTGATCAATTTGCTGGTGACGGCTGCCGTTGTGTTGTTGAACACGCCAGCCGGCGCGGTTCAGTGAGGATTTGACCCATGTTCAAATATATTGGCGACATCGTTAAGGGTACCGGTACCCAGTTGCGAAGCCTGGTGATGGTTTTCGGCCATGGCTTCCGCAAACGCGACACCCTGCAATACCCGGAAGAAGCGGTGTACCTGCCGCCGCGCTATCGCGGCCGCATCGTGCTGACCCGTGACCCCGATGGCGAGGAGCGTTGCGTAGCCTGCAACCTGTGCGCCGTGGCGTGCCCGGTGGGTTGCATCTCCCTGCAGAAAGCTGAAACCGAAGACGGTCGCTGGTACCCGGACTTCTTCCGCATCAACTTCTCGCGCTGCATTTTCTGCGGCCTCTGCGAGGAAGCTTGCCCGACCACCGCAATCCAGCTGACACCGGATTTCGAGATGGCCGAGTTCAAACGTCAGGACCTGGTGTACGAGAAAGAAGATCTGCTGATCTCTGGTCCCGGTAAAAACCCTGATTACAACTTCTATCGTGTTGCAGGTATGGCCGTTGCCGGTAAGCCGAAAGGCGCCGCACAAAACGAAGCCGAGCCGATCAACGTGAAGAGCTTGCTGCCTTAAGGAAGAAAGATGGAATTCGCTTTCTATTTCGCATCGGGTATTGCAGTGGTGTCCACGCTTCGCGTGATCACCAACACCAACCCCGTGCACGCCCTGCTCTACCTGATCATTTCGCTGATCGCCGTGGCCATGACCTTCTTCAGCCTCGGCGCACCGTTCGCCGGTGTACTGGAAGTGATTGCCTACGCCGGCGCCATCATGGTGCTGTTCGTGTTTGTGGTGATGATGCTCAACCTGGGGCCGGCCTCGGTCGCCCAGGAGCGCGTCTGGCTCAAGCCCGGCATCTGGCTCGGCCCGGTGATCCTGGCAGCCCTGCTGCTGGCTGAACTGCTGTATGTGCTGTTCGCTCACCAGAGCGGCCAGGCCATCGGCCACACCACCGTGGACGCGAAAGCCGTGGGCGTCAGCCTGTTCGGCCCGTACCTGCTGGTGGTCGAACTGGCTTCGATGCTGCTGCTCGCTGCAGCCATCACTGCCTTCCACTTGGGCCGCAACGAAGCCAAGGAGCAATGACGATGCCTGCTATCCCTTTGGAGCATGGTCTGGCGGTCGCCGGCATCCTGTTCTGCCTTGGCCTGGTCGGCCTGATGGTCCGCCGTAACATTCTGTTCGTGTTGATGAGCCTGGAAATCATGATGAACGCCGCTGCACTGGCATTCATCGTGGCAGGTGCACGTTGGGGCCAGCCGGATGGACAAGTGATGTTCATCCTGGTGATCAGCCTGGCAGCCGCCGAGGCCAGTATCGGCCTGGCGATCCTGCTGCAGCTGTATCGTCGCTTCCACACGCTTGATATCGACGCTGCCAGTGAGATGCGCGGATGAACATGATCTTTCTGACTTTCGTATTTCCCCTGATCGGTTTCCTGCTGCTGTCGTTCTCCCGTGGACGCTGGTCGGAAAACCTGTCTGCCCTGATCGGCGTGGGTTCCATTGGCCTGTCGGCGATTGTCGCCGCCTACGTCATCTGGCAATTCAACGTGGCACCGCCGGAAGGCGGCCACTACACCCTGGTGCTGTGGCAGTGGATGTCGGTGGAGGGCTTCAAGCCCAACTTCGCCCTCTACATCGACGGCCTGTCGATCACCATGCTCGGCGTGGTCGTCGGCGTGGGCTTCCTGATCCACCTGTTCGCGTCCTGGTACATGCGCGGTGAAGCCGGCTACTCGCGCTTCTTCTCGTACACCAACCTGTTTATCGCCAGCATGCTGTTCCTGGTGCTCGGCGATAACCTGTTGTTCCTGTACTTCGGCTGGGAAGGCGTGGGCCTGTGCTCGTACCTGTTGATCGGTTTCTACTACAGCAACCGCAACAACGGTAACGCGGCACTCAAGGCTTTTATCGTGACCCGGATCGGCGACGTGTTCATGGCCATCGGCCTGTTCATCCTGTTCCAACAAGTGGGCACGCTGAACATCCAGGAACTGCTGGTGCTGGCACCGCAGAAATTCCAGGTCGGCGACTTCTGGATCACCCTGGCGACCCTGATGCTGCTGGGCGGCGCCGTAGGTAAATCGGCGCAACTGCCGCTGCAAACCTGGCTGGCGGATGCCATGGCCGGTCCTACCCCGGTTTCCGCACTGATTCACGCGGCAACCATGGTGACCGCCGGTGTCTACCTGATCGCACGTACCCATGGCCTGTTCACCCTGGCGCCGGAAATCCTGCACCTGGTGGGCCTGGTCGGCGGCGTGACCCTGGTACTGGCCGGCTTCGCCGCGCTGGTACAGACCGACATCAAGCGGATCCTCGCCTACTCGACCATGAGCCAGATCGGCTACATGTTCCTGGCCCTGGGCGTCGGCGCCTGGGACGCGGCGATCTTCCACCTGATGACCCACGCCTTCTTTAAAGCCCTGCTGTTCCTTGCTTCCGGTGCGGTGATCGTTGCCTGCCACCACGAGCAGAACATCTTCAAGATGGGCGGCCTGTGGAAGAAACTGCCACTGGCCTACGCCAGCTTCATCGTCGGTGGTGCCGCACTCGCTGCCCTGCCACTGGTGACCGCAGGTTTCTACTCGAAAGACGAAATCCTCTGGGAAGCCTTTGCCAGCGGTAACCAGAACCTGCTGTACGCAGGCCTGGTCGGTGCCTTCATGACCTCGCTGTACACCTTCCGCCTGATCTTCATCACCTTCCACGGTGAAGCCAAGACCGAAGCACACGCAGGCCACGGCATCTCCCACTGGTTGCCACTGTCGGTGCTGATCATCCTGTCGACCTTCATCGGCGCCATGATCACTCCGCCACTCGCCGGCGTCCTGCCGGAAAGCGCTGGCCATGCCGGCGGTGCTGCCAAGCACAGCCTGGAGATCGCCTCGGGCGCCATCGCCATCGCCGGTATCCTGCTGGCGGCCCTGCTGTTCCTCGGCAAGCGCCGCTTCGTCACGGCCGTTGCCAACAGTGGCATTGGCCGCTTCCTTTCGGCCTGGTGGTTCGCCGCCTGGGGCTTCGACTGGATCTACGACAAACTGTTCGTCAAGCCCTACCTCGCCATCAGCCATGTACTGCGCAAAGACCCGCTCGACCAGACCATCGGTTTGATCCCGCGCGCCGCCAAGGGTGGTCACACTGCCCTGAGCCGCAGCGAGACTGGCCAATTGCGTTGGTATGCAGCTTCCATGGCGGCTGGTGCCGTCCTGGTGATCGGCGCCATTGTTGTGGTAGCGGTCTGATATGAACTTTGCGAACTTGCGAAAGGAAACGAGCCCGTCATGATTCTGCCCTGGCTAATCCTGATCCCCTTTATCGGCGGCCTGCTCTGCTGGATGGGTGAACGCTTCGGCGCCACCCTCCCCCGCTGGATTGCGTTGCTGACCATGTCCCTGGAACTCGCTCTCGGCCTCTGGCTGTGGGCCCACGGCGACTATTCATTTGCTCCGGCGCCTGGCGCCGATCCGACCTGGGCGCTTGAGTTCAAGCACGTCTGGATCCAGCGCTTCGGCATCAACGTGCACCTGGCCCTCGACGGCCTGTCGCTGTTGATGATCCTGCTGACCGGCCTGCTGGGTATCCTCTCGGTACTCTGCTCCTGGAAAGAGATTCAGCGTCACGTGGGCTTCTTCCACCTGAACCTGATGTGGATCCTGGGCGGTGTGGTCGGCGTGTTCCTCGCCCTCGACCTGTTCATGTTCTTCTTCTTCTGGGAAATGATGCTGGTGCCGATGTACTTCCTCATCGCGCTCTGGGGTCACAGTTCTTCGGACGGCAAGAAAACCCGGATCTACGCGGCGACCAAGTTCTTCATCTTCACCCAGGCTTCCGGCCTGATCATGTTGGTGGCGATCCTGGGCCTGGTACTGGTCAACTTCAACAACACCGGCGTGATTACCTTTAACTACGCCGACCTGTTGAAAACCAAGATGTCGCTGACCACCGAGTACATCCTGATGCTGGGCTTCTTCATCGCGTTCGCGGTGAAGCTGCCGGTGGTGCCGTTCCACTCCTGGCTGCCGGATGCGCACGCCCAGGCGCCAACCGCAGGTTCTGTGGACTTGGCCGGTATCCTGCTGAAGACCGCTGCTTATGGCCTGCTGCGTTTCGCCCTGCCGCTGTTCCCGAATGCCTCGGCCGAGTTTGCGCCGATCGCCATGACCCTGGGTCTGATCGGGATCTTCTACGGTGCCTTCCTGGCCTTCGCACAAACCGACATCAAGCGCCTGATCGCCTTCTCGTCCGTTTCCCACATGGGCTTCGTACTGATCGGCATCTACTCCGGCAGCCAACTGGCGCTGCAAGGCGCGGTGATCCAGATGTTGGCCCACGGTGTTTCGGCGGCTGCCCTGTTTATCCTGAGTGGCCAGCTGTACGAGCGCCTGCACACCCGTGACATGCGTGAAATGGGTGGCGTGTGGTCGCGCATCGCGTACCTGCCGGCGATCAGCCTGTTCTTCGCCGCCGCGTCCCTGGGCTTGCCGGGTACCGGTAACTTCATCGGCGAGTTCCTGATCCTGATGGGGTCGTTCGTCCAGACGCCTTGGATCAGTGCCATCGCGACGTCCGGCCTGGTGTTCGGTTCGGTCTACTCGCTGATCATGATCCACCGCGCGTACTTCGGCCCGGCCAAGTCCGACACCGTCCTGCAAGGGATGGATGCTCGCGAACTGATCATGGTGCTCGGCCTTGCGATATTGCTGATCTACATCGGCGTGTACCCGCAACCGTTCCTGGACACTTCTGCCGCAACGATGCATGGCGTGCAGCAGTGGTTCGGCACCGCCTTCTCTCAACTCGCTTCGGCCCGGTAAGAGCGCTATGGAATTCACGATCCAACACTTTATCGCGCTTGCGCCGCTGCTGATCACCAGCCTCACCATCGTGGTGGTGATGCTGGCGATCGCCTGGCGCCGCAATCACTCGCAAACGTTCCTGCTGTCCTGTGCCGGTTTGAACCTGGCCCTGCTGTCGATCATCCCGGCCCTCAAGGTCGCGCCACTGGCGGTCACCCCGCTGATGATGGTCGATGACTTCGCGCTGCTGTATATCGCGTTGATCCTGGTGGCGACACTGGCCTGCGTCACCCTCGCCCACGCCTACCTCGGCGAAGGCGGCACCGGCTACCCAGGCAACAAGGAAGAGCTGTACCTGCTGATCCTGCTGGCTGCGGCCGGCGGTATCGTGCTGGTCAGCGCGCAGCACCTGGCTGGCTTGTTCATCGGCCTGGAACTGCTGTCGATCCCGACCTACGGCCTGGTGGCCTACGCCTTCTTCAACAAGCGCTCCCTGGAAGCCGGCATCAAGTACATGGTGCTGTCGGCGGCCGGTTCCGCGTTCCTGTTGTTCGGCATGGCCCTGCTCTACGCCGAAGCCGGCAGCCTGAGCTTCACCGGTATCGGCCACGCCCTGGCCGCCACCAACAGCCCGGCGCCGATTGCCCAGTTGGGCCTGGCGATGATGCTGATCGGCCTGGCGTTCAAGCTGTCGCTGGTGCCGTTCCATCTCTGGACCCCGGACGTGTACGAAGGCGCCCCGGCGCCGGTGGCCGCGTTCCTGGCGACCGCGTCGAAAGTGGCGGTGTTTGCGGTGATGGTGCGTCTGTTCCAGATCTCGCCAGCGGCCAACACCGGGGTGCTGAGCAACGTGCTGACCGTGATCGCCATCGCTTCGATCCTGTTCGGTAACCTGCTGGCCCTGACCCAGAACAACCTCAAGCGTCTGCTCGGTTACTCGTCCATCGCCCACTTCGGCTACCTGCTGATCGCCCTGGTGGCGAGCAAAGGCCTGGCCGTGGAAGCCATCGGCGTGTACCTGGTCACCTACGTGATCACCAGCCTCGGCGCGTTCGGCGTGATTACCCTGATGTCCTCGCCGTACAAAGGCCGTGACGCCGACGCCCTGTACGAATACCGCGGCCTGTTCTGGCGCCGACCGTACCTGACCGCCGTACTGACCGTGATGATGTTGTCCCTGGCCGGTATCCCGCTGACAGCAGGTTTCATCGGCAAGTTCTACATTGTCGCTACCGGTGTCGAAGCCCACGAATGGTGGCTGGTTGCCTCGCTGGTGCTGGGCAGCGCCATCGGCGTGTTCTACTACCTGCGCGTGATGGTCACCCTGTACCTGATCGAGCCAAACCTGCGCCGTGTGGACGCCGAGCTGCATTGGGAACAGAAGGCAGGCGGCGTGATGCTGCTGGCCATCGCCCTGCTCGCGTTCTTCCTGGGCGTGTACCCACAACCGTTGCTCACCCTGGTGCAGCACGCGGTACTGGGCGTTTGATCGCTTAGCAGGATGCAGTCAACAGAAACGGCACCTTCGGGTGCCGTTTTTGCGTTCTGGGCAATCACCAGGCAAAGCTTACGCGACCGACTACGCCGCCCCTCCCCCGTCACCGCGAAACGCACTGGGGCTCACCCCCGTCCAGCGCTTGAACGCCCGCCGAAAACTGCGCACGTCGCTGTAGCCGACTTCCTCGGTGATGCGCTCGATAGACAATCCCGGATTGCCCAGCAGCCCCATGGTCCGGGCGCGACGAACCTGCTCCAGCAAGGCCTCGAAGGTCAGCCCGTGTTCGGTCAGGCGCCGACGCAGGGTACGCCCGCTCATGTTCAGGTCACTCGCGACCTTCTCCAAGTGGCTGCCCTGCAAGTCGCGGGAAATTGCGCGCTCCACCGCCTGGATCAGGTCCATCTTCTGGTGCAGCTGGGCACTCTCCAACTCCAGCAACTCCAGGGCCTGGCGCAGCGCCAGGGCATGGTGATTGGGCAAGCGCACATCCAGCCAATGGGGCGCCAGCACCATGCGGTTGTGCAGGCAGCCGAAACGCACATCGGCGCCAAACAGCTGCGGGTACTGCGCCGCATAAGGCGGTGCGGCATGCACGAACTCCACGCGCAGCGGCATGAACTCAGCCCCTACGAGTGCGCGGCCGTACACCATCAGGCTGGCGAAGAACTCCTCGGCGGCAAACACCTGGACCTCGGCATACGGCAGCAGGCACTCGACGTCGATAAACACCTCATGCGGCCCTTCATGTGTGCGGGTGGTGGCGATGCCCCCGGAGGTGTGCTGATGGCGCTCGCCGATGGCAAACGCATCGCGCAAGGTCTTGCACAAGGAAATCACGTGGCCGAGCAAACCGAGGGTGCCGAGCACATTCTGATGGCCCACCCACAACCCCAGGCCCTGGTCGGGCAACACCCTCAGCGCACGCTGGATCATCGCCACCGCCTGGCGATAGGAAATGCGTTGGGCCGGGTCATCCAGGTCAGCCAGGGTGAACCCCAGGCCACGGCACAGGGCCTCGGCATTGGCACCTTTCTGCGCCACCACCTGCCCGAGCGTCTGCAACAGGAACGGCGACACAAGCGCCAACTCGAAGTGCGGGTCTACGGCTTTCCTTTGCATGGCTCGCGGGTTCCTGACTGAGTGCTTCAGTTCTTGTTTTGGAAACATCCTGTTAATCATAGGCGCTTGCAAGAGCCGCTGCACCATGAGTGAAAACTGTCCGGCAAAGTCCCCCTATCTGGCCGCCAAAACCCTGCCCTGCCGGGCGCCCAGGGCTTATTTCTATGGGCCAGCGGTGCCCTAACAATAATAAAGAGGCCAGACATGAACTCCACCCGTGCGTTTCACCCACTGCCGTTCGCCCTGTTGAGCCTGATCAGCCTGCCGGCCCTGGCCACCGAAGGCGGCGTCGACAACATCGGCCCCGGCACCGACGGCTTCTACATCCTGCCCCTGGATGTGAACAACCTGCCGGACCATATGTTCGCCTTCAACCTGTACTACAACCACTACGAAGCGCGGAAATTGGACATCAGCTCCCTCGGCGGCAAGGTGCCGGACGTGCGCATCAAGTCCGACGCGATCATCCCGCGCCTGGACTACCTGAGCCCGGTGCGCATTTTCGGCGGGCGCCTGGGCGGCTACATTGCCCAGCCCTACCTCAAGCAACAGGTGGCGCTGTTCGGTATGTCGGACCAGCGCGAAAGCATGGGCGACACCACGGTGGCGCCGATCATCCTGTGGGACATGGGCCCCCGCCTGACCTTGGCCACCGCCGTGGAGATCACCCTGCCCACCGGCGAATACGACGCTTCGCGGTTGGCCAACACCAGCAACAATTTCTACACCTATAAACCGTTGGTCTCGGCGACCTGGATGCCTGACGATCGCACTGAACTGTCGATCAAGGCTACCTACAGCTTCAACCAGGAAAATCACGACACCGACTACCGCTCCGGGCAGATTTTTCACTTCGATTATTCGGCCAGCTACAAGGTCACTGACAACCTGAGCCTGGGGGTGAATGGTTACTACCTCAAGCAGACTACCGACGATAAGCAGTACGGGCACACGGTGGTGAATATCTTTGGTGAGGAGGTGAACGACGGGGTGCGCGGACAGGTTTTTGCGATCGGCCCGGCGGTGTATTTCACCTTTCTCAAGTACGCCAGCGCAGAGGTGCGGTGGGCCAAGGAGTTTGATGTGGAGAATCGGCCGGAGGGGGATATGTTGTGGGCCAAGGTGACGATTCCGTTTGCTTTGTGAGGTTTTTTTTGGGGGGGGGGGTGGTGTACATATCCGTTATTTGGGTAATGGCCGGGTATGGTTCCGCTCTTACAGCGGGTCACTTTTGAACAGCGCAAAAGTAACCAAAACGCTCTTGCCCCAACACTCGGCACCTCGCCTAGGCTCGGTGTGCCCTCACTCCGGCTTGAATCCGTGGGCCGCCGCAATGGGCCATCCTTGGCCCAGTGCGGCTAACCCGGCGTCCTGCCGGGTTACCCACGGATCCAAGCCTGCGTTCGGCCAGCGTGTTTAATGGGGCGCCTAGATCAAGATCAAGATCAAAAGCGGCTCGCTTCGCATCGTGGGTTGTGGTTGTTTGCGCCAGGCCGGTATTGAGGCCAACACCGCCGATTCCCTGTGGGAGCCGTCGAGCCCCGGCGAGGCCGCGAAAGCGGTGTGTCAGGCACTAAATTCATCGGCAATGCCGCCGCCTTCGCGGCCTCGCTTGGGCTCGACGGCTCCCACATTTGATCTTTGGGGCGGCGGATTATGGGGGGTGACTCAGGGCTGCTTGCGACAGGCCGGTATCGAGGCCAACACCGCCGATCCCCTGTGGGAGCCGGCCCCTACAGATTCCTGCTTTTGATCTAACCACTCAGGCCGGCTGTCAGGCCGCCGTGCTTTTGCTTTTGCTTTTGATCTTGATCTTGATCTTGATCTAGGCGCCCCATTAAACACGCTGGCCGGAATTCGATATTGATTTGGGGGGTAAACCGGCAGGGATGCCGGTTTAGCCGCCCCGCGCCATGGATGGCGCGTGGCGGCGGCCCCCCAAATCAATGTCGGATTACGGGCACACCGAGCCTAGGCGAGGTGCCGAGTGTTGGGGCAAGAGCCCTTTTGGTTACTTTTGGGGCTCTTTTCCAAAAGTGACCCGCCGTAAGGGCGGAACCATAGGCCGCCATTACCCCAACAATGGATCCACCCACAAAAGTCAGCCATAAACAGCCCAAGCATCAACCACCCTCCCCCCCCGAACCGCCAGCAAATCCCCAAACTGCAACAACACAAACTCACTCTGGGTCGGCCGCAAAAACACCTGGTCCTCCACCCTCAAGCCCACCGCAGGCGAGCCATTGACCATCTCCTGGTTAGAGCTACGCCCAAACACCTCATTGCTCTGCAACCCCTGGGGCGATTCAAACTCCGCCATCCAGTTCCCGCCATAAATAAACAACGTCTCCCGCTGGTTCGGGTCCCACCACGAAAACAACCGCGACGCCCCCTCCAGCGCCGGAATATCCACCGGGCCCGTGCTTTTCAACACCGGCGTGGCAATAAACGCCGCCGGCACATGCTCACTCAGCGATGGCAAATCGTAATGCGTAGGCTTGAGCAACGCCGTGCCCACCGACACCTCGGTACTCAAGCGCTCCTGCTCATGAATGCGATAACTCGGACTGCCCGCCGTGTTCAGCGTCAACCCGTCGTGCCATAACCCGGGGAACTGCTGGCGAGTGAAATCCACAGCGCCGTTGTAGCGTTGCATCACCTGCTCGAACAACGCCTGGGGCGAGCCGAGGATACCCGGCACCCCCATGCCCACGAACGGGTCATAGCCCATGAAACCCGCAAACACCAAGTGCTGCGGGTGCGCGCCGATCAGCGTGAGCATCTGCCCCAGCACCGCGTTGTCACGGATACCACCGCGGTGCAGCCCCACATCCAGTTCGATATTCACCCGCAGACGCGTGCCCAGGCCCTGGGCCAGCGTCAGGTACTGCTGCAACCGCTCAGGCGTATCCAGCAGCCACTGCAACTGCCGCGAGGGGTCGAACGGCCCTTTATGCGTTTGATAAAACAGCTCGGCCGAGCGCACCGGCAATGGCTTGCCCATCAGGATATCGGCGTCGGGAAATACCTGCGCATCGTGATTCAGAAACGGCTGGTGAAACGACATCAACCGCTGAGTGCCAGCGCGCTTGGCGATATACGCCAGCAGCCCCGGCGACGGCAGTGACTTCTCCACCAGCCGCAGCTGCTTGCCGCCGCGCTGCACCGATTGCATGACCACGTCGATATTGTGGTCCAGGCGGTCGAGGTCGATCAGCATCACCGGCCGCATCGGGCCATGGGCCTTCAACTCATTATTGAGGTTGCGAAAGTATTCGCTGTACGGCGCGCCGCGATCACTCGGACGCAGCAGCCAGGCACCTGCCGCGACTAAAGCCGCGGTGCCCAGCACAAAATGTCGGCGGTTCATCGGGCCACTCCCAGGATCGATTGCAGGTGCGCATTGAGGAATTTGCCGCTCGGATCCAGCTCGCGGCGCACGCGGGTGAATTCATCCCAGCGCGGGTACAGCGGCTGCAGCGTGCGGGCATTGAGGGTGTGCAACTTGCCCCAGTGCGGGCGCCCGGCGTATTTCCAGAAGATCGGCTCCACAGCGGCGAAGAAGTTGTGGTGGTCCATGGCGTAGTGCTGGTGCACGGAGATCGAGCAACTGTCCCGGCCCTCGAACATGCTCAAGGGAATGTCATCCGCCTTGACGTAGCGGTACTCGATGGGAAACCAGGTGCGCAGGTCCTTGTCGTTGATCAGCTTGAGGATCTCGCGCAGGCACGCCGGGCCGTGTTCGGCGGGCACCGAATATTCCATCTCGTTGAAACGCACGTTGCGCACATTGGCGTAGACCTCGAACGACTCGGCCACCCGGTCCTCGAAACTGGCGAAAAAACGCAGGCTGTTGAGCAAGGTGCGACGCGTGTCCGGAAAGTCGCTGGCGTACTTGTCGAGCTTTTCGATGATGGACACGAATTCGTTGCCGCCCGCCTCGGCCGGGTCGATAGGCGGCGTCGGCGCATCACCGGTTTCGTTGAGGGCGATGGACAGCGCGTAGTCGGAATGGGTCACCACGAGCATTTCCCAGTGCTGGTTCTCGCGGGTGTTCTTCTCGACGTCTTCCAGCAGCTCTTCGGTCCTGGCGATCCATTGGCGTTCACGCAGGCGGTAAGGCGCGCGGTTCTGCGAGCGGATCCGGGTGGCCACGCCCAATGCGCCAAGGGAGACTCGGGCAGCGTTGAACACCTCGGGATGGCGCTGGGCGTCGCAGTCCAGGACCTCGCCCTGGGCGGTCACCAGTTGCAGCCCGGTGACGCAGCCGGAATACGAGGTAAAGCCGACACCGGTGCCATGGGTCGAGGTGGAAATCGCGCCGGCCAGGGTCTGGTAGTCGATGTCCGCCATGTTCGGCAGCGCCTGGCCCACGGCCTTGAGCGCCGGGCCCATGCGCGACATCGGCGTGCCGGCGGCAAAGGTGGCCTGCAACGTGGACGGGTCGTGGTCCAGCAGCCCGTTGAAATAACTCAACGACAGCAACGTGCCGTCGGTGGGCACCAGCGCACTGAAGGAATGCGCCGAGCCCACCGGGCGGATCTGCCCCGGGGCCTGGCGAATCACCTGCACCAGTTCGTCCAGGTCCTTGGGTGCCAGCCGCGCCAAGGGCAGGCAGGTCTGCGCCCCCGACCAGTTGCGCCACGGAATCAGGCGCGGCGCCCGCGCCAACTGGGCGAGTGTCGGGTTACTCGCCAGTGCCAGGAACGCCCCGCCCAGTGCCGAGCCTTGCAAGAGTTGCCGCCGTGAAAGCGTCATCCACCACCCCTTTTATTCTTGTTGGAGTTGAACACCGGCCATAAAGCTGATCAGCGCCACAAACTGCTCTTCGGAACACTGCATGCACAGGCCCATCGGCGGCATGCCGTTGTAGCCGTTGATGCTGTGGTCCAGCAGTGTGTCCACGCCCTGGGCCACACGCGAGCTCCATGCGGCCTTGTCGCCGCTCAGCGGCGCGCCGGACGCCGGGTTGGCGTGGCACAGCTTGCAACTGCTGTCGTAGACCTGGGCCAGTGCCGGGTCGACGGGCATGGCAATCGCGGCCGTGGCACGTGCGGGGGGATGTCTGGGGGTGTCGTCACAGGCGGCAAGCAGGCCGGATACGGCCAACAACAAGGCGATGCAACGCATGGCCAGCCTCTCTTCTTATACGGTGGAAAGCGATTCCACACTAAGGCAGCGGCGGCGCGACGTTGAGGGTTTTGCGGGACACAAAGGGGGGCATTAACGGACAGCCGGATGCGGGGCGTTGGCCTCCCCGCATCCGACCGTGGGGCTTAGAACGCGATACCGACCTTGAAGCCGTATTCATCACGCTTGAGCTTGGTGTTGTCGGCCACTTCCGAGTCTTCGTCGAGCTTGTACTCGGTGCGGGTGTAGTACAGGCCCGCCATCACTGGCAGGTCGCCCTTCTGGTTCATCAGCAGGCTGACCTCGGCATACGGGTTGGTGCGGTCCTTGAGGTCGACGGTGTCGCTGCCGACGTCATCTACCTTGAGCTTGGCGCGCCCGTCGAGGGTGCGGCGCGCACCGGCTTCGACACGCAGGGTCATGTCATCGAACTGGTGGTTGTAACCCAGCGCGGCCTTGGCGAACGGCGATTTGTTGGTGAGCTTGACGTCGTAGTCGTTGGTGTCCGGCTCGTAGCGGGTCCAGCTGTAGCCACCGCCCACGATCACGTCGACGAAGTTGCGCGCATCCAGCGCGGCACGCCAGCCGAGGTCCAGGTCGGCCTGGCCTTCCTTGAGTTTGTTGTCACTCTTTTCGCCGTATTTGGCCTCGATACCGGCCTGGTAGATAAACCCGGATTCGCCGGTCAGCTTGTTGCCGAAGGTGTAGAACAGGCCCGCTTCGGGCATGTGGTCCTTGTCGCTTTCGCTGCCGCCTTCGAGTTTGAAGTCGTTGTAGCTGCCCTGGATCCCGAAGGTCGAAATCGGGTCGGTGGACGGGGCCGCAAACACCACGGCAGGCGCGGCAACCAGTGCCAGTACCGAGGTGTTCTTGAGGAATTTTCCGAATAGCTTGGACATCGTTTTACATCTCCCTGTCTGGTGAGCAAATTATTCAGGAACCGGTTCGAACCCCCGCTCGCGCCAAAGGTTCGAATTAATTTGCCCGGTTTTGGAGGTAAAACGGTTCAGCGCAGGCTCTAGATCAATACTCTTACGCAGTTGCCACCATTAAGCCATCAAGCGCCGGGCGCAACACAGCCGCAGGCGGCAGACGAATACCAAAGGTCTCGCTGAGCAACGTCGACAGCTCATCCGCGCTCTCAAGCGTGCGCTTGTCACTTGGACGATCCAGGTAATGCACCGCGTAGTGGGCGTTGTTCAGGGTATGGCGTTTGCCCGCGGCCAGGCGCGCGACTTTGAGCTGGCCCACAAACGGCGATTGCGGGTGCGTGGAGACGTACCAGTTGCCGATTTCGTAGTCGATGGCCGCCTGCACTTGCAGGTCGAACACATACAAACCACGCCACTCCCCGCCCACCTGCGCCCACAAGGTGTAACTGCCCTGTCCGTCGAAGCTCAGCCGATAGGGTTCGTGGGCGGTGGCCTGCACCGCCTCGCGGTCCAGTTGCAACGGGCTGCTGGGCACCATGCCGCCGAAGCCGACATCGGTGATGTAGCGCACGCCGTCCAGGGTCACCAGGCTCAGGCGGTGGGTGCGCGCGGTGTGCGCATCCGGCGGCCCGCCCATGACCACGCGGCCGGTGATGCCGCGCGCGTCGAAACCCAGCTCCTGCAACAACGCGAGGAACATCTGGTTGAGTTCATAGCAATAGCCGCCCCGCCCATCGAACAGTACTTTTTGCTCGACGCTGGGCAGGTCGATCGGCACGGGCAGGCGCAGCAGGGTCGACAGGCTTTCAAAGGCAAAGGTGCAGACGTGGCGCAGCTGCAACTCCTGCAGTGTCTGCAAGGTCGGCGGTGGCACGGTGTCGTAGCCCAGGCGTTGCAGGTATAGCTGGCTATGAATCAGTCGCGGCATGACACGGTCCTTGGGCACGGGGCGGGTGCGTCACTATGCCGTGCCGACGTGCGGATTGTCATTTTGAATGAACCTTTTTGAACACTCCCGTATCCATCTATAACAAGACAGGGAGGCAACATGAGTACCGCAAAAATCTACACCATCCACTATCAGCTGCACGGTCAACCGAAGTCCTTTGTAGTGCGCGCCGAAGTGATGAACAACGCCGAGGCCTGGCACTGGGCGGCCGTTGATGCCGACATTGCACACGTCAGCCGTATCGGCCGCGTGGGTCACGAGCAGGTGAAGAAAACCACGCGTCCCTGGGCAGAAAAATACGGGATTACCGAAGTGACCTGGACACCACCCAAGTAAACAAAAGCCCCGCTCAATGGCGGGGCTCGTTTACTTCTTCAAGTCGCCCAACGGATCGTAGGGCGGCTTTTTTTTTGCCTCATCCTTATCCTTCTGATCCAACGGCGCGATTGCCGCACCGATGGGGTCGACCTGCGGGTCGGACACGTCCGGCGAGTCCGGGTCGAAGCCCAACTCATCCTTGTCACGCGCCTGTTCGTTGGAAGCCGGGCCATCTGGGCGTTTGTTCATTACCGTCTCCTGTTACAGCGGGCGAGCCTGGTCGTGGAGGTTTTCGAGGTCTTCCTCGACGCGCTCGACATCATCGTGTTCGTCACGCTCTTTCGGGTCGTTGGGGCGCAACGCATCGTTGTCGCGCTCTTCTTCACCGGGTGTGCGATCGGGGTCGGGGGTACCGGGTGGCGGCTGCTTGTAGTCGGGCATGATGGTTCACCTCACGGGGGTTGTGGTGTACCCAGGTTTAGAGAAAGCCCTGGGAACCATCGTTCAACTTGATTGCGCAAAGCATGCGAAGATGCCAGCCCTAAGTGGAGAAATGACCCGGATGTTCGAACTCAAACCCTGCGACCCCGTCACCTACCGCCAACAGACCCGCCGCAGCACGCTGATCGTGGCGGTGCTGTTCCTGGCCTTGGCGATGCTGCTGTCGAGCCTGGCGGTGATGCTGTTCGGCGAGCCCGGCGGTGACAACGTGCGTTTCAATGTCGGCGGCGTCTTTGCCGGGGTGCTGGTTACCGTCGCCCTGGTGCGCGGGCTGTTCTGGAACCAGCCGTGGCTGGCGGCAGCGGTGTATGGCTGGCAGCTCAAGCGCAGCCTGATGAGCGTGACCAATGTGATGCACACCGTCACCGCGCGCGTGCAGGCCGATGATCCGACTGCGATCAAGCTGCTGCGCTTCTACCACCTGGGGCTGACGCAGATGCACGCGTTGGACGCCAACTCCAGCGCCCAGGCGCAACTGGCCGGGGAGATCCTGGCGCACGCTACGAAAATGCAGGCACTGGGGATCGACACCGAGCAAACCCGCCTCGATCCCGCCTGGCTGGAACGTCTTAAAAGCGCTTAAGCCAATACGCCGATACGTTGCCGATCCGGCCAGAACAGCGCCGCCTGGCCGCAGGGCCGGTCCGCCGCATCGAGCAAGGTCCACACCACCCCGGCATAAATCATGAAGGGCTGGTTATGCGCGTCCACCCGCCAACCGCTGTAGCCCTCGGCGATGCCATGGGCGCTGACCTGTTCCAGCAGCGCCTGGCGCGCGGCGCGGTCCAGTTCCGAGGCACTGAACCGCGACGGCATGCCGATAAAGCGCTCGCGCGGGTATTTGAAGCACTGCAAGGCGCATTCATTCACGTAGGTAAAACACGGGTCCGCTGCGCCATCATGGGCCAACAGACTGTAGGGCGCCTGGGTGTGCAGCCAGTCCAGGCGTTGTTGCAGATCCAGGTGAGCGGGCGCCGGCAGTCCCTGGCCGGTCCAGTGGCGATAGGCAGCGTCCAGCACCTGTATCAAGGGTTCTTGTCGGGACACACACAACCTCAGCTTGTCAGTTGGAAATCCTCGCGCGCCAGCAGAACACCGCGCTCACGGCAATCGCCGCGCCGGCCACGCCGAACACCCACGGTGCCGAGGCGATCGGCAGCAGCAGGCCCGCCAGCAACGGCCCGAGGCCCGCGCCGATATCACGCCACACCGCATTGGAGGCCAGGGCCGACACGCGCATCGAACCGGGGTTGCGCTCGGCCACCAGGGTGGTCACCAACGGCAGTTGCAGCGCACGCAGCACCAGCACCGCCGCTGCGCCGACAATCACCCAATAGCTGCCGAATGCGGTGAGGGCCAGGGCACTCAGGAACGAAAACAGCAACAGCATCGACGTCGCACCAAAGCGCTGGGCCGCATGGCCGCCGAGGGGACTCAGGAGCATTTCGGAGACATAACGCAGCGCCATCAAGCCACCGGCGATCAACACCGCATCGCCACCGAGCAGCTTCTGCGCCTGGATCGACAGGCCAAAGATAAACAGCCCGTCGAGTGCCACCCCTTCGATAAACGACCACAGCGCCACACTGTCGGGCCACTTGAAACGCCGCCCCGGGGTGCTGTGCAAATCATGTCCGACAGTAGGCAGGCCGCGCGCCATCCACAAGCCCACGAGGCAGCACCCGGCCAGAATCAGAAAAATCGGACGCGGCCCGGCCCACATTGTCAGCCAGCCACCCAGTGGCAACGCCAGCATCGGCCCGAGGGCGATCAACGCCCGCGACCGCCCTGCCCGGCGCGCGGCACCGGCCGGTTCCGCGGTCGCCAGCACTTGGGTCGAGAGGTTCAACGCGGCAAAACACAAGCCCCAGACCAGTCGCAGCCCGAGCAGCGCCGCAAAGCCCGACAATACCGAATTGCCCAGCGCGCACAGCGTGGCGGCCCCGGCGGCGATCATGCAGGTCAGCCGGTCGCCGTTGCGCGCGTAGAAATTCAACACATGGCGGTAACCGAAAATCCGCACCAGGCGGTTGGCTGCCAACAGCACCCCGGCCTGCGCCAGGGTGATGCCGAAGGCCTGGGACTCCATGGGCAGCAACAGGTAGAGCAACACGTCACTGGGCAGGCATAAGGCGAGGGTCAGCGCGGCGCGGCGGGACTGGGTATCAGCGGTACGGAGGGCCAGGCTGGACATAAATCTGAAACATCCCGAAATATTCAGGTCGCCACGGTAGCCTTCCCACCGCGGGTTTTACAACGGCTTTTTCCCGTAGGGCAGCAAACGCAAGCCACTGGCCACGGCGCCCACCAGCGCGAATGCACAGCCCAGCCACAAGGCATACTGCGGGCCGCTGCCGACAAACAGGTGGAAACACAAGGCCACCAACGACGCCCCCAGTGTCTGCCCGAGCAAGCGTGAAATCGCCACGATACCGCTGGCACCGCCGCTGCGTGCCAATGGCGCGCTGGTCATCAACGCCTTGAGGTTGGGCGACTGAAAGAAACCGAAACCGGCACCGCACAACGCCATGCGCCAACCGATATCGAACGCCGAGGCGCCGCTGCCCAGGCTCGCCAGTGCGGCCATGCCCACACTCAGCATCAGCAGGCCGATGCCGCACAACGCGCCCAGCGATACGCGGTCCGCCAGGCGTCCGGCCACCAGCGCCATCACCGCAACCACCGCCGGCCACGGCGTCATCAGGAAACCGGTTTCCACCTGGCTATGCCCCAGCACCGCCTGCAACAGGAACGGCAGTGACACAAACGCCAGGCCCTGGGCGCTGAAGGCACAGATTGCCGTCAGGGACGACAAGGCAAACACCGGCCGCTTGAACAGGTCCAGGGCCAGCATCGGCGCCGGGTGCCCGGCCTGGCGACGCAACAACAACGCACCGCACACCAGCGCAACGGCGATCAGGCCCAGGGTCAGCGCGCCCTGGGCGCCATGCACCGCCGTGCCCAGGCCCAGCACCAGCAAGGCGAATAGCCCGGCACACAGCACCGCCGCCAACCGGTCGAAGGCGTGCCCGGTCATCGGCAGGGTCGGCAATGAGCGCAATCCCAACGCCAAGGCCAGCAGCCCCAAAGGCACGTTGATCAGGTACAGCCAGTGCCAGGTCGCCACCGAGAGGATGGCCGACGCTGCGGTCGGCCCCAGGGTAAACGCCAGCCCGACGACCAGCGAGTTATAGCCGAGGCCACGCCCGAGCATTTTCGACGGGTAGATATGCCGCAGCAGCGCGGTATTCACGCTCATGATCGCCGCCGCCCCCAATCCTTGCACCACCCGCGCAGCGGTGAGCGTGACCAGCGAACCGGCCAGCCCGCAAAACAGCGACGAGAGGATAAACACCAGCAACCCGCCGAGGTAAACGCGGCGATGCCCCAGCACATCACTCAGGGACGCGAATGGCAGCACCGTGGCGATAATCGCCAGTTGATAGGCGTTGACCACCCAGATCACCGAGGCGGAATCGGTGCCGATCCCTTCGGCCAGGGTAGGCAGTGCGGTATTGACGATGGCCGTGTCCAGGGTGGCCATGCCGATCCCCAGGGAGATCGCGATCACGGCCGGCAGGCGTTTGTTGAGGGGCAGCCCATCGGCAACAGAAGACATGAACAATCCGCACAGGTGGCAAAGGTGTCTAGATTACGGGCAGATCGGGATTTTTTCAGTGAGTGATTGCCTGGCTGTCGAAATTTTCATGTTCGCCAGTGCGCGGTGTTCGCCATCAATGCCACCGCTTCGGCGAAGCCGGCCTGTGCCGAGGTGTTGAGCGTGACCATGCCCACACACCGACTCGGCTTCAGGCTGGCCGTCCGGGCCGCCACCCGCGCGCCGAGTTCCAGGCCGGCGAGCAGCGCCTCGGGGATGTGCAGGGCGTTCATCAGTTCCAGCACGTCCTGGCCAAGCACCGCCTCGTCGGCGCTGCGCAGGGACGGCACGATCACGCGAAAGCCCTGGGCCGCCAACGGCGCTGTCATTTCGGCGAACGCGCCGACATCCGCCGCCAACAACAGGATCGCGTGGCCCTCCTCCGGCCCTGCGGCTTCATAACGCATCTCGAATTCATCGGTGCTGACCTGTTGCAGCGCCAACGTCGGCATCGACACGGTCACGCCGGCCAACAGTAAAAAACCACGCCGATCAACCATCACTCACCTCCACGATCAATTCGCTGCCCAGCCATCCGGCCAGGTATTCACCGGCCCGCGCCACGCCGGCCTCTTCGCCCAGCCGCGCCACCAGCCATTCGCACAACCCGGCAAAACTGCCGTCGCCCTGAAGCTGCGCAAGCGCTTGAAACTCCAACGCATCCACCTGGCGCAAACGCGAGGTGAACTGGCGCCGCCACACCAGCACGCCGCCCGCCGCCTCCAGCATCTGCGCCGGCGGTGCGGGCTGCGCCTGCCACAGCGCCGACCAGATGGCATCGGCATTGGTGGTCAGGGCGTGGCAACGCAGGGACGGCGCGAGGCGCAGTACCGCCGTGTCCCACTCCAGCGTGGCCAGCGCCTCCAGTGTCAAAGGTTGGGCATCGGCGGCGACAAAGGCCTGGTTGAGGGCCGATTCGATCCAGGCCAGCTCATGCACGTCCGGGTTGTGGGGGAACACCTCCAGCAACGTCGGGTAAAACCCCTCGGGATAGGCATCCAGGGTCCAGGCGTGCGGCGGATTTCGGTCGATATGGGTAATGCTGGCGGCCAGGAAGGCCTCGTCACCGAGCCAACGGCGCAGGTGGGGAAACGCCTGCTCCAGGCACGCGACCAATTGCGCGCGATAGTTGTTCTGGTACACCGCCAGGCCCGCGCGATGATTGCCCAGCGCGCTCGCAGCGTCATCCGCCGCACTGACCAGCCAGTGGCGAAAGGTCTGCTGGAATTCGGCCAGGTTCATCGCCGCGCCCCCACCGCACGCGCCATCGACAACTCATGCAGCAGCTCGGCGAGAGGCGGGAGGTGATCGTCGCGCTCGATCATGGTCGCCACCGGCCCGACCCGTGCGATGGCCTCGGCGTACAGGTCCCAGACCCCGCTGCACACCGGGCTGTCATGGCTGTCGATCAATAACTCGGCGCCCTGGCTGTGGCCGGCCAGGTGAATCTGGCGCACGCGCTCGGCCGGGATCCCGTCGAGAAAATCCCGTGCATCAAAGCCATGGTTGCTGGCACTGACATACACATTGTTGACGTCCAGCAGCAGCTCACAACCGGTGCGCTGGGCCATGGCGGTGATAAAAGCCCACTCACTCATGGACGCGCCCTCGAAGGCCAGGTAGCTGGAGGGGTTTTCAAACAACAGGGTGCGGCCCAGCGCTTCCTGGGCCTGGTGGATATTCGCGCACACGCGGTCGAGTGCTTCGTCGGTGTAGGGCACGGGCAACAAATCGTGGGCGTTGAACGCGCCGCTGCGCGACCAGCTCAGGTGGTCGGAGACGAACAGCGGGTCAATCTCGTCCACCAGCGCCTTGAGGCGCCGCAGGTAGTCCGGGTCGAGCCCTTCGGCGCTGCCAATCGACATCGATACACCGTGCAGCGCCACCGGGTGTCGCTCGCGGACCTGGCGCAGGATATGCCGTGGCTGGCCGCCTGCGACCATAAAATTTTCGGAGATCACTTCGACGAAATCCACCGGCACCGAGGTTTCCAGGAAGTCGCAGTAGTGCTCCTTGCGCAGCCCCAGGCCGTAGCCTGCAAAGTGCGCGGTCGAATTCGACATGATCGCTTCTCCATCAAAAACGGTGGCGAGGGAGCTGGCTCGCCACCCAGGGGCGTTACTTCGGCTCAGTCAGGGTGCCGCCGGCCTTGAGGCATTCGGAGGGGGTCTTGACGATCACGCCTTCGCCCTTGCAACTGTTGAGGCCCTTGCAGTCGTTCTTGGCGGTGGCGCACAGGCTGGTGCCCTTGCAGGTGTTGACGCCGTAGCAGCGGCCGGGTTTTTCCTGCTGGTCGGCGGCGCTGGCGGCCGTGGCGAATGAAGCAGACGCCATGGCGATCAGGGCGGCGGCAGCGGCAAGGCTCAAGCGGGATTTGAGTGCAGTGTTCATGGTGTTTTCCTTTTGGGGGTGTGGGTTATTTGATGACCGCAGCCGCGTCTTCGATGACCTTCGCCACGGCTTCGGGCTGGGAGATGTACACCGAATGGCTGGCCTTGATTTCCGTGACCTTGGAGCCGGCACGCTGGTACATCCAGCGCTGCAGGTCGGGGCTCAGGGCGCGGTCTTCGGTGGAGACCACCGCGTAGCTCGGCTTCTTGTGCCAGGCCGCGGCCCACACGGTGCCGCCGAACAACGCCGTGGTCGCCGGAACCTGCGAGGCGGCCATGAAATCGGTGCGGTTGGTGGTCAGGTCGGCGGCAAAGTCGGCATTGAACCGGGCGCGATCAAAGAACAGGTGACCGTCGCGGCTCGGCTTGATGTCATCGCTCGGCGCCGGCATCGAGCCGATCAACTGGGCCATGTTTTCGCCGACTTCCGGCTGCAGGGCCGCGACGTACACCAGCGACTTGACCTTGTCGCGGTCGCCGGCAATCGAGATTACCGCGCCACCGGAACTGTGGCCCACCAGCACCACCGGGCCGACCTGCTGCTCCAGCACTTCACGGGCTTCGGCCACATCGGCGGCAAGGTTTTCGTGGCCCTGGTGCACCACGGTGACCTTGTAGCCCTTGTGAATCAGGATGTCGTGGACCACGCGCCAGCCAGAGCCGTCGACGAACGAGCCGGGCACGATCACCACGCTCTTGCCGGTGCCGGGTTGAGGTGCGTCGGCCGCCTGGGCCAACAGCGGAACAGTCATGGCCATGGCAATGGCCAGGGAAGAAAGCATACGCATCAGGATGTCTCCATTAAGGGTTGCAACGTTTAGCCCGGATCACGCGGTCCAACGACCAGGCCCCACCGCCATACGCCAGCAGCGGCAGCAACAGGCCCGCCCAGGTCAGGTGCACCGGCCAGGCGTCGGGGTACACGAAGACCTCGATCACCAGGGTCATGCCCAGCAGCGCGGCGGCGGCCGGACGGGTCAGCAGGCCCAGTACCAGCAGCAGCGGGAACAGGTGCTCGGCGTAGGTCGCCAGGTGGGCGGCCCACTCCGGCGGGATCAACGGCAAGGCGTATTCCGAGCGAAACAGCGTGTAGGTCGAAGGCTTGAGTTCAAGAAAGCCTGTGACCTTGGTGCGTCCCGACAGGAAGAACACCGCCGCGATCCCCAGCCGCGCGACCAGCAACAGCAGTGCCGGTGGCAGCAGGCGCTGGATCACGGCTGCTCCGTCAGGCTGCCGTAGCCTTTGGGCGTCTTGATCTGGGTGCAGGTGCCTTTGTCCACCAGTACCCAGGCGTTGCCCTGGTAGTCGGCGGTGGCGGTGCCGGCGCACGAGGTGCCTTTGCCGGCGGCGCAGTCGTTGGCCCCGGCCAGGGACACGCCGAAGCATTTTTCCTGGGGCTTGGGTTCATCGGCGTGGGCCACCGCCGCAAAGGCGCTGAGGGACAGCGCAAGGGTGGCCGCGAGGGCTGCGTAGGAACGCTTCATCGGTGTATCTCCTGGCTTGACTGAGTGTGACCAGGGCGCGAGTGGCGGTACGTGACCGCCGGCGCCGGCTGGTGGACAGAGTTAAAGCCAGGCGTGTATCCGCTCTGTGTCGCGAACACGCCAGAACGTCATGCCGGTGTATCAGCAAGGTGCGGGGATACAGTGGGATACACGGCAGCAGCCATTGCCGTGGTGCGGGGCTGAGGCCGTCGTTTGCGCAGAGGGGGAATTTGCGGGACGGACGGCCTGCAGAGGCAAGGCCCGGCACACTCAAGGTGTGAACGGGCCTGGCGAGTGCGCAGGGTCAAACCCGCCGGCAGCGCCTTTTCAGAGCGGCGCGGTTACCGCCATCGCACTCAGGTCCAGGTGCCCGTCCTTGACCGGCGGGCACCAGTAATAGCCGCCGGTCAACGGCGCGCTGATGCGGTACAACCCGTCGACAATGCCATCCTCCAACCCGCTCATGCGGCGCAGTTGCGCTTCAAACGCATCGAAGGAATGGCCGAACGCGAGGAACATCAACCCCGCCTGGCCGTTCTCGGCCCATGGCATCGAGCGGCGCACCACGAACGCTTCCGGGGCGAAGCTCTCCTGGGCAGTGCGCTTGGTGTGGGCGGATTCGGGGGCGTCCTCCAACTCTTCGTTGTCGCCATGGCGACGGCCAATGATGTGGTCGCGCTCCTGGGCGGGCAATGCGGCAAACCCGTCAAGATCGTGCTGCCATTGCTGGATCGCGGCAAAGCTGGCGCCGCTGTCGGTCAGGGCGGCGTCAACGGCGGCGTCGTCGTGTGGGTTTTCGGTGCCGTCCTCGTAGTCGGTGAGGTCAAAACCGGTCTTGAAGCGGAACCCCTCCGTCGATTGCTCCAGGCGAAACGCCGGCGCCAGGGCCTTCTCCAGCGCACGGCTGCGCAACAGCAACTCACCGCGATCCACGCCGTGCAACCACACCCACAACGCCTGCTGGGTCGACGGGTTGTGCGCCCCCGGACCACTGACCGCCGGGAATACACGCAAGCCGTCAATGCGCGCGCCCAGCGCGTTTACCAGCGGTTCACCCAACCCGACCACTGCCGCCGAATCGGCCAGTTGCACCAGCGCGTCAAGCGCAGCGGGCACGGCTGCCAGGGTATCCACGGCAAAAAACAGGTGGCGTGCCTGCAAAGGCACCGGTGCGGCAAGAATGCCCGGCTGGTACTGACTCATGTGAACTCCTTCTGAAAAGCCGCGCAGTTTACCCCAACGCGCGCGGCCAGCGCGGGCTTGTGCTCGAGGTTTTCCAGGCAGCGCGGATCGAGGCCCAACTGCGCCTTCAACTGCGCCCACCCCTTGGGCGTGACCTGCACTGCACGGGACGCTTTCGCCCGGCGCAGCCAGCCGGCGGGCTGCTGTAACGCGTCTGGCCCTTGCCATACAGACCTTGGATGGGTGACTCTCTAGTCATGTTTTGCAACTATTCCAGGGGTAGTGACATGACCACCAGCAACCTGCTCGCCCAGCTGTTTCCCGCCTCCGCCGCGGACATTCCCGAACAGTTTCGCCTGGCGGCGCCCATTGAACAGCGTGATTACCTGGTAGATGGCCAGTTGCAGGTATGGAACGGCCCATTGGCCCAGGTGCTCAGCCCGGTACAGCTGGGGGACGAGCGGGTGCATATCGGCAGCACGCCGCTGCTCGACGCCGACACCGCCCTCCTCGCGCTCGATGCCGCCGTGCGCGCCTACGACCGGGGCCAGGGTGAATGGCCGACGATGCGCGTGGCCGACCGTATCCAGCACGTCGAAGCGTTTTTGCGGCGCATGCGCGAACAGCGGGATGCGGTGGTCAAGCTGCTGATGTGGGAGATCGGCAAGAACCTCAAGGACTCGCAGAAAGAGTTCGACCGCACCTGCGACTACATCACCGACACCATCAATGCGCTCAAGGAACTCGACCGGCGCAGCAGCCGCTTCGAGCTGGAACAGGACACGCTCGGGCAGATCCGCCGCGTGCCGCTGGGCGTGGCGCTGTGCATGGGGCCTTACAACTACCCGCTGAACGAGACGTTCACCACGCTGATCCCGGCGCTGATCATGGGCAACACCGTGGTGTTCAAGCCGGCCAAGCTCGGCGTGCTGCTGATCCGGCCACTGCTGGAAGCGTTCCGCGACAGCTTCCCGGCCGGGGTAATCAACGTGATCTACGGCAGCGGCCGTGAAACCGTGAGTGCGCTGATGGCCAGCGGCAAAATCGATATCTTTGCGTTCATCGGCACCAACAAGGCCGCCAGCGACTTGAAGAAGCTGCACCCCAAGCCGCACCGCTTGCGTGCCGCACTGGGCCTGGATGCGAAAAACCCCGGCATCGTGCTGCCCGAAGTGGACCTCGACAATGCGGTCAGCGAAGCGGTCACCGGCTCGCTGTCGTTCAACGGCCAACGCTGCACCGCGCTGAAGATCCTGTTTGTGCACGAGGACGTGGTCGAGCGTTTTATCGAGAAATTCAACGCCAAGCTGGCCACCCTGAAACCGGGCATGCCGTGGGAAGACGGCGTCGCCCTGACACCGCTGCCGGAAGCCGGCAAGGTCGACTACCTCAACGCGCTGGTGGCGGATGCGACCCAGCACGGGGGCCAGGTGGTGAATACCAATGGCGGCACCTCGCGCGGCACATTCTTCTACCCGGCCGTGCTGTACCCGGTGAACCCGCAGATGCGCGTGTACCACGAGGAACAGTTCGGCCCGGTGGTGCCGATCGTGCCTTACCGCGACCTGGACAGCGTGATCGAGTACGTCCTCGACTCGGACTTCGGCCAGCAACTGAGCCTCTTCGGCACCAATGCCGTGGAAGTCGGGCGCCTGGTCGACGCGTTCGCCAACCAGGTCGGCCGTATCAATATCAACGCCCAATGCCAGCGCGGGCCGGACACCTTCCCGTTCAATGGGCGCAAGAACTCGGCCGAGGGCACGCTGTCGGTACATGACGCGCTGCGCGTGTTCTCGATCCGCACCCTGGTGGCCACCAAATTCCAGGAAAGCAACAAGGCGCTGGTCAGCGACATCCTGCGCAACCGTGACTCAAGCTTCCTGACCACCGACTACATTTTCTGACAGCAGGCTTCTGTAGGCGCTTGGCCTGCGATGCAAACACCTCGGTGCTGCAGCCCCACCGGGTGGATGCTATCGCAGGCAAGCCAACGCCCACAGTGGATCGAGTTAACCCTGACTTTTTGAGGCCCCTTCAATACCGATGAACCTGCCCCTGTTTGCCCGGCGCCTGCTGCGCCCCCTGCTCGACCCCTACCGCCGCTATCGGCATGCCAAGCTGATCCACGCCGTGCGCGTGTCCATCGGCCTGCTGGCAACGATCCTGCTCACCACCGGCATCAACCTGCCCCATGGTGAGTGGGCCTCGGTGACCATGTTGATCGTGATCGGCGGCCTGCAGCACCACGGCAATATCGGCAAGAAAGCCGTGGAGCGCGCCTACGGCACCCTGATCGGCGCCAGTGTCGGCTTGCTGCTGGTGGTGCAACAGGCCTACTTCGGCCTGCCGTTGCTCACCTACCTGTTGATGTCAGTGGTGTGCGGGTTCTTTTCCTACCACGCCATCGGCAAGGGCGGGTACATCGCGCTGCTGTCGGCGATCACTGTGTTTATCGTCGCGGGGCATGGCGACAACCCGATCTCGGACGGTTTGTGGCGCACGGTCGATATCCTGATCGGTATCGTGCTGGCCCTGGCCTTCTCGTTCGCCCTGCCGCTGTATGCCGTGTACTCATGGCGCTACAACCTGGCCAGCGCCCTGCGCGACTGCGCCGCGATCTATAGCCGCATCATCAATGGCCAGTCGGTGACTGACGATGAACACCTGAAACTGCTCAACCGCCTCAACGCGGCGATGCTGCAACTGCGCTCGCTGATGCCGTCGGTGTCCAAGGAAGTGCGCATCTCCATGACCGAGCTGGACGCGATCCAGCGCCACCTGCGCATGTGCATCAGCACCCTGGAGATCCTCGGCAACACCCGGCCCGACCCGCGCGATGAACAGGCGATGGCGCGCATGCAGGTGATGTTGAAAGCCGAGCACCGGCAGATCCGGGTGCAACTGGTGGGAATGGCGCGGGCGTTGAAGTCGGGGGTGACGGAACGGCTGGAACGGCCGAGCCACATCACCGGCAACGAACCTGCGCTGGATGCGCCGGTGTACAGTGCGCTGGATGGGTATCGGTTGTTGACGGTGCAGTTGGCGGCGAACGTGGATGCGATGCGTCAACGCCTGGCCAAGAGCGCCGGGCTCTGGAAAATCTAAAGGATCGGTTTGGACGTGTATGACTACGTCAACACTTTCACACTTTCTCTTACATATTTTTCACGTTTTATTCACATCCCAAGACGTAGGGTAAAGCCTCATCCGTTACAAACGTTGCACATCAAGCCCGCCGCCCCAGCGGGCTTTTTTTTGCGCGTTTTTTGCCAGGATCGACTCCCCGGCGAAAAACCCAGGCGCCGCGTTCAGTTTGAAATTGAACGTTATCGCTTTGAGTTTTTCGCCGGCAAACCGGCATCTACAGGACTATCAGCGCGTAGCCTTGGCGGCCGGGGCTGCCGCTTGCTCGCGAATGGCACGCTGGGTATCCAGCACCTTGGCCAAGGCGTTTTCGGCTTCCGGGCTTTGCTGGGGCACGCGAATCGCCGCGGACACCAGGGTGATCAGCTTGGCCATGACTTCGGCGTCGGTGGCCGGACGTCCCAGGCTCATGGAGTTCATCAGCAGGCGCAATTCGGTGCCGGCCATGACCCCGGAAATAGCCTTGAGGGCAAATTGCAGGCGCACGCCGAGCTCATTGCGCGGCAGGTCCGGCAGCGCCAGGGCAAAGGCTTCGAAAAAGCGCTGGAATACCGGCTGGTAATGGACCTTGAGGTATTCCTGGATAAACGGCGACGTGTCGCTGTAGACCCGTCCCAGGAACCGGATGAACGAGCGCCCTTCCCCGCTGGCACTCGCCGGGTCACTGCGCTCCAGGCCCATGGCCGGCGCAAACAGCACGCCGAGCAACGTGTCGCAGTCCAGCGGCCCGTCGGATTCGGCTTCGCAGCGCGCCAGCAGTTCCAGGCGCTGCTCGTTGAGCGGCTCGAGGCGCTGCATCAGCAGGGTTTTCATCAGGGAATCCTTGTCCCCGAAGTGATAATTCACCGCGGCCAGGTTCACCTGGGCACGCTCGGTGATCTGCCGCAGCAGCACGGCGTCGTAGCCGTATTTGATGAAGAGAGCCTCTGTCGCATCCAGCAGTCGAGTCTTGGTTACATTTGGAGCGCTGAGTTTCTTCGCGACCATACAAGTTCCACGTGGGAAATATTGTTTTAAAAAATAATTTGATTTTTTATACCGGGGCCGCTGATCGAAAGCAAGTAGTGACACTGCGCCATATGATTGAAAGCCTTTGCCGGCGGGCTCGTTGAGGGTAGTTGAAGGGTTTTTGCCGAGCCTGCTCGCCTGTCGGGGAAATCATTTCAAAGGGTAAAACCGCTCTATATCCATGGCTGGCGAAGCGCGTAGAACACGGTTAGTATTCAAACAATATTTTAAAAACAAGAAATAAAACCAGTCCGTGATGCGTTCCAGGCAGCTCCCGAACTTGTTACAAGGATTTACCGGGGGCAGTGCGGCCGCGTCGAGACTGAAGGCGTAGTCATGATGACAGATACCCCCGCGCACCCAGGCTTGATTTCCCTGCAAGGCATCGGCAAAAGCTATCAGCTGGCCGGTCAACACCTGTCCATTCTCAATGATGTGTGCCTGACCATCGCCAGCGGCGACAGTTGCGGCATTCTCGGCGCTTCCGGGTCCGGCAAAAGTACCCTGCTGAATATCCTTGGCCTGCTCGACCTGCCCAATTGCGGGCAGTACCACTTTGCCGGTCACGATATTTTCAGCGCCAGCCCCGATCAGTTGGCGGCGATCCGCAACCAGCAGATCGGTTTTGTGTTCCAGAGCTTCAACCTGCTGCCCCGCCTGAGTGCCCTCGATAATGTCGCCCTGCCCCTGAGCTACCGCGGTGTGTCGCGTCACGAATCGGTGGAGCAGGCCCTGCGCATGCTTGAACAGGTCGGCCTGGCCGAACGCGCCCATCACCGCCCTGCCGACCTCTCCGGCGGCCAGCGCCAACGCGTGGCGATTGCCCGCGCCCTGGTGGGTAACCCTTCGGTGATCCTCGCCGACGAGCCCACCGGCAACCTCGACAGCACCACCGCCCAGGACATCATGGACCTGCTCCTGGAGTTGAACCGCGAGCAGCAGGTGACGCTGATCATCGTCACCCACGACCCTCACATCGCCGAGCGCCTGGAACGCAAGATCCTGGTACGCAATGGCGTGGTGCAAGAGGCCGGGCGCCTATGAGGGGGCAGGCACAGAGCAGCCTGCGGGTCGAACAGAGTCTCGGCCAACTGCTGCATGAAGCCTTGGTGAGCCTGCGCACCCTGGGTAAGCGCTCGATCCTGGCCCTGCTCGGCATCGTGATCGGCAGCTCTTCGGTGGTCGCGTTGATCAATATCGGCCACAACGCGGCGGTGGATGCCGCGATGATTTTCAAGGACATGGGCACCGACACGCTGGTCGCCCAGTTTGCCACCAAGGGCAGCAATACTGCGCCGATGCGCGCCCGCCTGGATCTGAAGGCAGTGCGCCAGGCGGCACCAGGGATCGAACATATCGGCGCATTGACGCTGTTCAGCGGCCCCCTGCTGTTCCATGGCCGTACCGTCAATGCCAACTTCGTCGGTAGCACCGACGATATCAAGGACGCGATGCGACTGGTGGTGCGCGAGGGACGGTTCCTGACGAGCTTCGACGCCAATGAGACCTACGCCGTGATCGGTGACCAGCTGTTCCAGGCGTTGAGTACACCGGGCGATCCGCTGAAATTGGGTGATCGCGTGCGCATCAACGACTACTTGTTTCTGCTGGTCGGCATCCTGCAATCCCAGCCCCGCGCAATGCTGATGCCGGTACAGGCCAACGAATCACTGTTTCTCCCCGCCGAGGGTATGCGCCGCATCTACGCCACCCCGCAAATTGGCAATGTGATCATCCGCGCCGCCCCCGAACAGGACATGGACCTTATTGCTAAGCAGGCGGCCGCGGCCTTGCAAACGCAAACGCCCAATCATGAAGTCGCAATCACGGTGCCTCAGCAAATGATCGATGGCATGACCCGCCAAAGCCGTACGTTCGCCTACCTGCTGCTGGCACTGGGGGCGATCTCCCTGGTGGGCGGCGGCGTGGGGGTGATGAACGTGATGCTGATGAACGTCTCGGAACGCCGCCGCGAAATCGGCATTCGCATGGCCCTGGGCGCGCGCCGGCGCGATATCCGCAACCTGTTCCTGCTCGAGGCCGTGACACTCACGGCAGTGGGGGCCTTGTGCGGCGCGGTGTTGGGTATGACCTGCGCCTGGCTGTACGCGTGGATGTCGGGCTGGACATTTGCGCTGGCCACCGCCGCGCTGCCCTTGGGGGTGGGCAGCACGTTGCTGGTGGGCTTGTTCTTCGGTATCTATCCGGCGGTCTCGGCCTCGCGGCTGCAGCCGGTGGAGGCCTTGCGCGATGAGTAAATGGCTGTGGTTGCTCGCCTTGATCAGCCTGCACGGCATGGCCGCCGACATTGTCATCAAGCCGTCCGCCCCCAGCACCACCCGCAGCGGCTACGACCGGGGCGTGTCGTTGAAGGCCCAGGCCACCGACATGACCCTCGGTGATGCCGTGTACCTGGGCCTGCGCAACAACCCGGCGATCCGCAGTGCGTATCTGCAACGGGTGGCGCAGAAGTTCGATCTGCGCGTGGCCGAGGATGTGTTCAACCCCAAGCTCACCCTCAACAGTTATTACCGCAGCAACCGTGGCTCGGCCGACAACGCGCGCAATGCCAACGTCGCCCCGGCCACCAGCCTGCTCGGCGAGTACGGCACCCGCCTGAGCATGGCCTGGACCCAGCAACTGAACAACGCCGACCGCGCCGGCCGCTACCGCAGCGACGGCCTCGACCTGGCGATCATCCAGCCATTGATGCGCGGCGCCGGCTGGGACGCCACCACCGCGCCGCTGCGCCTGTCTCGCCTGTCGGAACAGGCCAACCGCCTGAACCTCAAGGCCACCGTGGCCCAGACCATCAGCCAGATCATCGCCACCTACCGCGAATTGCTGCGTGCCCAGGAGCAACTGAGCATCGTGCAGGACGCCCTCAAGCGCTCCGGCACGCTGCTGGAGGTGAACAAGGCGTTGATCAGCGCCGGACGCATGGCCGAGTTCGAAATCGTGCAGACCGAAGCCGATATCGCCACCCAGCAACTCGGTGTCGAGGAAGCCCAGAACCAGCTCGACACCAGCCGCCTGGCCCTGCTGCGCTTGCTGGCGCTGGACCTGTCCACGCCGATTCGCGCCACCGAAGCCCTGGAGGCCAGCCCCCTGCAGATCGACAAGCGCCAGGCCTTCAACCTCGCGCAGAACCAGCAACCGGAATACCTCGCCGCCCTGCTCGGCAGCCAGCAGGCCGACCTCAACCTGGTGATCGCCAAGGACTCCGGGCGCTGGCAGGTGGACCTGGTGGCCGGCGCCAATCAGGTCCGCGACGCCTACGACAACGATGCCGGCCGCTCCAACAACCGCACTTGGGACAGCTACGCTGGAGTGCAGGTGCAGATCCCCATCGGCGATATCAGCACGCGCCAGGCCGAAGTGCGTGCACGGGTGAATGTGGAGGATCAGGAGATCCGCATCACCGATGCGCGCCAGGAACTGGAACGCAGCGTCAACGACGTGGTGCGTGACCTCGGCACCCGCTGGCGGCAATACCAGATATCCCAGCGCGCGGTGGAATTGTCGCGGCGCAAGATCGAGATCGAGCGCGAAAAACTCAGCGCCGGACGCTCCACCAACTTCCAGGTGCTGAGCTTCGAGACTGACCTGCGCAACGCCGAGAATGCGCAACTCAATGCGCTGATCGCTTATTTGAACGCCCAGACCCAGCTTGACTTGACCCTGGGCATGACGCTGGAAAGTTGGGAAATCGCCCTCAATGACTACTAAACACAAAGGCCTGTTGGTTGTATTGATCGTGCTGCTGGCCGGCGCGGGGCTGGCCCTGCGCAACCCGACTGAAGGCCCCGCCACCGCCGGCGAGCAATGGTTGGCGGTGAAGCCCGACCCGCTGGTGCACCAGATCGGCCTGGTGGGCAAGATCGAACCCGACACCACCCTGACCCTCACTGCGCCCTTCGATGGCACTGTGCAGGCCAACCTGGTGGAGCAAGGCCAGCAGGTCGAAGCCGGGCAGGTGCTGCTGCGCATGGACCCGGCCATCCTCGAAGTGCAATTGCGCGAAGCCCTCTCCGCGCAGCTCAAGGCACGGCGCACCGTGCAAGAGATGCAGGACTGGGACAGCGGCCCCACCGTCAGCCGCGCCCGGCGCAGCCTGCGCACGGCCGAAATGAGCGCCGGCAACACCCAGCGCAAGCTGACCGAAAGCGAAAACCTGTTCCAGCGCGGCATCATTCCGCGCAACGAACTGGACGACCTCAGGCAGCAGACCCAGCAGCAACAGCTTGACCTCGCTTCAGCGCGCAGTGAGCTGCAACAGGCACTGGACCAGGGCAAAGGCGAATACCGGCAGATCGCGGACATGGAGCTGACCAACGCGACGGTGAAATACGATGCCCTGCACACGCTGCTCGAAGGCAAGGAGCTCAAGGCACCGTTTTCCGGGATCGTGGTGCCGCCGCCCGGCAACAACGCCACTCAGGGCGGCGGCAACAACAACGCGCCGGTGCAGGCCGGCAGCAGGGTCAACCAGGGGCAGGTGCTGTTTGGCCTGGCCAATATCGAACGGCTGAAAATCGTCGCCAAAGTCTCGGAGCTGGACATCAACCAGCTCCATCAGGGCCAGGCGGTGGAAGTGATGGGCGACGGCTTTGATGGGGAGCGCCTGAGCGGCTCGGTGAGCGTGGTCAGCGGCCTGGCGATTTCCAGCGACGGCCAGGGCAGCGCGCAGTTTCCGGTGACCCTGTCGATCCCCAAGCTGACCCCGCAGCAGTTGCAGCGAGTGCGGCTGGGGATGAGTGCGCGCTTGACCATCGTCACGTACAACAATGAACAGGCGATGGTGATTCCAAGCCAGGCGCTCCAGGCGGACATGACCGTGGAGTATCGAGCGGCAATGGATAAACCGGTGGAGCGCGTCAAGGTCACCACCGGGCAATCGACCCCGCAGGGGGTGGAGGTGTTTGGCCTGAAACCTGGGTATGTGAAGATCCCGGGATAAATGAATATTCAAATGTGGGGGGCTGGCTTGCGGTTATCTGCCGATACAGGGGTGACTGAGCCACCGCTATCGCAGGCAAGCCAGCTCCCACAGTGGAACTGCGCCAGGCGCAGGAATCAGGCCTGCCATAAACCAGTGTGGGAACTGAGCCAGGCACAGAATTCAGTCCCGCCCCAAATAAGTGTGGGAGCTGGCTTGCCTGCGAAGGCGGTGGATCAGTTGCATCATGGTTGACTGACACTGCGCCTTCGCGAGCAAGCCCGCTCCCACATTGAAGCTGCGCCAGGCACAGGAATCAGGCCCGCCACAAATCAGTGTGGGAGCTGCGCCAGACACAGGATTCAGTCACGCCACCAACCAGTGTGGGAGCTGGCTTGCCTGCGAAGGCGGTGGATCAGCTGCATCATGGTTGACTGACCCTGCGCCTTCGCGAGCAAGCCCGCTCCCACAGTGGAACTGTGCCCAGACACAGGATTCAGTCCCGCCACAAATAAGTGTGGGAGCTGGCTTGCCTGCGAATGCGGTGGATCAGCTGCATCATGGTTGACTGACCCACCGCTATCGCAGGCATGCCAGCTCCCACAGTGGAACTGTGCCAGGTACAGGAATCAAGCCAGCCACAAACCAGTGTGGGAACTGCGCCAGGCACAGGAATCAGGCAAGCCAGCTTCCACATCAGCGCTGTGTGAGCTTGGCAGCCAGCGCCTTGGCCTGGATCGCCACGTCGGTCACTGCCGTGCTCTCCCACCACATCCCGCGCAACGGCGGGCCCATGGCGAACAGGCGCTGGCTGACATTGCCCTCGGCATCCAGCACCGCCCCCGACGCATCCGCCGCAATCCCCAGCGCCAAGGGTCCGGGCTGGATCAACCCGCGTTCGAGCAGCTGCCGCGGCAACGGCCGGGCCACGCGGCGCCAGTCGTATTCGATGCCGCTGGAGTTGATCAGCGCCGCCCCCGACACCTGGCGGATCGCCTGCTCGCCACGCGCGCGCAGGCGGATCGTCACGCCCTCGCCGCCAGACTCCAGCCCTTTGAACGACGCCGCCCGAATGCGCAACCGCCCTTCCTCCCGCAATCGCGCCACCAACTGCGCGCTCAACGGCGGTGAGCGGTGGTGATGGCTCTCCCACCATGGCCGCACATGCCGCACGAACTGGCGCTTCTCGCGCTCACTGGCCTGGCTCCACAACCGCCCGATATGCGCACGCACCGTGTCCAGCGGCGCCTGCCAATCGATGCCCTGCGCCAGCGCGAGACGGCATTGACGACGGACCTCGCGCAGCAATTGCAGAGGGCTGCGCAGGCTGTGGTCGGCGGCGAGAAAATCCTCCCAGCTCGGCGGCTGGCGGCGCGCATGGGGCAATAGTCCGTGGCGGGAAAAAATCTCGATCGGCCCGCGATGCCCGGCCTGCTCCAAAGACACCACGGCATCGACCATGGTCAGCCCGGAGCCGATGATCAGCACGGGTGCCTGCGCGTCGATCTGGGTCATCGCCTGCACATCCCACGGGTCGACCGCAGCGGCATTCAAGCCACTGGACTCGGTCTGCGGCGTACGCGCCGCCGGGAACATGCCGGTAGCCAGCACCGCGCGGGTGCCGCGCAGTTGCTGGCCGTTATCGAGGGTCAGCAGGGTTGAATCGGCGCTCACTTGCAGGTCGACCACTTCCCCGCGCACATGCTCGACAGTCGACGCAGACAAGGCCTTGGCCTCGGCCAGGCGTTGCTGTGCGTACACGCCAAAAAGCCCGCGCGGCGGGAACAGTTCACTGACGGGCACCGGTTGCTCGGCCGACTCCGGCCATCCGCCGGCGCCGATGTAATCGGTGAGCCACTGGGTCAGGTCGTCGGCATTGTCGGGGTCGACGCTCATGCGCGCCGCATTGCCGTTCAGGGTGTGGCCCAGCTCGACCGCGCTGTAGGCCTCGCCACGCCCGAGTTCGGCGCGCGGCTCGATCACCAGGATCCGGCGCTGGCCCGGCAGGCGCAGCAGTTGCACGGCGAGCATCGTGCCGCTCAGGCCGCCGCCGATGATCAGGACATCGGCGTTGCGGATGGTTTCAGTCATGCAGGTTGGCCCTTACTGTTTACCCAGATAAATGTCATGCAAGTCGCCCCGCGCCAGCAGTTCAGCGGCGCTGCCACTCAAGGCCACGCGCCCAGTATCCAGCACATAGCCATGGGACGCATAGGTGAGCGCGACGTTGATGTTCTGCTCGGCGATCAGGAAGCTCACCTGCTGTTCGCGATTGAGCTGCGCGATGATCTCGAAGATTTCCTGCACGATCATAGGCGCCAAACCCATGGACGGCTCGTCGAGCAGTACCAAAGTAGGACGGGTCATCAACGCCCGGCCGATGGCGACCATCTGTTGCTCGCCGCCGGAAGTGAGGCCGGCGCGGGTGTGCCGTTTGGTCTTGAGCCGGGGGAACCAGGCGTAGATGCGCTCCAGGTCGCGCTCCAGGTCCTGGCGGCTCGGGCGCCGCACGAAACCGCCGCTGCGCAGGTTGTCCTCGACGCTGAGCTGGCCGAACACATGGCGGCCCTCCAGCACATGCACCATGCCATCGCGCACGCGCTGGCCGGGATCGACACCGGCCAGGTCGGCGCCGGCGTACTCGATCGTGCCCCGGCTGACTTCGGCCCGTTCGGCGCGCACCAGCCCGGAGATCGCCTTGAGCGTGGTGCTCTTGCCGGCGCCGTTCGCGCCGAGCAAGGCGACGATACCGCCCTTGGGCACCTCCAGCGACACCCCGGCCACCGCGAGGATCGCACCGTCGTAGATCACTTCAATGTCGTTGACCGTCAGCAGTGACGGGCGTGCGGCGTCGGCGGCGGGCTGGCTCATGGTTTATTCATCCCCGGTGCAGGTACGCGGCGTCAGGCCTTTTTCGTTGGCGAACGCGGCCGATTTCTCATCGATCAGCGGACGCAACAGCGCGCGGTCGGCGGCGATCCACTCGCTGACCAGCGTCCAGTTGGCGCCCTCCCACTGCTGCACCCGCGCCGAACCGCCGCCTTCGTGGTCGCGGCATGACAGCTTGAGGTTCTGCATCAGGCCCAGGTAGCCCATGTCCTTGAGGCGCGCATCATCGATATTCAGGTGTTCCAGGCCCCAGCGGCCCTCTTCGCCATTGAGTGGGCGCTTGCCGAACTTGGCCTGGCCGGTACGGATCGCTTCCACAGCCACGGCGGCGTTTACCAAGCCGGAGTTGTAGTAGACGCTGCCGAAGTTTTTCAGGTCCTTGAGGTCGCTGTGGCCTTTATCGAGGATGTATTGCTTGAGGCGTTTGTGGATCTCGAAATCCGCGCCGGCCGGGTACGGCGTGAGCGCCAGGTAGCCTTTGGCGGAGGCACCGGCCGGCAGCACGTCTTCGCTGGAGCTGGCCCAGATATCGCCAATGATGTGGTCGACCGGGAAGCCGAAACGCGCGGCGGTCTTCACCGCCACCGGGGTGGACACGCCCCAGGTGCGCAGGAACACCCAGTCCGGGTTGGCCTGGCGTACCTGGCGCCATTGCGCCGACTGCTCGTTGCCGGGATCGGCGACCGGAATCTGGATATTTTCGAAGCCGTATTTCTCTGCGAGCAACTTCAGCGGGCCGAGCGTTTCGCGACCGTAGGCCGAGTCGTGGTAGACCGTGGCGATCTTCTTGCCCTTGAGTTTGTCGAAACCGCCTTCACGCTGGGCGATGTAATTCACCAGGGTCGAGGCTTCGCTGTAGAAGGTCAGCATCACCGGGAAGTTATAGGGGAACACCGTGCCGTCAGTGGCTTCGGTGCGACCGTAACCGAGGGTGATCAGCGGGATCTTGTCGACCTCGGCGCGCTCGCTCAAGGCATAGGCCGCCGGGGCGCCGTTGGGCTGGTACACCGCGACCGGCGCGCCATCCAGGCCATTCTTGAAGCGCTCGTAGCACTCGATGCCCTTCTCCGCCGTCCACTCGGTCTCGCATTCCTGCCACACCAGCTTCACACCGTTGATGCCGCCTTCGACCTCGTTGATATAACGCAGGTAGTCGATCATCCCGGCCCAGACCTGCACGCCGCTGGACGCGTAGGCGCCCACGCGGTAGGTCGCCAGGGGAATGAATTGCTGGTCGGGCGAAGCCATCGCCGGGGGCACAGCGCCGGCCAGGGCAGCCAGCGCGAAGGCGGCGCCGGCCAGGGAACGTTTCAAGGATGCACGCATGGGAATTCTCTTGAGGGAATGTTAGAAACGCAGCGGCCACTGCCGCACACGGTCACGCAGGTTGTGCAACAGGCGAATCAGCCCCTCGGGTTCCTTGATCAGGAACACGATGATCAACACGCCAAAGATGATTTTCTGCAGGTTCTGCAACTGCCCTGCATCCACCGACCCACCGAACAATGCTTGCCCGGCATGACTGAGGAAGATCGGCAGCAAACTGATGAAGGCCGCGCCGACGAAGTTGCCGGCGATGCTGCCCATGCCGCCGATAATGATGATGAACAGGATCTGGAACGAGCGGTTGATATCGAAGCTGCTGGCACTCGCCGTGCCCAGGTAGGCAAAGGCCCACAGCGCGCCGGCGATCCCCAGGTAGAACGAGCTGACCGCAAACGCCAGGCGCTTGTAGCGCACCACCGGGATGCCGACCACGGCGGCGGCGGTGTCCATGTCGCGGATCGCCATCCAGTTGCGCCCCACCTGGCTGCGCACCAGGTTGATTGCGGTCCAGGTCAGCAGCAGCACCGTCACCAGGGTCAGCAGGTAACGGCCCAGCGGCGTGTTGAGGTCGTACCCGAACAACGCCAGCTTCGGCGCCGAGATCGTGCCGGACGAGCCGTAGTTGTAGAACCAGGGGAATTTGACGAACAGCCACTCCAGGAAAAACTGCGCGGCCAGGGTGGTGACCATCAGGTAGAAGCCCTTGATCCGCGAACTCGGCAAGCCGAACAGCAGCCCGACCAATGCGCTGATAATCCCGCCGCCGAGCAGCGCCACCGGCAAGCCCAGCTCCGGCAGGCGCAACAGGAAGCCATAGGTGGCGAAGGCGCCGACTGCCATGAAGCCGGCCGCGCCCACGGAGGTCTGCCCGGTATAGCCGGTAAGCAGGTTCAGGCCCAACCCGGCGAGGGACAGCACCAGGAACGGGATCAGGATCGCGTTGAGCCAATAGTCATTGCCCCACAGCGGCACGCCGATAAAGGCCACTGCCAACAGGCCGAGCAGGCCCCAGGGCACGCGCCGTTGAACCAGTAACAGCGGCGCGGTGAGTTGAGCAACAGGGGTCGACATGGTTTCAGACTCGCTCGATGGCGCGCTCGCCGAACAGGCCGGCGGGACGGATATACAGGAAGGCCAGGGCCAATACATAAGCGAACCACGGCGTGATGCCGCCGCCGATCAACGGGCCGATGTACACCTCGGCGAGGTTCTCCGCCGCGCCGACAATCAGCCCGCCGACGATCGCCCCGCCAATCGAGGTAAAGCCGCCGATAATCAACACCGGCAAGGCCTTGAGCACCACCAGCGACAGCGAGAACTGCACGCCCTGGCGCGCGCCCCACAGCAACCCCGCCACCAGCCCGACCACGCCGGCCACGGCCCAGACGATCTGCCAGATACGGTTGAGGTTGATGCCGATCGACAGCGCCGCCGTGGTGTCATCCGCCACCGCGCGCAACGACACGCCGATGCGGGTCTTGTTGAACAGCAGCGCAAGCACCGTCACCAGCACCACGGCCACGGTCGCGGCGATCAGGTCGAACTGGCTGAGCATCAGCGGCCCGACAAACAGCGGCACGTCGTCGATGCCCAGGTCCAGCGCGCGCACTTGCGAGCCCATCAAACCCTGGGCAAGGCCTTCGATAATGAATGACAGCCCGAGCGTGGCCATGAACAGGGTGATCTGCGAACGGTTGACCAGCGGGCGCAGCACCAGGCGCTCGATGAGCAACGCGCCGACGATCATCACGATCACCGTCAGCAGCAATGCCAGGGCAAAGGGCACGCCCTGATCGTGCAGGCTGACGAAGGTCAACGCAGCAAACAGCAGCATCGAGCCCTGGGCGAAATTGAACACACCGCTGGCCTTGTAGATCAGCACGAAGCCGATGGCGACCAGCGAGTACATGGTACCGGCGAGCAGGCCGCCGAGCAGGGTTTCGAAGAAGAAGGTCATCAGTGTGCGACTCCCAGGTAGGCCGCGATCACCTCGGGGTTGGCTTGCACGTCCGCCGGCGTGCCGTCGCCGACCTTGCGCCCGTAGTCGAGCACCACCACATGATCGGACAGGCCCATGACCACGCCCATGTCGTGCTCGATCAACACCACGGTGGTGCCGAGGTCGCGGTTTACGTCGGCGACGAAACGCGCCATTTCCTGTTTTTCCTCGGCGTTCATCCCGGCCATGGGTTCGTCGAGCAGCAACAGGCTGGGCCCGGCGATCAGCGCCCGCCCCAGCTCCACACGTTTTTGCAGGCCGTAGGACAGGTTGCCCACCAGCACATCGCGGTGGGCCTGCAGCTCCAGGAACTCGAGGATGCCCTGCGCCCGCTGACGGAACGCCTCGGCTTCACGGCGGGCGCGGGGCAAGCCCAGCGCCTGCTCGATCAAGCTGCTGCGCATGTGCCGCGACAGGCCGGTGAGGACGTTGTCGAGCACACTCATTTTCTTGAACAGCGCATTGTTCTGGAAGGTCCGGCCAATGCCTCGGCGCGCCGCGCCCAGCGGATCGATGCGGTGCAAGTGCTGGTCCTCGAAGACGATCTCGCCGGCATCGAAGCGATACACGCCGTTGAGCACATTGAGCAACGAGCTTTTGCCGGCGCCGTTGGGGCCGATCAACGCGCAGATCTCACCGCGCCGCACCTCGAAGGACAACGCATTGATCGCCTTCACGCCTTTGAACGACAGCGAGATATCCCGCACCTGGAGAATGGCCTGGGTCATGCGCTTTCCCGTTTGAATTCGGCAAGCCATGTCGGCTCTGTCGTGGAAGTGAGGGGCTGCCAGATGTAGGTGAGCCGCTGGAAGCCGAGCAGTTTGCGCACGCGATTTTTCAGCAGGCGGCGCAGGCCGCTGTGCGGGTGGGCGATGGCCCAGTCGCACAGGCGCCGGCGCCAGGTGCCGTGGGGTGCCAGGCGGCTTTCGATATCCTCGGCCAAAGATTGCAGGCGCGCGGGCGACAGCAGCAGGCCGGTGGGAGCGACTTCACTGCGATCGCGCCGCGCCGAGGCCGGGCTTTCCGGGAACGCCAGGCCGTGCCCGCTGTTCAGCCATTGCTCGAGCACCACCGCCAGGCCGCCCTGCCACTGGGTACCCTCCTCGCTCCACAGCGCGGTTTCGCCGCTGGGTTGCCACCAGCGCTGCACTTGCTGCGCCGGGTCGGTGGGGCCCAGCAGCTGGGCAAAATCGAGTCGATTGGCGGCTGGCCAATGCCGTGCCTGTTGGCGGTCCTGCACATAACAATGGGTGGGACGAATGCGCCATAGCTGCTGGTGCAAGGCTTCGGTGTCGAGGTGATCGGCGAGGGTCAGCACCGGCCCGCCCACGGACTGCGCCGCCAGGGCCAGCAGCAACAGGTTGGGCTCAAATGCACCGCTGAGGGCCAGCCGCGACGACTCGCCGAAACCCTGCTGGCGCAAGCCATCGGCCAGGCGCTCGACATCGCGCAGCGCGTCGATCCAGCGCCAGGCATACCACTGGCCCTGGCGCTTGTGGCGAAGCGCGGTGTGCAGCGGTGTGATCTGCGCCCAATGCTGCAGTTGCTCCAGGGCCTTGGGCAGATTGCCGAGCAGTTCGGCAGGCCATTCCAGGGCCAGCGGACGCTTGAGTTCGTGCACGCTCATAGGGGTGATGCTCCTATTCAAGGGGTGTGCGTGCGGTGGTCCGCTGGCTGAATTATTTGACTCGACACCGCTCCCCTGTGGGCGCTGGCTTGCCGGCGCCCACGGGGATCGGCTTGAGTCAGTTAGATTGCGCTGGCCTTAAGGTCGCGATAACCGGCCCCCGGATGGTTCGGCGCCAGCCGTGCACCGTCGCCGAAGAGCTTCTCGCGCAAGGTGCCTTGGGCGTATTCGGTCTTGTACACGCCGCGTTTCTGCAGTTCCGGCACCAGCAGGTCGACGGCGTCGATAAAGGTTTCGTGGGTCAGCGCGTAGGCCAGGTTGAAGCCGTCGACATCGGTCTCTTCCACCCATTCCTGCAACAGGTCCGCCACGGTTTCCGGGCCGCCGACAAACAGCGGGCCAAAGCCGCCGATGCCCACCCAATCGGCCAATTCATTCGGAGTCCAGACCTTGTTCGGGTCCGCCGTGGAGAAGGCTTCCACCGCTGACTGAATGGCGTTGGTGTGCACGTGCTTGAGTGGCTCATCGGGTTTGAACTGGCTGAAGTCGATGCCGGTCCAGCCGGAAATCAGCGCCATCGCGCCTTCATAGCTGACATAGGATTTGTACTCCTCGAACTTGGCCTTGGCCTTGGCGTCGGTCTCGCCGACGATCACCGTCTGCAGGTTGAAGATGAGGATTTTCTTCGGATCGCGCCCCGCCTCGGCTGCACGCCGGCGGATGTCGGCGACGGTCTTTTTCAGCAGCACTTTGGACGGTGCGGCGACGAACACGCACTCGGCCTGCTCGGCGGCGAACTGCTTGCCGCGACTCGACGCGCCGGCCTGGTACAGAACCGGCGTGCGCTGCGGCGACGGTTCACACAGGTGAATGCCGGGCACCTGGAAGTGCTTGCCGACGTGGCGGATCTCGTGGATTTTGCTCGGGTCGCTGAAGATCCGGCGCTCGCGATCACGCAGCACCGCGCCCTCCTCCCAGCTGCCTTCCCAGAGTTTGTAGCAAACCTCCAGGTATTCCTCGGCGTAGTCGTAGCGCGCATCGTGTTCGGTCTGGGCTTTCTGGCCCAGGTTCTTCGCACCACTTTCGAGGTAGGAGGTGACGATGTTCCAGCCGACGCGGCCCTTGGTCAGGTGATCGAGGGTCGAAAGCCGGCGCGCGAACGGGTACGGGTGTTCGAACGACAACGACGCCGTCAGGCCAAACCCCAGGTGTTCGGTAACCAGTGCCATCGGTGCGATCAGCGACAGCGGATCGTTGACCGGCACTTGTGCTGCCTGGCGAATCGCCGCGTCGCCGTTGCCGTTGTACACGTCGTAGATGCCCAGCACATCGGCGATGAACAAGCCGTCGAACTTGCCGCGCTCGAGGATTTTGGCGAGGTCGGTCCAGTACTCCAGGTCCTTGTACTGCCACGAACGGTCACGCGGGTGCGCCCACAGGCCAGGGGATTGGTGGCCGACACAGTTCATGTCGAAGGCGTTCAAGCGGATTTCACGGGACATCAAAGCACTCCGTTGAGATGGTAGTTGCCGACAACCTGGTATTTGTGGCGCAGCGGGTCATCGAGGCTCGGCGGTAATGCGGTGCGTTGGCCGGTCAGTTCGAATTCGGTGGCGCTGGCAAAAAGCAGGGCTTCGGCGGCAGCGATCTGTGCTTCGGTGATGGCCACCGGGCTCGGGTGGGTCTCGGCGCGTTCGAGCAAGGCGGCGGCCACGTCCACGCGGATTTGCAGGTCGCCGAAGCGGCTGATCACGTAGGGGTCGTCACTTTTCGCAACGGCGCGGCGGGTGCTGTCCAGCAGTTGGCGCGCTTGATTCAGTGCAGTCATGGGTCAGGCTCCTCAGTTCCAGGCGTGGCGTGCGGGCTTCACGCCGTTGAGCACGAAGTTGCCGATCAGGTGGTATTTCCAGCGGGCCGGGTCGTGCAGGGTGTGGGTGCGCGCGTTGCGCCAGAAACGGTCGAGGTTGTGTTTGCCGGTGACCGAGCGAGTGCCAGCCAGTTCGAAGAGTTTGCTGCTGGCGAGCAAGGCGGTTTCCGCCGACAGCACCTTGGCCTGGGCGACGACCAGTGAAGCGTTGGCGACGCTGTCTTCATTCGGCTCGGCCAGCGCCTGGTCCACCGTCTTGCCGGCCTTGGCGAGGATCGCTTCGGTGCCGTGCACGCGCCATTCCAGGTCGCCGATGGCGGCGATGGTGAACGGGTCTTGCCAGCCGTGATCCTGTTGGCTGTCGATCCATGGCCGCGCCTGGCGTGCGTAAATCTTCGCCTGCTCCAGGGCACCGAGGGCGATGCCGGTGTCGACGGCAGCCTGGATGATCTGCGAGATCGGGCCGTTGGCGGTGGGTTGATCGAAAGCCTGGTGGGCGGGGATTACCGCGCTGAGGGGCACGGTAACGCCGTCGAGGGTCACGCCGCCGCTGGCGGTGGTGCGCTGGCCAAAGCCGTCCCAGCTGTCGATCACACTCAAGCCCGGCGCGTCACGCTCGACAAAGGCGATAAACGCCTGGCCGTGTTCGTTGTTGCCGACGGTGGGCACGATATGCGCGAACAGCGCGCCGGTGCAGTAGAACTTCTCGCCGTTGATTTGCGCGGTGTCGCCGTGCACGCGGATCTGCGTGTCGAAGGTGCCGGCGTTTTTGCTCTTGGCTTCGGAGAAGGCGTTGCCGAAACGGTAGCCGGCCAGCACCTTGCCGAAGTAATGGCGTTTTTGTTCCTCGGTCGCGGTTTGCAGCAGGATGTCCACCACGCCCAGGTGGTTCTGCGGGATTTGCCCCAGGGACGGGTCGGCGGCGGAGATCAACTTGATCACTTCGGCCACGGTCACGTAGGACACTTCGGCGCCGCCGTAGGCCTTGGGAATGGTGATGCCCCACAGGCCGCTGGTGGAGAATTCGTCGAGTTCGGCCACCGGCAGGCGGCGCTCGCGGTCACGCACGCTGGCGTCGACGGCGAAGCGTTCGGCCAGGCGCTTGGCGACCTCGATGGCTTCGGCATCCGAGCGGATGATATGGGCAGGGTGTTGAGGATGGGCTGACATGGGCCGACTCCAGGCTCCGATGGGATGCTGGAGTGACTGCAGGAGTCGTGCCTGAATTTAATCACCAATAAAATCAGCGAGTTGCTGGTAAATCAGGGCACCAGGGCGGGTTTCAAACCAGCAAAGTGTCCATCCACTGTTGCCTGGCAGACAGTTAGATCACCACGTTGCGCACAAAGCGCACGGCCACATCACCCTGATTGCAATAGGCGTGGACCTGGCGGCTGGCGAACATATAGAACTCGCCGGCCGCGACGTGCCGTTCTTCCTCGTCCAATAGCAGCGTCAGGCTTCCCTCGAACACGAACAGCTGCACACTCCAGCCTTCCGGATCCGGCTCGGGGCTGTAGCGATCTCCCGGCTCCAGGCGCATTTCCCACAGCTCGACTTCGCGACGGGCGTGGGCCCTGGCCAGCAAGACCGCCTTGCTGCCGGGGATATCCCCGGCCCAGGCCAGCTCGTTGATGCGGCTGTGGTCGGGCGCATCCGGGGCCTGGATCAGGTCGCTGAACGCCACGTCCAATGCTTCGGCCACGCGGTCGAGGGTCGACAGGCTGACGTTCTTCTCGCCCGCCTCAATGGCCACCAGCATGCGCCGGCTCACCCCGGACTTTTCCGAGAGCGCAGTCTGGCTCAGGTCGGCGGCATGGCGCAGGCGCCTGACGTTCTGGCTGACGTGCTGCAGGACCGAGGCCCGTTGCGGATTTTCTTTGTGCACTATATTGCTCATAAGGTGGGTGTGCGCAGTATACTGCCCAGCAGTGCGGCGCATTGTGCGGTCCGTGCCTTTCCCTTGCAAGACCGAGCCGCCATGACCGCCGCGAATACCGCCCCACGTTTCAACCGTTTCAGCAAAGCCGAATGCCTGCTGGTGTTTATCACCATGATCTGGGGCGGCACCTTCTTGCTCGTGCAGCATGCCATGACGGTCAGCGGGCCGATGTTTTTCGTAGGCCTGCGCTTTGCCGCAGCGGCCATCGTGGTGGGCTTCTTCTCCCTGCGCACCCTGCGCGGCCTGACCCTGTTCGAGTTGAAGGCGGGCGCCTTCATCGGCACCTCGATCATGTTCGGCTACGGCATGCAGACCATCGGCCTGCAAACCATTCCAAGCAGCCAATCGGCCTTCATCACGGCGCTGTATGTACCGTGCGTGCCGCTGTTGCAGTGGTTGGTGCTGGGGCGCCGTCCGGGGCTGATGCCCAGCATCGGCATCATGCTGGCCTTTACCGGGTTGATGCTGCTGACCGGCCCGACCGGAGCCTCGCTCAACTTCAGCCCCGGCGAGATCGCCACGCTGATCTGCGCGATCGCGGTGGCGGCCGAAATCATCCTTATCGGCGCCTATGCCGGGCAGGTGGACGTGCGCCGGGTGACGGTGGTGCAACTGGCCACAGCGTCGCTGCTGTCATTTTTGATGGTGGTGCCGATGGGCGAAGCGTTGCCGGGGTTTTCATGGTTGCTGGTATTCAGCGCCGTGGGCCTGGGCTTGACCAGCGCGGTGATCCAGGTAGCGATGAACTGGGCGCAGCAGAGCGTCTCGCCCACCCGTGCCACATTGATTTATGCCGGCGAGCCGGTGTGGGCCGGGGTTATCGGGCGGATCGCCGGGGAACGCTTCCCGCCACTGGCGATGCTGGGCGCGGCGTTGATTGTGGTGGCGGTGATTGTCAGTGAACTGAAGACGCGCGGTTCGAAAGTTGTCGACGCCAAAGCCGAGGTTGAACCGGAAAGCCAGGGTTGATGATTTAAGCGGCAAACGGCAAGAAATATACCCTCGGCTATCCTCTTGTAGCTTGCCGCTTATAGCTGCCGTCTCCGACCTCTGTAGGATCCTGCCACATCTTGCCGTTTGGTGATCGAGAAAGCGGCACGTATGATGCATCCCAAACTCCCGCAGATTAGAAGCCTATGTCCCTGATAGTTCTACTGCTTCTGCCTTTTATTGGCAGCTGTCTGGCGGCCTTGCTGCCGCACAATGCGCGTAACACCGAATCCCTGCTGGCGGGCCTTGTGGCCTTGGTCGGCACGATTCAAGTCGCCCTGCTCTACCCCCAGATCGCCCACGGTGGCGTGATCCGCGAAGAATTCATGTGGTTGCCCAGCCTCGGGCTGAACTTCGTGCTGCGCATGGATGGGTTCGCCTGGCTGTTCTCGATGCTGGTGCTGGGCATCGGCACGCTGGTGTCGTTGTACGCCCGCTACTACATGTCACCGGAAGACCCGGTGCCGCGTTTCTTCGCGTTTTTCCTGGCCTTCATGGGGGCCATGCTGGGCCTGGTGATTTCCGGCAACCTGATCCAGATCGTGTTCTTCTGGGAACTGACCAGCCTGTTCTCGTTCCTGCTGATCGGCTACTGGCACCACCGCGCCGATGCACGCCGGGGTGCCTATATGGCGCTGATGGTCACCGGTGCGGGCGGTCTGTGCCTGCTGGCCGGGGTGATGCTGCTGGGGCATATCGTCGGCAGCTATGACCTGGACCTGGTGCTGGCGGCGGGCGAGCAGATTCGCGCGCATTCGCTGTACCCGGTCATGCTGGCGCTGGTGCTGATCGGCGCCCTGAGCAAGAGCGCACAGTTCCCGTTCCACTTCTGGCTGCCCCACGCGATGGCGGCGCCGACCCCGGTTTCCGCCTACCTGCACTCGGCGACGATGGTGAAGGCCGGCGTGTTCCTGCTGGCCCGACTGTGGCCGTCGCTGTCCGGCAGCGAAGAATGGTTCTGGATCGTCGGCGGTGCCGGCGCCCTCACCCTCCTCCTCGGCGCTTACTGCGCCATGTTCCAAAACGATCTCAAGGGCCTGCTGGCCTACTCCACGATCAGCCACCTCGGGCTGATCACCCTCCTGCTGGGCCTCAACAGCCCGCTGGCCGCCGTCGCCGCCGTGTTTCACATTCTCAACCACGCGACCTTCAAGGCCTCGCTGTTCATGGCCGCCGGTATCATCGACCACGAAAGCGGCACCCGCGATATCCGCAAGCTCAGCGGCCTGGTGCGGTTGATCCCGTTTACCGCGACCCTGGCGATGGTCGCGAGTGCCTCCATGGCCGGCGTACCGTTGCTCAACGGGTTCCTGTCCAAAGAGATGTTCTTCGCCGAAACCGTGTTCATCACCTCGACCGCCTGGGTGGAGTTCGCCCTGCCGTTGATCGCGACCATTGCCGGTACGTTCAGCGTGGCCTACGCCCTGCGCTTCACTGTCGACGTGTTCTTCGGCCCGACCGCCACCAACCTGCCGCACACCCCACACGAACCGCCGCGCTGGATGCGCGCGCCGGTCGAGCTGCTGGTGTTCACCTGCCTGCTGGTGGGGATCTTCCCGGCCCAGGTGGTCGGTTCGATTCTCGCCGCCGCCGCCCTGCCGGTCGTAGGCGGAGTGCTGCCCGAGTACAGCCTGGCGATCTGGCACGGCTGGAATGCGCCGATGATCATGAGCCTGGTGGCGATGTCCGGTGGCGTGGTGCTGTACCTGCTGCTGCGCAAGCAGCTCAAGCGCGGGCGCTTCAAATACCCGCCGATCATCAGTTATTTCAACGGCAAGCGCGGCTTCGAGCGCAGCCTGGTAGTGATGATGCGCGGCGTGCGCAAGATCGAAAAACGCATCAGCACCAAACGCCTGCAGACCCAGCTGTTCCTGCTGGTGCTGGCGGCAGTGATCGCCGGCCTGATCCCGATGCTGCACAGCGGCATCAGTTGGGGCGACCGCCCGAAAATCCCGGGGTCCATCGTGTTCGTGACCTTGTGGCTGCTGGCGATTGCCTGTGCCCTCGGCGCTGCCTGGCAGGCCAAGTATCACCGGCTTGCGGCCCTGACCATGGTCAGCGTGTGCGGCCTGATGACCTGCATCACCTTTGTGTGGTTCTCGGCGCCGGACCTGGCGCTGACGCAACTGGTGGTCGAGGTGGTGACCACCGTGCTGATCCTGCTGGGCCTGCGCTGGCTGCCACGGCGGATCGAAGAAGTCTCGCCACTGCCCAGCTCGCTGCGCAAGGCACGTGTCCGTCGCCTGCGTGACTTCCTGCTCTCCACCGTGGTGGGTGGCGGCATGGCGCTGCTGTCCTACGCGATGCTGACGCGCCAGACGCCCAACGACATTTCCTCGTTCTACTTGAGTCGCGCCCTGCCCGAAGGCGGCGGCAGCAATGTGGTGAACGTAATGCTGGTGGACTTCCGGGGCTTCGACACCTTGGGCGAAATCACCGTGCTCGGCGCCGTGGCGCTGACGGTGTACGCCCTGCTGCGCCGCTTCCGCCCGTCCAAGGAAAGCATGCAACTGCCGGCGCAACAGCGCCAGCTCGCGCCGGACGTGGCCACCGACCTGGTCAACCCGCGCCAGGCCAGCGACACCGCCCTGGGCTTCATGATGGTGCCGGCGGTGCTGGTGCGCCTGCTGCTGCCGATTGCGCTGGTGGTGTCGTTCTACCTGTTCATGCGCGGCCACAACCAACCGGGCGGCGGCTTCGTCGCCGGGCTGGTGATGTCGGTGGCGTTTATCCTGCAATACATGGTCGCCGGCACCCAGTGGGTCGAGGCGCAGATGAGCCTGCGGCCGATGCGCTGGATGGGCTTCGGGCTGTTCTCGGCGACCCTTACCGGGCTCGGTGCGCTGTTTGCCGGGTACCCCTTCCTGACCACGCACACCTGGCATTTCAGCCTGCCTCTGCTGGGCGACATTCATATCGCCAGCGCGTTGTTCTTCGACGTCGGCGTGTACGCCATGGTCGTCGGCTCGACGCTGCTGATGCTCACCGCCCTCGGTCACCAATCCGTACGAGCGCATAAACCGAGCAACCAGGCCAAAGTGGTTGCCGCAACGGAAGGAGCCGCCTGATGGAAGAAGTCATCGCAATCGCCATTGGGGTCCTGGCGGCCTCCGGCGTCTGGTTGATCCTGCGCCCACGGACGTTCCAGGTGGTGATGGGCCTGTGCCTGCTGTCGTATGGGGTCAACCTGTTCATCTTCAGCATGGGCAGCCTGTTTATCGGCAAGGAGCCGATCATCAAAGACGGCGTGCCGCAAGACCTGCTCAACTACACCGACCCGCTGCCCCAGGCGCTGGTGCTCACGGCAATCGTGATCAGCTTCGCCATGACCGCCTTGTTCCTGGTGGTGCTGCTGGCCTCCCGGGGCCTGACCGGCACGGACCATGTGGACGGCCGGGAGCCCAAGGAATGACGTGGATGAATCAACTGATCGTCGCGCCGATCCTGCTGCCGTTGCTGACCGCCGCGTTGATGCTGATGCTCGGCGAGAAGCACCGCCCGCTCAAGGCGCGCATCAACCTGTTCTCGAGCATGATCGGCCTGGGTATCGCGATTCTGCTGCTGTACTGGACGCAAAAAGGCGGCCCTGGCTCGATTGGCGTGTACCTGCCGGGCAACTGGCAGGTGCCGTTCGGCATTGTGCTGGTGATCGACCAACTGTCGGCACTGATGCTGGTGCTGACGGGGATCATCGGGGTGAGCGCGCTGCTGTTCGCCATGGCTCGCTGGGACCGTGCCGGCACCAGTTTCCATGCATTGTTCCAGATCCAGATGATGGGCCTGTACGGCGCGTTCCTGACCGCCGACCTGTTCAACCTGTTCGTGTTCTTCGAGGTGCTGCTGGCGGCGTCCTACGGCTTGATGCTGCACGGCTCGGGGCGGGCGCGGGTGTCGTCGGGGCTGCATTACATTGCGATCAACCTGCTGGCGTCGTCGTTGTTCCTGATTGGTGCAGCGATGATCTACGGCGTCACCGGCACGCTGAACTTCGCTGACCTGGCGCTGAAAATCCCGCTGGTGCCCGAGGCTGATCGCGGCTTGCTGCACGCCGGTGCGGCAATCCTCGCCACCGCGTTCCTGGCCAAGGCCGGCATGTGGCCGCTGAACTTCTGGCTGGCGCCCGCCTATTCCTCGGCCAGCGCACCGGTGGCGGCGATGTTCGCGATCATGACCAAGGTTGGCGTGTACACCGTGCTGCGGTTGTGGACCCTGCTGTTCTCCGGCCAGGCCGGGGCCTCGGCGCTGTTTGGCGGCGACTGGCTGGTGTACGGCGGCATGGCCACGATCATCTGCGCGGCGCTGGCGATGATCGCTGCGCAGCGGCTGGAGCGCATGGCGAGCCTGAGCATCCTGGTTTCGGCCGGGATCCTGTTGTCGGCGGTGGGCTTTGCCCAGCCAAGCCTGACTGCCGGCGCGTTGTTCTATCTGGTCAGCTCCACGCTGGCGCTGAGTGCGCTGTTCCTGCTGGCCGAATTGATCGAACGCTCGCGCTCGGCCAATGACCTGCCGCTGGACGAGGAAATCGACGCGCTGCCCAAGGCCATGGAATCCTTGCACCCGCGTCCGGGCGTCAACCTCGATGACGAGCAGAAAGCCGTGATCGGCCAGGTCATCCCCTGGACCATGGCCTTCCTCGGCTTGAGCTTCGTGGCGTGCGCCTTGCTGATCATCGGCATGCCGCCGCTGTCGGGGTTTATCGGCAAGCTCAGCTTGTTGAGTGCGCTGGTCAATCCGCTGGGCCTGGGCGTCAGTGTCGATGAGCCGATTCGTCCTGCGGCCTGGGGCCTGGTGGCGCTGCTGATCCTGTCCGGCCTGGCCTCGCTGATCGCTTTCGCCCGCCTGGGCATCCAGCGCTTCTGGACCCCGGAGGAGCGCCCCTCGCCGCTGCTGCGCCGCTATGAGTGCGTGCCGATCTTCTTCCTGCTGGGCTTGAGCATCCTGCTGACCTTCAAGGCCGAACCGTTGATGCGCTACACCCAGGCCACCGCCGAGAGCCTCAACAACCCGGAACACTACGTGATGGCCGTCATGGCAACGCGCCCGATTCCGAGCCCTGAAGCCAAGTCCGCCGCGCTGGAGGTGCAGCCATGAAGCGTCTGTTCCCTGCCCCGTGGCTGTCCCTGGCGTTGTGGGTATTGTGGCTGGTGTTGAACCTGTCGGTGAGCCCTGGCAACCTGCTGCTGGGTGCGTTGCTGGGCGTTCTTGCGCCCTTGCTGATGGCGCCGTTGCGGCCGTTGCCAATCCGTATCCGTCGCCCTGGGGTGATCATTCGCCTGTTCTTGCGCGTGGGCCGGGATGTGATCATCTCCAACCTGCAAGTGGCCTGGGGCGTGCTGACGTGTGGGTCACGCCCGCCGCGCTCGCGTTTTATCAAGATCCCCCTGGACCTGCGCGACGCCAACGGCCTGGCCGTGCTGTCGATGATCACCAGCGTCACGCCCGGCACCGTCTGGTCTGAACTGGCGCTGGACCGCAGCATCCTGCTGCTGCACGTGTTCGACTTGGATGACGAAGCGCACTTTATCCAGCACTTCAAGGATGCCTATGAACGGCCCCTCATGGAGATCTTCGAATGAGCGCCCTGCTTTCCAATGCGATCCTGTTCAGCCTGTTCCTGTTCTCGCTGGCCATGGTGCTGACCCTGATCCGCCTGTTCAAGGGCCCGTCGGCCCAGGACCGGGTACTCGCGCTGGACTACCTGTACATCCTGGCGATGCTGATGATGCTGGTACTGGGCATTCGGTATGCGAGTGACACCTACTTTGAAGCGGCGCTGCTGATTGCACTGTTCGGCTTCGTGGGCTCGTTTGCCCTGGCGAAATTCCTGCTGCGTGGGGAGGTGATTGAATGATGCCGTTGTGGATGGAAATCGTTGTCGCAGTGCTGCTGGTGCTCAGCAGCGTGTTTGCGTTGATTGGCGCGCTTGGCTTGCTGCGGATGAAGGGCTTCTTCCAGCGCATGCACCCGCCAGCCCTGGCTTCGACGCTGGGCGCCTGGTGCGTGGCGTTGGCGTCGATTATCTATTTTTCGGTGCTCAAGTCCGGGCCGGTGTTGCACGGCTGGCTGATCCCGATCTTGCTCTCGATCACGGTGCCGGTGACCACGTTGCTATTGGCGCGCACCGCGCTGTTTCGCAAGCGCATGGCGGGCGATGATGTACCCGCCGAAGTCAGCAGCCGCCGCTGATTCATCAAGCGAACACAGTAAAAAATGTGGGAGCGGGCTTGCTCGCGAATGCGGTTTTTCAGTCAGCACATCAGCGACTGACCCACCGCATTCGCGAGCAAGCCCGCTCCCACATTTGGTTTTGCATCAGACAAATGATCTGATGTGCGCCGCCAACTCCGCTAGCTCGGCATCATCCGCCCGCACAAAATCGTGGGACGAGATATAGCCCTCATAGGCTTCGAAGAACTTCTCCACCTTGGAGCTGATGGGCTTGAAGGTACTGTCCCCGCCCGTCCCATGCATGGGAAACAGCTTCGCATGCAAATGATCCACTCCATACCCTTCCAGCATCATCCCCGTACGGGCCACATCGGGAAACGCGCGGTCGATCTGTTGCGCAGTCTTCTTCGCGGCGATAGCAAGCCCGGCCAACACCTCATCCGACTGCGCAAACGCATAGCTGCCGTAGTGCTGCTTGGGGATTACCACGCTGAAACCCGGTGTGTTGGGAAAGATCGAAAGAAACGCCATATGCTGGTCGTCTTCCCACAGAATGTGTGCTGGGGAGGTCTTTTGAACAATGCTGCAGAAAATACACGTCATTTGAATCTCCATCAGTGGCTCTTGCTGCCCTTCAGATAGCACAGATTCCGTTACAAGATCGACGCGCCAAACCTGCGAAACCGTGGCATCCAATCATCGAGAATCTGCGCCGACGCCAGCACGTGATGCGCCCGCCCGATCAATAGCCGACGTGGCACAAAGCCGATGTATCGCGAGTCATCGCTGTTATCGCGGTTATCCCCCAGCATGAAATAGCTGTCGGCCGGCACCACCACTGGCGCGAAATTGCGCATCGCCCGCACCGTCGGCATGAACTGCACAGTACGCTGGCGGTTGGCGGCCAATTCGTTCAGCTTGATCCCAGGTACCGTATGACCTGGGACAATTGGCTCGCTGATGTCCTGCGCATCACTGTAGGTGGCTGGCGTACCGTTGACCCACAGCACTTCATCGCGCATTTCCAGGGTGTCACCGGGAACGCCGACAATCCGCTTGATCAGGCGCATGCCATCCTTGGGTGACGAAAACGTCACCACATCGCCGCGCTGGGGGTTATCGAGGTGGGCCAGGGAAATGTCCGTGAGCGGGACCTTGAGGTCATACGCGACGCGATTGACCAGCACCACATCGCCTTCCAGCAAGGTCGGGCGCATGGAGCCGGAGGGAATCGGATTCCAGTCGGCCAGGGAGGTACGGAAAACGCCGAAGCATATCCAGAAAATGATTGCGTAACGGTAACGGATCAACCAACTTCGCATACATCCTCGCGCGACAGAAAAGGGCATCAGGATTGTTTCTCAGACGCCCGGTTGTGGCACGCGAGGATTAAATGAGTATTAGCGTCAAAGCGCACTAAAAGGAGTTTTCGCCATGAATATCCGCTGTTCCGTTTTTATCGCAACCAGCATCGACGGTTTTATTGCCCGTCCAGACGGTGATATCGAATGGTTGCACCGACCGGAATACGAAACCGCCGAGCTGAACGGCGTGACCTATGAACGCTTCATCGCCACGGTCGATGCACTGGTAATGGGTCGCAAGACCCTGGAGAAAGTCTCGTCCTTCCCGGATTGGCCCTACGAGGGCACCCCCGTCATTGCCCTCTCCCATCAGCCTCTGCAGATCCCTGCGCACCTGGAGGGCAAGGTCGAGTTGATGGCAGGAGACGTCACCTCACTCGTGGCAACGTTAGCCGAACGCGGTATGAAGCACCTCTATATCGACGGTGGCCAGACGATCCAGGCGTTTCTTGAAGCGGGCTTGGTCAATGAGCTGATCATTACGCGTATCCCGGTTTTGCTGGGGCAAGGCATTCCACTGTTCAGCCAGGTTGGCAGTGAGCAGGAGCTGCAGCATGTTGGCACCTACGTGTCGGACAATGGTTTTGTGCAAAGTCGGTATCAAGTAATGTCAGGCGCTCACGCCGCGCAATAATGGATTTCCCTGAAGAAACAGACCATGAACCCATCCCTCGCATTGGTCGCAGGCATAGGCAGCCGTAATCGCTCCATCGGCAAAGCCGGCGGGCTGTTGCGAATGGTGCCGGATGATCTGCGCCGATTCGCTGCCAAGACTATTGGCAAGCCGGTCATCATGGGCCGAAAAACCTTCGAGTCGGTCATTGCCCTCAGCGGTAGGCCATTGGCCGATCGGCCCAACATCGTGCTGTCCAGAAACCCTGACTATGTGCACGAGCACGCGATCGCCTGCCAATCCCTGGCAGCGGCACTAGAACGCGCAGCCCTCTACACCCCCGAGGAAATTCATATCGGTGGCGGGCCAGAGCTTTATGACCAAGCGATACACCTTGTGGACAGGCTGTACCTGACCCTGTTCGACGATGATCACGAGGGTGAAGCCAGGTTTCCGCGTTTTGAGGATGAGTTCGTTGAGGTCTGCCGCCATGGCGTCCGACAGCACGAGGGCCTTGAGTACGAATGGGTGGACTACGTCAGGCGTAGATAACGACGGCATGAAGCGGCCACGCTAAAAACTGTAGGGGCTGGCTTGCCAGCTCCCACATTTGGATTGGGGACATCTGCGGATCGGCCGCGTGTCTGCCAACAATCCATTGACTAGACCCTTCTGAAAAACCATAGCCGTCCGTTGAAGGCTATCGCGTGTTTATCGTACCCAGACGCTGCCGGTCAACGCAGCGGAGGACCTGGCGTCAGCTCAAGCGCTGGCAAGCATTTGGCTTTTCACAGATAAATCTGAAACCGAAGAATTCGCGAATTGGACACGGTAAAAATGTGGGAGCGGGCTTGCTCGCGAAGGCGGTGTGTCAGCCACTGCAGCTGTGACTGACACACCGCCTTCGCGAGCAAGCCCGCTCCCACAATGGAACGAGTGAGCCGTTAAACCGGTATGCAAAAAAAAAAACGCCCCGAACCAGTCGGGGCGTTTTTTGTTCAGCGTTTACCAATCAAGCCTGATCAGCCAACCGCCACGTCGTCCCGCCCTTGCCGTCTTCCAACACCACACCCATCGCGGTCAGTTGGTCGCGGATACGGTCGGATTCCGCCCAGTCCTTATTGGTACGGGCGGTCAAGCGCGCCTGGATCAACGCATCGACTTCAGCCGCATCCACACGCCCTTCGGCGCCGGCTTGCAGGAAGTCATCGGCTTCCATCTGCAACACGCCGAGCACGCTGGCCAGCTCTTTCAAGCGCGCCGCCAGGCCCGCCGCTGCGTCGAGATCGCTCTCGCGCAGGCGGTTGATCTCGCGCACCATCTCGAACAGTACCGCGCAGGCTTCGGGTGTGCCGAAGTCGTCGTTCATGACTTCGGTGAAGCGCGCCACGAAACCTTCGCCGCCGGCCGGGGCCACGGCGGGCAGGCCTTTCAACGCGTGGTAGAAACGCTCCAGGGCGCCCTTGGCGTCCTTGAGGTTGTCTTCCGAGTAGTTGATGGCGCTGCGGTAGTGGCTCGACACCAGCAGGTAACGCACGACTTCTGGGTGGTACTTTGCCAGCACGTCGCGAATGGTGAAGAAGTTGTTCAAGGACTTGGACATCTTCTCGCCATTGATGCGGATCATGCCGCAGTGCATCCAGGCGTTGGCGTAGGTCTTGCCGGTGGCGGCTTCGCTCTGGGCGATTTCGTTTTCATGGTGCGGGAACTCGAGGTCGCTGCCGCCGCCGTGGATGTCGAAGGTCTCGCCCAGGCAGCAGGTGGACATCACCGAGCATTCGATGTGCCAGCCCGGACGCCCGGCGCCCCAGGGCGACTCCCAGCTCGGCTCGCCGGGCTTGGTGGCTTTCCACAGCACGAAGTCGAGCGGATCCTGCTTGGCTTCGTCGACTTCGATGCGTGCGCCGATGCGCAGGTCTTCGATTTTCTTGCGCGACAGCTTGCCGTAGCCCATGAACTTGGCGACGCGGTAATACACGTCACCATTGCCCGGGGCGTAGGCGTAACCCTTGTCGATCAGGGTCTGGATCATCGCGTGCATGCCAGGGATGTGGTCGGTGGCACGCGGTTCCATGTCCGGCTTGAGGATGTTGAGGCGGGCCTCGTCCTCGTGCATCGCGGCGATCATGCGCTCGGTCAGCGCGTCGAACGACTCGCCGTTTTCGTTGGCGCGATTGATGATCTTGTCGTCGATGTCGGTGATGTTGCGCACATAGGTCAGGTCATAACCGCTGAAGCGCAACCAGCGCGTCACCAGGTCGAAGGCAACCATGCTGCGGCCGTGGCCGATGTGGCAGTAGTCGTACACGGTCATGCCGCACACGTACATGCGCACCTTGTTGCCATCCAGCGGCTTGAAGACTTCTTTGGTCTTGCTGAGTGTGTTGTAGATCGTTAGCACGACAATTCCCTTAAATCACTGGCCCCACGAATCACGCAAGGTCACGGTACGGTTGAATACCGGAGCGCCTGGTTTCGAGTCCTTGATATCCGCGCAGAAGTAACCTTCGCGCTCGAACTGGAAACGGTCTTCCGGCTGTGCGTCGCCAAGCGATGGTTCGGCACGACAACCAGTGAGTACTTGCAGGGAGTCAGGGTTGATGTTGTCCAGGAAGCTGGCGCTGTCCTCGGCCTTTTCAGGGTTCGGCGAGCGGAACAGACGATCGTACAGGCGCACTTCGCACTCGATGCTGGCAGCGGCCGGCACCCAGTGGATCACGCCCTTGACCTTGCGGCCTTCAGGGTTCTTGCCCAGGGTGTCCGGGTCGTACGAGCAACGCAGTTCGACGATGTTGCCATCGGCGTCCTTGATCGCTTCGTCAGCGCGGATCACGTAGCTGCCGCGCAGGCGCACTTCGCCATTCGGCTCCAGGCGCTTGTAGCCTTTTGGCGGCTCTTCCATGAAGTCATCGCGGTCGATGTAGATCTCACGCGCGAACGGCAGTCTGCGCACACCGAGTTCTTCTTTCTGCGGGTGACGCGGCAGTTCGAGGTGGTCGACCTTGTCTTCCGGGTAGTTGGTGATCACGACTTTCAACGGACGCAGCACGCACATGGCGCGTGGGGCGTTGGCGTCGAGGTCCTGACGGATGCTGAACTCGAGCATGCCGTAGTCGACCACACCGTCGGAGCGGTTGGTGCCGACCATCTCGCAGAAATTGCGGATCGATGCCGGGGTGTAGCCGCGACGGCGGAAACCCGACAGCGTCGACATGCGTGGGTCGTCCCAGCCGTGCACGTGCTTCTCATCGACCAGTTGCTTGAGCTTGCGCTTGCTGGTGATGGTGTAGTTCAGGTTCAGGCGGCTGAACTCGTACTGGCGCGGGTGCGCCGGCACCGGCAGGCTGTCGAGGAACCACTCGTACAGCGGGCGATGGCTTTCGAACTCGAGGGTGCAGATCGAGTGGGTGATGCCTTCGATGGCGTCCGACTGACCGTGGGTGAAGTCGTAGTTCGGGTAGATGCACCACTTGTCACCGGTCTGGTGGTGATGAGCGTGGCGAATGCGGTACATGATCGGGTCGCGCAGGTTCATGTTCGGCGAGGCCATGTCGATCTTGGCGCGCAGTACGCGGGCGCCGTCCGGGAACTCACCGGCGCGCATGCGGGCGAACCAGTCGAGGTTCTCTTCCACCGAACGGTCGCGGAACGGGCTGTTCTTGCCCGGCTCGGTCAGCGTGCCACGGTATTCCTTGGCTTGCTCCGGGGTCAGGTCGTCAACGTAGGCCTTGCCGGCCTTGATCAGCTCGACGGCCCAGTCGAACAGCTGGTCGAAATACTTCGAGGCGTAGCGCACTTCACCGGACCATTCGAAGCCCAGCCACTTGATGTCGCTTTCGATGGCGTCGATGTATTCCTGGTCTTCCTTGGCCGGGTTGGTGTCGTCGAAACGCAGGTGCGTGACGCCACCGAACTCCTGGGCCAGGCCGAAGTTCACACAGATCGACTTGGCGTGACCGATGTGCAGGTAGCCGTTGGGCTCTGGCGGGAAGCGGGTGACGATCTGCGTGTGCTTGCCCGAATCCAGGTCCGCCTGGATGATCGGGCGCAGGAAATTGACCGGGACGGCAGGTCCGGCCTTGGAATTCGAGGTAGGGTCGACAGTGGGCTTGCTCATAGGATCCTTGAACAGACAGGTTCGTGGCCGGTTGGGGCCAAGTAAAACAAAGGGCTTATCATAGCCGAAGCGGTCAAGCCGCTGACAGAGCGTGGCCAAAAACTGCTGCATTTAATGCATGGGCGGTAAAAAACCACCTCGAAATTCCTGCCGGGCACGCTAAACTGCGCGCCTTGGCCGCGATTTCGCCAACCTGGTAAGGCGCGCAGGCGTCCAAACCCACGAATTCCCTGAAAAGAGTAGTGAACATGACTCAAGTCAAACTGACCACCAACCACGGTGACATCGTCATCGAGCTGAACGCCGAGAAAGCGCCGATCACCGTCGCCAACTTCATCGAATACGTTAAGGCCGGCCACTACGAAAACACTGTTTTCCACCGTGTCATCGGCAACTTCATGGTCCAGGGCGGCGGTTTCGAGCCTGGCATGAAGGAAAAGAAAGACAAGCGTCCAAGCATCCAGAACGAAGCGGACAACGGCCTTTCCAACGACAAGTACACCGTCGCCATGGCCCGTACCATGGAGCCGCATTCGGCCTCCGCGCAGTTCTTCATCAACGTCGCCGACAACACTTTCCTGAACCACAGTGGCAAGAACGTGCAGGGCTGGGGCTACGCAGTGTTCGGTAAAGTCACCGAAGGCCAGGACGTCGTCGACAAGATCAAAGGCGTGCAGACCACCGGTAAAGCCGGTCACCAGGACGTTCCGGTAGAAGACGTGATCGTCGAGAAAGCCGAGATCGTTGAGTGATATTGCTGATTTCAGATTTGCATCTGGAAGAGGAGCGCCCGGACATCACCCGGGCGTTTCTGGATCTGCTCCACAACCGCGCCCGTGGCGCCCAGGCGTTGTACATTCTGGGGGACTTCTTCGAAGCCTGGATTGGCGACGATGGGATGACGCCCTTCCAGCGCTCGATTTGCGCAGCCCTGCGCGAGCTGAGCGACAGCGGCACCCCGATTTTCATCATGCATGGCAACCGCGATTTCCTCATCGGCAAGGGGTTCTGCAAAGCTGCAGGCGCCACCTTGCTCAAGGACCCGAGTGTCGTGCAGCTCCATGGCGAGCCTGTGCTGTTGATGCACGGCGACAGCCTCTGTACCCGCGACCTTGGCTATATGAAGCTGCGGCGCATCCTGCGTAACCCGATAGTGCTGTTTATCCTGCGCCACCTGCCGCTGCGCACCCGCCACAAGCTGGCGCGCAAGCTGCGCAGTGAAAGCCGCGCGCAAACGCGCATGAAGACCAACGACATCGTCGACGTCACCCCCGAGGAAGTGCCCAGGGTGATGCAGCAGTTCGGCGTGCGCACCCTGGTCCACGGCCACACGCACCGCCCGGCCATCCATAAGTTGCAGATTGGAGACCAGGCGGCCAAGCGCATCGTGCTGGGGGACTGGGACAAGCAAGGCTGGGCCTTGCAGGTGGATGAGCAAGGGTTTCAGCTGGCGGCGTTTGACTTTGTGAACCCGCAACTGGCGTTGCCCGGTGCTTGATTCCCAAACACCACGCATCCCCTGTGAACAGCGACCTCAATGTGGGAGCTGGCTTGCCGGCGAAGGCGGTGTGTCAGTCGATTCATTTATCGACTGATCCGGCGCCTTCGCGAGCAAGCCCGCTCCCACATTGTTGACCACGTGCTGTCTCAGCTTGAGGTTGTGAACCCGCAATTGGCGTTGCCCGGTGCCTGACTCTCAAACACCGCGCATCCCTTGTGAACAGAGATCCAAATGTGGGAGCTGGCTTGCCTGCGAAGGCGGTGTGTCAGTCGATTTATTTATCGACTGATCCGGCGCCTTCGCGAGCAAGCCCGCTCCCACCTTGTTGACCGCGTGCTGTCTCAGGTTGAGGTTGTGAACCCGCAGTGGGTATGGCCTGGCGCCTGATTCCCAAACACCGCGCATCCCTTGTGAACAGAGATCCAAATGTGGGAGCTGGCTTGCCGGCGATGGCGGTGTGTCAGTCAATTCATTTATCGACTGATCCTGCGCCTTCGCGAGCAAGCCCGCTCCCACCTTGTTGACCGCGTGCTGTCTCAGCTTGAGGTTGTGAAGCCGCAATTGGCGTTGCATGGCGTCTGATTCCCAAACACCACGCATCCCTTGTGAACAGAGATCCAAATGTGGGAGCTGGCTTGCCTGCGAAGGCGGTGTGTCAGTCGATTCATTTATCGACTGATCCGGCGCCTTCGCGAGCAAGCCCGCTCCCACCTTTGTTGACCGCGTGCTGTCTCAGCTTGAGGTTGTGAACCCGCAATTGGCATTGCCTGGCGCCTGATTCCCAAACACCACGCATCCCTTGTGAACAGAGATCCAAATGTGGGAGCTGGCTTGCCTGCGAAGGCGGTCTGTCAGTCAATAGATTTATCGACTGAACCACCGCCATCGCCAGCAAGCCGGGTCCTACAAGGCTCGGGATGATCCGGGTATCAGTGCCCGGAGGCTTCCGGCCCGGCCTTCGCGCCGAACGGCGGCTTGGCCAGCCATACCAGCAACATCAAGCCCATGAACATCCACCCCAGCAACGTGAAGTAGTCCACGGTGGACATCATGTACGCCTGGCTGGTGAGGATCTGGTCCAGCTGCGCATAAGCCTTGTGCCCTGCCCCACCGAGCGCTTGCAGCGCGTCGCGGGTGGCCGAGTCGTAGGTGGTCATGTTTTCGCTCATGTACGCATGGTGCTGGTCCGCGCGGCGAATCCAGATCCAGGTGGTCAGCGAGGCCGCGAAGCTGCCGCCCAGGGTCCGCAGGAAGGTCGCCAGGCCGGCGCCGTCGGCAATTTGCTGGGGCGGCAAATCGGACATCAGGATGCTCAGGGTCGGCATGAAGAACAGCGCCACGCCAATGCCCATGAACAGCTGCACCAGGGCGATGTGGGTGAAGTCCACTTCGTTGGTGAAGCCGGCACGCATGAAGCAACTCAGGCCAATCGCCAGGAACGCCAGGCCTGCCAGCAGGCGCAGGTCGAATTTGTGCGCGTACTTACCGACAAACGGCGACATCAGCACCGGCAGGATGCCGATCGGCGCCACCGCCAGGCCGGCCCAGGTCGCGGTATAGCCCATCTGCGTTTGCAGCCACTGCGGCAGGATCAGGTTGATGCCGAAGAAGCCCGCATACCCCAGGATCAACACGATGGTGCCGATGCGGAAGTTCCGGTAGGCGAACAGCCGCAGGTTGACCACCGGGTGTTTGTCGGTGAGTTCCCAGATGATGAACACCGCCAGGGCAATCACCGAAATCGCCGCACCGATGATGATGAAGTTGGACTCGAACCAGTCCAGGTCGTTGCCCTTGTCGAGGATGATCTGCAAGGCGCCGACCCCGACGATCAGGCTCAACAGCCCCACATAGTCCATCGGCTGGTAACTGGTGACCACCGGGCGTTTCTTCAGCTGCGAACGCACCACCATCACCGCGAAGATCCCGATGGGCACGTTGATGAAGAAGATCCACGGCCAACTGTAGCTGTCAGTGATCCAGCCGCCGAGGATCGGCCCGGCAATCGGCGCCACCACCGTGACCATCGCCAGCAACGCCAGGGCCATGCCGCGCCTCGCCGGCGGGTAGACCGCGATCAGCAGCGTCTGGGTCATCGGGTACAACGGCCCGGCAACCAGGCCTTGCACGACCCGAAAGGCGATCAGCTCGGGCATCGAGGTGGAAATACCGCACAGGAACGACGCCAGTACAAACAGCAGGGTCGCCCACAGGAACAACTTCACCTCGCCAAAGCGCCGGCTCAACCAGCCGGTCAGCGGCAAGGCAATCGCGTTGCTCACCGCAAACGAGGTGATCACCCAGGTGCCCTGCTCCGAACTCACGCCGAGGTTGCCGGAAATGGTCGGCAACGCCACGTTGGCGATGGTGGTGTCGAGCACCTGCATAAAGGTCGCCAGCGACAGGCCAATAGTGGCCATCAACAGGCTGGGTGGCGTGAAGGAGGCGTTATTGCTCATCAGCGTTGCGCAGCCTTGGGTGCGGCGCTGCTGTTGTCATGGATCAACTGCGTGATCATGGCGTCAGCCTCGGCCAGTTGGCGGTCATACACGTTGGTGGTGAACGAAGCCTTTTGCGGCGCCTGCTGCGCCAGTACCGGGCCGCTCTGGTCGTGCAGGTCGACATTGACCACGGTACTCAAGCCCACTCGCAGTGGGTGCTTGGCCAGCTCATCGGCGTTGATGTGGATACGCACGGGTACACGCTGCACGATCTTGATCCAGTTACCGGTGGCGTTCTGCGCCGGCAGCAGGGCAAACGCGCTGCCGGTACCGGCGCCCAGGCTGTCCACGGTGCCGCTGAATTTCACGTCACTGCCGTAGATATCCGACTCGATATCCACCGGCTGGCCGATGCGCATGTCGCGCAGTTGGGTTTCCTTGAAGTTGGCGTCGATCCACAGCTGGTCCAGCGGAATCACCGCCATCAGCGCAGTGCCCGGCTGGACGCGTTGGCCCAGTTGCACGGTGCGCTTGGCCACGTAGCCGGTGACCGGCGCGATCAAGGTGCTGCGCGCATTGGTCAGGTAGGCCTGGCGCAGTTGCGCGGCGGCGGCCTGGACGTCCGGGTGCGACGAAATCACGGTGTCGTCCACCAGCGCGCTGGTGGTCTTGAATTGCTGCTGCACGTTGGCCAGGGCGTTTTGCGCCGAGGTCAGGTCGTCACGGGCGTGGGAGAGTTCTTCCTGGGAGATCGCACCGCCCGCGGCGAGGTTCTTACGACGGTTGTAGTTGTCCTGGGCCTTCTGCACATTGGCTTGCTGCGCCAGCACCTGGGCTTTCATCCCGTCGACATTGCTGTACAAACCCCGCACCTGGCGCACGGTGCGGGCCAGGTTGGCCTGGGCACTTTGCAGGCCGACGGCGGCATCATTCGGGTCGAAGTTGACCAGCACCTGGCCTTCGTGGACCAGGTCGCCGTCGTCGGCGCCGATGCTGACCACGGTGCCGGTGACCAACGGGGTGATCTCGACCACGTTGCCGTTCACATAGGCGTCGTCGGTGCTTTCATTGAAGCGGCCGTAGAGCTCATACCAGCCCCACACGCCCAGCACGCCGAGGATGACGATCAGCGCGAGGCCGATCAGCATGATCTTGCGTTTACGCGGGTTGTTGTCCGTTTTGGGTTGTTCGGTGGCTTTGGGTTGTTCGCTTGCGTTGGTGTTTTCGGCAGTGGCCATGACAAATACCTCAAATTATTCCGTGCGTGTGGCTGGGGTGGTCGCTGCCACGTTGTTGGCGCTGTAGCCGCCACCCAGGGCCTGCATCAATTGAATCGACAGATCGATCTGCGCTGCATTCAGCGTCGCCAGCTGGCGCTGGGCCTGCAGCAACTGCTGCTCGATGCTCAGCACATCCAGGTAGTTGCCGATGCCGGAGCTGTAGCGCCGCACCCCGGTGTCGTAGGACTGCTGGGCAATGTCCGCGGCGTGTTGCTGGGCCTGGATCTGCCGACCGGTGTCACGCAGTTGCGACAGGGTGTTGCCGATATCGCCCAGGGCTTGCACCAGGGTCTTGTTGTACTGGGCCACCGCCAGGTCGTAGTCGGCGTCGCGGGCGTCGAGGTCGGCGCGCAGGCGGCCACCGTCGAAGATCGGCAGCGAGATCGTCGGCGCGATGCTGAAGAAGCGGCTGGCCGACCCGAACATCGCGTCACCCAGCAACGACTCGGCCCCGGCGCTCGCGCTCAGGTTGAGGTTGGGGTAGAAGTTGGCCTTGCCGGCGGCGATATTCTTGCTCGCCGCCTCCACGCGCCAACGCGCGGCGATCAGGTCCGGACGACGGCCGAGCAATTCGGCCGGCAATACCGACGGCACCGCCACGGCGCTGGGTTTCAGCACGTTGGGACGGGTCAACTCACCGCCACGGTCCGGGCCTTTGCCGAGCAGCACGGCGAGGGCGATCTTGGCGCTCTGCAGTTGCTTTTCCGCATCGATCAGTTGCGACTGGGAGCTGGCTTCCAGGCTTTCGGTCTGCTGGTACTGGTACTGGCTGTCGATGCCGGAGTTGAGCCGACGCTTGCCCAGGTCGAGCATTTGCCGGGTGCGCTTGAGGTCATCATTGGCCAGGTCACGCACGATATGCGCCTGGCCCAAATCGCTGTAGGCCTTGGCCACGTTGGCGGCGAGTGTCAGGCGTGCGGCCTGCTGGTCGACTTCGGCAGCACGTGCCTGGCCCAGCGCGGCTTCCCACGCGGCGCGCTGGCCACCCCAGAGGTCGAAGTTGTAATTGAAGCTGGCGCCGATATTACGCACGGTGGCGTAGGCATCGCCCTGCCCCAGCGGGTCCTGATCCTTGGCCAGGCGTGAGCGGCTCACACCGGCGCTGGCGTCGAGGGTCGGCATGCGAGCGGCATTCGCCGCATAGGCAGCGGCTTCGGCCTGATGGGCACGGGCGCTGGCCACTTGCATGTCGGGGCTGTTCTGCAGGGCTTCCTGGATCAGGCCGTCGAGCTGGGGGTCGCCCAGGCTTTTCCACCAGTCGGCGGTGGGCCAGGCAGCACTCGACAGCGTCACGCCGCTCAAGGACTTACCGGCCTGCAAGGTATTGGCGTCGAGGCGTTGGCCCTGGGTGTCGAGGCCGCTGAAGTTGGCGCAACCGGCCATGCTCATGGCCACCAGCACCAGGCTAAGGGCACGTGTGTTCATTCTTTACCTACCCGCTGCAGGGTGATGGGATCACCGGCAGCTATCAGAATTTTCTTGAGGATCTTTTCCAGGGTTTGCAACTCACCGGGCTCCAGGGCGCCGGCCAACTGATTCAGCGCATCGGCGCCGATGTGCGGCAGCATGTCCGCCAGGCGCTGGCCTTCGGTGGTCAGCACCAGCTGTACCTGGCGGCGGTCCAGCTCGGAACGCTTGCGCCCCAGCAGGCCCTTTTGCTCCAGGCGGTCGAGCATGCGTGTCATCGAGCCGCTGTCCAGGGACAGGTTGCGGCACAGCTCCGCCGGGGTGTCGACGCCGTACTGGGCCATGATGATCAGCACCTTGAACTGCGCGGCGGTGATGCCATGGGGTTCCATATGGGTGTCGATGATGCGGTCTTTGAGCAGTGCGGCGCGGCCCAGCAACAGGCCGAGATGGCAGTTGTGGAAGTTGTCAGGGGTGAAGTGTTTCATCGGAAGTCACCTTATTACTGCCTAGGCAGTGAATGTATGACGAGATGTTACTGCTTAGGCAGCGAATGTCAAATGGAATAATTAGCTTGCTTGCTAATTAGCTGACAGGCGGCAGAAAACCGCAACTGCAGGCGCAGGCTTGCCGGCGATGGCGGTGCATCAGTCAATGAAAGTATCGACTGATGAACCGCTAACGCCGGTAAAAAGAGGAAGGTCAGAAATCGCGCTTGTAGAAGATATCCAGGGAGCTGGCCACGCCGCTCGCCACTTCCAGGTACACCTTCTTGCTCAGCAGATAACGCAAGGCAATGGTGCTGGCCGGTTCGAACACCCCGACCCCGTAGCGCAGGCTGAGTTTCTCGGTGATCTTGCCGCTGGCCACCACCGCCGTGGTGGTGCCACTGCCCTGGGTGTCGAGGTCAAAATCCTGGATACCGAGTTTGTTGGCGATGTCCGAGGTCACCCCGGCACTGCCCATCAGCCCCAGGCCCAAGGCGGCTTGGGCAAGCATGTTGTTGTCTTCGCCGGTGCTGCTCAGCGGACGCCCCAGTACCAGGTAGGACAGCGCCTGCTCCTGGCTCATCGCCGGCTCCGAGAAGATCTGCGTGGTCGGCTGCTCGGCGCTGCCGCTGAGGCGGATACCGGCGACCACGTCGTCGGTCTTGCGGACCGCTTCGATGTCCAGGTAGGGCTGGTCGATCGGCCCGGCGAACAGCAGGCGTGCGCGACGCACATCGAGGCGCTGCCCGTAGGCGCGGTAGCGGCCGTCGTTGAGCCACAGCTCGCCACGGGTATCCATGTTGTCGCCGATGTGCACATGGCCCTGCACCTTGGCGGTCAGGCCGAAGCCGGCGAAGTTGAGCTTGTCCTCGCCCACCGCGACGTCGATATCCATGGCCATCGCCATTGGCGGCTTACCCTCCTCGGTCTGGCTGCCGACGATCACCGTGTCGTCCGAGACCTTGACCGTCGACGGCGGCAGCTCACGCACGGTGATGTCGCCGCGCGGGATCTGCACCTTGCCGGCAATCGCCAGTTTGTCGTTCTTCAGGCTGATCTTCAGGTCGGGCGCCACTTCCAGCACCGCATAAGGCTCCACCGTGACCGGCAGTTGCGAGCCTTGCAGGCTGAGGTCCACCACCAGCGCCTGGCCCCAGTCGATCTGGCCCTTGAGGCTGCCCTGCCCGGCCTTGCCACTGCGCCATGCGCCATTCAATTGCACACTCTCGCCGGCAATCAGCGCCTGCACGTTCAGGCCTTCAAGGCTGACCGGCAGTTGCGGCCCGGACACTTCACCGCCCACCAGGTTGACGTTGCCGTTGACCTGCGGTGCCAGCAATCCGCCGGAAATCCGCCCGCTGCCGTTGAGCTTGCCGGTGAGTTTTTCCACCATCGGCACAAACGGCCGCGCCACGGCGAGGTCGAGGCCAGTGAGGCTGAAGTTGCCGGTGATCGGCTTGTTTTTCGGCAGAGGATTGATCTGCGCCTGCAGCAACAGCTCGCCGAGCTGGCCGCCACGGAAGTTCAGCTGGGTGTCGATGCGCTTGGGGTTGAGGGTGGTTTCCAGCTTGAGGGTGTCATAGGGGAAATCCAGCCACTGGTCCTTGTCCTTGACGCGCATGGTGCCGCCGCTGGCATCCACCGAGATCACGCCTTTGGGCCCGCTGTCGGGCAGGTCGAGTTGTACGTCGGCATTCAGTTTGCCCTGCCACGCGAAGTCCTTGGGCAAAAACGCCGCCAGGCTGTCGATGGGGAACTGCTTGAGGTGGTAGCGCAGCTTCGGCTCGGGCATCAGGCGCTGGTCTTCACCGCACAGGCTGGCCGCGCCGGACACCCAGCAGTGCGCGGCAAATGTCAGCTTGCCGTCGGCCAGGCGTTCGATTTTTGCCGGGGCCTGCAGCTTCCAGTCCTGGCCCCCGGCTTGCACATCGCCACTGGCCAGGCGCCCGCGCCAGTTGCCTTTATCGAGGTTGCCATCCAGGGCCAGGGCCAGTTTGACCAACGGACCGGCCAGGTCCAATTGGACCTTCTGGCTGTTGATATCGCCTTGGGCACTGGCCGTAAGGGTGCCGACCTGGGTGTCGCCGGCCTGTATGCCGCTGCCCTTGAGGTCTATGCTGGCGCGCTGGGCGCTGTCCAGGTTGGCGTCCAGGCTCAGGCTTTGCAGGCGATTATCGGCGAATGCCAGTTGCTGGCCCTTGAGGTCGAGCTTGCCTTGCGGCGCCTGGAGGCTGCCGGCCACGTCGAGCCGGCCATTGACCTGCCCACGCAGCTGCGGCCACAGCTGGGCCAGGCGCGCCAGCTTGATATCGATCTGCCCGGCCAGGCGTTGCTGCAGGCTGCCGCTGCCGTTGATGCGGTTGTCGCCCAGGCGAATATCCAGGTTGGCCAGGGTCCATTGCTCGCCCGCGCCTTCGGCCTTGGCGGCCAGCACGGCGGTTTGCCCGCGCAGGCGGCCCTTGAGGTCGAGGTCGGCGTTGAGCTTGAGCTGTTCGTTCTTGAATTCACCTTGGCTGCGCAGCGGCCCGGCCAGGGTGCCGGGCAACTCGGCGACCCAGTACGCCGGGTTCAGCGCCGACAGGTCCAGCGCGGTGTCCCAGGCGATGCCGTCGGCAAACTGCAGGTTGAGGTGGCCTTCGGCCTTGCCTTGGCCGGCACTGAGTTTCAGCTCGGGCAGGAACACTTGCTTGAGGTCGCCGCTGAAGGGCGTGACCACCGTGAACTTGCCGGCCGGGCCGTCGAGGTCGGCCTTGAGATTGCCGAGGTAGTTGCCGTCCTTGTAGGAGACTTCACCGTTGAAGGTGCGCAATACCACCTGCGGCTCGTCGATCAGCGGGTACAGGCGATGCCACGGGAAGTCCAGCCAATCGATCCTGGCCTCGGCGCTGAAGCCTTGTTGCCAGTCCAGCTGCGCCGTCAGTTTCAGGCTCTGGCGGTCACCGGCATTCAGGTCGAGGCCGGCGATCTGCGCGCCCTTGGCGTCGACCTTGCCTTGCAACAGCAGGTCCACCGGGCCCTTTTCCGCCGGCAGCACGGCCTTGCCCAGCAGCTGGTAGCCGCTGCTCAAGTCGCCCTTGGCGCTGAGGTCGAGTTGATTGAGTTGCAGGGTGTCGGGCAAATCGGCGCTCGGCTTGAAGCCGTCCGCGGTGATGTGCAACTGCGCGGGCAGGTTTTCCGCCAGGGGCTGCAGCTCGCCGCGCAGTTTGGCCGGCAGGTAACCGCTGCTGTCGGCGTCGAGCTTGAGGGTCTTGAGCAAATCGCCCTCGACCTTGAGCGCCACTTTCCACGGCGCACCGCCGGGGGCGTAAGGCAGGCTCAGGTCACCGCTGGCGGTCAACGGCCAGTCGCCGCTGGGTTGCAGCAGGCCGGCAAGGTCCAGCACCAGGTCGTCGCGTTGCAGGTGCACCGAGTCGATCTGCATCCCGGCGGCGGTCCAGTGCGCTGCCAGCTGCAGGCCCTTGAGTTCCTCGCTGCCATTGAACAGCAGGCTGCCGACGCGAACGTCGCCCAATTGAATGGAAACGGGCAATTTCAGATCCGGCAATTGAATCGGGCCGCTGCTCTCTTCGGTGCTCGGCGCAAACTGCAGGCTGACTTGGTCCACGTCCAGGCGATTGATGCACACGGTCATGCGCAACAGGCACGCCGGCGACCAATCCAACGTCGGCGCCTTGAGCTCGACGCGACTGCCGTCTTGCGCCCACAGCAGATGGTCGGCGCTCCACTGGCCGCCCAAATGCCCTTGGAAATTCTCCACGCTCAACCCCGGCACACGCCCCAAGGCCCAGCGACTGCCGGCCTGGGTGCCGAGGATTGCCCACAGTGCCAGCAACAGCACGGCGAGGATTGCCAGTGTGGCCAGCCCCGCTATTTTCACACCACGCATCACAGCTCAGGCCCCATGGAAAAGTGCAAACGAACGCCGCCCGGGTCTTCCAGGGCATGGGCCAGGTCCAGGCGGATCGGCCCCACCGGCGAGACCCAGCGAATGCCGACACCGACGCCGGTCTTGAGGCTGGGCAGCTCCAGGGAATTGAACGAGTTGCCCTGGTCGATAAAGGTTGCGATCCGCCATTTCTCGGCGATGGAGTATTGGTACTCGGCGCTCAGGGCCACCATGTAGCGGCCGCCGATACGGTCGCCGCGGTCGTTCTCAGGCGAGAGCGTCTGATACTCGTAACCACGCACGCTCTGGTCGCCGCCGGCGAAGAAACGCAGCGACGGCGGTACCGACTTGTAGCCATTGGTCGCGCTGCCGCCGACCTGTGCCCGGGCCAGGAACCGGTGGTTGTCCCACAGGGTGGTCAAACCCTTGACCATGGCCGTGCCGTAAAGCAGGTTGGTGTCGGAGCCCAGGCCCTCCTTCGCAACCTTGGTGTCGAACTGCAGGCGATAGCCGTTGTGCGGGTCGATGCGGTTATCGCTGCGCAGGTAGGAATAGCTGATGCCGGGCATGACCAGGTTGCTGAGGCCGGAGTCATTTCCCAACCGATATTCTTCGCGCTGGTATTTGAGCGAGATCACGCGGGTCCAGCCGCTGGGCAACTTGCTGTGCCATTCAGGGCCGAGGGTGAGCAATTTACTCAAGGTGTCGGTATTGGCGATCTCTTCATTCTGGTAACCGCCGGCGAAGCGCAATTTATCAGTGAGCGGCGGGTCCAGCGGAATGTCGTACCACAGGCCGACGTTCTGGCGTGGCGCCGACAGTTCGGCCTCCCAGCCATAGCTGTGGCCCTGGGGGTTGACCCAGTGACGGGTCCAGTTGGCCTTGCCGCGCGGGCCGACGTCGGTGGAGAAACCCAGGCCCAGGCCCATGGTGCGCGGCTTGCGGGTTTGCAGGTTGACGGCCACCGGGATCACGTCTTTGCTCGAGGCCGCCGGGGCGGCATCCACGCGCACGCCTTCGAAAAAGCCGCTGGCCTGCAGGTTCTGGTTGAGTTCGGCGATCAGTTCGGAATCGTAGGGGTCACCGCTTTTGAACGGCACCATGCGTTGCAGCAGGTCTTCGTCAAACGGCGTATCGCCGGCAAAGCTGACCTTGCCCAGGGTGTAGCGCGGGCCACTGTCATAGATGAGTTCGATATCGGCGACGCCGGCCTGCGGGTCAACCGAGAGTGTCTGGCGAGTAAAGCGCCCGCTGAAAAAGCCGTAGCGCGACGCCTGGTTCTGGATCAGGCGTTTGGCGTCTTCGTAATGGCCGTGGTTGAGCACGGCGCCGGATTTGAGGTCGTCACTGGCGGGCACGCGAAACGTCTTGAGGTTCGCGGCAGGACCGTCGACCCGAATGGTCACGTTGCGCAAATGCACCGGCTCGCCGGGGTCGATGGTGAGGATCAGGCGCGGGTTCTTGCCGCCCTTCACATCACTCTCGATCAGTGGCTGATAGAAACCCAGTGCCTGCGCGGCTTTGCGCGCCTGCTCCTCGGCGCCACGGCTGAACCGCAGCAAGGCCTCTTCATCACGATCGCCCACCCCGCCGATATAGCCTTCGATGTTGGCTTTCAACGCGTCGTTTGATGGCTTGATCCGCACGTCCAATTCGCTTTGCGCGAATGCGCCGCAGCTGGTGAACAGCAGAACCAAGCCGCTGGTAAATCTTCCTGGAAACTTCATAGGCGCGGATGCTACACGAGCAAGGGAGACTCTTTGAACTCAGAATTGTCTGAATAATTCTGTCTTAAGCCGTTGCAGCATGTAACACCTGCGGATTGGGGTGGAAAAAAACGTGCTCAAGGACAGGTCCTATAGCGACTTCGCCGATTTCCTCGTAGCCCTGACGCTTGTAGAACTCCAGATAGCGAGAATTCCCCGTATCCAGCACCACACCGGACGAATGCGGGTCTTCGGCGCACCAATTGTGTACGGCTTCCAGCAGTTGCTCGCCGTAATGCTTGCCCTGGAATTGCGGATGAATGCCCAGCAGCGGCAGCACATGCACCGATTCGCTGGGCAGGCAGGCCAACACCGCCTGATGGTATTCGAGGTAGCGACGGGTGCCGCGCACACCGGTGCTCAACCACATGCGCAGCTGCCAGGCCCAGCTTTCGGTGATCCCCAGGCGCCGTTGCGGGGGGGCGATCAACGCGATGCCGATCAGGCGGTCGTTGATGAACAGGCCAATCGCCGGCAGTTTCTGGAAAAAGTGCTGCTTGACCAGCTCGCGCACGGTGGCACGGACCCGTTGTTCATAGCCTGGGCGCTCGGCCTCAAAGATGTAGGCGAACGTCGGCTCATGCCGATAGGCCTGGTACAGCAGGGAGCGGGCCTCGCGGGAATAGCCGCTGTTGAGCAGGCGAATATCGGCAATGGCAGTCGAGGTTTCAGGCATACAGTCAATCTCCCTGGGCGCCACTCAAAAGGTGGCGTTCTTATGGGTACGAACCTACGCAGCATCAGTCGTTCCCAGACATTAGCAGTGCATCTGTCCTACCGCCACGCTGGCCCCCGTCCGACTTGTCCGCTAGCATCGCCCTTTTGCCAGGACTGGACTGCCGACCATGAAAATCGTCTCCTTCAATATCAACGGGCTGCGCGCCCGCCCTCATCAGCTGGCGGCGCTGATTGAAAAACACCAGCCCGACGTGATCGGCCTGCAGGAAACCAAGGTCCACGACGACCAGTTCCCCCTCGCCGAAGTGCAGGCCCTGGGCTATCACGTGTACTACCACGGGCAAAAAGGTCACTACGGCGTGGCGCTGCTGTCGCGCAAAGAAGCCCTGAGCGTGCACAAAGGTTTTGCCAGCGATGAAGAAGACGCCCAGCGCCGCTTTATCTGGGGCACCTTCGCCGACGAGAACGGCCAGCCGGTCACCATCATGAACGGCTATTTTCCCCAGGGCGAAAGCCGTGACCACCCCACCAAGTTCCCGGCCAAGCAGCGCTTCTACGCAGACTTGCAGCAACTGCTGGAAAGCCAGTTCAGCAATGACCAGGCACTGGTGGTGATGGGTGATGTGAATATTTCCCCGGAAGATTGCGACATCGGCATCGGCGCCGACAACGCCAAACGCTGGCTGAAAACCGGCAAGTGCAGCTTCCTGCCGGAAGAGCGCGAGTGGATGGCACGCCTTAAGAACTGGGGCCTGGTGGACAGCTTCCGCCACCTCAACCCGGACGTGGCCGACCGTTTCAGCTGGTTCGACTACCGCAGCCGCGGGTTTGAAGACGAGCCCAAGCGCGGGCTGCGCATCGACGTGATCCTTGCGTCCAATGGCCTGGTGCCACGGGTCAAGGATGTCGGCGTGGATTACGAATTGCGCGGGCTGGAAAAACCGTCGGACCATGCGCCGATCTGGCTTGAACTGAGCTGACCACACGCTCCACTGTAGGAGCCGGCTTGCCGGCTCCTACAGGTGCTCGTCACATGAATGCAATCTTGCTGACTTAATCTCGCCGCACCCCCTTTGGCTTGAGAAGGTGCCGGCATGATGCTGCGCGTTCTGTTAGTGCTGACCCTTTTTCCTCTCTTCGCTGTCGCTGCTTCCCTCCCCGTTCCCGAGCAAGGCCCCGCCTTGCGCATCCAGGGCTCCAACACCATCGGTGCGGCGCTCGGCCCCGCGCTGGTCAAGGGCTTGATGGAACATCAAGGCTTGCAGGGCGTGCACAGCGAACCTGGCGATGGCGCCAATGAACAGCGGGTCATCGGCAAGACGCGCCAGGGCAAGACCGTGACCATCGAAGTCGCGGCCCACGGCTCCAGCACCGGGTTTGCCGCACTGAAAAAAGCCGGCGCCGACCTTGCAGCATCGTCGCGTCCGATCAAGGACAGCGAGCTGGTGGACCTCGAACCCCTGGGCGACCTGAAAAGCCCCGGCGCCGAGCAGGTGATCGCCATCGACGGCCTGGCCATCATCCTCAACCCGCAAAACCCACTGAACACGTTGAACACCGAACAACTGGCGCAGATCTTCAACGGCGAAGCCAGCACCTGGGAGGCCCTCGGTGGCATCGGCGGGCCCATTCACGTGTACGCGCGCGATGATCAATCCGGCACTTACGACACGTTCAAGGAGCTGGTGCTGAATCGGCGCAGCAAGCCTCTCGTCGCGTCAGCCAAGCGTTTCGAGTCCAGCGAAGCGCTGTCCGATGCGGTCAGCCAGGATCCCCAGGGCATCGGTTTCATCGGCCTGCCCTACGTGCGCCAGGCCAAGGCGGTGGCGATTGTCGACGGCGATTCGCAACCGATGCTGGCGCTCAATAGCCTGATCGCTACCGAGGATTACCCGCTGTCGCGCCGCTTGTTCTTTTACCTGCCACCGTCCGGGCACAATCCCTGGGCCAAGGCGCTGGTGGACTTCACCCAGACCAGCAAGGGCCAGGCGATCGTCGCGGCCAACGGGTTTATCGCACAGCAGGTGCAGGCGATCGCGGTGCAGCCACGTCCATCGATGCCCGAGGATTATCAGGCCATCGCCCGTGAGGCCCAGCGGCTGACAGTGAATTTTCGTTTCGAGGAAGGCAGCGCAAGCCTCGACAACAAGGCGCGCCAGGATCTGCAGCGCGTGGTGACGTACTTGAAAAGCCATGAAAAGCTGGATAAACAAGTGACGCTGGTGGGCTTCGGCGACGCCAAGAACGACCCGCAGCGCGCCGCGCTGCTGTCGAAGTTGCGCGCGATGGCGGTGCGCCGTGAGCTGGTCAAGAGCGGCGTGGTACTGCGCGATATCCGGGGGTTCGGCGCGCAGATGCCGGTGGCGGCGAATACGGCGGACGAGGGACGGATCAAGAATCGGCGGGTGGAGGTGTGGGTGTATTGAAGCCAGAGGCAACCCTATGATTCGGCCGCGCTCGGTTCAAAGCACATGCCAAGTAAGCCAGCGTATCCGCGTTGCTTAATGCGGCCTCTCTTCTGCGTGCCGGTTCTAGCTGAAGCCGGCGCATTCGCACATAGGCTTTAGAGTCTGCCGAGCTCATTCCATAATAGGCTGAGCATGTGGGTGCCTTGTTAGTCGCCTTACCCTCGACAATCGCCCTGGCCTCTTTGTCAATTTCAGTGGGTGCCGTCGCCTGAGCCTGACGCAGCAACAGTGGGTTCAACTGCTTGCTCTTGGACATAGAGGCCCACATGTAATCCGCTTCAGATTTTATGTAGTAATGGTCTGAGGTTTTAGCATAAGCATGGGAAACTTCATGGAGTATCAAGCTCGCGGTTACTTCAGTGTCTCGATCAAGTACCGACTGAATATTCAGGTATAAATTGGTTTTTTCTTTAGGTTCCAGTACACACCCGTTATAGGAAATATTCGGTTTATCCTCACCCCCCACAGCCACTATCTTCTGCGGATTATTGGCGTAGAACTCAAGTCCCCGCTCCATTTCCAGAAATTTTCTGCGTAGCGTGTCGACGGTGGACTCAGCGCTACATCCCAGATAACCCTCGATGGTTTCACGATACGAGGCAGACTCCGTCAAGGCTTGCAGCGCGTTACCAAGGATTTCATTTGCCCGGTGAAACCCCTGACGCAAATTGTCAGCCATCAAGGGAGCGGATTTTTCTATGCTCGCAAAACCGCGATAGGTCACGTGACTGTGATAACCCGCCCTGTATTCCAAAAGATGATCATGCAGCTTTCTTCTCAGGGTTGCTTTTTGCCGGTAAGCGCCTGGGGGATTGTTTTGCGGTCCATATCCATCGCAAATGACATCCGTAGTCCGCCCCCTCCCATCACCTGAATCAGCGATGGAGGGTCGGACGACAGAATGGGAGGTTGGGGATACTCTCAGCATTGAGTTTTCTCTAAAAAGTCTTCATCGAAAACTAGATCAATGCTGCCACCAGCGGCTGTAAGCTTTGTCTTTAACCCTCAACAGCCCGTGTGCTTTTACTGCCCGCTGCGCATCAACTCTTTAGGCACATATTTGCCGATCTCGAACTTGCCGATCGCTGCGCGGTGCACTTCGTCCGGGCCGTCGGCCAGGCGCAGGGTGCGTTGCATGGCGTACATGTAGGCCAGCGGGAAGTCGTTGGACACACCAGCGCCGCCGTGGATCTGGATCGCCCGGTCGATCACCTTCAAGGCGACGTTCGGGGCCACCACCTTGATCTGGGCAATTTCGCTTTTCGCCACTTTATTGCCCACGGTGTCCATCATGTAGGCGGCCTTCAAGGTCAGCAGGCGCGCCATGTCGATTTCCATGCGCGAGTCGGCGATCTTGTCGATATTGCCGCCCAGGCGCGCCAACGGCTTGCCGAACGCGGTGCGGCTGACGGAGCGTTTGCACATCAATTCCAGTGCGCGCTCGGCCATGCCGATTGAGCGCATGCAGTGGTGGATACGGCCCGGGCCAAGGCGTCCCTGGGCGATCTCGAAGCCACGGCCTTCACCGAGCAGCACGTTCTCATACGGCACACGCACGTTGTCAAACAGTACTTCGGCATGGCCGTGGGGGGCGTCGTCGTAACCGAACACCGGCAGTGGCCGGACGATTTTCACGCCGGGGGCGTCCACCGGCACCAGGATCATCGAGTGTTGCTGGTGGCGCGGCGCATCCGGGTTGCTCAGGCCCATGAAGATCAGAATCTTGCAGCGCGGGTCGCAGGCGCCGGAGGTCCACCACTTTTTACCGTTGATCACCCACTCGTCGCCCTGGCGCTCGGCGCGGGCGGCCATGTTGGTGGCGTCCGAGGAGGCCACATCCGGCTCGGTCATGGCGAATGCCGAGCGAATCTCGCCGCGCAGCAGCGGTTCGAGCCAGCGTTGCTTCTGTTCTTCATTGGCGTAGCGAACCAGCACTTCCATGTTGCCGGTGTCGGGAGCGGAGCAGTTGAACGGCTCCGGGCCGAGCAGCGAGCGGCCCATGATTTCGGCCAGCGGCGCATATTCAAGGTTGGTCAGGCCGGCGCCCAGTTCGGATTCAGGCAGGAACAGGTTCCACAGGCCTTCGGCCTTAGCCTTGGCTTTCAGCTCTTCCATGATGGCGGTGGGCTGCCAGCGATCACCTTCGCTGACCTGGCGTTCGAACACCGGCTCGGCCGGGTAAACGTAAGCATCCATGAACGCAGTGACGCGTTCACGCAGTTCCTGAACCTTGGGCGAATAGGCGAAATCCATGAGCAGCTCCCTTCTCTGAGAGGTTGTTTAGGTCATGCAATCGATGCTAGAACAGCGCTGATAATTTACCTAGCCTATTCTCGGCGTGTATTAACATTCATCACCGATATATGATCGGCGTATGGACACCTAACAATAAGAGCGCAACGAAATGAATCTGAGCAAGGTCGACCTCAACCTGTTTATCGTCTTTGACGCGATCTACACCGAAGCCAACCTGACCCGCGCCGGGCAGATTGTCGGCATTACCCAGCCGGCGGTGTCCAACGCCCTGGCGCGTCTTCGGGAAACCTTCAACGACCCGCTGTTCGTGCGCACCGCACAAGGCATGGTGCCTACGCCGATGGCGCAGAACATCATCGGCCCGGTGCGCAATGCGCTGTCGTTGCTGCGGGTGTCGGTGCAGGAGAGCCGCATCTTCAACCCGCAGCAGGCGGCCAAGACCTATCGCATCAGCATGACCGACCTCACCGAGGCGGTGATTCTGCCCCTGCTGTTCCAGCGCCTGCGCCGCCTGGCGCCGACCGTGGTGATCGAGAGCTTCCTGTCCAAACGCCGCGAGACCACCAAGGAACTGGCGGCCGGGCGCCTGGATTTTGCCGTGGATGCGCCGCTCAATACCGACCCGCAAGTGCGCCACGTCAAGCTGATGGAGGACCGCTACGTGTGTGCCATGCGCAAGGGCCACCCGATGGCGGGCAAGGACAAATTCACCCTGGATGACTACCTGTCGCTGACCCACATTCATATCTCCAGCCGCCGCAACGGCCTGGGCCACGTCGACCTGGCCCTGGGCAAGATGGGCATCCAGCGCAAGATCGCCCTGCGCTCCCAGCATTACCTGATGGCCTCGCAGGTGCTGCAGCAGACCGACATGGTCATGACCGTGCCGGAGCGTTTCGCCCGTCGCCATGAACTGCACTGGTTCAACCTGCCGGTCAACGATGTGCCGCCGGTGGAAACCCACCTGTACTGGCACGAAAGCACCGACCAGGACCCGGCCAATCGCTGGATGCGCGAGCAGATGATCGAGCTGTGCCAGCAGGTGACCGCGCATGAGAAGAAGCTCGATGGCAAGCAGGCTTGAGCCCGGGTGAGCGGACTTGCCGTGGCGAGCAGGCTCGCCCTGCGTCGGGCCGCGAAGCAGCCCCCTGAGCAATGCGCCTTGACGTAAACGTCAACCTGACATTAGCTTAGCGCCAAGACCTTCTTGAGCGCCCCCATGAGCACCACCTACAGCATCTCCGACCTCGCCCGCGAGCTCGACATCACGACCCGCGCCATTCGCTTCTATGAAGAACAAGGCCTGCTGGCCCCGGAACGCCGGGGCCAGGAGCGCATCTACTCGGCGCGTGACAAGGTCAGCCTGAAGCTGATCCTGCGCGGCAAGCGCATTGGTTTTTCCCTGGCCGAGTGTCGCGAGCTGATCGAACTCTACGACCCCACCAGCGGCAACCATATCCAGCTCAACAGCATGCTCGCGAAGATCGCCGAGCGCCGTGAGCAACTGGAGCAACAGTTGCTGGATATCGAACAGATGAAACTGGAACTGGACACCGCCGAAGAGCGCTGCACCCAGGCCCTCGCCCAGACCATGAACCAGGCCGGTCATTAACCAGAAGGTAGCTGCCATGCCCCTCCCCTCACACGTACGCCTGGTGGAAGTCGGCCCGCGCGACGGTTTGCAGAACGAAGCCCAGCCCATCAGCGTGGCCGACAAGGTTCACCTGGTGGATGCCCTCAGCGCGGCGGGCTTGAGCTATATCGAAGTCGGCAGCTTTGTCTCGCCCAAGTGGGTGCCACAGATGGCCGGCTCTGCCGAAGTGTTCGCGCAGATCCAGCGCAAGCCCGGCGTGACCTACGGCGCACTGGCGCCGAACCTGCGCGGCTTTGAAGACGCGCTGGCGGCCGGGGCGAAGGAAGTCGCAGTGTTTGCCGCGGCGTCCGAGGCGTTTTCCCAGCGCAACATCAACTGCTCCATCAGTGAAAGCCTGGAACGCTTTGCGCCGCTGATGGCACAGGCCAGGCAGCACGGCATCAGCGTGCGTGGCTATGTGTCCTGTGTGCTGGGCTGCCCGTACGAGGGCGAGATCGCGCCGGAGCAAGTGGCGGCGGTCGCGCGCGAACTGTATGCGATGGGCTGCTATGAAGTGTCCCTGGGCGACACCATCGGCACCGGCACGGCAGGCGCCACTCGCAGATTGTTCGACGTGGTGGGCGCGCAGGTACCACGCGACAAGTTGGCCGGCCACTTCCATGACACCTATGGCCAGGCCATCGCCAATATCTACGCCAGCCTGCTCGAAGGTATCAATGTGTTCGACAGCTCTATCGCGGGCCTCGGCGGCTGCCCCTACGCCAAGGGCGCCAGCGGTAACGTCTCCACCGAAGACGTGCTCTACCTGCTCAATGGCCTGGGCATCGACACCGGTATCGATCTGGACGCATTGATGCGCGCGGGCCAGCACATCAGCCAGGTGTTGGGCCGGCCTACCGGCTCGCGGGTGGCCAAGGCACGTAACGCCAGTTGAGTAGCGCGGGCGTCACAATGTGTTACCGCACAGCTACACATCGAGTAACACGGGAACATATTTTGTCGCATTTGCCGTAGGCCGTTGCCTATACAAAATTTAACTCATTGATTTTAAAGGATTTTGTAAAGTTGGCACGGCTTCTGCTATCTCTATGGCATAACAAGAATAAAAAGCGCCAAACCTAATAAAAATAAGACGAAACGACTCTGACATAACAAAAACAACACGGCAGAGACGCAGCTAACAGATTTTTTTGGAGAAGATGTGCTTCGCAGGGTACGGCGTGCCGCAACCCGCAACCGGTTAGAGAAAAATAAAACTACCTCAGGTAGCTACCCACTGGTTGGATCGATAACGAAGAAGCAGATCAGCGCTCAAAAAAATACGTTTGCTCTTGACCCCGAATGGGGGTCGCCAAAAACAGCGGTAAAGGGTAACGGTTGCCAAAAACAACAATAGACCGCCCCTCAATAATAAAAAAAGAGCACGCAACGACAAATTAAAGGGGACCCTCGGGTCCCCTTTGTGCTTTCTGCACGACCATCACTCAGGGTAATGTCCCCTCCTCGTCTGCGGCGTTATCAAGCACCTTGCGTGTCAAGATTTGCCGGGCACGTTGTTCCAGCGCCTGACGTGCGGCACTCACCTGCTCGTGTTCTCTCACGTAAAAAGCACTTTGCATCGAGCCCGATACCAGAATTTCATCCCGGCGTTTGCCCAACAGACCCGCCAGCCGGTCGGCCGCCGCGTCATAGCTTGCCTGCCACACGTCTTGCGTCGCCTGATCTGCTGCACTGTCTTGCTCGCGTTGCAGATCCGACAGTTCATCCAACGCAGTGCTTTTCTTCTCGAGCAGCTCCAGTTCTGGCGCTATCAATGCGTTGAACGCTTGCGAGTAATGGGTTTGAAGGTGCCTTTCCCAAAACGGGCAACCCACAAAAAACACCTCCTGCTTAGTGGCATCCCGCTCCTCCCTGAGCACGGTTGCATAAGCTTCATCAATCGCCGCGGCGCTGACGTTGGCCTGGTGGGGGAACAACATCTCACGGGACTTGACCGGTAACCCCAGCCTGTCTGCAAGACCGATGCGATAAGCCAGGATCACTTCGACCTGCTCAGTGAACGCCGGCCCCCTGGCCACGACATCCCGTTGCGCAATGGCGTCCACCAGGTGTAGACGGAACAGTTTGCGGGCAGTGGATATCAGCGCGCCCTCCGCATTCTGCGTTTGCACCAACTCCAGCGCCCTGGCCGCCATCAGCTCGCTTTCCAGGTTCATGAATTCAACCGAACTGCCGTCGCCACAGGTGATGCGACCGTCGGCGATCGAGAATAACGACTGCCGGATACTCTCGGTTTCACTCGCAGCCTCAAGCATGTCCCAGACCCTCCGGGTAATTTCGGGTCGGGCAGTTTGACTGGCGTACTCGGCACTGCGGGTGGTGTCGGCCAAGACAGTAAAAAAATCTGTCGAACCAGTGCAGCCCGACAGCTCATCCCAGATCGCACCGTACCGCGCCAACTCGGCGGGCGGGACCTCCTCCAACCAACGGTCGCGCGCTTCCTGCGAGGTGATGTGATCGCCCCATTCTTCGCCCATTTCAAGGCGCGCAAGGGTGGCCGCCGACAAGGGATTTTCGTGCACATTGATGCGCTCGCGGTGCTCATAAGCGTATTCAGGCAACGTGGTGATCTGGTTCGAATGCAGATCGATCAAGGTCAGGGCAGGCAAACGCTCGGCGCCGACGGGGAACCGGGTGGTGCCGGTATACGGCAGACGCAGCTCGTTCAACTGGCGCAGGCGGCTCAGATTGGCAGACCAACCCAAATGTCGATTGTATCCAAGGTTCAAACTCTTCAACTGCTGCAGGCTCTCCAGCCGCAATCGGCTCGGCTCGGTCAGCCGGATATCATTGCTGCGCAAGTTGAGTGCGGTCAGCCCTGCCCCGCCGTCTCGAAACACCGGCAGTTGGGTTAAATTATTTTCGCTCATGTCCAGCCAGCGCAAGCCACCAAACGCCTGCAAAAAAGGCAACGATTCGTCTGAAAGCCCCATTCCACATAACTTCAAATTGCCCACATGATCCATATTGGCGGTAATCGCAGGCAGTTCACCCACCGCTTCAGTGGACAGATCGAGGCCGGGGCCGATAAGTACTCCATCTACCAGCCATTGCTGGAACGCAATTCGCTGCCAGGCATATTTGATCGTCGTCGACACTCTGCGCCTGGCACTCGCATAGCCGGAGTCCTCCTCCTGCCAGTTGACCAGCGCTTTATTCAGGTCGGAAAACTCGGTTTCCAGGTGCACCAGCCTCGCCAACAGCACGGCATCCGAGGCACCTTGAAGCCCGAGCAGGCTCTCGACCTCCTCCAGGGGCTTGGAGTACAGCAGCATGGCTTTCATCGTGCAATCAAACGGACGCTGTGCAACGCCGCCCACCGGACTCAACGGATAACCGATGCGCCCATCCGCCAGACGCATCGGGGATTTGAAGCCGGGCCTGATCGGTTGCAGGCCCAGCGCACGCCGGCTTGCCTGCTCGTCCAGCGGCAAGTGCGCCAGTTGCGCTTTCAAGGCCTTGGTGGACGATTGCAACGCTGGCCAGCGGGTGAACCGACCGCCGCTGGCAAGCCACAGCGCGCTGAAAAAGGCGTCCTTGTCATGGCGCCAATAGAGTCTTTGTTGCGGCACGCTGTATAACATCCACTCCTTCATGTCACTGCGGATCAGACGAAGCTGCCTGGGGGCGGTCGTATCGCCGACCCGGTCCAGCACAGCCCCTTCATACGTATCGGCGCGCAGCTCAATACACACCCCATCCAGCTTCCCCGGGATGGCGGCCAGCTTGTGCAGCGCCAGGTGTACGCCGTCCATTGTGAGCGCGTTGTCGAACAGAAGATCCGCCTGTGCGCGCATGACGCGCGCCTTCTGTGCGTAACGGCGTGCCTCTTCGGCCAACCGCAACGGCAAGCGTGATGTGGGTTCGATGCAGCGTGCCAACTCATCGGGCCTGGCATGGGCGACTATCTCTTCGGCAGCCAATTTAGGCAGGCTGGGAAAGCTGCGCTGCAGCCACTGGACATGGACATCACTGGAGATATCACCGGCCGACATTTCCAGATTGAACAGCTCAGCCCGGGTGTTTTTAGCCGCTGTCAGCAATCGATCCCGGTACCGTGCCGCCCTGACCGCAGGTGCGCGTTCTGCGCGCATCAGTTGCGCCATGCGTTCTTCGGTGAATGTCGGTTTACCGTCAACCGAACGCTCACCGGGCGTAATGATGCCCAGCATCACCTGCTCCGCGAGTATCTCGCGCTCGACCTCGTCCTCGTCCAACAACTCGCGTATTTCAGCTTCAGTCATTTGTTCGAGCATGGCGGGAAACAGGGCCCCACTGTCGAGATGTTTAGGCTGCAACTTGACCACCTCCCGTGGGTTTCTCACTTTGGCTGAAAGCCACGTCAGATCGCCCTCGGAATCAAAGGCCAGCAGCACCCGCGATTTAGGCCACATGCCATTATCGATCAACAACTTCACTTGCATGTACCAGTTGACGCGGCTGAACACGTTGGGGTCGGAGCTGCTCAACCGGTCGATAAACGCCTGATGCCTGGCGTCGCACTCAAATCGCCGCAGCATGTCCCTGAAGAGCGGCGGCGGCGCCCGGCGCTCGACGAACACCTGGCGCAACGCGTCATCCGACACCCCGCTGAATAGCCGCGCCTGCTCGAGCTGGCTATCGCTCAGGTGATCGACCGTATGGCCAATGCGCCGTAGCAAGGTCTTGCGGTCCCACGTCAGGGGTTGTTCGAACTCATGGACCCAGGCGCCCGTGCCGTTATGGTGGATGCGCGGTGCATAACGTGAATCGCCATCGGGATGCAGAAGCCTGGATTCCCCCTCCGAGCCGGTAACGACCTGGTAGTGGCCACCGTCAGTTGCCGGCAGATAGAGGCTTCCCTCATGGGCATATAGCCCATGCGCGTTTGGGCGCAGCCCTTTGGGCAAGGCGATCCGGTGCAGGTATTGGCTCGGATTGACACTGTGCAAACGCGTGCGCCCGCCGAGTTCCACCCGCACCAGGCGCTTGATAAATGCCGTGTCTTTGGCTGCCATCAGCACATGGGGCACCGCCAGCCCGGCCAGATCCAGCCCCACCGCCGAAAAGTGCGCCCAGGCCGTGCGGGTGTCGCCGTCGGACCACGCTTCAACGCCTTCGCCTATCTCATAGACCATCTGCACGGCCGCGACGACCAGCATGGCCTCCCCCAGGAAGGGCACCACGAAGGACGCCAGATTGAGAATATCCAGCACCGTGCCGCCCCATGACCAAAGCCGGGCCTTATCGGCCTGATCGTCCATCGATTGGGTGGAGGCCGCAGCGGCACTGGCGTTGTCCATGATCAGCTGGATACGCTGCATCGCGCAGTTCATCCAGACATCACGCCATGCGGCGCCATACTTTCCCTGGTCGGTGATTCGACCTTTATTGGCGGGGACAAAATCCTCATCCTCGGCATGCGCCGCGTCGGGGTCAAGCACGACCTTGAGCCGGGTAAAAAACCGGTACTGATCGGCAAGCGGCACGAACTGGCTGAAAAATTTCCGGTATTCGGCCTGGCACAGGCGTGTGGTCAAGTGGTCGGTGAAGGCGGCTATGTGTTCGTAGCTCTTGAGTGGATAAAGCGGATCGCCAGGGATATACACCATGCAGGGCAGCGCCACGTACTGGGCATTCCTTGGGCTGTCCGGCCACTCCACCGCACCTATGACCAGGATGTTCTTGATGGAAATATTGCACAGCCGCAACGGCGAAAACTTGACCGCTTTTCCTGACCACTTACCGGTGGACTGATTAACCAGCAGGCTGCAGATCAACTGGTGTTGCGCAGGCTGGATATCGCCCTTCATCACCGCGATTTCTGCCGCCAGTTCCAATTGGTTTCGATGACTGATGATCAGGCTGCTATATAACTTGCCCGCCGGCTGATTCTGGGTTGCCGGCGCACTATGGCGGTTGATGGTGGCTCGCAGGTATTCGTAGTAGGAACGCCCCAGATCCAAGTCCCTGCACAGTTGGGCGAACGCGTGGGCCTTGATGTCGAGCTTGAGCGACTTGACATTGGCTGAGGTGTGCACCAGCGCGCTTGAATACCGGTGAAAATCGTACCCCGTGATCAAGTGACAGTCCGCGCACACCGGCTCATTCGCCTGGTCCGGGGCAAAGTTGTTCAGCGCCGCTTCCAACAGGCTGACACCTTTATAAGAATAAAACTGCGGGCCCAATTCGCTGACGCGTGTGGTCGAGACCTCAGTGAGCTGTGCGTCGCAGCTGGTTTGCTCCAGTTTGCGCGCATAGAACACCTTCCTGGTGTCCAGCCGTTTCCCGAACTTTTGTTCGATCGCGGCCGCCAAAAGGGGCTCGGCATACTCTGCCGGTGGCTTCAGCTCACCGAGCATCTGATCCAGTTGGTTCAACGACGCCCGGCTGCGCTTGTGCACCTTGCCCAGGCGGTCCCTGTCAGCCTGCGGGGCCTTTTTGTACCAGTCGGGAATACGCAGGTCCAATGACGCCAGTTCAGTTTTGCGGCTGCCCTGCGCCTCGGTGTACCAGTCGGGAGTATTGTCCTTGATGACACTCAGGTGCGGACTTTGCAGGTCCGACACCCTGTCGGCGGGTGGGTCAGTGATGCTGTCTGTCATGCGTGTAGCCTTCGAGTGGCGAAATATTGCGCCACTCTAGGCAACACCCGCGCGCGGGACGCGGTAGGCATGCACCCCGCATCAGCGGCGGATGTTCAGCTCCTCAATGCTGATCTCGCGCATGCGGAATTTCTGGATCTTGCCGGTCACCGTCATCGGAAACTCATCCACGAACTTGAAGTGCCGGGGCGTCTTGAAGTGTGCGATGCGCCCCTTGCACCAGGTCTGCAGTTCCAGCGCATTGGCCACATGCCCCGGATGGAACTTGACCCAGGCGACGATCTCCTCGCCGTAACGCGCATCCGGAATACCGATGATCTGCACATCGGCCACCGCCGGATGGGTGAAGAAGAACTCCTCCAGCTCGCGCGGATAGACGTTTTCCCCACCGCGAATGATCATGTCCTTGTTGCGCCCGGCAATGCTCACATAACAGTGTTCGTCCATGCTCGCCAGGTCGCCGGTGTGCATCCAGCCGGCGTCGTCGATTGCCTCGCGGGTGGCGTCGGGGTTGTTCCAATAACCGAGCATCACGCTGTAGCCACGGGTGCACAATTCGCCGATCTCCCCGCGTGCAACCGTATTGCCATCGGAATCGATGATCTTGCTTTCCAGCTGCGGCTGGGTGCGGCCGACGGTGGTCACGCGGCGCTCCAGGTCATCCTCCGCGCCGGTTTGCAGCGACACCGGGCTGGTCTCGGTCATGCCGTAGGCAATCTGCACCTCGCCCATGTGCAGCTCGCTGATGACCCGGCGCATCACCTCGATGGGGCACGTGGCGCCGGCCATGATGCCGGTGCGCAAGGTCGCCAGGTCGAACTCGCCGCGGCGTGGGTCATCGAGCATCGCGATGAACATCGTCGGTACGCCATACAGACCGGTGGCGCGCTCTTCAGCGACGGCGCTCAAGGTCAGCAACGGGTCGAAGCCGTCATTGGGGTAGATCATGGTGGTGCCGTGGGTGATGCAACCGAGGTTGCCCATGACCATGCCGAAGCAGTGATACAGCGGCACCGGGATGACCAGGCGGTCTTGCGCGGTCAGGCCCAGGCTTTCGCCGACCATGTAGCCGTTATTGAGAATGTTGTGGTGACTGAGGGTGGCCCCCTTGGGGAAGCCGATGGTGCCGGAGGTGTACTGAATGTTGACGGCTTGATCGAAGTGCAGGCTGGCCTGGCGAGTACGCAAGTGTTCGGGCGGGATGCCGGCGCCGAGTGCCGCCAACTGCGCCCAGGGCAGGAATCCCGGCGGCGGGCTGGGGTCGAGGCTGATAAGCCCGCGCAGGTCGGGCTTCAGTTCCTGCAACATGGCATGGTAATCGGAGGTCTTGAACGACCCGGCACACACCAGCCACTGGCAGCCGGACTGCTTGAGCACGTACTCCAGCTCGCTGCTGCGATAGGCCGGGTTGATATTCACCAGGATCACCCCGAGCTTGGCGCTGGCGATCTGGCTGATGCACCACTCGGCGCAGTTGGGCGCCCAGATGCCCAGGCGATCACCGGTCTGCATGCCCAGGGCGAGGAACGCACGCGCATGCAGATCCACCGCCTCGGCCAGTTGCCGCCAGGTGTAGCGGCGCTGCTGGTGGCGGACAATCAACGCTTCGCCATCGGGGTATCGCGCGACGGTGTGATCGAAGGCCTGGCCAATGGTCATGGCCAGCAAGGCCTTGTCCTGCGTGCCACGGCTGTAGCTCTGGTTCGGTTGATCCATAACGACCCCTGTTGTCTTTTTTGTAGGTTGACGTAAACGTAAACTACGATTGACAGCGCCTTAACGCAAGCTTACGTTAACGTAAAGGTGAGCACCCTTCCCTGGTGCGCCATCCACACAACAACAAAGCTCACATTAAGGTGCCTGTCCATGAGTTACCCGTCCCTGAACTTCGCCCTCGGTGAAACCATCGACATGCTGCGCGACCAGGTGCAGTCCTTCGTGGCCAAGGAAATCGCCCCGCGCGCGGCACAGATCGACATCGACAACCTGTTCCCCGCCGACCTGTGGCGCAAGTTCGGTGACATGGGCCTGCTCGGCATCACCGTGCCGGAAGAATACGGCGGCGCCGGCCTGGGTTACCTGGCCCACGTGGTCGCCATGGAAGAGATCAGCCGCGGCTCGGCGTCGGTGGCGTTGTCCTACGGCGCTCACTCCAACCTGTGTGTGAACCAGATCAACCGCAACGGCAACCACGCGCAGAAGCTCAAGTACCTGCCAAAGCTGATCAGTGGCGAACACATCGGTGCGCTGGCCATGAGCGAACCGAACGCCGGCTCCGACGTGGTCTCGATGAAACTGCGCGCCGACAAACGCGGCGACCGCTACGTGCTCAACGGTAGCAAGACCTGGATCACCAACGGCCCCGATGCCAGCACGTATGTGATCTACGCCAAGACCGACCTGGAAAAAGGCCCCCACGGCATCACCGCATTTATCGTCGAGCGCGACTGGAAAGGCTTCAGCCGCAGCACCAAGTTCGACAAGCTGGGCATGCGCGGCTCCAACACCTGCGAGCTGTTTTTCGATGACGTGGAAGTGCCCGAGGAGAACATTCTCGGCGTGCTCAATGGCGGCGTGAAAGTGCTGATGAGCGGCCTCGACTACGAACGCGTGGTGCTCTCCGGCGGCCCCACCGGGATCATGCAGGCGTGCATGGACCTGATCGTGCCGTACATCCACGACCGCAAGCAGTTCGGCCAGAGCATCGGCGAATTCCAGCTGATCCAGGGCAAGGTCGCTGACATGTACACCCAACTCAACGCCAGCCGCGCCTACCTCTACGCGGTGGCCCAGGCTTGCGAGCGCGGCGAAACCACGCGCAAGGACGCCGCCGGGGTGATCCTCTACAGCGCCGAACGCGCCACGCAAATGGCCCTCGATGCGATCCAGATCCTGGGCGGCAACGGCTATATCAACGAATTCCCCGCCGGGCGCCTGTTGCGTGACGCCAAGCTGTATGAAATCGGCGCCGGCACCAGCGAGATTCGGCGGATGCTGATCGGTCGCGAACTCTTCAACGAAACCCGCTGAAGGAGCGCACTCATGGCCACCCTGCACACCCAGCTCAACCCGCGCTCGGCGGAATTCGTCGCCAACAGCGCGGCAATGCGCCAACAGGTCGACGCCCTGCACACCCTGCTCGCCCATGTGCAGCAAGGTGGCGGCGCCAAGGCCCAGGAACGCCACACCTCGCGCGGCAAGCTGCTGCCGCGCGAGCGTATCAATCGCCTGCTCGACCCGGGCTCGCCGTTCCTTGAGCTCAGCCAACTGGCCGCCCATCAGGTGTACGGCGAGGACGTCCCCGCCGCCGGGGTGATCGCCGGGATCGGCCGCGTCGAGGGTGTCGAGTGCATGATCGTCGCCAACGACGCGACGGTGAAAGGGGGTTCCTACTACCCGCTCACGGTGAAAAAACACCTGCGCGCCCAGACCATCGCCGAGCAGAACCGCCTGCCGTGCATCTACCTGGTCGACTCCGGCGGCGCCAACCTGCCGCGCCAGGACGAGGTATTCCCGGACCGCGAGCACTTCGGACGGATCTTCTTCAACCAGGCCAACATGAGCGCACAGGGCATCCCGCAGATCGCCGTGGTGATGGGCTCGTGCACCGCCGGCGGCGCCTATGTGCCGGCGATGGCCGACGAAGCGATCATGGTGCGCAACCAGGCGACCATCTTCCTCGCCGGGCCGCCACTGGTGAAGGCCGCGACCGGTGAAGTGGTCAGCGCCGAAGACCTCGGCGGTGCCGACGTGCATTGCAAGGTTTCCGGCGTGGCCGACCACTATGCCGACAACGACGAACACGCGCTGGCCCTGGCCCGGCGCAGCGTGGCCAATCTTAACTGGCGCAAGCAGGGTCAGGTAAGCCAACGCCCGCCCGTGGCGCCGCTGTACAGCAGCGAAGAGCTCTACGGGGTGATCCCGGCCGATGCCAAGCAGCCATTCGATGTGCGCGAAGTGATCGCGCGGCTGGTCGACGGTTCGGTGTTCGATGAATTCAAGGCGCTGTTTGGCACCACGCTGGTGTGCGGCTTCGCGCACTTGCACGGCTACCCGATTGCGATCCTCGCCAACAACGGGATTCTCTTCGCCGAAGCCGCGCAAAAAGGCGCGCACTTTATCGAACTGGCCTGCCAGCGCGGGATTCCGTTGCTGTTCCTGCAGAACATCACCGGCTTCATGGTCGGGCAAAAATACGAGGCCGGCGGCATCGCCAAGCACGGCGCCAAGCTGGTCACCGCGGTGGCCTGCGCCAAGGTGCCGAAGTTCACCGTGATCATCGGCGGCAGCTTCGGTGCCGGCAACTACGGCATGTGCGGCCGCGCCTATGACCCGCGTTTCCTGTGGATGTGGCCCAACGCGCGCATCGGAGTGATGGGCGCCGAACAGGCGGCAGGCGTGCTGGTGCAGGTCAAGCGCGAGCAGGCCGAGCGGGCCGGCCATGGGTTCAGCGCCGAAGAAGAGGCCGCGATCAAGCAGCCGATCCTCGATCAGTATGAAACCCAGGGCCATCCCTACTACTCCAGTGCGCGCCTGTGGGACGACGGGGTCATCGACCCGCTGCAGACCCGTGACGTGCTGGCCCTGGCCCTGTCCGCCGCACTGAACGCCCCGATCGAGCCGAGCCGCTTCGGCGTGTTCCGCATGTAAATGGAGCTATACCCCATGAGCGACTTCAACACCCTCGAACTGATCACCGACAGCCGTGGATTTGCCACGCTGTGGCTCAGTCGTGAAGCCAAGAACAACGCGTTCAATGCCGAGATGATCCGCGAGCTGATCATCGCCCTCGACCAGGTCCAGGCAGATGCGTCCCTGCGTTTCCTGGTCCTGCGCGGGCGCGGCAAGCACTTCAGCGCCGGTGCCGACCTGGCCTGGATGCAGCAGTCGGCCGAACTGGATTACCACACCAACCTGGACGACGCCCGCGAGCTGGCGGAATTGATGTACAACCTGGCCAAGCTGAAAATCCCCACCCTGGCAGTCGTGCAAGGCGCGGCCTATGGCGGCGCGCTGGGCTTGATCAGTTGCTGCGACATGGCCATCGGCGCCGACGACGCGCAGTTCTGCCTGTCCGAAGTGCGCATCGGCCTGGCCCCGGCAGTGATCAGCCCGTTTGTGGTCCAGGCCATTGGCGAGCGTGCTGCACGCCGCTATGCCCTGACTGCCGAACGTTTTGGCGGCCAGCGCGCGCGGGAAATCGGCCTGTTGGCGGAAAGCTATCCCCTCGGCGAACTCGACGGGCAAGTGGAACAGTGGATCGCCAACCTGCTGCAGAACAGCCCGGCGGCGATGCGCGCCAGCAAGGACCTGCTGCGCGAGGTCGGCAACGGTGCACTGACCCCGGCCCTGCGCCGCTATTGCGAAAATGCCATTGCGCGAATCCGTGTCAGCGCCGAAGGCCAGGAAGGCTTGCGCGCCTTCCTGCAAAAACGTCAGCCAGGCTGGCAGGCACAGGAGCCGCGTTCATGAGCACATTGACCACCGTGCTGGTGGCCAACCGTGGCGAAATTGCCTGCCGGGTGATGCGCACCGCCAAGGCCATGGGCCTGACCACCGTCGCCGTGCACAGCGCCATCGACCGCGATGCGCGGCACAGCCGCGAAGCCGACATACGTGTCGACCTGGGTGGCAGCAAGGCCACCGAGAGCTACCTGCAGATCGACAAACTGATCGCCGCCGCCCAGGCCAGCGGCGCCCAGGCGATCCATCCGGGCTATGGCTTCCTGTCGGAAAATGCCGGCTTTGCCCGTGCGATCGAAGCCGCTGGCCTGATCTTCCTCGGCCCACCCGCCTCGGCCATCGACGCCATGGGCAGCAAGTCGGCGGCCAAGGCCCTGATGGAAACAGCCGGCGTGCCGTTGGTGCCCGGTTATCACGGCGAAGCCCAGGACCTCGACACCTTTCGCGCCGCCTGCGAACACATTGGCTATCCCGTGCTGCTCAAGGCCACCGCCGGCGGTGGCGGCAAGGGCATGAAGGTCGTCGAGAACGTCAGCCAATTGGCCGAAGCCCTGGCGTCTGCCCAGCGTGAGGCGCTGTCGTCGTTCGGCAACGCGCAGATGCTGGTAGAGAAATACCTGCTCAAGCCGCGCCATGTGGAAATCCAGGTATTTGCCGATCAGCATGGGCATTGCCTGTACCTCAATGAACGCGATTGCTCGATCCAGCGGCGCCACCAGAAAGTCGTCGAAGAGGCGCCAGCACCCGGCTTGAGCGTTGAACAACGCCGGGCGATGGGCGAAGCGGCGGTGCGCGCGGCCCAGGCCATCGGCTATGTCGGCGCGGGCACCGTGGAGTTCTTGCTGGATGCGCGTGGCGACTTCTTCTTCATGGAGATGAACACGCGGCTGCAGGTGGAGCATCCGGTCACGGAAGCGATTACTGGCCTGGACCTGGTGGCCTGGCAGATTCGTGTCGCCCAGGGCGAGGCGCTGCCGATCACGCAGGAACAAGTGCCGCTGATCGGCCATGCGATTGAAGTGCGCCTGTATGCCGAGGACCCGGTGAATGATTTCCTGCCCGCCACCGGGCACCTGGCGCTGTACCGCGAATCGGCCCCTGGCCCGGGCCGCCGAGTGGACAGCGGCGTCGAACAGGGCGACAACGTCTCGCCGTTCTATGACCCGATGCTCGGCAAGTTGATTGCCTGGGGCGAGAACCGTGAACAGGCGCGGCTGCGCCTGTCGAGCATGCTCGATGAGTTTGCCGTCGGCGGGCTGAAGACCAACCTGAGCTTCCTGCGGCGCATTATCGGCCATCCGGCATTTGCCGCCGCCGAGCTGGATACCGGGTTCATTGCGCGCTATCAGGAGGAGTTGCTGCCGGTGCCCGGTGCCTTGAGCGACGCGTTCTGGCAGGCTGCAGGTGCGGCCTTCATGCACAGCTTGCCGGCGGCTGACGGGCCTTGGGCGGACAACCGTGGCCTGCGCCTCGGCTTGCCGGCCGAGGTGTCGCTGCACTTGAGCTGCAATGGGCAGGATCGGCTGGTCACGCTGGCGACAGATGCCGCGCAGTTGCACGGCGAGCAGTTGCTGACCGAGCACCAGGGCGTGCGTCGCGCGCATCTCGCAGTTCGCAGCGACGACACTGTGTTCCTGCGCTGGGACGGTGAGGTGCACGGCGTGAGCCTGTTCGATCCGATTGCTGCGGTCGACGCCAACCAGTCGCATCAGGGCGGCCTGACGGCGCCGATGAATGGCAGCATCGTGCGGGTGCTGGTGGATGTTGGCCAAACGGTGGAGGCCGGCACGCAGTTGGTGGTGCTGGAAGCCATGAAGATGGAGCACAGCATCCGTGCGCCCCAGGCCGGGGTGGTCAAGGCACTGTTCTGCCAGGAAGGCGAAATGGTTGCCGAGGGCGCGGCGTTGGTGGAACTCGACGCGGCGGGCTAGAACTTCGCCGTGGCCTGCACGACGACGCCCAGGATGCGACACGCGTCGGTGAGCAACTGTTTCGGGTAGGTGGGGTTGAGCGGCACCAGGTAACGCTGGCCGCTCTCCTCGAGCAGTTGGCGGAAGGTCGCCTGGGGATGGCCGGCCCATTGGGCAACCACCAGTTTGCCCGGTTCGGCCGCCAACGCCGGGTCGACCAGGATCATTGACCCGGCGCCGATGCTGAGACCGCTGGGCGCGGTCATGGCGTCGCCGCTGACCGGCAGCCAGAAGGCCTCGCCACGGGCGTGGTAATCGGTCAGCTCGAAGCGGGCGGCGCCATAGGCCGGGCGCTCTTCGCGCAGTTCGCACAGGCCTTTCCAGTCGCTGACCGGGTAGCGGAAATACGGGTTGTAGCGGGTCGGCGCAGCTCGCTCCCCGGCGGTCTTTTCGCGGATCTGCAGCACCACTTCCAGGTATTCCAGCCCCAGCTCTTCGAGCACCCGGTTCATGTCCGCCAAACTCGGTACCCGGCGCTTGTTGAGCCAATGCCCGATCCCGCCCTGGGACATGCCCAAGCGCTCGGCGAGTTCGACCTGCGTGACCTTGCGGTCTTCCATGTTGGCCTTGACCAACGCTATCCAGTTATCCATGGCGCCAGACGATACGTCACGGATTTTCCTGGGCAATAAACAGTTTGTAGTAATCCATAAAACGACATGAATACGATACGTACTATCATCGAACTCAAGGTTTTAGACACTCACCCAGAGCACCGCCCTTATGACGACGAGCCCGTATCTCCTGCCTGACCCTTGCGAAAATGCCGACTTGCACGACCTGCGCAGCAGCGGCGCAGCACAGCGCGCGTTGGACTTTTACTTGAAAGAAAATATGTCGACGCCAACCCCGGACGGGACGTTCTTCGCCATCAAGCCGGGCATCAGCCAGGAAGAGGCCCTGGTGCACGCCTCGGACCTGTTGCGCAGTGCCGCGGCCACCGCCTACGAATCAGCGAGCAGCCATCAGGGCAACCAACGCGACCTGGCCTTTTCAGTGGTGTATTTGATTGATATGGCGAAGGCGATGGTGGAGCGATCACTGCAAGCGCCTGACGCTCAGGCGAGCGCGTAAGCGGCGCGAAGGAAAAATATTTCTATCACACGGATAAAAACATTTGACTTGCAAATGATAATGATTATTATTGAACCCAGCTGATCGCGAGATCAGTCGATAGACCAAGGGACCTTAGGTCGGACTCTTGGAATATCTCCTCATCAGGCTAATCACGGTTTTTGACCCGGCTCTTTGGCCGGGTCTTTTTTTTGCCAGTTTTCCTGGCATGGCTTCAGGCTAATGAAGACTGTGTGTTGCTCGATGGCGCGCATGGTAGCAAAAGACCATCGTCAAAAGAAAGCCGTGCGAGCGCTCTAGCCCAGTTCTCTGCGAAATAGCGCTTGAGAATCAATCTCATAGATTCTAAGCTGCGGCGGCGTCAGGGACGACGCCCCCCCTCCTCCGCAACAATTTTGCGTCCAGTCTTTACCAGACTCGTGTGTAAGATAGCCGCCACAACACTCATACTCAGGCAACCAGACTATGACCGTGGCCTTGACCTCCATCAAGATCAGCACCGACTTCGACAGTGGCAATATCCAGGTGCTCGACGCCAGCGATGCCTACCAGTTGCTGTTGGCGATCAACCCGGATACGCGCAGCCAACATTTCCAGTGGTTCCACTTCAAGGCCGAAGGCATGCACGTGGGCCACACCCACACGTTCCGCCTGAGCAACGCCGGCAAGTCGTCCTACCGCCATGCGTGGAGCGGCTACAACGCGGTGGCCTCCTACGACCATATCAACTGGTTCCGTGTGCCCACACGCTTTGACGGCGAGATCCTGCACATCAGCCTCGAGACGCGCGAGAAGCACGCCTGGATTGCCTACTTCGAGCCCTACAGCCGTGAACGCCATGACGGGCTGATCGCCCAGGCCCTGAGCCGTGCGGGCACCCAATTGCTGGCCACCGGCAAAAGTGTCGAAGGCCGTGATATCCCCTTGCTGCGTCGGGGCAAGGGCGGCGAAGGCCGACGCAAGGTCTGGATCATTGCCCAGCAGCACCCTGGTGAGCACATGGCCGAATGGTTTATGGAAGGCATCATCGAACGCCTGCAGCAGGACGGTGACGCCGAGCTGAAAAAACTGCTGGCGGTGGCCGACCTGTACCTGGTGCCCAACATGAACCCGGACGGCGCCTTCCACGGCCACCTGCGCACCAACGCCATGGGCCAGGACCTCAACCGGGCCTGGCAGAGCGCCAGCCAGGAACTCAGCCCGGAAGTGCTGTTCGTGCAGCAGCAGATGGAAAAATACGGCGTCGACCTGTTCCTGGATATCCACGGCGACGAAGAAATCCCCTATGTGTTTACCGCCGGTTGCGAAGGCAACCCCGGCTACACCCCGCGCATCGAAGCCCTGGAAAAACACTTCCGCAGCCACTTGAGCGCCCTGACCCGCGACTTCCAGACCGTTCACGGCTACACCCGCGACCTGCCGGGCGAGGCCAACATGACCCTGGCCTGCAACGCGGTCGGCGAGAAATACGACTGCCTGTCACTGACCCTGGAAATGCCTTTCAAGGACAACGACGATGCCCCCAACCCGCACACCGGCTGGTCGGGCAAGCGTTCGATACAGTTGGGCAAGGATGTGTTGAGCACCGTGGCCGATATCGTCGGCACCCTGCGCTAACCCGCGCAGGAGCCAGGCTTGCCGGCGATCGCGTGGTTCAGCACGCATCGCCGGCAAGCCACGGCATCAGTCCCGGGTGCCGGTCATGCTTTGCAGCACACCGTCACGCCGAATCAGCCCATGGAACAACGCTGCCGCCAGGTGCAACAGCACCGTCAGGAACAGCAGATAAGCCAGAAACCCGTGGGCCTTGCGCAACAGCGCAAACAGCGGCGCGTTCGCGCCGACCAGTGCCGGCAATTGCACCGCGCTGCCGAGCATCACCGGATCGCCCGCCGCCGAAATCATCGCCCAGCCCAGCAGCGGCAACACCAGCATCAACGCATACAACACCACGTGAGAGGCTTTGGCCGCCAGCACCTGCCACAGCGGCAAGTCGGCGGGCAATGGCGGTTGACGCGTGGAAAAGCGCACCGCCAGCCGCACGATCACCAGTGCCAGGATCGCGATACCCAGCGGCTTGTGCAGGTGAATCAGCCACTCATGCCGCTCTGACACCGAGGCCACCATCCCCGCGCCGATAAACAGCATGGCGATCACCATCAGCGCCATCAGCCAGTGCAGCAGGCGCGCCAGAGGCGCGAAAAACCGTGGTTGGGTATTCATGGCTTCGACTCCTGGGGGGCACTGTGCAGCGGGCTGACTTCACCGGCGCGGCGCAGGTACGAGCTGGCGTACGCCGCCGACCGTGCGGCCAGTAATGGGTCGTTGGAGGCTTCGATACCGCTGGGCAACACCAACGGATCAAAGTTGATGTCACGGCAATCGCCGTCCGCCTGCGGCTGGCTGCTCTGCAATACCAGGGTGCCGGCATTCAGCACGGTATGTTCGCCGGTCCAGGTTTTGCTGGCATCGTCCAGCGGGTCGCCGGGGTTGGCCAGCGTCATGTTCAACTGCCAGCGCAACGGCCCGGCAGCCAGGCGTTGCGCCAGGTCTTTCTCGAGGAAATCGTTACCTGCCGGCGCGCTATCCCCCGGCGCATCCTGGCTCTGCGGCACCACGCCCCAACGCACCGCCTGGCGCTTGCCCTGCGCGCTTACCAGGTAAAACGCATTGATACCGTTGTAGGTTTCGGTGGCATAGCTGGCCGAAGGCTTGGCCGTCTTGACCCACGCCAGGAACGCCGCCGTCTCCGGATGCGCGGCGAAAAACGCCGGCATGCTCGCCGGGTTCGGCTTGCCGGTGGCCGGGTCGGGCGCGCCCGCCTTGAGCATCTGGTAGAACGCCTCGGGCGTGCCCACCGGGAACACCGGCATGCTGTTCATCCCGGTCCGCCATTGCTGGCCGTTGGCCTGGCTGAACTGCACGGCGAAACTGCGGATCGGCACGCTGCTGTCCGGCGCATACGGGTTGCCGCTGGGCAAGGCGAAGCGGCCGACCACCGGGGTCTTGTCCGCGTTGAACACCTGGGCGCTGGAATAGGCACGGGCCTCGGCGCTGCTTTCGAAGTAGCCCGCCACGCAGATGCCCTTGGCGTGGTTACGCCGGAATCCGGGGTGCACGCCGTTATTGGTTTCCAGGGCATTGACCAGGGTTTTCGGCCGCAGGCGCTGTGGGTCGAGGGTGCCATTGACGTAGGCAAATGCCCCGGCCATAACCGCCACCACGCCACCAATACACGCCAGCCTGAGAACCAGGCTGGCGCGGCTGAGTGGCGGTTTCGGCGGTGATGAGTGATCTACCATGAAAAGCTCCAGGGCACATGGCCGCAGGGGAAAAGTGCTATGAGACGAATCCCATGTAGGTTTATTCCCTGTTCACTGTAGTTTTTTTCAAAGCAGATGCACTGCCGGGGTATCGCGCGTGGGTTCAGGAATCCCAGATCGCGCCATAGGCTGGGATGCCCCGGGCTTCCAGCGCCTGCACCACACGACGGGTCAGGTGCTGGTTGGCGATGCAAATCACCGCCTCCACGTCATAGGTGTGCACGGCGGCGCAGGCCAGTTGCACAAGGTCTGGTTGACCGCGCGCATCGGTGTCCCAGATCAACGCGTCGGGCTCGGCCCGCAGGATTTCGTCGACCAGTGCATCGCCGTAGGTCTGTCGCGGGCTGCGTGCCGACCAGAGCAACCGCACAGGCACGTTGCCCGCCAGCAAATGCGGGAGCACCGGGCCGATGCCGCTGCCGGTGGCGACGTACAGCACCGATTTGAACAACGTCTCGACATTCGCCACGCCGGCCGTGGTGATTCCCTTGACCCACACATGCGACGGCAAGTGCTCGATAAACCGGCCCGTCCAATCCCCTGCCCGCGAAATGATCAGCCGAAACCCGAGCTCGCCCGGCGCAGGAATATTGGCGAACGAATGCCATTCCAACAGCGGGTTCAGGCTGATGCTGGTGGAGGAGCCGGTAAACGGCGTGGTGTGGGTGAAGCGCACGATGGCCACATGCCGGGATGGCCGCAAACTGTCGACCGGTACTCTGCGCAGGCGCAGCCATGGCAGGGCAATGCTCAGGCTCAGTAGCCCCAGCATCCAGAACGTGCCGCTGGCCTGCTGTTCGGTGGAGGCCTGCCACGCCAGTCCCCAGAACAGCAGCAATACACTCCAGCCGGCAAAGCGGTGCACACGTTCGAAGCCATTGTGGAAGCGCCCTCGCACCCACGGCAGCGCCATGGCGACCATCACTAGCAGCAAGGTCATCAGCACAGCGCTCAGCCACAGCCAGACGGCCGACACGCTGCCCGGCTCGCGCAGCTGCTGCAAGACCTGCACCCCGAACAAGGCAGCGAACCAGCCCGTCGCCGCCACCGCGGCGCCACTGTGCAGCCCACCCACGTGGTAAACCTTCGCCACACGCCGACGCAACCACAGCGGCCAGCGGGTCGGCACCCGCGTCACGCACCAGAACAGCGCATTGATCACGTACTGCTGACGGATCAGCGTGGCCAGCGAGAGGTTGATCAAGACCATGCTCGACAGCGTGTCCACGCCCATGGCCTGCACGCCAGGCCCTAGCCAGACAACAAGGACGTTGGCGAGCATCACCAGGGCAAACAGGCGGTGGTAATAGGAAAACAATGGCTGCGCGGCGAGCCTTCGCCATAACCCCGCCTTGGGCGTCACAACGACCTGGGTCAGGGCATCAAGCATCGCCGGTCTCCTTCACGGCCTGGCGTTGACGCGCCCATTGCAGCAGCAGCGCCTTATCCACCTTGCCGCGGCTCGTCAGCGGCAACTGATCCAGCGCGTAGATCCGCGAAGGCACGCAGTAATAGGCCAGGCGCTGCTCGCAGTGCCGGCGGCAGGCATCGATATCGACGCCGGCCGGTGACACGAACGCCACCAGGTGGCGGTCATCGAGTTTCAGCGTGACCGCCCGCGTGCAGTCTGTGCGGGTTTCCAGCGTGGCGGACACCGCGTCCAGCTCCACGCGAAACCCACGCACCTTGACCTGGTCATCCACCCGCCCGAGGTGTTCGAGCTGCCCGTCGCGGGTCCAGCGGCCAAGGTCGCGGGTGCGGAACATCAGCGCACCAGCACCGATAAAAGGGTCCGGCCGATAGCGCTGCGCGGTCAGCTCGGGATTGCCCAGGTAGCCTGCTGTCACACCGGCACCGCCGGCCCACATTTCACCGATCTCGCCCAGTGCACAGGCCTGACCCTGAGCGTCAAGGACATACACCGTGTTATTGGGCGTGGGCTGGCCAATGGTCAGCAACGTGCCGGGCACATGCCGGTGCAGCGTATTGACGATGGTGGTTTCGGTGGGTCCACAGCCGTTGTAGAAGTCGCAGTGGCCCGCCCAGTGATCGGCCAGGCCTTGCGGGCAAGGCTCGCCTGCCACCGCAACCACCTTCAGGAGAGGGCACTGCCGAGGCTCGAGGGTGGCCAATATCGACGGCGTTGCGATCAGCACGTCACACTGCGCCGCCGTTGGCGCGATGTGCTTGCCGCGAATCATCAGCGTCGCGCCATGGGCCAGGCAGCCGAAGATTTCCCAGGCAGCCATGTCAAAGCCGATATTGAGGATCTGCCCCACCGTGCGCCCCGGCGCCATGCCCATCCGCCCGGGCTCGGTGAGCAGAATGTTGCACAGATTCCGATGGCTGACACGGACGCCGTTGGGGCGCCCGGTGGTGCCCGAGGTAAATAGCACAAAACACAGGTCGTCAGGGTCGACGGCAGCGCACACCGGCTGATTGTCCTGCGCGATCCAGGGGACTTCGGCCAGGAACTCATCGAGGCACAGGCACTGCGACGCGTGCGTCTCGGGCAGGCGCTCCAGCAGTGGCGACAGGGTCAGGATCAGCGGGCTGGACAACGCTTCAAGGACCATCGCCAATTGCATCGGCGGCACGATCCTGGCGTCTTGCGGCACATACGCCGCGCCGACCTTCATCACCGCCAGCAACCCTACCAGCATCGGGATCGAGCGCTCGACGAACAGCGCCACCGTGTCACCGCGTTTCACCCCTTGCTCGATCAAACGCATGGCCAAGCGATTGGCCTGCCGGTCAAGTTGCGCGTAGCTGATGCGCTGCCCCTGGCACACGGCGGCCGTGGCGTCGGGCGCCAGCGCCGCCTGCCTTTCGATAGCGTGGTGCACACAGCCATGTCCCGGTGGGGCCGACGGGCCGCGCGCCCAGCGTTCGAACAGGTCCTGCTGTGCGACGGGCCAGTGCGCAAGCGCCTGTCGGCAAAATTGCGATTTATCCTGTGGTGAAAACGTCATGGACACACCCTCTGCGGTTAACTGCCGACTGAGTGCCGACAGATACAAGGGTGGAGAGAGGGCAGTGCCCGCGATTACAGGCCTACGAACAATACCGAAACGTATAAACCACATAGCGCAAGATTCTTTCGCACGCGGATGGAATAACCTACAGCGGCCGGCGTCTACCTCAGCACAACCGGCTAGACCCCCATTCCCATGCATGTACTCGACGAACAGTTACGTGAACTCATCCCCAGGTTGCGGCGTTTTGCCGTGTCCCTGACCCGTAACGCCAGCAGCGCCGACGACCTGGTGCAGTCGACCCTGGAACGGGCGATCACCCGCTGGGCCGACAAGCGCCTCGAAGGCGACGTGCGCGCGTGGCTGTTTTCGATCCTCTATCGGCAGTTTCTCGATGCGCATCGGCGCACCCGGCGTTACGCCCGCATGCTGGAGTTCTTTACCGGCCGGGATGATGCGCAGCCGTCGGTGGAGCGCACGGTCATTGCCCAGTCGACCCTGCAAGCCTTCGATCAACTCAACTCCGAACAGCGCGCCCTGCTGTTATGGGTGTCGGTGGAGGGCTTGAGCTACAAGGAGGTCGCCGAGATTCTCGAGGTGCCAGTCGGCACGGTGATGTCGCGCCTGTCCCGCGCGCGCCAGGCCCTGCGCCAACTCAGTGATGGTGAAATAGCCAGCCCTTCCCTGCGGAGACTCAAATGATCAGCCTGCCCCCCAGCGAACGCGATTTGCACGCCTACGTCGATCACCAGCTCCTGGAGAGCGATCGCCGTGTCCTTGAAACCTGGCTGGCGGCACACCCCGACGTCGCGGCCCAGGTCCACGCCTGGCAACAGGATGCGCAATTGCTGCGCGCGTCCCTCGGCGGGGCCCTGCAACAGCCGGCCAACCCTGACCTGGACCCCGCGCTGATCCGCCAGCGCATCCAGCAGCGCTCGCGCCGCCATTGGGCCACGGCGGCGGTGCTGCTGGTGGCCGTCAGCCTCGGCGGGGTCGGCGGCTGGCAGGCGCGCGAAGCCACCCAGCCGCCGCTGCTGCCGATGGCCGATGCGATGCAGGCGTTCCGTCTGTTTGCCCAGGACGGCATCATGCCCGCCGACTATAACGTCCAGGACGGCGGCAACATGCAGGCCTGGCTGGACCGCTACTTCAACCAGGCCCACCGCCTGCCCGACTTGAGCGCCGCAGGCTTCACCCCCGTCAGCGGGCGCCTGCTTACTACCGAGCAAGGCGCGGCGGCCATGGTGCTGTACCAGGACGCGCAAGGCCGGCGTATCAGTTTTTATATTCGCCCACCGGGTCCGGAAAACGGCTTCTTGCCGCGTGGCAGTCGCAGCGCGGATGGGCTGCAGGCGCAGTACTGGTCCGGCGCCGGCTACAACTACGCAGTGGTCAGCCCGGCGGACCAGCCCGCGCCGCCGATGCTGAAGTTCTAGAAGCCGACGTCGAGGATCACGTTATCCGTATAGGTGCCGGCCGGGGGTGTGGTCTGGTCGGTGTAGATCCTGGCGTTGTAGTTGAACACCTGGGCACCGTTGCTGCCCATGCCATTGCCGGGGTTGACCTCGGCGCTGGTACTCGCGCGGCGCGCGGCGCCGACACTGCCCCACACGGTGGTGCCGGCACTCTGGAAGATGTCGTAGGAAAGATAATTGGCCCCTGAAACCATCCGTCGCCGTCCGGCATTGGCGTTCTGGCCAGGGTCGAGCCCCACCGTGTAGGCGCTGCCCTTGGTGCAGGAAATGTTGATGGTCTGGTTGACCGTGCCGAAGGCACTCACCACCGGCGCGCCGCCGAAGCTGATATTCGGCGCGGTGATCGTGCAGTCGTTGGTGACGGTCATGTTCACCGTCAAGGTGGTCGTCCCCGAATTGGTATCGCGCCCGAGGCAGATGCCCAGCGCGCCAATGCCAGAGCAGTAGCTCCAATCCCAGAAGATGCTCAGGGTTTCGGTATAGATCCCCGCCGCAACGTTACTGCCGGTAATCGTCCCCAGGTACAGCGGCACCGTCTTGGGCGTAGAGCCCCCCAACAGGCCGAGCAGGTCAATGATGCCGTTGCGCGCGAAGTCATACTGGACACCGCGGGTGATCAGATACGCAGCACCGGTGTTGTTGGTCGCGTACAGGTTGTAGCCGATCACATCGCCGGTGGGGCCGACCATACCGGCCGTTGAGGACGTGATGGTGGCGTAGAAGTGGTCATTGGTGGTGAGCAGCGACAACAGCGAACCGGTACAGCGCAACCCGCCGTTGGTGGTCGAAGTGGATTGCGTGGTGGTGCGCACCAGGATCGAACTCACCGGGCCGAACCCGGCCGCATTGGTCGCCACCACCGAACACAACGCCTGAACCTGGGACGCCAATCCGCTCAACACCAACCCCGCTACCACACCCCGCACTTTCACCCGACACCTCCTGTGTCTATCGACAAACCAATGGCCCGATCATCGGCACCTGCTCGCTGGATTCCGGCAGGGCAAACTGCACCTGGCAACTGGCGCCGCCGCCCAGGGTCACGCGCAAGGTGTTCTGCGCCGCCAACCGGTCGAGGTACACCAGGCCATCCCAGCCCACCACCGCCGCTGCGCCGCTCTGCTCATGCAGCACATTCGCGCCCAGCGGCAACGGCGCATTGTGTTCATCCACCAGTTCAATGCTGGCGGCGTTGATCCGGGTCAGCGGAAACTCCAGCAGATAACCGCTGCCGCGGCGCACCGCCACCCGTTGCTCCACCGATGGGCTCAACACGTTGGCCGGCAAGTTCAGCGGATCGATCTCATATTTGCCGCGGTAATAACCGCTGCTCCATGGCACCAGCAGGCGGCCGCTCTGGTCGGTTTCGCCGACCAGTTGGTTTTCATAGCGCACCGGGACATTGGCGTAGCCGTCGGTACTCACCACCACAAAGGCATCGTTGATCCGGTTGGCGGCAAACACATGCTTGTCCATCCACACCAGCGAGCCGCTGGCGTCGGCCCAGCGGGTTTCGGCGTCGCTGCTGCCATAGACGCCGGCCTGCAATTGCACCGACTGCAGGCGCCAGGTCAGATCGGCCTGGCGGTAATCCGGGCCCTGGCCATGTGCGTAGCCGAGGTTGTACCCCACGCCGCCGGGGCCCGGCACCGCACGACTGAAATTGACCCGCTGGCGATTCTCGCCGGAGGTGCTGCGCTCCATGCTCATGCTCAGGCTGCCATCGAGGTCGAACGGGATCACGACTTGGGCCTGCACCGCCCAGTTGCTGTCGCCGATCTCGCGGTTGGCCGACAAGTAAAAGCTGCTGTTGCCCCACAGCGGGCGGTTCCAGCTCAAGTTGAGCAAGCGCGTGCGCGAATCATCGGCGGCGCGGATATCAAAATAACCGGCGCCCAGGCTGCCCCAGCTGTCGAGGTTGAGGCTGGCAGTGACCTGCTCGCTGCGCTTGCTCAAACTGATGTAGGGCGAGTCGATCACGGTGAGGTCGGCATACTGCGCATGCCGTTCCAGCCGTTGGTACGAGAGGCTGTAGCGCTGGCTGCTGTATTGATAGCCGAGGCTGACTTGCTGGCCCTCGCGCCCGTCGAAACGGCTCTGGCTGACCGCACTATTGAGCACGCCAAACGAGCCGAGCCGCACGTTGCCGCCAACGCCGCCCAGGGTCAGGTCATTGGAAGCTTCGGCGTGGCTTTCCAGGGTGAACACATCGCTGACGCCATACCGCAGGCTGCCGGAGGTGACACCCTGGCCATAGCGAAAATCCTGCTGCGCGTAGTCGCGGCGCAGGGTACCGGCAGCCACCGAGAAATCCGACAGGCCCTTTTGCAGCAGGCTGCTGGTGACATAGAACGGTACCGTGGTGGACACCTGCCGGCCAAGGGCATCGGTGGTCACCACCACCGCCTCGCCCGCACCGTTGATGAACGGGATATTGGTCAGGGTGTAGGGCCCCGGCTGCACATTGTCGCTGGACGACTTGAAGCCATTGATAAACAGGTCCACCGAAGACGGCACCGCCGCCTCGCCGGCGAACTGCGGCAAGGGGTAGGTCACCAGGTCCGGGCGCACGCCGAAATCGCGCGACAGCTGCACGCCGCCCAGGCGCACCGAATTGCTCCACGGCAAGGCGCCGCTGACCAGGTCGCCGGCCTCGTAGGTCAATAGGCTTTCATCGTCCGAATAGCGCCAGGTGGTGTCATAGCGCAGGTAGCCGTTGTCCAGCCCATTGCCGGCGTTCGCGCCGAAACTGCGGCGGTATTGCCCGGTGTTGGAGACGGTGCCCCAGGTGTCGAACACCCGCACTTCGTTCCAGGCGGCGAGGTAGGTGCCGGCCTCATCGGTGTCGTTCAGGTACAGGTCATAGTTGAGCATCGCGCCGAAGCTGGTCATCGCCTCGGTGCGCGGGTACGCCTTGCGGTTGCCGAGGAACTGCGCCGGCAGCCAGTCCGGCGGCACGCTCAAGAGCAGGCGCTGGCCCTGGCTGTCGTATTCGCTGTGCAGCCCCGGCAACTGGTCCAGGGCCACTTCGGCGGACACCGAGGCGGGCAGTTTCATGCCGATCGCCTGCAAGTCAGCGGCGGGCATGTACAGCTGCCCCGCCCGCTGCTCGACCACGATGACCTTGCCGGTGTCCATCTGGTTGACCAGCAATTGCAGGTACAACTGGGCATCGGGCATGGCCTCCAGGCTGGTGGGCGGTGGCGGCAGCTCACCGGCATCGACCCGCGGGATAAACACCAGACAGCAACACCCCATGGCGATCCATCGCACTGTTTGGATACAACGAGCCGACACTCAGCTCACTCCCTGTCTTTTACGGGCCGGGCTTGACGCTCTGTACCGTCGGCGCACCGTTGACTTTAAGCAGTAACTCCTGGCCACTGGCCAAGGGTTCCGGCACTGGCCAGCGCATGGTTGCGCCCGGCAACACGTAGCCCATCAGGCCCTCGGTCACCGGTCGGTTCTGGCCACCTTGCTTCACGGCCACATCCGTCAGCCGTGCATGTACCGCGCCCCGGTTGCGGATCTCGATGTAGGAGCGCCCGCCCTCGGCCACTTTGCGCCAGGTCAGGTCCGGCACGCCGGCGCCCTTGGGGTCGCGCTGGCGCGTCAGGTCTTCCTTGCTCCACAGGCCCGCGCCGTAGGCAAACAGCGGCACCGAGTAACGCATCTGGAACTGGATCGACGCGGCCGTCTTGCCATCCTCGGCGCCCGGCTGCCGGGGCGCGGGGATCTCATCGATGATGATGCGATACGCCAACTCCTGGCCCGGTGGCACGTCCTTGGTACGGGTCAGGCGCACCAGTTGCTTCTGTCCCGGTTCGATACGGGCCACCGGCGGGCTGCCGATCACATCACGCTGGTTCTGGTACTGATCATCGAAGCCGTTCTGGCGCCAGGCAAACACGCGGACCTGCAGGTTGGCGGTTTCAGTACCACGGTTTTCCAACCACAGTGCACTGGCCTGTTGGTCAGCCTCCAGCACCGGGTCGATGGGCCAGATCAGCACCGAGCTGGCGGCCTGTACCTGGCTTGCGCCCAGCAGGGCCATGGCCAGCAGCCCTTGACGCAGGGACGGGGGTAAACACATAGGCAAGCTCTGCTCCTTAGATTGAAAAACGCTTCAATTCACATATCCCTAGAAGGTCAGCTGGACCTGCACCACATCGCTGTAGGTCCCCGCCGGCTGATTCCCCGGCAGCACCACCCGGCCGTAGATCGGCAGCGTGATGTTGTTCGCATTGCTGTAGGCCACATTCACGCTCTGGCTGATCCCCAGCGCCTGGCTGAACCCCGCATCGCGGTAGAGCTGATAGGCCACCTGCGCCGTGCCGCTGTTGAGCTTGAGGTGCCGGCCGCTGCTGTTGTTCTGCCCACCGTCCACGCTCATGGCCAGGGTCACGCCGGGCGTGCATTGCAACTGCACACTGCTGGCCAGCGCAGTCGACACCGTGCTGGTGGACAACGCCGAATAGCTGCCGTACGTGAGGTTGCCGTAATTGCTGCCACCGCCGACCACCAGGCAGCCGGCAATGATGCTGGCGCTGACCTGGAAACTCGTACCGGTGACCGCCGCCAGTGGCAGCGGCACGCTGCACGCACAGGCCAGCAGCACAGCGACGCATCCATGCCCGGCCATCGCACTCAGAAGCTCAATTGCACGGCAATGGTGTCGGTGTAGGTGCCCGCCGGCAGCCCGGCTTTACCCACCGCCTTGCCCCACAGGTTGATGGTCTGCGCTGCGCCCGTGCTGGCCGCCAGGTTGATCACGCCATTGGCCGCCAGGAGATTGTTGAAGCCCGAGTCGGTGTAGAGATCGTAGGGCACGAAGTTGGCCACGCCGTCATACAGCGCGCGGGTGCCGCCGGTGGACTGGCCGTCGTGCAGGCCACCCTGGATGGTCACCGTGGGCGTGGTGCCGGACGAACATTGGATCGACACCGCGCCGCCGCCGGCTGCCACCAGTTGTGTGCCGGTCTGCGTGAACAGGCTGGTGGTGGTGCCGAAGTTCAGGCTACCGAAGTTCAGGTTGGTGGTACCCGCACCGCCGTTGACCAGGCAACTGCTGGTCAGGATCAGGCTGGAGCTGATCTGCCCGGTCACGGTGGTGGCGGCCTGCGCACCGGCGGCCAGGGCCAGGCCCAGAACAGGTACAGCGAGACGCAAAGCGAGTGATTGCATGGTGCTTTTCCTCTGTTGAATTACCAATCCAGCGTGACCGTCAGGGTGTCGCGGTAGGTGCCGGCGGGAAGTGCGCTGGTATTCGCCACCACCGCGCCATAAACCGGGATCGGTCCCAGGCTGCCGGCGCTGACGGCGAAATTGCGTTGCTGGCCAATGCGATAGATGTCCGTCCCGGCGGCATCGGCCGTGAGTCGATAGGGAATAGTCTGGCGGCCATTGCTCAGGCGCCGGGTGGTGCCATCACCGTTGACGCCACCGTCGATGGTCACGGTAAAGCCGCGCACCGAGGCATTGCAGGTGACTTGCAGCGCCCCGCCATTGCCCTCGACATTGGCATTGAGCGGGCGGGTCCAGGTCGGGCCCTGATTGCCGAAATCGAGTTGGCCCAGGTTGGCAGGCAGGTCCTGGGCACCGGCGCTCACCTGGCAGGCCGGCAGGATCACCAGCCGCGCCTGGATGCTGCCGGTGACGACCGCCTCGGCATCCCCCGCAACCAACAACAGGGGGCTGAGCAACAGCGCGGTACAGGTGAAGTGCTTCATATCGATCCCACTTCCATCAGGATAAAACCAGTTGGCCGCCCAACCTTGGGCGACATTCCTTTACCTGCCGAGTCCACCCGGCAGTCACTGCACAAAAATGCTTACCAGGTCACCGTGACCTTCACCACGTCGCTGTAGCGAATCACTGCGGGGATTTGAGCCAGGGGTTCGATGCGCGCATACAGCGGCAACTCCACCGAGCCACTGTCGGGCACCGTGCCGCTCACTGTTTCATTGACTGGCAATGCCACGCGTCGGGCGGCATCGCGGTAAAGACGATAGGGAATCGGCGAGGCATGCCGCTCGCCGGCCAGGTAGCGCACCTCGCCGATGCCGCCATGCAGGCCGCCGTCGATACGCACTTGATAAGGGGTGTCGGGGTTGCATTCCAGGCGTGGCTGGCGCGTGCTGGTCAGCGCAGCGCTCAAGGGGCCGGCGGGGTTGTCGAGACGGGCGGTGCTGCCGAAATCGAGCACACCGAGTTGCTCGATCCCCGCGTCACGCGTCAGACCGACCAACTGGCAGCCACGCATCACATTGACGCGCACCTCCACCTGCAATTGTGTGGCCAACGCTTGCGCGCTGCACAGCGTGCCTACGATGGCCAAAACCATAGATCCATTCACGGCCTCAATCCTTTTGAGGAATGGCGTACCAGGATCAGGTTAGCAGTGGAGGGCAAAGCTGCCAGTCGCGTCAGAAATACGACTGTCAAAAATGTTGTACGTTTGTTACCAGTTCAGCGTCACCAAGGTGCGCGGGCTGCCATCTTCCTGGGGGGCCTGCTCGGTGCTGACGGTAAATTCGGTGGGGCTGTCGGAGGCAGTGCTGCAGCGCACGAGCGGGCGGCTCGCAGCGCTGCCCGGGCTGACTTCACAGCCGGCAGTGATCACCAACTGCGCGCTGATCTGCCCGCTGCTGACCACCGCCTGCGCAGGGTTGACCCACAGGCAGCAGGCGCCCACGACCAGCAAGAGGCGATGGATGACAAACATGAATGACCTTGAGGAAACCGCGAGGTAGGAAACGCCGCCAAGGATATCCGAGATAGCTATGTGCCTGCATCGATTTCGGCGCTCAGCCGACGCGCGGTGACCGGTCTCTTTTTGAGATCGCTGGCCGCCACATTTTGTATTGGTTAAATTAGCGCGAGCGCTGCACCCTACCGCCATTCACCCCACGGAACCCTCGCCCTTGGCTGTCCTTCCCCCTGCCCTGCGCCGACTGTTCGGCAAGCCTGCCGCCGCTCCCGCCACGTCCGATGACGTGTCCACGTACTTCCAGCACAAGGCCCGGCGCCAGGGCTACACCCTGAGCCCGAGCCAGCAGCAGGTCATCGAGCGCATGGCGCAGATAGCCGCTGCCCTGCAACAGCAGGACACGCCACGCAGCCTGTACTTGCACGGCGCGGTGGGGCGCGGCAAAAGCTGGTTGCTCGATGGGTTCTTCCAGGCGCTGCCCCTGGCGCAGAAGCAGCGGGTGCACTTCCACGACTTTTTCGCCCGCCTGCATCAAGGCATGTTCCGCCATCGCCAGCAGCCCGACGCCCTTGCCGTCACCCTGGATGAATTGCTCGATGGCTGCCGCGTGCTGTGTTTCGACGAGTTCCATGTCCACGATATCGGCGACGCGATGCTCATCACCCGCCTGTTCAAGGCCTTGTTCGAGCGCGGCGTGGTGGTGCTGGTGACCTCCAATTACCCGCCCGAAGGGCTGTTGCCCAACCCGCTGTATCACCAGCGCTTCAAGCCGGTGATCGAGCTGATCGGCGCGCGCATGGACGTCATGGAGGTCAACGCGCCCCAGGATTACCGGGGCCTGCCACACAATCACGGCCAGCAGCGCTTCACCCAGGGGCCGTTCATCTGGCCCGGCAGCCCGGCGCAGCGTGCAGCGTTCGGGGTGCCGGCGGCGGATTGCCCGGCGCTCACGCTGGCGGTCGGCACCCGGCAATTACGGGTGCGCTGGCACCAGGGGCGCACCGTCGCCTTCACCTTCAACGACCTGTGCGAGCAGCCCACGGCGGTGATGGACTACCTGCTGCTGTGCGAAGACTTCGACGACTGGATCATCGACGGCCTGCCCCTACTGGGCGATTGCCCGATTGCCGTGCAGCAGCGCTTCATCAACCTGGTGGACGTGCTCTACGACCAGGACAAGCACCTGACCCTGATCGGTGAACGGCCGCTGGCCGAGTGCCTGGCAGGCCAGGCCATCGACCTTGCGCGCACCGCCAGCCGCCTGAACCAATTGCAGCAGGCCAACCCGCAAACCCTGCCCGACCCGGTATCATGAGCGCCTTCCACGTCCCTTTGCCGAGTGACCGCGCCGTTCATGCATACCCTCGCCCAACTCAAGGCTGGCCAATTGGCCGGTATTACACGCCTGGACCTGTCCTGCGGGCTGACTGAATTCCCGCCGGAAATCTTCACGCTGGCCGACTCCCTGGAAATCCTCAACCTCAGCGGCAACGCCCTGAGCAGCTTGCCCGACGACCTGCACCGCCTGCCGCACCTGCGCGTGCTGTTCTGCTCGGACAACGCCTTTACCGACCTGCCGGAATGCCTTGGCCAGTGCGCGAAGCTGAGCATGATCGGCTTCAAGGCCAACCGCATCAGCCGCGTGCCCGCCGCCGCGTTGCCACCGTTGTTGCGCTGGTTGATCCTCACCGACAACTGCATCGACCAATTGCCCGATGAGCTGGGCGCGCGGCCGCTGCTGCAAAAACTGATGCTGGCCGGTAACCGGTTGAGCGCCCTGCCGCCAAGCCTGGCCAACTGCCACAACCTCGAACTGCTGCGCATCGCGTCCAACCGCTTCACGCGCCTGCCCGAATGGTTGCTGACGCTGCCGAGCCTGACCTGGCTGGCCTATGCCGGCAACCCAGTGGAAATGGCCGTGGAGATAGCCGCGGATGACACCACGCCGACCATTCCCTGGACCGAACTGGAACTGGCCGAAGTGCTCGGCGAAGGTGCCTCCGGGGTGATTCGCAAGGCGCTGTGGAAACCGCGGGCGCTGCCCGTCGCCGTCAAGCTGTACAAGGGCACGATCACCAGCGATGGCTCGCCACTGCACGAAATGCAGGCCTGCATCGCCGCCGGGCTGCACCCCAACCTGATCAAGGTGCAGGGCCGCGTGAGTGGCCATCCAGAGGACCAGGCCGCGCTGGTGATGGACCTGATCGACCCGAGCTACGGCAACCTCGCCGCCCTGCCGAGCCTGGCCTCGTGCACCCGCGACATCTACGCACCCGACACCCGTTTCAGCCTTGAGGTAGCGCTGCGCATGGCGCGCGGCATTGCCTCGGTAGCCGCGCACTTGCACCGGCACGGCATCACCCATGGCGATCTGTACGGCCACAATATCCTGTGGAATACGGCGGGCGATTGCCTGCTCGGGGACTTTGGCGCGGCGTCATTCCATGCCACGGCGGACACCCTGGAGACTCGCGCGTTGCAGCGCATTGAAGTGCGCGCGTTTGGTGTGTTGCTGGGGGAGTTGCTGGAGCGGGGTGACGAAGGGTTGAGCGAGGCGGCACGCCTGGTGCTGGAAGGCTTGCGGGAGCAGTGCTGCCAACCCGACGTACTCGCCCGGCCAGGTTTCGAGGCAATACAAGCCACGCTGCAAACCTTGTAGGAGCCCGGCTTGCCGGCGATGGCCATCTCAAACAGGCCATTGCCGGCAAGCCGGACTCCTACAGGGAGGGGTTCAACACGCTGTATCAGCCGGCCAGGCCGACGAACATATCCTGCACGTCGTCATGGTTGTCCAGGCCTTCGAGGAAGGCTTCGACTTCGGCCATCTGCTCATCGCTCAAACCCGTCACCGGGTTCTTGGAGATATAGCCCAGCTTGGCCGACAACACGGTGAAGCCCTGCTCCGGCAGCGCTTTCTGCACGGCGTCGAGGTCGGTGGTCTCGGTGATGAACAGGGTGGTGCCCTCTTCCTCGCCGTCTTCGAAATCCTGTGCGCCGGCTTCAATCGCGGCCATTTCCGGGTCAGCGTCAGGGCTGTCCGGCGAAGCTTCGATCAGGCCGACGTGGTTGAAGTCCCAGGCCACGGAGCCGGAAGCCCCCAGTTGACCCTTGCGAAAGGCCACGCGGATTTCCGCCACGGTACGGTTGATGTTGTCGGTCACGCACTCGACGATCAACGGCACCTGGTGCGGGGCAAACCCTTCGTAGGTCACGCGGTGGTACTGCACGGTTTCGCCGAGCAGACCGGCGCCCTTCTTGATGGCGCGGTCCAGGGTTTCCTTGGGCATCGAGGCTTTTTTGGCCTGCTCCACCACCAGACGCAGGTGGGCGTTGGTCGCGGTGTCGGCGCCGTTGCGGGCGGCGATGGTGATTTCTTTCACCAGCTTGCCGAAGATTTTGCCCTTGGCATTGGCTGCCGCTTCTTTATGTTTGACTTTCCACTGTGCGCCCATGACTCACTCTCTTTTCGTCCATCGCGCCGAAACGTCTACTGGCCGGCGCTTTGGGGGCAGAGTTTATAGCGCAAAAACACTCTAATCCACCAAAAAACCGGCCAGCCTGTCAGGTGCGCAAGGGTTTGATCGCGACGTTGCGGTCCGGCACAAAATCGCCGACCTCGGCCAGCACCGCCGGCCTGGCGTTCCAATAGGGCATCAACACCAGCGAAGAAAACAGCGCGGCGCCGGCAAACACGATGAACACCGTGACCGTGTCGAAGTAGCCCGGCAGCAAGCCGCCGAGCACCGCGCCCACCGAGCCGCAACCGTTGACAAAGCCAGCCGCCGTGGCGCCGGCCTTGGCGGTGCCGAAGTCGATGGCGGCGGTGCTGCTGATCATCGAGTCCGGCCCGTACAGGGTCAGGCCCATGACAAACAGCAAGGCCATCACCAGCATCACACTGCCGGTGTGCAGCGCGCCCATGAACAACGCGAGGGCCACGGTCAGCGCCAGCAGGCTGAGCACACAGGCGGGCATGCGCCGCGCGCCGAAGAGCTTGTCGGACGCCAGCCCGATCAGAATCGGCCCAAGCAACCCGGCCAGTTCAAACGCGGTCGGCACAATCGCCGCGCCGACCTTGCCCACCGAGGGCATCTGCTCGTAGACGATCACCGGCCCCCACAACAGGATCGCGTAACGCGCCGGTTTCAGCAGGAAATACGCCAGGCCCAAGGTCAGCACCGTGCGGTTGCGCAGGATCGCGCGCAGTGGCTCCAACACGCTGATGCGTTTTGCGGCCGCCCTTTCCTCGGCGGTCATCACCGGCTCGGGTTCGACCGCCGGCAAGCCGACATCTTCGGGCGTGTTGCGCTGGAAGATGAAGAACAACAGCGCCACTACCCCCACCACCGCCGCACTTGAGATAAACGCCGCGTGCCACGTGCCGATCAACGTGTAGGCCCACCACCCGGCAAAGGGCGAGGCCACCAGGCCGCCGAACGCGTAGCACGAACTCCACAGCCCGAGCACCCGCCCACGCTGCTGCGCCGGGAAGAAACTGCCAAGGTTCTTGCACAGCCCCGACCAGCCGGTGGACTGCGCCAGCCCCTGGATCAGCATGCAGGTGACAAAGATCGGCAAGGTCGCAACGGTGCCCATCACCAGCGCGGCGGCAGCGGAAATCAGCAAGCCACCGAGCACCACCACCCGCGGTCCGAAGCGGTCGGCCAACATGCCCCAGGTGAACTGCCCGACCGCATAGGCCGCCAGGTAAATGCCATCCAGGTTGGCCATCATCATTTTATCGAGGGGGAAACTCGGGTCATCGACGATCCCCAGCTTGGCCACGGAAAACGCTTTGCGAGTGAAATAGAACGCCGCGTACGCCAGCCAGGTGATGGCGAAAATCTGCACGCGCCAACGCTTGATGCTACCCATTGGGATATTCATGGTGGTTCTGACCTCAGGTGAGTGTGCCGGCAGAATCGAGAAGCAAATGCCTGTTCTTTTTATGGTTGAGCACTGCAATGCCGGGCCGTGGACACGGTGGCATTGGTCAGATGAGACCTGTGTCCCAGGTCCCATGGCCGCCGTGGTTGTAGGACTCAACCTACGGCGGTTGAGGCGTATCAAAGCAATGGCTGACTAATAGGTAAAATCGATTTATCGTATTTCAAATATAAGCCCAGCTTGTAGGAGGATCAGCGATGTCGGTGTCCCACGCCCAGCTCAAGGCCTTCCATGCGGTGGCCGTATACGGCAGTTTCACCCAGGCCGCCGAACGCCTGTTTCTGACGCAGCCGGCGATTTCCGACCAGGTGCGCAAACTCGAAGAACGCTTCGGCGTGCTGCTGTTCCACCGCAACAAGCGCTCGGTGCGCCTGACCGATCTGGGCGAGCGTCTGCTGGCCATCACCCAGCGCCTGTTTGTGATCGAAGCCGAAGCCGAGGAGTTGCTGCAGGACTCACGCGCGCTGCTCACCGGCACCCTCACCCTCGCCGTGGATGCCCCGGTGCACGTGCTGCCGCAGATCGCGCGGTTTTGCCAGCTGTACCCGGGCATCAGCGTCAAGATCGAAACCGGCAACACCGACGAATCGCTGTTTCGCCTGTACAACTACCAGGCCGACCTGGCCTTGCTTGGCCGCGATGTCGACGATGAGCGCCTGCTGTCACTGCCGTTGCCCGACGACCAGTTGCTCGCCTTCGTCGCGCGCAATCACCCCTGGGCCGGACGTGAGTCGATCTGCCTGGCCGATCTGGATGACACGCCGCTGGTGCTGCGCGAAATCGGCTCGGTCACCCGGCAGACGCTGGAGCAGGAAATGAGCCAGGCCGGCCTGCGCATTCGTCCGGCGATCCAGGTCGAAGGCCGTGAGGCCGCGCGTGAGGCGGTGGTGGTGGGGATTGGCGTGGGGGTGGTCTCGGCGGCGGAGTTCGGCGCCGACTCACGGGTGTACGCCATGCCTATCCGCGACTGCAGCCAGCGCATGAAGGAAACCCTGGTGTGCCTCAAGGAGCAAAGTTCGCGGCGGGTGGTGGCGACGTTCCTGCAGATCGTGCGCGACAGCCTTCAGCCGGGCGCCAACTCGAAAAACGCCTGAATCAAGCGCAATGCGCGGCGCCGCTCCATGCAGCCGAGCATGTGCCGGTTGCGCAGCCCCTCGCCCTGGATTGCCACGGCCTGCACCCGCGGGTCCGGGCTGACTTCCATCGATGAGACCACGCCGACGCCCAGCTCGGCAGCGACGGCTTCGGTCACCGCTTCACGGCTGTCGAGTTCCAGCAGCACCTTGGGCTGCACGCCCGACGCCGCGCACGCCGCGTCGAAGGTGCGGCGGGTGATGGAACTGGGCTCGCGCAACACCATGATCACCTCGTCGAGTTGCTCCAGGCGAATCCCCCTGGACTGCTGCGCCCACGGGTGGCTGGCCGGCACCAGGGCGCAGATCCGCGACTCGCTCAAGGGTTGCAGGTGCAGGCCGCTGCGCGGCTCGACCTCGGTGAGTACCGCCACATCCGCATGCTCGGACAACAGTGCCGCCAGGGTTTCCTGGGCGTTGCCCAGGCGCAGGTTGACGGTGATCCCGGGGTAGCGCGCACGCAGGCTGGCGATCATCGGCATGACCAGGTGCGGGCCGTCCGCTGCCACCTCCAGGCGCCCGGTGAGCAACTGCCGGTTGGCCTCCAGCATCGTCTGCGCTTCGTCGACCAGGCCGAAGATCGCACGGGTGATCGCGGCCAGGCGCGCGCCCTCCTCGGTCAGCTCCACGCGGCGCGCGGTGCGGCGCAGCAGCGGGATCTGGTAATGCTCTTCCAGGGCCTTGATATGCCCGGTCACCGCCGGTTGGCTGATGAACAGCCGCGCCGCCGCACGGGTAAAACTGCCCTCGCGGGCCACGGCATCGAATGCGCGCAGTTGGAACAGGTTCATAGCTATCGGCCTCACTGATAGCTCGCATAACAACAAACAATTTGATTGATGACAAGCCAAACTGCAATTTAGGCCCCGTAGATTCAACCCCGATGCCTTGCGAGGACTTGAGATGACCACTGCCGCGCCGATCCTGCTGACCCCTGGCCCCTTGACCACATCGAACCGCACGCGTCAGGCGATGATGGTGGATTGGGGGTCCTGGGATGACCGTTTCAATGCCCTCACTGCCAGCGTCTGCTCGCAACTGCTGGCGATCCTTCACGGCACCGACAGCCACCATTGCGTGCCCCTGCAAGGCAGCGGCACCTTCGCCGTCGAAGCCGCCATCGGCACCCTGGTGCCGCGTAACGGCAAGGTCCTGGTGCTGATCAACGGCGCCTACGGCAAGCGCCTGGCAAAAATCTGCGAAGTACTCGGCCGCGACTTCAGCACCTTTGAAACCGCCGAAGACCAGCCCACCACCGCCGCCGACGTCGACCGCCTGCTGCGCGCCGACACGGCCATCACCCATGTCGCGTTGATCCACTGCGAAACCAGCACCGGCATTCTCAACCCGTTGCCGGAGATCGCCCAAGTGGTCAAGGACCACGGCAAGCGCCTGATCATCGACGCCATGAGTTCCTTCGGCGCGCTGCCGATCGATGCCCGTGAAGTGCCGTTCGATGCGCTGATCGCCGCCTCGGGCAAATGCCTGGAAGGCGTGCCGGGCATGGGCTTCGTCTTCACCGAAAAACAGGCCCTCGCCGCCGCCCAGGGCAACTGCCACTCCCTGGCGATGGACCTGTTCGACCAGCACAGCTACATGGTCAAGACCGGCCAATGGCGCTTTACCCCGCCGACGCACGTGGTCGCGGCGCTGCACGAAGCGCTGCTGCAATACGCCGAAGAAGGCGGCCTGCCCGCGCGCCATCAACGCTACGCCGACAACTGCCAGGCGCTGCTCGACGGCATGGCCGCACTCGGCCTGCGCAGCTTCCTGCCGGCCGAGATCCAGGCGCCGATCATCGTCACCTTCCACGCCCCGCGAGACGCGCGCTACCAGTTCAAGGACTTCTACGAGCGGGTCAAGGCCAAGGGTTTCATTCTGTACCCAGGCAAATTGACCCAGGTCGAAACCTTCCGCGTGGGCTGCATCGGCCACGTCGATGCGACAGGCATGCAGGCAGCGGTCAGGGCGATCGCGCAAACACTGCAAGACATGCATGTGCTCGAACCTGCAGGAGCCGGCTTGTCGGCGATCACCGGCGACGCAGTTCTTCTGTAACCCCTCATTTTCGTTCAGCGCTGGCAAGCCAGCTTCTACAGGATTCGTGTATGAACTATCAGAACCCCAACACCCTGCAGGCCGTGATCCTCGATTGGGCCGGCACCGTGGTCGATTTCGGCTCCTTCGCGCCCACGCAGATTTTCGTCGAGGCCTTTGCCGAGTTCGATGTGCAAGTCTCCATCGAAGAAGCCCGTGGCCCGATGGGCATGGGCAAGTGGGACCACATCCGCACCCTCTGCGACCAGCCGCAAGTCGCCGAACGCTACCGCAAGGCCTTCGGCCGCACGCCCACCGATGACGACGTGACCGCCATCTACCAGCGCTTCATGCCGCTGCAGATCGAGAAGATCGCCGAACACTCGGCGCTGATCCCCGGTGCCCTCGACACGATCGCACGGCTGCGTGTGCAAGGCATCAAGATCGGTTCCTGCTCCGGTTACCCCAAGCAAGTGATGGACAAGGTCGTCGCCCTGGCCGCCACCAACGGCTACATCGCCGACCACGTGGTGGCCACCGACGAAGTGCCCAACGGCCGCCCTTGGCCGGCCCAGGCCCTGGCCAACGTAATCGCCCTGGGCATTGATGATGTCGCCGCCTGCGTGAAGGTCGACGACACCGTGCCCGGCATCCTCGAAGGCCGTCGCGCCGGCATGTGGACGGTGGCCCTGACCTGCTCCGGCAACGCGCTGGGCCTGACCTACGAGCAGTTCCGCGCACTCGACGCCGCCACGCTGGCCAGCGAACGCAAGCGCATCGAGGCGATGTTCAAAGGCTCGCGCCCGCACTACCTGATCGACACGATCAACGAGCTGCCGGCAGTGATCACCGACATCAACCAGCGCCTGGCCCGCGGTGAAATGCCGCAAAGCCACTGATCGAGGTCAAGACAACGGCAATCGCGCCAGGCAAAGCGCTCAAAACCGGCATACAGTTAAGTCACTGCGTCACCCAAGAACGCAATGTTGTCCAGTGATGAAACTGTACCGGTGGCGAGGGAGTTTGCTCCCTCGCCACCGGTTTGCCCTGATGAGTGAGGAACACAGCGATGCCGTGGAAAAATTCCGATACGCGTTACAGCACCATGTCGATCGCGTTGCACTGGTTGATGGTGGTGCTGCTGGCGGTGGTCTACGCCTGCATTGAGCTGCGCGGCCAGTTTCCCAAAGGCAGCGGCGCGCGGACGCTGATCGTCGAGATGCACTTCATGTTCGGCCTCACCGTGTTTGTGCTGGTGTGGCTACGCCTGTTTGCGCGCAGCCTGGGGGTGGCGCCGAAGATCGTGCCGGCGCCGCCGCAATGGCAAACCCTGCTCGCCACCCTGATGCATATCGCGCTGTATGCCTTGATGATCGGTATGCCGATTGCCGGTTGGTTGATCGTCAGTGCCGAAGGCCATTCGGTGATGTTCTACGGCATCGAGTTGCCGCCGCTGATTGCCGAAAACAAAGGGTTGGCCAAGGAGATTGAAAGCTGGCACGTGCTGTTCGGCAAGATCGGCTACTGGCTGATCGGGCTGCATGCGCTGGCGGGGATCGCTCATCATTACATCCTGCGTGACAACACGGCGTTGCGCATGATGCCCGGCAAGCGAGGGAGCATTCAGTAACGCCATCGACTGCTGGATCACACTCGCGGATGCCCTGAGCTCAACGATGGGAAACCCCGGCGGCCTTGCAAGCCGCCGGTGTGGACAAAGATCAGGCGCGTACCGCAGACGAAGCGGCGGGCTTCAATCTGCTGCTTCAGCGCCAGCAACGCCTTGCCGGTGTAGAGCGGCTCCAGCGGCAGGCCACAGGCTTGTTCGGTGGCGTCGATAAAGGCCAGCAACTCCGGATCAACCTTGGCAAAGCCGCCCCGGCTGGCCTCCAGCAATTGATAACCGTGCTGCACCAGCGCCTGTACCTGCTGCGCCACCCCGTGGTCATCGGGCACCGCCAGCGCGCCATACACCGGATGCGCGCCCGCCTCCGCCAGCACCAGTCCCGCCAGCGTGGTACCAGTGCCCGCTGCCAGCCACCAGCCGTCATAATCCGCCCAGCCGATGTCGCTCAATTGCGCGCGCACCTGCTCCACCAGTACCGCACAGCCCAACGCTCCCGCCAGGCCACCGCCACCTTCGGGCACCGGGTGCAGGTGTGGATACTGCTCGCGCCACGGCCCCCAGAAATCCGGCGCATGCCGCGCGCGATAGCCGCCATAGCCCAGCCAGTGCAACTGCATGCCGAAGGCGTTGAGGTCGAGGACGGTGGGGGTGTCTTGCGCATGGCCACGCAGCAGGCCGACGGTAGCAAAGCCAAAGCGCTTGCCCGCCGCCGCCAGCGCATGCAGATGGTTGGAATGCGCGCCACCCAGGCTGATGATCCCACTGGCGCCAGCAGCCCGACCTTGCGCGAGGTGCTCGGTGAGCTTGAACCACTTGTTGCCGCTGATCAGCGAGTCGATGCGGTCCAGGCGCAGCACGGCCAGCTCGACGCCGTCCAGCCAATCGAGCTGCACAGGTTCAAGCGGAGCGTAGGGAAGCCAATCGAAGGGGCCCATCGGGAAGGGTCTGCATGCAAAAAGGGGCGGTAGTCTACCACCGCCCCTTTCGTCGTCTTACAGCTCGGCGGCGAGGCGCGAGCCCTGGTTGATGGCGCGCTTGGCATCCAGCTCGGCCGCCACGTCGGCGCCACCGATCAGGTGCACGTTCTGGCCGGCCGCAACCAAGCCGTCCTGCAGTTCACGCAGCGGGTCTTGCCCGGCGCAGATGACGATATTGTCCACCGCCAGCACCTGCGGCTCGCCCTCGGCACCAATGCGGATATGCAGGCCCTGGTCATCGATCTTCAGGTACTCGACGCTGTTGAGCATCTGCACCTGCTTGTTCTTCAGGCCAGTACGGTGGATCCAGCCGGTGGTCTTGCCGAGGCCATCGCCGACTTTGGAGGTCTTGCGCTGCAGCAGGAACACTTCACGCGCCGGGGCATGCGGTTGCGGCTTGATACCGGCCACACCGCCACGCGCCTGCAACTGGGTGTCGATGCCCCACTCCTTCCAGAATGCTTCGCGGTCCAGGCTGGTGGACACGCCCTGGTGCACGAGGAATTCCGACACATCGAAACCGATACCGCCGGCGCCGATCACCGCCACGCGCTTACCGACCGGCTTGCGTTCGAGGATCACGTCCAGGTAGCTCAGCACCTTGGCGTTGTCGATGCCGGGGATCGCCGGCGTGCGCGGCGCGATGCCAGTAGCGAGGATGATCTCGTCATAACCGCCCGCCGCCAGTTGCGCGACATCCACGCGGGTGTTGAGGCACAGCTCGACGTGGGTGGTCTGCAATTTGCGCTTGAAGTAGCGCAGGGTTTCGAAGAACTCTTCCTTGCCGGGCACGCGCTTGGCGATATTGAACTGGCCGCCGATCTCGCTGGCCGAGTCGAACAATGTCACCTGATGGCCGCGTTCGGCCGCCACGGTGGCTGCCGCCAGGCCCGCAGGACCGGCGCCGACCACGGCGATCTTCTTGATCTGCTTGACCGGCAGGTAGTTCAGCTCGGTTTCGTAGCAGGCGCGCGGGTTGACCAGGCAGGTGGTCAGCTTGCCGCCAAAGGTGTGGTCCAGACAGGCCTGGTTGCAGCCGATGCAGGTGTTGATTTCGTCCGCGCGCCCGGCGGCGGCCTTGTTGACGAACTCCGGATCGGCCAGGAACGGCCGCGCCATCGAGACCATGTCGGCATCGCCCTCAGCGAGGATCTGCTCGGCAATCTCCGGCGTGTTGATACGGTTGGTGGTGATCAGCGGAATCTGCACCGCGCCGCGCAGCTTGGCGGTGACTTTGCTGAACGCGCCACGCGGCACCTTGGTGGCAATGGTCGGGATGCGCGCTTCGTGCCAGCCGATACCGGTGTTGATAATGCTCGCACCGGCCTGTTCGATGGCCTTGGCCAACTGCACGATTTCTTCCCAGGTGCTGCCGCCTTCAACCAGGTCGAGCATCGACAGGCGGAAGATAATAATGAAGTTCGGGCCGACGGCTTCCCGCACGCGGCGCACGATCTCCACCGCCAGGCGCATGCGGTTTTCGTAGCTGCCGCCCCAACGGTCGGTACGCTGGTTGGTGTGCGCGGCGAGGAACTGGTTGATGAAGTAGCCTTCGGACCCCATGATTTCCACGCCGTCGTACTCGGCAACCTGGGCCAGCAGCGAGCAGGTGACAAAATCCTGGATCTGCTTCTCGATGCCCTCCTCGTCCAACTCCTTGGGCTTGAACGGGTTGATCGGCGCCTGGATCGCGCTGGGCGCCACCTGCTTGGGACTGTAGGCATAACGGCCGGCGTGGAGGATCTGCATGCAGATCTTGCCGCCCGCCTCGTGCACGGCCTTCGTCACGATCTTGTGCTTCTGCGCCTCTTCGTCGGTGGTCAGCTTGGCCGCGCCGGCATACACCCCGCCTTCATCGTTCGGGCCAATGCCGCCGGTGACCATCAGGCCGACGCCGCCACGCGCACGCTCGGCAAAATAAGCGGCCATGCGTTCGAAGCCGCCGGGCTTTTCTTCCAGGCCAGTGTGCATCGACCCCATCAGGGTGCGGTTGCGCAAGGTGGTAAAACCCAGGTCCAACGGGGCCAGCAGGTGCGGGTAGGCAGCAGCGGTCATGGTACAGCTCCACAACGGATCATCACGGGACGTGGCGCACTCGAACGGTGTGCCATCGGTTTATGTCCCACAGACTAAGAGCCCGCCCGCCGGCGCTCAATGACTGAAACTGACAAGTTATTGATCCAAATGCACAGCGCCCCTTGGCAAGCGGGTGCATGGGCCCTACCCTAGTCGGCGAACCCCGCACTCGGTCTGTTGTCTGTTGCCCCATGCGTAAACTTCTAGCTTTTACCGTCACCATGGCCCTGGTTGCCGCCATCGCCGCGTATCTGGTCTGGACCCAGGAGCGCCCCGTGGCGCATTACCTGTCGGACCTGCGCATCACCCTCGCCGTCAACGAAGGCCTGCCTGCCGACCGCGGCAACTTGCTGGGCATCCAGCCTGAGCTGTTTCCCGCCGACTACCAGAGCCTGGAACGCCTGCACCTGAAGCTCGCGGCCTACCTGCAAAAAGCCCGTGACCAGGGGCTGATCAACGACAAGACCATCGTGGTGCTGCCGGAACACATCGGCACGTGGCTGATGCTCACCGGCGAAAAGAACGAGGTGTACCAGGCCCTGCACGTGAAGGACGCGATGAACTGGCTGTCCGTCAGCAACCCCGTGCTGTTCCTGCGCGCCTGGATCAGCGCCACCGGCGACAGCCGCACCGACGACGCCTACCTGCGCATGAAAGCCAAGGGCATGGCCCGCGACTATCAGTTGCTGTTCGGCGGCCTGGCCAAGGAATTTGGCGTGACCCTGGTGGCCGGCTCCATCACCCTGCCCAACCCCAGTGTCAGCCAGGGACAACTGCAAATCGGCTCGGGCGCGCTCTATAACGCCAGCGTGGTCTTCAATGCTGACGGCTTGCCGCTTGGCGATCCGCAGCGCCAGCTCTACCCGATCTACGATGAACGCGGTTTTATCCAACCGGGTGACGAAAACGTCGTCAGCGTGGTCGACACCCCGGCCGGCCGCCTCGGTGTGCTGGTCGGCAGTGACAGCTGGTACCCGGACAACTACCGCAAGCTCAACGAGCAAGGCGCGCAACTGATCGCGGTGCCCGCCTTTGTGCTCGGCCGCGATACCTGGGATCGCCCATGGCGCGGCTTCAAAAGCGTGTCGACGCCGACCGAAATCAGCCTCAAGCCCGAAGAGCTCAGCGAAGGCGAGGCGTGGCGTCGCCTCACGCTGATCAGCCAGTCGCCCGTCAGCCACGCCACGGCCGGCATGAGCGTATTCCTGCGCGGGCAGTTCTGGGACTTGGGCACCGCCGGCCACAGCTTTCTCAGCAACAACGGGCAGATCAACGCCGACGGCGAGGCCCGTGGCGCACGCCTGTTGAATATCTGGCTGTGAAACCGGTCCGGTTGGGGGATCTGTCGGTGGGCTTCGTGCACACCCTGGCAGACGCCATCCACAGTCACGGCCTCGACCCCCAGCCGCTGCTGCTGCAATACGGCCTGGACCCGGCGCGTCTCGCCGAGGCTGGCGCACGCTTGTCGATCCCACGCTACATGCGCCTGGGCCACGCGGCCATCCAGCTCACCGGCGACCCCGCCCTGGGCCTGCGCATGGGCCAGCTCAGCCGCCTGAGCCAGGCCGGGCTGGCCGGAGTCACCGCCGCCCAGGCGCCCAACGTGCGCGAGGCCGCCCGCACGCTGACACGCTTCGAGGCGTTGTACGGCTCCAACTATCGAGGGCAATCGAGCTTTCACGAAGACGCCGAAGGCGCTTGGCTGCGCTTCTATTCCATCAGCCCGTACAACGCCTATAACCGCTTTGTGGTGGACTCGATCATCGCCGGCTGGCTGCACCAATTGTCGGGCCTGGCCCAGCAACCGGTGCAGGCGCAGAAGGTCGAGATCGAATTCGAAGCGCCCGACTACAGCGAGCAATACAGCATGCTGGGCGACAGTCCGATCCAGTTTGGGGCCGAGGTCAATCAACTGCGCTTGAGCCAACCGACCCTGGCGCTGCGCAATCCACAGCATTGCCCGAGCACCTGGCAACTGTTGCTGCAATTGTGTGAACGCGAACTGGAGCAATTGACCCGCACCCGCAGCCTGCGCGAGCGCATTACCCGTTTGCTCGGGCCGATGCTCAATGGCGGCCGGGAACCCGACCTGGAAGAAGTGGCGGCACGCTTGAAGCTGCCAACCTGGACGCTGCGCCGCAAACTGGCCGAAGAAGGCACTCAGTTTCGCGCGATTCTCAACGATACCCGTCGCGATTTGGCCATGACCTACATTCGCGATACGGAACTGGCGTTCGGCGAAATCGCCTACCTGCTCGGTTTTGCCTCGGCCCAGGCGTTTCAACGCGCCTTCAGGCGGTGGAACAACCAGACCCCAGGGGAATTTCGCCGCAGTCAGCGGCATTCCGCCTGAAGTCGGTCTTACAGCTCTGTTGCATCGTCTGCGGGTTCCAGCGGGTCCAACTCAATCGCGTGGTACTCGAGCAGTTCTTCCTGGTAATCGTCCATCGTGGACTCCTTGTTTGATTGAAAAGCGGCTGCAGATAAATGACCTGCACTGCCAGCCTAAAGTGCCGTGATGACGAAAAAAAGTCGATGCGATGACGTTCCTGCACGTGCAGATTAAACGTAGCAGCGTCGGGCTGATTTAGCACCTCGCCGTTGAGGTGCGATTGCAATCATTGCAAATGCAATCATATTTCCAGTAGGGTACGAGTCTCTGTTGCCAGGAGCCTTGCCCCCATGCCCGCCTCTACCGCAAACGCCGCGCAGCTGTGCATCAACGCGCTGACCACGACCGAACATGCGCGCAGCTCACCGCTGTATGCCGTGATGACCATGGCCAATACCCTGGAATTGAGTCGCCAGGCCTGGGTGATCCGTGGCCAGTCGCGCTCCCGGCGCGTCAGTAATTGGCCGAGTTGGTTCGCGCGCAACACCGGGGAAAAGCCGCTGTTGTACCTGCACAGCGCCATGTCATCGGCGCAGCTGAGTGCGCTGTCGGACGAGACCGCGCAGCGCGGCATCTTGTGCAACGACATCGAGAACCAGCCCTCGCCCTGGCCCCGGGGCGCACAACCTTCGCTGCCGTTGTGGCTGGCCACCAACCCGCGCTGCACCCCGTATGACCCGGCCTCGGGCGACGAAGCGCGGGCGATTGTGCTGGCGGGGTTGCGCGCGTTGTACGTCGACGGCCAGCCGGGGTTCTATTACCTGGCCCTGCACGACCATGAAAGCGCGGTGCCGATGGCGGAGCAGGCGCGTGAGGATGCGCTCAAGGGCATGTACCCGATCCGGCGTGAAGGCGCGGATGTGCGCCTGCTCGGTGCGGGCCATGCATTGGAAGCGGTGGTGCAGGCCGCGCGCCTGCTGGAGCAGGACTGGAACATCAGCGCACAGCTCTGGAGTTGCCCCAGCTACACACGGCTGGCCCGCGAGGCAGCGGCCGCCGAACGCTGGAATCGTCTGCATCCGGGCGCGCCCAAACGCAGCTGTCACTTGCGTGAGTGCCTGGCGGGAAGTCGCGCGCCGGTGGTTGCCGTCACCGGCTATCCGCAAGCGATTGTCGATCAGTTAAGGGCGCACGTGGATGCACGCTTCGTCGCGTTGGGCGCGGGGTCGGTGCAGGCGGAGGCGCCGAGTCAGTATTGGATAGTGGTATCGGCGCTCAGGGCGTTGGCGGATGAAGGGCGGATCGACGCGCTGCACGTACAGGACGCGATGAATCGCTATGCATTGAAATGCGCTTGATGGCAGGCCGGCACCTACACGGTTTCTTCGTGGGGCGTCAGGTTTTGCGGCGACTGCGGGTCTGGACGCCCGCGTCCATCGCCAGCCCGGCAGTGCGTTCCAGTGCGTCGGCGAAGGCCTGGCGCTGCTCCGGCTCGATCTGCGACAGGAATAACTCGTCCACCGTGCTTTCGTAGATCGTCCACATTTTTTTGCGCAGCACCCGGCCGGCGTCGGTGATCGAGGCAAACGCCGCGCGGCCATCACCGTCGGAGCGCGAACGCAGCACCAGGCCGTCCTTTTCCAGGCGGTCCACCAGGCGAGTGAGGTTGTAGCGCTCGATGGCCAGCACGTCGGCCAATTCGTGCATGCGGCGGGTACCGTCGGGGCCGCTTTCCAGGCCCCACAGCGCGTCGTACCAGGCATAGGGCGGCAAGTCGGCCGCGGCCAGGCGGCGCTCGATTTCACGGATGACCGTCCTGTGGGCCCTGACAAAGCGGAACCAGACATCAGGCTCTTTCGACGACATGCAACACCATCCGGGGAATTTCAAGAAGGTTGCAATAGTAGCTCATCCCGCGCTAGATTCGGCCATGTAGTTGCAATTGCAATTACTTTTGACGGCACTCCCACAAGGAGACCGCCACTTGAAATCCGCCTACCCTGGAGCCTCCCATGACCCCGAACAACGCAGTCCGCCGCGATGACGATCCACAGGAAACCCGCGAGTGGCTGGAGTCCATCGAATCGGTGCTGTCCACCGAAGGCCGCCCGCGCGCCCACTACCTGATCGATCAATTGCTGGATTTCGACGTGGCGCGGCATGGCGACTTCTACGGGCGCGTCACCACGCCCTACATCAACACCATCCCGGTGGACCGGCAGTTGCCCTACCCCGGCAACCTCGCCATTGAGCGACGCACCAATGCGTTTATCCGCTGGAACGCCATGGCCATGGTGTTGCGTGCAGGCAAACACTCAGGTGTGGGTGGGCATATCGCGACTTATGCGTCGGCCGCCGTGCTGTACGACGTAGGCTTTGACCACTTCTTCCGTGGCCGTACCGACACCTTCGACGGCGACCTCGTGTATATCCAAGGCCATTCCTCACCGGGCATCTACGGGCGCGCTTACCTCGAAGGCCGTATCAGCGAAGCCCAGCTGGACAATTTCCGCCGCGAGGCCGGTGTCGACGGTATTTCGTCCTACCCTCACCCGCGGCTGATGCCGGACTTCTGGCAATTCCCCACCGTGTCCATGGGCCTTGGGCCGATCACTTCGGCCTACCAGGCGCGCTTCATGCGCTACCTGGAACTGCGCGGCCTCAAGCAGCACCAGGGCCGCAAGGTGTGGGCATTCCTCGGTGATGGCGAAATGGACCAGCCGGAATCCCTGGCCGCCATCTCCCTGGCCGGTCGCGAGAAACTCGACAACCTGATCTTCGTGGTCAATTGCAACCTGCAGCGCCTCGACGGCCCCGTGCGTGGCAATGCCAAGGTGATCCAGGAGTTCGAAAGCCTGTACCGCGCCGCCGGCTGGAACGTGATCAAGGTGATCTGGGGCGGCGGCTGGGACGCGCTGCTGGAAAAAGACCAGAGCGGCCTGCTGCGCCAACGCATGATGGAATGCGTGGACGGCGACTATCAGAACTACAAGTCGCAGAACGGTGCCTACGTGCGCGAACACTTCTTCGGCAAATATCCGGAATTGCTCGCACTGGTTGCGGATATGTCCGACGACGAAATCTGGAAACTCTCACGCGGCGGCCATGACCCGGACAAGGTCTACAACGCTTATGCGGCAGCCGTTCGCCACACGGGACGCCCGACGGTGATCCTGGCGAAAACCGTCAAGGGCTTCGGCATGGGCGAAGCCGGCGAAGGCCAGAACATCAACCACCAGCTGAAAAAAATGGGCGCCGACGCCGTCAAGGCCTTCCGCGACCGTTTCGACCTGGAAGTGGCTGACGATCAACTCGACGCAATCCCCTACCTCAAGCCGGCCGCCGACAGCGAGGAAGCACGCTACTTCGCGGCACGACGCCAGGCGTTGGGCGGCTATGTGCCAGCGCGGCACGCGGCGGTCCAAGCGTTGCAGATCCCCGAACTGAGCGCCTTCGCCACCCAGCTCAAGGACACCGGTGACCGCGCGATCTCGACCACCATGGCCTTCGTGCGCATCCTCGGCACCCTGCTCAAGGACCCGCACCTGGGCAAGCTGGTCGTGCCCATCGTGCCGGACGAGTCACGCACCTTTGGCATGGAAAGCCTGTTCCGCCAGATCGGCATCCACTCGGCCGTCGGCCAGCTCTACACGCCACAGGACGCCGGGCAACTGAGCTACTACAAGGAGAGCAAGGACGGACAGATCATGCAGGAAGGCCTGAATGAATCCGGCGCTATTTCCTCATGGATCGCGGCGAGTACGTCCTACAGCAACCACGGCCTGATGACCGTGCCGTTCTATATTTTCTATTCGATGTTCGGCTTCCAGCGCGTCGGTGACCTGGCGTGGGCTGCTGGCGATGCACGGGCACGCGGCTTCCTGCTCGGCGCCACGGCCGGGCGCACCACGCTGATGGGTGAAGGCTTGCAGCATGACGATGGCCACAGCCACATCCTGTCCTCGGTGATTCCGTGCTGCGTGTCTTACGACCCGACCTTTGCCTACGAGCTGGCGGTGATTATTCGCGAAGGCATGCGGCGCATGTACGTCGAACAGGAGGACATTTACTACTACATCACCCTGCTCAACGAAAACTACCCGCACCCGGCGATGCCGGACGGAGTGGAAGACGGCATTCTAAAAGGCATGTACCGCCTCAGCGGTGGCCCCAAAGCCCAGGTGCAACTGATGGGCAGTGGTTCGATCCTGCGCGAGGTCATCGCCGCCGCCGCCCTGCTCGCCGAGGATTTCGGCGTGCAGAGCGCCGTGTGGAGCGTGACCAGCCTCACCGAATTGCGCCGTGACGGGCACGCGGTTGAACGCTGGAACCTGCTGCATCCGGACAGTGAGCCGCGTGTGAGTTACGTCGAGCAATGCCTGCAAGCGCACACGGGGCCCGTGGTGGTCGCAACGGACTACATGAAGCTGTTCGCCGATCAGATCCGCCCGTTCGTTCCCGCTCGACGCTTTGTCGCGCTGGGCACCGATGGCTTCGGACAATCGGACACCCGGGAAACGTTGCGCGCATTCTTCGAGGTGGACCGGCACTTCATCGCGCTGGCGGCCCTCAAGGCGCTGGCGGATGACGGCGTGATCGGTCGGGACAAGGTCAGTGAAGCGATCAAACGCTACGGGATCAACGTCGACAAGGTCGATCCCGTAGCTGTCTGAGTTACTGCGCGGGCGTCGGCAGAGGGGGAATCGCCTCTGTCGGCGGCGGCAGGTCGGAGGTAGTCGCTGCGGGTGCAGGTTCGGCCTGCGGCGCAATCGGTGCGGCCTCGGGAGCCGGCACCACCGGCTCAGAGGCCGCTGGCGCAGCCGGTTCTTCCTTCGGCGCCTCGACCTTTTCGGCGGCTGGGGGTGTCTTGGGCTCCGGCACACCGAGGTCAGCCTTGGGCTTCTCGGGAATATGCTCGGCCTTCTTCACTTCCTGCGGCAGGAACACGTCCACCAGTGCAAAGTAACGGTCGTAGAACTTCGGCGCAGAGACTGTCTCGCTCGCGACCTTGACCATCGAGTCATCGGTGGAGCCGATTGGCATCGACACCGACCCCAACACTCCCACACCCAGGCTCGCGGAGTTGTTGACCTTCTTCAGCGCATAGCGATCCTGCAAGGCATTGGCGAACATCGTCGAGTGGTTGTTGCCTTTGCCATCATCGGCGCACACCACGTTGAAGCTGATCTGCAGATGGGTCTCGCCGGTCTGCTGGAAGCTCTTGTTACCGACCACCAGTTTCGGATCGTTGCTGGTGATGATGTAGCCCTGGCTCAGCAAGGCCCGGCGTGCGGCTTCGCAAGCCGCTACATCGGTGACCGGATAATCCCGGGAAAACGTACCGGAGTCGTCGAAATTCTCATGTTCATAAATAGCGGTCTTGGGTGACGAGCAGCCCGCGGCGCCCGCCAACACCAGCGCCAACCCGAGGCTACGCAAGTGAAATGATGTCGACATTGAAAATCCTGAGGAAAACAGTCCGGGCGGTATTGTGCAACAGAACGCATGCTTGGCGCGCGCATTCCTGTCGGTAAAACGTCACAGGCCTACACGACAGCTGCCGTGGGAAAAAGCCCGGCGCACATATGATCAATAAACACGCGTAATTTCGCCGAGGCATGGCGACTTGATGGCCATAGCATCCAGAAACTGCCCCGGTGTTCGAGGTAGTCATCCAGCACCCGTTGCAGGCGTCCCTGCGCCACGGCCTGGTTGACCATGTAGTCCGGCAGGCAGGCTATGCCCAGGCCCTCGTGCACCACATGGTTGAGCGACTCGATGGTGGTGCTGACCAATGGTGTGCGCAAGGTCGGCTCCGCAGTGCCCGGCGCAAGGCGCAGCCGCCAGTGCTCGAGTTTACCGGTGGCGCAGAACTTGTGGCGCAGGCAGGCATGCTCGCTCAGGTGGTGGGGCTGCAGCGGCGTTCCATGCTGCTGGAAGTAAGCCGGGGTGCCCACCAGCACCAATTGGTAATGCCCCAGGTGGCGCGCCATCAAGCGCGAATCTTCCGGCTTGCCGGTGCGAATCACCGCATCGAACCCTTCCTCGATCACGTCCACCATGCGGTCGGAAAAATCCACATCCAGCTCGATGTCCGGATAGGCGCGCATGAAGTCGCTGAGCACCGGCATCAGCAGGCCCCGCACTTGCGGCACGCTGATGCGCAGCTTGCCGCGAGGCGTTGCGCTGGCCTCGGTCAGCTCGCGCTCGGCGGCCTCCACCTCGGCAAGAATGCGCCGTGATCGCTCCAGAAACAGCGAGCCTTCGCTGGTCAAGGTGATACTGCGGGTGCTGCGATGAAACAGCCGCACGCCGAGGCGTTCCTCCATGCGTGCAATGCTTTTGCCCACTGCTGAAGAGGACACCCCCAGCACGCGACCGGCGGCGGTGAAACTGCGCGTTTCCGCCACCTGCACGAAAACCGAGAGGCTGCCCAAGCTGTCCATGATCACGCCCTTTTTGATTGCGGACGCCTGAGTCCGATAAGTTCGGAACCTTAGCCTGTTTTTCCGACGTGCACAGCCCCCTACTCTGGCGCCTTGCCCTTTTGCATGGATAGAGTTTGATGACCGCACTCACCGATTCCCCACCCGTTACCCAGCGTGACGCACTGCCGCTCGGCGGTTTGCTCGCATTGGCCTCGGCAGGCTTTATCACCATCCTCACCGAAGCCATGCCCGCCGGGCTCCTGCCGCAGATGGGCGAAGGCCTCGGCGTGTCGCCCGCGCTGGTCGGCCAATTGGTCACGCTCTACGCCTTGGGCTCGTTGCTGGCGGCCATCCCGCTCACGCTGCTGACCCGCGGCTGGCGGCGACGGCCATTGCTGCTGATTGCCATCGGCGGCTTTGCCCTGGTCAACAGCGTGACCGCGCTGTCCAGCCATTACGGACTGACGCTGGTAGCGCGTTTTTTTGCCGGGGTCTTCGCCGGGTTGCTCTGGGCACTGCTGGCCGGTTATGCCAGCCGGATGGTTGCCCCGCACCTGCAAGGCCGGGCGATCGCGATCGCGATGCTCGGCGCACCATTGGCCCTGTCCCTGGGCGTACCGGCCGGTACCCTGCTCGGCACGCTAGTCGGCTGGCGCCTGAGTTTTGCGATCATGACCGGGCTGACGCTGGTGTTGCTGGTGTGGGCGCGCTGGCAGCTTCCGGACTTTGCCGGCCAACCCGCACAGCAGCGCCTGGGCCTGCGCCAGGTACTCAGGTTACCCGGCATTCGTCCGGTGCTGTGGGTGACCGTTACCTACGTACTGGCCCACAACATTCTCTACACCTACATCGCCCCACTGTTGGTGCCGGCCGGGATTACCGCCGACGTCGACCGCGTGCTGCTGGTGTTTGGCTTGGCCGCATTGCTGAGCATCTGGCTGGCTGGGCTGCTGATTGACCAGTGGTTGCGCACACTGCTGCTGATCAGTTGTGCGCTGTTTGGCCTGATCGCCGTGGCCCTGGCGTTCTGGATCAACGTCCCCGCCGTCATCTATGTCGCAGTGGCCTTATGGGGCCTGGCGTTCGGCGGACTGCCGGCCTTGCTGCAGACCGCACTCGCCAAGTCAGCGGGAGCGTCGGCGGACGCTGCGCAATCGATGCTGGTGACCATGTGGAACCTCGGCATAGCCGGCGGCGGCCTGGCCGGCGGCGTATTGCTGCAGGGCTGGGGCGTCTCGGCCTTTGCGTGGGCGGTGGTACTGCTGATGCTGCTGGCCCTGGTCGGCGCCTTACAGGCTGCGCCCCAGCAACTGGCCCGGCCAACCCTCCAGGTTGAAGGTTGAGATTCGCGTATAGCCGCACGACTCATAAAAACCCACCAGGTCGCCTGTGCCGCCGGCGTAGCAGTCCACCCGCAGGCGCGTGACACCGGCTGCGCGCGCCTGGTCATCGGCGAATGCCAACAGGCGCCGCCCCAGGCCGCGTACACGGGGGTCGCGCGCGGCGATCAACAATCGCACATACACCTCCGGCTCGGTCGCCGCTGGTACATAAGGCATCGGCTCGCCCAGCACCAGTGCAGCCAGGATCTGCCCCGTCGGGGCCTCTACCACCCAGGCACCCGGCAGTGCGCAGGCTTGCGACACTTGCGCGACTCGACGGGGCGAGGCCGACCAGGGCTCAGTACCCCATTGATGGTTATTGCCCAGGCGCGCAAACCACTCAATCATCTCGTCAAACACCTGCAGCACCGCAGGAACATCCGCCTCAGTGGCGCGACGGATCACCCAGCCTTCCTGTTCCTGAATCAACACGCGTGAACCTCCTTGCTCGACGATTGCGAACCCCCAGTCTAGCGCACAAAAAAAAGCCCTCGGTCATTGCTGGCCGGGGGCTTTCTTATTCAAACCGCCATCAGTACTTCTTGATGTCGGCCTTGGTTTCCAACTGCTTGCGGTACGCCGCGAAGTCCTGCTGGCCGACACGGGAAGCGAGGAAGCGGCGGTATTGCGCTTTTTCTTCTTCCGATGGGGCTGCGGCTTCATTGACGCCGTTCAAGCGCACGATCACCAGGCTACCGTCAGCCAGGGTCACGGTGGTAAAGGTCGGCTTGTCCTTGGCCGCAGGCTTGGGCATGCGGAACAGGGCTTGCAGCACGGCCGGGTCAATCGCTTCCTGGCTACGGGTAGCCGCTTCAGTGACTTTCCAGGCCTGACCATCGATCGGTTGGTTCAGCGGGGTCTTGCCATCACGCAGGCTGGCGATCAACTCGTCGGCATGCGTCTTGGCAGCGGCGCTGGCGCGCTCCTTGATCATCTGTGCACGGATCGGCGCAGCAACGCTTTCCAGCGGCAGTTGCGCAGGTTTGCGGTGCTCTTTGGCACGCAGCACGATGATGGTTTCCGGGTCGAGTTCGATGGCGCTGCTGTTGGCACCTTCATCCAGGACTTCCGGGCTGAACGCAGCGGTGACCACGGCACGGTTGGCCGCAACGCCTTCGCCGCCTTCACGGCCAAACGGCGCGGAGGTGTGCACGGTCAGCTTCAGGTCGGACGCTGGCTGGGCCAGGTCAGAGGCTTCGAATGCCGCATCTTCCAATTGCTTGGTCGCTTCGACAAAACGCTGCTCGACCTGCTGGGTCTTGAGCTCGCGGGTCAGCTTGTCCTTCAGGCTGGCGAACGTCGGCACTTGCGGTGCTTCAACGCCCAACAACTTGATCAAGTGCCAACCGAAGGTGCTGCGCACCGGCGCCGAGACCTGGTCCTTGTTCAACGCGTACAAGGCGGTTTCGAAGTCCGGGTCGTAGACGCCAGGGCCGGCGAAGCCGAGGTCGCCGCCATTGTTGGCCGAACCTGGATCCTGGGAGTACTCCTTGGCCAGGGCTTCGAACGACTCGCCCTTGGCCAGGCGCGCCTGGATTTCCTCGATCTTGGCCTTGGCTTGCGCGTCGGTGACCTTGTCGTTGACTTCAATCAGGATGTGCGCCGCACGACGCTGTTCAGCGAGGTTGGCGGTTTCTTTCTGATAGGCCGCCTGCAACTCCTCGTCCTTGACCGCAACTTGGTCGAAGAAGGACGACTTCTTCAACTCCAGATAGTCGATGACCACCTGGTCCGGGGTCATGAACTCCTTGGCGTGCTGGTCGTAGTAAGCCTTGACCTCGTCGTCGGTAAGTTTCACCGCGCCAGGGTTGGCCTTGATGTTGACGGTGGCGAAATCGCGGGTCTGCTTCTCCAGACGGGCAAAAGCGTTCACCTCGGCGTCGGTCACGAAACCGCTGCCGGCGATGCCTGCGCGAACCTGGCCGATGAGCATTTCCTGGGTCAGCATCTGACGGAACTGCAGTCGGCTGTAGCCCAGTTGACGGATCACCTGGTCAAAGCGTTCGGCACTGAACTTGCCGTCCACCTGGAATTCCGGTGTCTGCAGGATGACCTGGTCCAGTGCTGCTTCAGAGAAGCCGAACTTGGAATCAGCCGCGCCTTGCAGCAGCAGCTTGCGATCGATCAGGCCCTTGAGGGCGGCGTCGCGCAGCAGTTTTTCGTCGAGCAGCGAAGCATCGAAATCCTTGCCCAGCTGTTGCATCAGCTGGCGACGTTGCATGTCGACAGCCTGGCTCAGTTCGGTCTGGGTGATTTCTTCACCGTTGACCTTGGCCACGTCCTGCTTGGTGTTGGTCGAAGCCTGAAAAATAGCCTCGATACCGGTGAACGCCATCAAAGCGACGATGATCCCGATAATGGTCTTGGCAATCCAGCCTTGTGAATTGTCCCTGATATTTTGCAGCATGCGTCCCCCAGAAACGGTTGAACTTCAAAAATTGGCAACCGTGGAGCGTGGGTAGAGTCCGGATAGAAGAAAGGCGCATCCGAGGATGCGCCTTCTCGTAACTGGCGGAGCGGACGGGGGTTTGAACCCACACCCCCGGCGTGGCGACCCGATGGATACGTGGGTCAGCTGCCGCTCCGCTGCCAGGCCAGACCTGCGTCCGACCCGGGTAGGCAAAGGCTTGATCGAAGCTTAGTTAACGGCTTCTTTCAGGGCTTTACCGGCTTTGAAACCTGGTTTCTTGGCAGCAGCGATTTGCAGTGCTTTGCCAGTCTGTGGGTTACGGCCAGTGCGAGCTGGGCGGTCAGTCACAGAGAAAGTACCGAAGCCTACCAGTACTACGGAGTCGCCGGCCTTCAGAGCGCCAGTGACGGATTCGATTACTGCATCCAGCGCACGGCCAGCAGCAGCTTTCGGGATATCAGCGGATGCAGCGATAGCATCAATCAGTTCCGACTTGTTCACTCTAAGTCCCCTTATATATCTATTGAGTATGATTCTAAGTTTTTTGGTGAAAGCAAAAACCAGTGCTGAATGGCCTACAGACACTTAAGAGCCGCTTTATAACAAGGGCTCTAAAAAGCTGTCAAGGAAGCCCCCAGGCTTCAACACATTAATGCGTGCTAATTCTTTCCTTGGAATCAGACTCGCGCTTTTCGTCCTTAGCGACTATCTCCGGAGCCACATCCGGCAAGGGCTCCGGCGCGTATTGCAGCGCAATTTGCAGGACCTCGTCAATCCATTTAACCGGTTTAATCTGAAGATCCTGCTTGATGTTGTCAGGAATTTCCTTCAGATCGCGAACATTCTCTTCAGGAATGATCACGGTCTTGATTCCACCCCGGTGTGCAGCGAGTAATTTCTCTTTCAAACCACCGATAGCCAATACCTGGCCACGCAGGGTAATTTCGCCGGTCATGGCGACATCGGCGCGCACCGGAATACCGGTCAATGCCGACACCAGGGCCGTGCACATGCCTACGCCTGCGCTAGGGCCGTCTTTGGGCGTAGCCCCTTCCGGCATGTGGATGTGGGTGTCGTGCTTCTCGTGGAAGTCCAGGGGGATCCCCAGGCTCCTTGCGCGGCTGCGCACCACGGTCTGCGCGGCGGTAATCGATTCGACCATCACATCGCCCAGCGAACCGGTCTTGATCAACTGGCCCTTGCCCGGGATCACTGCAGCTTCAATGGTCAGCAATTCGCCGCCCACCTGGGTCCACGCCAGGCCAGTCACCTGCCCTACCTGGTCCTGCTGCTCGGCCAGGCCGTAGCGGAATTTACGCACACCCAGGAAGTGCTCCAGGGAGTCGGCCGTGACCTTCACCGAGAAGCGTTTTTCCAGCGCATGCTCCTTGACTGCCTTGCGGCAGATCTTCGCGATCTGGCGCTCAAGCCCGCGCACACCGGCCTCGCGGGTGTAGTAACGAACGATGTCGCGGATCGTCTCGACCTCGAATTCGATCTCGCCCTTCTTCAGGCCGTTGGCCGAAATCTGCTTGGGCGCGAGGTATTTGACGGCGATGTTGATCTTCTCGTCTTCGGTGTAACCCGGCAGACGAATCACCTCCATCCGGTCCAGCAGCGCTGGCGGGATATTCATCGAGTTGGAGGTGCACAGGAACATCACGTCGGAGAGGTCGTAGTCGACTTCCAGGTAATGGTCGTTGAAATTGTGGTTCTGCTCGGGGTCGAGCACCTCGAGCAATGCCGAGGCCGGATCGCCGCGCATGTCGCTGCCCATCTTGTCGATTTCATCGAGCAGGAACAGCGGGTTGCGTACGCCCACTTTCGTCATCTTTTGAATCAATCTTCCTGGCATCGAACCGATGTAGGTACGGCGATGACCACGGATTTCCGCTTCGTCACGCACGCCACCGAGGGCCATGCGCACGAATTTACGGTTGGTGGCATTGGCAATGGACTCGGCCAGGGAGGTTTTACCCACACCAGGCGGCCCTACCAGGCACAGCACCGGGCCACGAATCTTCTTCACGCGCTTTTGCACGGCGAGGTATTCGAGGATGCGCTCTTTGACTTCTTCGAGGCCGTAGTGGTCGGCATCCAGGATGTCCTCGGCGCGCGCCAGGTCCAGGCGTACCTTGGTCTGGGCCTTCCACGGCACTTGCACCAGCCAGTCGATGTAGGAGCGAACCACAGTGGCTTCGGCGGACATCGGCGACATTTGCTTGAGCTTGTTCAGCTCGGCATTGGCCTTGGTCAGCGCGTCTTTCGGCAGGCCGGCGGCATCGATGCGTTTTTTCAGCTCTTCGATTTCGTTGTGGCCTTCCTCGCTGTCGCCGAGTTCCTTCTGAATGGCCTTCATCTGCTCATTCAGGTAGTACTCGCGCTGGCTGCGCTCCATTTGTTTCTTCACGCGACCACGGATGCGCTTCTCAACCTGCAGCAGGTCGATTTCGGCATCCAGCAGCGCCAGCACGTGTTCGACACGGGCCGGCAGGTCGATGATTTCGAGGATGTCCTGCTTCTGCTCGATCTTCAGCGCCATGTGCGCAGCCATGGTGTCGACCAGGCGGCTTGGCTCATCGATGCTGTTAAGCGAAGACAGCACTTCAGCCGGGACTTTCTTGCCCAGCTGCACATACTGCTCGAACTGCGAGAGCAGGCTGCGGACAAAGACTTCGGATTCGCGCTCAGGGGCTTCGACTTCGTCGATCAGCGCCACTTCGGCGCGCAGGTGGCCGTCCACCTCCATGAAGCGCTCGACCGCACCGCGTTGCTCGCCTTCGACCAGCACCTTGACGGTGCCATCGGGCAGTTTGAGCAGTTGCAGTACGGTGGCAATGGTACCGACGCGATACAGGGCATCTTCGCCTGGATCATCATCGGCAGGATTTCTCTGGGCCAACAGCAGGATCTGCTTGTCGCCCGTCATCGCGGCCTCGAGGGCTTCGATAGACTTCTCGCGCCCCACGAACAGCGGGATAACCATGTGCGGATAGACGACGACATCACGCAACGGCAGGAGAGGCAATTCGATGGTTGTCTTCATGATTTCGCCTCTATGACAGTTGAAAAGTAAGCTTGAAACCAAGATGGGGGCTGCGTGTAAAAAAAACAAGCTCAATGCTGGCAGTTACACGCAGTAAAAAATCTTCATGAAAAACAAAGGGGCCCCTAAAGGCCCCTTGTTTGTACCGAAACTGCGAAACGCTTACGCGTCTGGCGCAGCCTTGGCAGCCGGCTCACTGTTTTCGTAGATATACAGTGGCTTGGACTTGCCTTCTATAACGCTTTCATCGATCACCACTTTACTCACCTCGGACTGCGAGGGGATTTCGTACATGGTGTCGAGCAACACGCCTTCGAGAATCGAGCGCAGGCCACGTGCACCGGTCTTGCGCTCCAGTGCCCGCTTGGCCACCGATTTGAGCGCGTCGGTACGGAACTCGAGGTCTACACCTTCCATTTCGAACAGCTTCGCGTATTGCTTGGTCAGGGCGTTCTTCGGCTCGGTGAGGATCTGAATCAGAGCAGCCTCATCCAGCTCGTCCAACGTGGCCAGGACCGGCAGACGGCCGACGAATTCCGGGATCAGACCGAACTTGACCAGATCGTCAGGTTCGACTTCACGCAGGGACTCGCCCACTTTCTTGCCTTCTTCCTTGCTGCGCACTTCTGCACTGAAACCGATACCGCCACGGGTGGAACGCTGCTGGATAACCTTCTCCAGACCCGAGAACGCACCGCCACAGATGAACAGGATGTTGCGCGTATCAACCTGAAGGAATTCCTGCTGCGGATGCTTGCGGCCGCCTTGTGGCGGTACGGAAGCGACCGTGCCTTCAATCAGTTTCAACAGGGCCTGCTGCACGCCTTCACCGGAAACATCCCGGGTGATCGACGGGTTGTCGGACTTGCGCGAGATCTTGTCGATTTCGTCGATGTAGACAATACCCATCTGGGCTTTCTCTACGTCGTAGTCACATTTCTGCAGCAGTTTCTGAATGATGTTCTCGACGTCCTCACCCACGTAGCCAGCCTCGGTGAGGGTGGTTGCGTCGGCGATGGTGAACGGAACGTTCAGCAGGCGAGCGAGGGTTTCTGCAAGCAGGGTCTTACCCGAGCCTGTAGGACCGATCAGCAAGATGTTGCTCTTGCCGAGTTCGACTTCGTCGCCTTTCTTGTCACGCTGGTTCAAGCGCTTGTAGTGGTTGTACACCGCTACGGCCAAAACCTTCTTTGCACGCTCTTGACCGATGACATACTGGTCAAGGATGCCGCTGATTTCTTTAGGCGAAGGCAATTTATGCGCGCTGCTTTCGGCCTGTGCTTCCTGCACCTCCTCACGGATGATGTCATTGCACAGGTCGACGCACTCGTCGCAGATAAAGACCGAGGGGCCGGCAATCAATTTGCGTACTTCATGCTGGCTTTTGCCACAGAAGGAGCAATAGAGCAGCTTGCCGTTGTCCTCGCCGTTGCGGGTGTCAGTCATTCGTTCGATCCAAATCCGATAGGCTTGCAACACAAGATGAAGGCTTATGCGGGCTTTTTCAAGCCCGCCGATGATCGGACATGCCGACCAGCCCTATTTTGAGCGGCTTATATTAAGCGGGGCGTTTTTCGATCACTGCGTCGATCAACCCGTAATCACGCGCGACTTCGGCGCTCATGAAGTTGTCGCGGTTGGTATCGCGCTCGATTTCTTCCAGGGTGCGCCCGCTGTGCTTGGCCATCAGCGTGTTGAGACGCTCGCGGATGAAGAGGATTTCCTTGGCGTGGATTTCGATGTCCGACGCCTGGCCCTGGAAACCGCCCAGTGGCTGGTGAATCATCACGCGCGAGTTCGGCAGGCAGAAACGCTTGCCGTGGGCCCCTGCGGTGAGCAGGAACGCGCCCATGCTGCAGGCCTGGCCGATGCAAGTGGTCGATACATTCGGCTTGATGAACTGCATGGTGTCGTAGATCGACATGCCCGCCGTCACCGAACCGCCAGGTGAGTTGATGTAGAGATGGATGTCCTTGTCCGGGTTTTCCGCTTCAAGGAACAGCAGTTGCGCACAGATCAGGTTGGCCATGTAGTCCTCTACCGGGCCCACCAGAAAGATCACTCGCTCCTTGAGCAGGCGCGAGTAGATGTCGTAGGCGCGTTCGCCACGAGCGGACTGCTCGACAACCATCGGGACCAGGCCGCCTGCGGCCTGGATATCAGAGTTCTGCTGAATATAGGAATTACGGAACATGCTCTGCAGTTACTCCCAAATAGTCATGTCTTGAAAACGCATAAGCCAGCGCGAGGCTGGCTTATGGTTGAATTTCCAACGAGTTGGACAATCAGTCGGCTTGTGCTGCTTCCGCCGGTTTGACTGCTTCTTCGTAAGAGACCGCTTTGTCGGTCACCTTAGCCTTCTGCAGAACAGTATCCACAACTTGTTCTTCCAGCACAACCGAACGTACTTCGTTCAGTTGCTGGTCGTTCTTGTAGTACCAAGCCACGACCTGCTCAGGCTCCTGGTAGGCCGAAGCCATTTCCTGGATCATTTCACGAACGCGATCTTCGTCAGGCTTGAGGTCGAACTGCTTGACCACTTCAGCCACGATCAGGCCCAGCACGACGCGGCGCTTGGCTTGTTCTTCGAACAGCTCGGCCGGCAGTTGGTCAGGCTTGATGTTGCCACCGAACTGCTGCACAGCTTGCACGCGCAGGCGGTCCACTTCGTTGGACAGCAGGGCCTTAGGCACTTCGATCGGGTTGGCGGCCAGCAGACCGTCCATGACCTGGTTCTTGACCTTGGACTTGATGGCCTGGCGCAGTTCGCGCTCCATGTTCTTGCGAACTTCGGTGCGGAAGCCTTCGATGCCGGTTTCCTTGATACCGAATTGAGCGAAGAATTCTTCGTTCAGTTCTGGCAGCTTAGGCTCGGAAACGCTGTTGACGGTCACGGTGAACTCGGCGGCTTTGCCAGCCAGGTCCAGGTTCTGGTAGTCAGCCGGGAAAGTCAGGTTCAGAACGCGCTCTTCGCCCGCCTTCGCGCCAACCAGGCCGTCTTCGAAGCCAGGGATCATGCGGTTGGAACCCAGCACCAGCTGAGTACCCTTGGCGGAGCCGCCAGCGAACACTTCGCCGTCAACCTTGCCAACGAAATCGATGTTCAGCTGGTCTTCGTTCTGGGCGGCACGGTCGACCACTTCGAAACGGGTGTTCTGCTTGCGCAGGATTTCCAGCATGTTGTCCAGGTCGGAATCAGCTACTTCAGCGCTCAGGCGCTCGATAGCGATACCTTCGAAACCTGCCACTTCAAACTCTGGGAACACTTCGAATACGGCAACGTATTCCAGGTCCTTGCCCGCTTCCAGGGACTTCGGCTCGATCGAAGGCGAGCCAGCCGGGTTCAGCTTTTGCTCGACAACTGCTTCATAGAAGGAAGCCTGGATCACGTCGCCTACCGCTTCCTGACGCGCATCAGCACCAAAACGGCGCTTGATTTCGCTCATTGGCACTTTGCCTGGACGGAAACCAGCGATCTTGGCCTTTTGGGCAGTCTGCTGCAGACGCTTGTTGACCGCAGTCTCGATACGCTCTGCCGGCACGGTGATGCTCAGGCGGCGCTCGAGAGCAGTAGTATTTTCAACAGAAACTTGCATGGATATTCCTCGTTGCACAGACGTTAGCCGGCCATTTCCGACCCCAATCAAGGGCATGCATTCTAGTGGGTCAAACTCAAGAAGTCACCCTACTGAGAATACGCCCGGAAACAGCCGGCAATTTATCGGTACGAAGGCACTGATGTACCTCGCCCCGGTGACAAATACAGCCCATCACGCCAGGGCTCTGCGCCGCCTCTTCTATATATAGAAGAAGTCGTCATCCATCTCCCTGACGGCCAACCCTCAAACAGGGCCAGCAGGCAGCGCGGCATCATCGAGACACATAAATACGACGAAACGCCTGCCCTTGCGACCCACTACCTGCAGCCGCCGAATATTCGAACCGCTAAAACCAAAAAAGGCGCCAGACTGTTAAATCTGGCGCCTTTCGAATATGGGGTGGACGAAGGGGATCGAACCCTCGACAACGGGAGTCACAATCCCGTGCTCTACCAACTGAGCTACGCCCACCATATTGCGTTAACAAAGAAACCAAACCACTTCTTTGTCGAGCCTTACCCACCTTACGGAGGGACAAAGCTTTTATTGGTGCGGATGAAGAGACTCGAACTCTTACGCCTCGCGGCGCTGGAACCTAAATCCAGTGTGTCTACCAATTCCACCACATCCGCGCTTGAAGCTCTTAAAGCAAAGGCGCCAGATGATTAATCTGGCGCCTTTCAAAATATGGGGTGGACGAAGGGGATCGAACCCTCGACAACGGGAGTCACAATCCCGTGCTCTACCAACTGAGCTACGCCCCCCACCATATAGCGCTACTTGTGCCAAAGCTGCCTAATGGCGCACCCGGCAGGACTCGAACCTGCGACCATCCGCTTAGAAGGCGGATGCTCTATCCAGCTGAGCTACGGGCGCCTGATTAATCTGTACTCTTTAAGGACTACAAACTAAGTGCTTCCAGCCTTGCAGAACAACAATCCTGCTCGACCTTCTTAACCAGTGCTAGGCTGTGCCCGACAAGTGCGACGAATAGTATAGAGGGTCCTGAAACCCGTCAAATCTTTTTTGAAAAAAATTCATTTTATTTAAGGGGTTAGGCCAATTTGCAGACCAAGCGCCTTTGCCCTCACGGCTTGGCATGCGAGAATGCGCGCACTTTTCTTCCCCCTCTCGATGGTTAATCACGCGTAATGACTGCACAACTTATCGACGGCAAATCAATCGCCGCCAGCCTGCGCCAGCAGATCGCCAAACGAGTCACCGAGCGTAGCCATCAAGGCCTGCGCACGCCTGGCCTCGCGGTGATCCTGGTCGGCAGCGATCCTGCCTCTCAGGTTTATGTCTCGCACAAGCGTAAAGACTGTGAAGAGGTCGGCTTTATCTCCAAGGCCTACGACCTGCCTGCCGACACCACCCAGCAGGCGCTCACCGACCTGATCGACGGTCTCAACGATGACCCGAGCATCGACGGCATCCTGCTGCAACTGCCGCTGCCTGAGCACCTGGACGCCTCCAAGCTGCTCGAGCGCATTCGCCCGGACAAGGACGTCGACGGTTTCCACCCGTATAACGTCGGCCGCCTGGCCCAGCGCATCCCGTTGCTGCGCCCGTGCACCCCCAAAGGCATCATGACCCTGCTGGAAAGCACCGGTGTCGACCTCTATGGTCTCGACGCCGTCATCGTCGGCGCCTCTAACATCGTTGGCCGCCCAATGGCGATGGAACTGCTGCTGGCCGGCTGCACCGTCACCGTCACCCACCGTTTCACCAAGGACCTTGCCGGCCACGTCGGCCGCGCGGACCTGGTCGTGGTCGCTGCCGGCAAGCCGGGCCTGGTCAAGGGCGAGTGGATCAAGGAAGGTGCGATCGTCATCGACGTCGGCATCAACCGCCAGGAAGACGGCAAGCTGGTCGGCGACGTGGTCTACGAGACCGCCCTGCCCCGCGCCGGCTGGATTACGCCGGTACCCGGCGGCGTTGGGCCGATGACCCGTGCCTGCCTGCTGGAAAACACCCTGTACGCGGCAGAGTCGCTGCACGACTAATAACCAGCCGTGCTAAAAAAGCCCTGCCTTATCGCAGGGCTTTTTATTGCCCGCAATAAAACCTGTTTTTTCTTTGTTTTTAAGTACTTTCGTCTGGTTTTAGAAGAACATTCGACAGTCTCTCGTCCATACTCCTAAAATGTAACGGCATTTGTCATATAAGCCGTTCCAGAACGGAATTTCCTTACTTTTTTAGCGAGTTCATCCGCGTGAAAATTCGTCTTTCTATCGTCAGCCTATTGTTTGCGTTCACAGGCACCTTCGCGCACGCCGCCGAAACCACCCAGGCCCCGCGTGATACGTCCAAACTGCAAATTGCTTCCGGCAGCGCCATGCTGGTGGATCTGCAGACCAACAAGGTCATCTATTCCAGCAACCCCGACGTGGTGGTGCCCATCGCCTCGGTGAGCAAGCTGATGACCGGCCTGATCGTGCTTGAAGCCAGGCAGAACATGGATGAATACATCGACATCAACATCACCGACACCCCGGAGATGAAAGGTGTTTTCTCGCGCGTGAAGATCGGCAGCCAGATGCCGCGCAAGGAAATGCTGCTGATTGCCCTGATGTCCTCGGAAAACCGCGCGGCCGCGAGCCTGGCGCATCACTATCCGGGCGGCTACGCGGCCTTTATTGCCGCCATGAACGCCAAGGCCAAGGCCCTGGGCATGACCAGCACCCACTACGTCGAGCCGACGGGCCTGTCGATTCATAACGTGTCGACCGCCCGCGACCTCAGCAAGCTGTTGGCGTATGCGCGCAAATTCCCGATGCTCAGCCAGCTGAGCACCACCAAGGAAAAGACCGTAGCGTTCCGCAAGCCCAACTACACCCTCGGTTTCTCCAACACCGACCACTTGATCAACCGCGCCAACTGGGACATCAAGCTGACCAAGACCGGCTTCACCAACCAGGCCGGCCACTGCCTGGTGCTGGTGACCAGCATGGGTAACCGCCCGGTATCGCTGGTGATCCTGGATGCCTTCGGCAAATTCACCCACTTCGCCGATGCCAGCCGTATCCGCAATTGGGTCGAGACCGGCAAGAGCGGCTCGGTGCCGGACGTGGCACTGCGCTACAAGGCGGACAAAAACCTCAAGAACCGTCCGAACGCGGCAGAAGCCAGCCGTTGACCGCACCTTGATGTGAGCGCTGGCTTGTGGGGGCTGGCTTGTGTGGGAGCTGGCTTGCCTGCGATAGCATCACCGCAGTATCACTGCTCCCCTCAGTGCCCGCATCGCGGGCACACCCGACTCCCACGCAAGCCGGTTCTCACTGAATATCTGCGGTTAGTTTTTTTCCGCCAGTACTTTGAGCGCCTGCGCCGCCGCCTGCTCCTGCCCGGCCTGGGCCGTGGCGTTGGCAGCATCTCGCCAGCGCTGAGCGTCGACATTCGCCGGTAACTGGCTTGGGCGCTGGGTGAGGATTGCCCACTGCCCGGCGCTGCTCCACTTCGATTCAAAATCGCTGAAGCTCATCAACAGCCGCCGGTCCATGCCTGAGCGCAGCAGTATCGTGCTCTTCTGCTGGTTGAAACCGACCACGACCACGTAGTGCGCGTCAGACCACAGCCCGCCGCCAATGCGCGCCATCACCGGGTAACCCGCCGCCACCTGCGCCAGCACCGCCGTCAGCTTGGCATCCAACGGGTACACCATCAGGCCGTACTCACGTGCCAGCACCTGCATGTTGCGTTCAAGGTCGGCTTCACCGCCCGGCAAGTGCAGCGGCTTATCCAGCAAGCCCGGTGTCATGACAATGCCTTGTTGCGACAGCATGCTGGCTAAAGCCGTAGGACCGCTCTGATAAGCCTCGCTGCGAAATGTCGGCACGCCATTGAGTTCGACCCGCTCGGGCAGGCCCGGCAATTTCGAGGGGTGGCTGGAACAGGCCGCAAGCCCTATGGCAACAGCCAGCAACAAAGAGGTTTTAACGTTCGAGCGTAACCGCAATTTTTTACTCTCTTGATCAATGGCCGGTGAAGGCCCTGATCATAGGACGCTCTGCCACACGGGTATAGCCCACAGGCGCAGTAAAGGGTCAGTGATAGAGCAAAGAAGTTGGTTGGACACGACCATTGGTCAATAGCAGGCAACCGCTAGGTAGCTAGACTGCCCATTGAGAAGACTGTGTGTGCCCCCTGAGGGGCGAAAGGAGGCCCGAATGAGCCTTGCAACGACGATTTTCCTGTTGATCTGCGGTTGGCTGGCGGTAGCCGGCGCCATGTTGTGGGGGGTGTTGCGCATCACCCGTCGGCACCATCACCCCCACGTCAAACCCGCGGCGCCCGCCAAGCCTCACAAGGCCGCGGTACGCCACGCCTAGCCAGGCATGCAATCGAAGTCCTGAGTGGCGGCAACTTCCTTGCCGTGACCATCCTTGAGCGAGGCGCGCACGGTAGTGCCCAGGCTCGACTCGACCAGGGTGTAATGCTCCCCCGCCTTGAAGTTTTTATATTCGACACGCCCCTGGCAATCCTGCTGATTGTCGTCGCCTGGCTCCTCCTCGAATAACGTCACATCCAGCCGATGATCCCCCGGGGTCACCTCGAAGAAGCGTCCGTCATCCACACGCTTGCCGTCCACGCGCTCGGCCATCAGGTCGTTCGGCGCTTCCTCCTTCAAACCAATCCAGGCTTCGCTCGGGTCAGCCTTGGGGATCGGGCCGGCACACGCCGACAACAACAGTACGGCACCAAGGGCAGGAATTAATAACAGCGGTTTAAGTGACATGGCAGGGCTCCAAAGGACATCAGTAAAAATACGCGGCGAAAGGTGTCGCCTCCGATGGGCTACAAGCTTGGGGAGCCATCCTTTGTAGAACAAATGAATACATATGAAACGATCTTCAGCCCTTAACTAAATGTTCCTTCACCTGGCTGAAAGGTGCGTGTTAGGTGGGTCGGGCAAGACTGCCGGGGTTTGCAATCCTGCTCCTCTGGAGGTTCACGCATGCTCGGGCTGGTAAAGACCGCACTGCAAAAGCCGTACACGTTTATCGTGTTGGCCATATTCATCTGCATCATCGGGCCGATGGCGGCCCTGCGTACCCCCACGGATGTTTTCCCCGATATCGGCATCCCCGTGGTCGCCGTGGTGTGGCAGTACAACGGCCTGTCACCGGACGCCATGGCGGGCCGGGTGATCTACACCTACGAACGCTCCCTGAGCACCACCGTCAACGACATCGAACACATCGAATCGCAATCGCTGCCCGGCATGGGCATCGTCAAGATTTTCTTCCAACCGGGCGTCGACATCCGCACGGCCAACGCGCAAGTGACGGCGGTTTCACAAACCGTGCTGAAGCAGATGCCACCGGGTATCACGCCGCCGCTGATCCTCAACTACAGCGCCTCCACGGTGCCGATCCTGCAAATGGCGTTCTCCAGCCCCAGCCTCTCGGAAGCCAAGATCCGCGACCTGGTGCAGAACAACATCCGCCTGCCCTTGAGCGCCCTGCCCGGCCTCGCCATGCCCACGCCAATGGGCGGCAAGCAACGCCAGATCACCCTCGACCTCGACCCCCAGGCGCTGGCCGCCAAAGGCTTGTCGGCACAGGACGTGGGCAATGCCCTGGCCCTGCAGAACCAGATCATCCCGGTGGGCACCGCCAAGCTCGGTCCCAACGAGTACACGATACTGCTCAACAACAGTCCCAAGGCGATCGACGAGCTCAACGACCTGCCGATCAAGACTGTCGACGGCGCGCTGATCACCATCGGCCAAGTGGCCCACGTGCGTGACGGTTCGCCGCCGCAGACCAACATAGTGCGCGTCGACGGCCACCGTGCGGTGCTGATGCCGGCGTTGAAAAACGGCAGCATCTCGACCCTGTCGATCATCGACGGCATCCGCCAGATGCTGCCGCGCATCAACGAAACCCTGCCGCCGTCGCTGAAGACTTCGCTGCTCGGTGACGCCTCGGTATTCGTCAAGCAATCGGTAGGCAGCGTGGCCCAGGAAGGCATCATCGCCGCACTGCTGACCAGTGCGATGATCCTGCTGTTTCTCGGCAGCTGGCGCTCGACGCTGATCATCGCCGCGTCGATTCCGCTGGCGGTACTGTCGGCCATCGCGCTGCTGGCAGTCAGCGGGCAGACCCTCAACGTGATGACCCTCGGCGGGCTGGCGTTGGCCGTGGGGATCCTGGTGGACGATGCCACGGTGACCATCGAAAACATCAACTGGCACCTGGAGCAAGGCAAGGCGGTGAAGACCGCGATTCTCGACGGCGCCGCGCAGATCGTCGGCCCGGCGTTTGTATCGCTGCTGTGCATCTGCATCGTGTTCGTGCCGATGTTCCTGCTGCAAGGCATCGCCGGCTACCTGTTCCGGCCAATGGCGCTGGCGGTGATCTTCGCCATGGCCAGTTCGTTCATCCTCTCGCGTACCCTGGTGCCGACCCTGGCGATGTTCCTGCTCAAGCCGCACGTGCCGGAGCAAGGCGCAGGGCATCATCCGGAAGACCAATTCATCAACCACCACGAAGGTGAGCAGCACCGCAAGCCACGCAATCGCGCGTTGCAAGCGGTGTTGAATTTCCAGCAGGGATTCGAGCGTCACTTCTCGAATATCCGCGACACCTACCACGGCCTGCTGTTGTTGGCGCTGGGCAATCGCAAGCGCTTTATCGTCGGCTTCCTGGCCTGTGTGCTCGCCTCGTTCCTGTTGCTACCAAGCCTGGGCCAGGACTTCTTCCCGGCCACCGACGCCGGCGCCCTGGCGCTGCATGTGCGCTTGCCTCTGGGCACGCGCATCGAAGAAAGCGCGGCGGCCTTCGACCGGATTGAAGCGCGGATTCGTGAAGTGATCCCCGCTGAGCAACTGGACACCATCGTCGACAACATCGGCATCCCGCTGAGCGGCATCGACATGGCCTACAGCAGCAGCGGCACCATCGGCCCGCAGGATGGTGACATCCAGGTCACCTTGAAAAAGGATCACGCGCCAACCGCCGACTTCGTGAAGAAACTGCGCGAAGCCTTGCCGCAAAGTTTCCCGGGCAGCCACTTCGCGTTCCTGCCGGCGGATATCAGCAGCCAGATTCTCAACTTCGGTGCGCCGGCGCCGCTGGACGTGAAGATCTCAGGGCGCAGCGATGAAGAAAACCGCGCCTACGCCGTGGAGCTTGAGCGTCGCCTGCAACACGTACCGGGCATCGCTGACCTGCGCATCCAGCAGTCCACCGGTTACCCGTCGCTGCAGGTGAATGTTGATCGCATGCGGGCCAATGGCCTGGGCATCACCGAGCGCGACGTGACCAACAGCATGGTCGCCTCCCTCGCCGGCAGCTCGCAGACCGCGCCGACCTTCTGGCTGAACCCGGCCAATGGCGTGTCATATTCGATCGTCGCCGCGACCCCGCAGTACCGTCTCGACAGCCTGCCGTCGCTGGAAGCCTTGCCGGTGACCGGTGCCGATGGGCAGTCGCAGATCCTCGGCGGCGTGGCGAGCATATCGCGCGTGCAAAGCCCGGCAGTGGTGACTCACTACAACATCGAACCGACCCTGGATTTGTACGCCAACGTCCAGGGCCGCGACCTCGGCGGCGTAGCCCGCGACGTGCAGAAAGTGTTGGATGACACCGCGTCCATGCGCCCCAAGGGTGCGGTGATCAGCCTGCATGGGCAGATCGACGCGCTGCATGAAGCCTTCAGCGGCCTGAGCTTCGGCCTGCTCGGCGCGGTGGTGCTGATCTACCTGCTGATCGTGGTCAACTTCCAGTCCTGGGCCGACCCGTTCGTGATCATCACCGCGTTGCCGGCGGCGCTGGCAGGGATCGTGTGGATGCTGTTCCTCAGTGGCACCTCGCTGTCGGTGCCGGCCCTCACCGGCGCCATCCTGTGCATGGGCGTGGCCACCGCCAACTCGATCCTGGTGGTGAGTTTCTGCCGCGAACGCCTGGCCGAACATGGCGACGCCCTGAAGGCGGCCATGGAGGCCGGCTACACGCGCTTCAGGCCGGTGTGCATGACTGCCCTGGCGATGATCATCGGCATGTTGCCGCTGGCTATTTCCGAGGAGCAGAACGCCCCGCTCGGCCGGGCCGTGATCGGTGGCTTGATCTTTGCCACCATTGCCACTTTGTTGTTTGTTCCCGTGGTCTTCAGCCTGGTCCACGGTCGTCACCCTACTCGCGCAGCTGCTGGAGAAACCCCACATGTCGTCTGATCACAAACCCTCGCGCAAGCGTCTGATGCTCATGGGTGTCGGCGGCCTGACACTGGCCGCCCTGTTGGTCGCCAACGGCCTGCATGCCCGCACGATGCACGAACAATCGGTGACCGCGTGGACCGAAACTGCCGCCATCCCGCAAGTGATGGTGTTCCAGCCGCAGCAGAACGCGGCCGGTGACACCCTGCGCCTGCCCGCCCACCTCGACGCCTGGAGCAAGGCGCCGATCCATGCCCGGGTCAGCGGTTATTTGAAGGACTGGAAAGTCGACATCGGCAGCCAGGTCAAGGCCGGGCAAGTCCTCGCCGAAATCGACAGCCCCGACCTCGACCAGCAATTGGCCCAGACCCACGCCCGCCTGATCCAGGAACAAGCCAACGCGCGCCTGGCAGAAACCACCGCCACGCGCTGGCAAAACCTGTTGGCGAGCCACTCGGTGTCGCGCCAGGAGGCCGATGAAAAATCCTCCAACGCCGCGGCGGCCAAAGCCAACGCCGAGGCGGCTGCAGCCGATTACGCACGGCTGTCGGCCCTGGAAAGCTACAAGACCATCCGCGCGCCGTTTGCCGGCACCATCACCGCCCGCAATACCGATATCGGCCAATTGATCAAGGCCGATACCGACAGCGATCCGGAGCTGTTCAACATCGCCGACACCCACCAATTGCGCCTCTACGTGCCGGTGCCGCAGAACTACGCGGCGGTCATCCACCCCGGACTCGAAGCCGAACTGACGGTGCCCGAGCACCCTGGCGAGCACTTCAAGGCGCGCCTGATCGGTGACTCCACCGCCATCGACCGTCGCTCCGGCACGCTGCTCGCGCAGTTCGTCGCCGACAACCCCAACGGCGAATTGCTGCCCGGTGACTACGCCGAAGCCACCTTGCCGATTCCAGCGGATACCCATGGTGTGAGCATCCCGGCCAGCGCGCTGATCTTCCGCGCCCAAGGCACCCAGGTGGCGGTGCTGGATGCACAGAACCACGTGCACTTGCAGGACATCCATATCGGCCTCGACCTCGGCGAACGGCTGGTGATCGATCAAGGCCTGAAACCCGCCGACCGTATCGTCGACAACCCGCCCGACGCCCTGCGCGAAGGCGACCCGGTGCAACTCGCCGATGCCTCCGGAGGTGCGCATGCGCCCAAGGCTTAAGCCCCTCGCGGCCCTGATACTGCTGGCGTTGCAAGGTTGCTCGATGGCGCCCACCTACACAGTGCCCACGGTGGACCTGCCGGCCGGCTACCGCGAACAGACCAGCGACGGCCCGTGGCACAGCGCGCAACCGTCCGATCAGTTGGCCCCCGAATGGTGGAAGCTCTACAACGATGCACGCCTGGATGACCTGCAACAGCAACTGCTCAAGGCCAACCCGGACCTGGCGGCAGCGCTGGCGCACTTCGATGCGTCCCAGGCGTATGCCAGCCAACTGCATGCTGGGCTGTTCCCGCAGATCACCGCGAGTGCGCAGCCATTGCGCCAGCGTCAATCCGACTCGCGACCGCTGCGCGGCGACACGCAGCCTTCGGTCTACAACAGCAACACGGCAGGATTTTCTCTGAGTTACGACCTCGACCTATGGGGCAAGATCCGCAACCAGGTCGCGGCTGGTGATGCCCAGGCGCAAGCCTCCGGCGATGACCTGGCAGTGGCGCGGCTGAGCCTGCAACATCAACTCGCGAGCCTGTATGTGCAGCTCAACGGGCTGGATGCACAGAGCCGGATTCTCAACAGTTCGCTGGAGGATTTCAGCCAGGCCCTGCAACTGACGCGCAGTCGTTATGAGGGGCAGATCGCCTCCGAGCTGGACCTGACCCGTGCGCAGAATCAACTGGCCGAAGCCAAGGCGCAACTGGATGAAGTGCGCGGGCAACGCAACCTCACCGAGCATGCCATTGGGGAGTTGGTGGGGGTGGCGGCCAGCAACTTCACGTTGCCGCCCAGCCAGCAGTTGATTGCCCTGCCGGGGATCCCGTCGCAGCTGCCGAGCCACCTGCTGCAACAGCGCCCGGACATCGCGGCGGCAGAACGCCGGGTGTTTGCCGCCAACGCGAATATCGGCGTGGCCAAGGCAGCGTGGTACCCGGATTTCAGTTTGACCGGGCTGATCGGCGGCCAGACGCAAGGGGTTGGCAACCTGCTGTCCGCTGGCAATCGGTATTGGGCGCTGGGGCCGTTGGTGAATCTGCCGATCTTTGATGGCGGACGCCTGAGCGCCAATGAACGCCAGGCCAAGGCCGAGTTTGAAGAGGCCTCGGCGCAGTACCGCAGCCATGTATTGAAAGCCGTGCGCGAGGTGGAGGACAACCTCGCGCAACTGCGGGATTTGCAGCAGGAAGCACAGGATGAGCAAGCCGCGGCAGATGCGGCGCAGCATACCCAGGCCCTGGCAATGAACAGCTATCAGGCGGGGGCGGTGAGCTACCTGGATGTGGTGACCGCGCAGACGGCGGCGTTGCAGGCACAGCGGACATTGCAAGCGGTGCAGACGCGGCAGTTACAGGCGAGCGTGGGATTGGTAACGGCGTTAGGCGGCGGCTGGCAACCCGGCGCCTGAGCCCTGAGCGCTCCCCTGTGGTGAGCAGACCTGCCCTGCATTGCCGGTGGTGAGCAGACCTGCTCTGCATTGCCTGTGGTAAGCAGACCTACCCTGCGTTGCCTGTGGTGAGCAGGCTTGCCCTGCGTTGGGCTGCGAAGCGGCCCCCAATCCGGACATGAGTTCTTTCAGGAAGAACCTCAGCGTCTTTACTGGGGCTGCTTCGCAGCCCAACGCAGGGCAAGCCTGCTCACCACAACAGCCGACTTCGAGTTCGGCGACGAAGATTGTGTCGTGCCCTGCCCCGCTGTTGCAGGCGAGCGTGGGGTTGGTGACAGCGTTAGGCGGGGCCTGAGCGCTCCCCTGTGGTGAGCAGGCTTGCCCTGCTCACCACAACAGCCGACTTTAGGATGACGGCCTTTCAGGCAGCGAGTTTGCCGCTGGCAATCGCCGCCGAGGCCGCCACCATCGCCCGCAACAACACCGCACAGCCCGCCGCCAGGTCATCCGGCGCGGCGTTCTCGATTTCGTTGTGGCTGATCCCGCCTTCGCACGGTACGAAGATCATCCCCGCCGGGCCGAGTTCGGCGACGAAGATTGCGTCGTGCCCTGCCCCGCTGACGATGTCCATGTTCGACAGGCCCAGGCCATTCGCGGCGTCGCGCACAGCGTCCACGCAGCCCTTGTCGAAGTACAGCGGGGGGAAGTCGGCGGTGGGTTCCATCTCGAAACTCAGGCCGTGCTTGGCACAGGTCTCATCGATCACCTTGCGCACCTGGGCAATCATCGAATCCAGGCGCGCCGGTTCCAGGTGACGAAAATCCAGGGTCATGCGCACTTCGCCGGGGATGACATTGCGTGAGCCTGGATAGGCCTGCAGGCAACCGACGGTCCCGCAGGCATGCGGCTGATGCCCCAGCGCCGCCGCATTCACCGCCGCCACCACTGCCGCCGCGCCGACCAGGGCATCCTTGCGCAGGTGCATCGGCGTTGGCCCCGCATGCGCTTCGACACCGCGCAGTTTCAGGTCAAACCACTTTTGCCCGAGGGCGCCGAGCACCACGCCGATGGTCTTTTTTTCATCCTCGAGAATCGGCCCTTGTTCGATGTGCGCTTCGAAATACGCCCCGACCTTGTGGCCGCTGACCTCCCGCGTGCCGGCATAGCCAATCGCGTTCAGCGCATCGCCAACGCTGACGCCATCCACGTCGACCTTGGCCAGGGTGTCCGCCAGGCTGAATTTCTCCGCGAACACCCCGGAGCCCATCATGCACGGCGGGAAGCGCGAGCCTTCCTCGTTGGTCCACACCACCACTTCCAGCGGTGCCTCGGTTTCCACCTTGAGATCATTGAGGGTACGCAGCACTTCCACGCCCGCCAGCACGCCGAAGCAACCATCGAACTTGCCGCCGGTGGGCTGGGTATCGATATGGCTGCCGGTCATCACCGGTGGCAGGTTGGGATTGCGCCCGGGGCGGCGGGCGAAGATATTGCCGATGCCGTCGATGGTCACCGTGCAGCCGGCGTCTTCGCACCACTGCACGAACAGGTCGCGGGCCTTGCGGTCAAGGTCGGTGAGGGCCAGGCGGCACACGCCGCCCTTGGGGGTGGCGCCGAGCTTGGCCAGGTCCATCAGCGACTGCCACAAGCGATCGCGGTTGATGTGCTGATGGGTCGATTGCAGAACGTCGAGGGCAGCGTTCATGGGGATCTCCTCAGGCTGTATTTGTTATGAATAGACTCGATTCCAACCACGGTATGGGGTCAAACATGTGGGAGCGGGCCTCTCGCGAAGAGGCCGTGACAGTCGCCGCAGATATCGTCTGCAAGCCCGCTCCCACATTTGGATTGCATTTCAACGCCCTTACAGCGGGGATTTGGCCGTAACCGGGCTGATGCCACGCTTGGCATTCAGGCCGTAATACAACAAACCGCCCAACGCCGAACCGGTGAACCAGCCGTAGCTGTAGAACCAGCTGAATGCATCGCTGCCCAGCGACAGCAAGGTCAGCACCACCGGCACGCCGAAGGCGATAAAGCCACTCCAGTTCCACGCCGGGTACACGTCGTCGCGGTACAGGCCGGCCAGGTCCAGCTGCTGCCGCCGGGTGATGAAGTAGTCCACCACCATGATCCCGGCGATGGGGCCCAGCAGGCTCGAGTAGCCCAGCAGCCAGTTGGAATACACGGTTTCCAGGCTGACGTCGGAGACAATCAGGCCGAGCTTTTTCAGCAGTTCATGGCCCATCAGTGCCAGCCCGACCAGCCCGGTGAGGATCACCGCCGTGGTGCGGTTGATCAGCTTGGGGGCGATGTTCTGGAAGTCGTTGGTGGGCGAGACGATGTTCGCCGCCGTGTTGGTGGACAGCGTGGCGATGATGATCAGCGCCATGGCGATGGCCACCCACACCGGGCTCTGGATATGGCCGATCAGGGTCACCGGGTCGGACACGCTGACGCCCACCAGTTTCACCGAGGCGGCGGTCATGATCACGCCGAGGGCGGCGAACAGGAACATGGTCAGCGGCAGGCCGAAAATCTGCCCGAGGATCTGGTCCTTCTGGCTCTTGGCGTAGCGGCTGAAGTCGGGAATATTCAACGACAACGTGGCCCAGAAACCCACCATCGCAGTGAGGCCGGCCATGAAGTAACCGGTGAGGCTCGCCCCTTCAGGCCGCTTGGGTGGAATCGCCATCAGCTCGCTGATCGACACGTTCGGCATCGCCCACACCAGCAGGCCGATCCCCACCGCCACCAGCAACGGCGCCGACAGGGTTTCCAGGCGCTTGATCGACTCGGCGCCGCGCAGCACCACCCACAGGTTGAGGGTCCAGAAGATCATGAAGCCGATCACTTCACCGGTGCCGCCGAGGGATTTCCAACCCTCGAAAATCGAGCCGAGAAACAGGTGGATTGCCAGCCCGCCAAACATCGTCTGGATACCGAACCAACCGCAGGCCACCAGCGCGCGAATCAGACACGGCACATTGGAGCCGAGGATGCCGAAGGACGACCGCAGCAGCACCGGGAACGGAATACCGTACTTGGTACCAGGGAACGCATTGAGGGTCAGCGGGACCAGCACCACGATATTGGCCAGCAGGATCGCCATCAGCGCCTCGCCCACCGACAAGCCGAAATACGCGGTAAGCACGCCGCCCAGGGTGTAGGTCGGCACGCAGATCGACATGCCCACCCACAACGCGGTGATGTGCCACTTGTTCCAGGTGCGCTCATGCACCTTGGTCGGTGCCATGTCGTGGTTGTAGCGGGGGCTGTCGAGGACGTCGGGGCCGGCGTCGAGTTCGTACAGGCCGTTGCGTTCAATGACTTGCGATCTGTTCTGTTGCATGGCCGCTCCACGGTTTTTTCGAATTATTGTTGCTCGCCTGCACTTCAATGCAGGCGGCCGGAGTACCTCGTGAACAACATGACATCAGGGGTCCGGCCAGCCGCCACTGCACTCAATAAGCGTGCCGACAACCGTAACCGAACCCACACCGCTTATATAACGTGCTGATGTTAATCAGCTTTCCGATTGCGCCTTCGGTACTTGCCGCGTTACTCAGGCTAAATAACGTGGAAGTTGCCCGAACGATCAGGACTCAATCTGGTGCACCACAATTATTTTTATTTCCCACCGCCGTCAAGCGGCATATCTCAAGCGTCTGATTTGCAATAAGAAATGTTGCTCAATTTACGAACCTGTCAAGTGCGTCAAAATGGTGAGACGTTGCTACATTTTGGTGAATTTTATATTTTATCCTTACAAATCAGTTACTTATTCAAGTTATAAGCTTAAGAAAAATCTTCTTGCTCAATCGAAAAACTCGGGCTAGTTTCTATTCCTGTCACCGATGACAGGAATTAACCGACCATCGGCAAGCAGCATTACAACACTTAGAACTGGCACAAGCCGGTCAAGCCTGTGAGGAACTCGACATGTCGCTGTTGATCCGTGGCGCCACCGTAATTACCCATGATGAAAGTTATAGAGCCGACGTGTTATGCGCAGGCGGTCTAATCCGCGCTATCGGCACTGATCTGGATATTCCCGCCGGCACCGAGATACTCGATGGCAGCGGCCAATACTTGATGCCCGGCGGCATCGATCCCCACACCCATATGCAACTGCCCTTCATGGGCACCGTGGCCAGTGAAGACTTTTTCAGTGGCACGGCGGCGGGTCTGGCGGGGGGCACCACGTCGATCATCGACTTTGTGATTCCCAACCCGCAGCAGTCCTTGCTGGAAGCCTTTCATCAGTGGCGCGGCTGGGCAGAAAAGTCGGCCGCCGACTACGGCTTTCACGTGGCGATCACCTGGTGGAGCGAGCAGGTGCGCGAGGAGATGGCCGAGTTGGTCAGCCACCACGGCATCAACAGCTTCAAGCACTTCATGGCCTACAAGAACGCGATCATGGCGGCCGATGACACCCTGGTCGCCAGCTTCGAACGCTGCCTGGAACTCGGCGCGGTGCCCACCGTGCATGCGGAAAACGGCGAGCTGGTGTACCACCTGCAGCGCAAGCTGATGGCCCAGGGCATCACCGGCCCGGAAGCGCATCCGCTGTCGCGGCCGTCCCAGGTGGAAGGCGAGGCAGCGAGCCGCGCCATCCGCATCGCCGAGACCATCGGCACGCCGCTGTACCTGGTGCATGTGTCCACCCAGGAAGCGCTGGATGAAATCACCTACGCCCGTGGCAAAGGCCAGGCGGTGTACGGCGAAGTGCTCGCCGGCCACCTGCTGCTGGACGACAGCGTCTACCAGCATCCCGACTGGCAGACCGCCGCCGGCTACGTGATGAGCCCGCCCTTCCGCCCGCGCGGGCATCAGGAAGCCCTGTGGCGCGGCCTGCAGTCGGGCAACCTGCACACCACCGCCACCGACCACTGCTGCTTCTGCGCCGAGCAGAAAGCGGCTGGCCGTGACGACTTCAGCAAGATCCCCAACGGCACCGCCGGTATCGAAGACCGCATGGCGCTGCTGTGGGACGAAGGGGTCAACACCGGGCGTCTGTCGATGCAGGATTTCGTCGCGCTGACCTCTACCAACACCGCGAAGATCTTCAACCTCTACCCGCGCAAAGGCGCGATCCGTGTAGGCGCCGATGCTGACCTGGTGCTGTGGGACCCCGAGGGCACCCGGACCATTTCGGCAAAGACCCATCACCAGCAGGTCGACTTCAACATCTTCGAAGGCAAGACCGTGCGCGGAGTGCCGAGCCACACCATCAGCCAGGGCAAGCTGGTCTGGGCCGATGGCGACCTGCGCGCCGAGCGCGGTGCCGGGCGCTACGTCGAACGGCCGGCGTATCCGGCGGTGTTCGAGCAACTGAGCAAGCGGGCCGAGCGTTCCAGGCCCACTGCTGTGAAACGCTGAAAGCGGCCTTCGGCCGATCGCGGGCAAGCCCGGCTCCCACATCTCCTGAAGTGTGAACACATTCAAATGTGGGAGCTGGCTTGCCTGCGAAGAGGCTGGCACAGGCAACAAAAAAACGATTGCCCATCAGAGGCAGCACCTCAATAACCGTGAGGCCACTACCGTGATCCAGACCCTGACCCACCTCCCCCACCCCCATGAAGATGGGCCGACACTCGCCAGCCATTTCACCGACCTGGCACCGCCGCTCAACGCCCGCCAGGCCCAGCTGGAAGCTTCGCGCTGCCTGTATTGCTACGACGCGCCGTGCGTGAATGCGTGTCCCAGCGAGATCGATATCCCGTCGTTCATCCGCAATATCCACACCGAAAACGTGCAAGGCGCGGCCCAGAAGATTCTCTCGGCGAATATCCTCGGCGGCAGCTGTGCGCGGGTCTGCCCCACGGAGATCCTGTGCCAGCAGGCCTGCGTGCGTAACAACGCCGAAGAGTGCGCCCCGGTGCTGATCGGCCTGCTGCAACGCTACGCCATCGACAATGCGCACTTCAGTGAACACCCGTTCCAGCGCGCCGCATCGACCGGCAAGCGCATCGCCGTGGTGGGCGCAGGGCCTGCCGGTCTGGCCTGCGCCCATCGCGCGGCGCTGCACGGCCATGACGTGGTGATTTTCGAAGCCCGCGAAAAAGCCGGCGGCTTGAATGAATACGGCATCGCCAAATACAAACTGGTGGATGACTTCGCCCAGCAGGAACTGGATTTCCTCCTGCAGATCGGCGGTATCGAAATTCGTCACGGCCAACGCCTGGGCGACAACCTGACCTTGAGCGAACTGCACCAGCAATTCGACTCGGTGTTCCTCGGCCTCGGCCTGGCGGCAAGCAAACAGCTGGGCCTGCCCCATGAGGACGCCCCCGGCCTGCTCGCCGCCACCGACTACATCCGCGAACTGCGCCAGGCCGATGACCTCACTCAACTGCCACTGGCCGACCGCTGCATCGTGCTTGGCGCCGGCAATACCGCGATCGACATGGCCGTGCAAATGGCTCGCCTCGGTGCCCGCGATGTCAACCTGGTGTACCGCCGTGGCCTCACTGACATGGGCGCCACTCACCATGAGCAAGACATTGCCAAGGCCAATCAGGTACGCCTGCTGACCTGGGCGCAGCCCGAAGCCGTCTTGCTGGACGATCAGGGCCAGGTACGCGGCATGCGCTTTTTGCGCACGCGCATGGAAAACGGTCGACTGCAGCCTACCGGCGAAACCTTCGAGCTGGCCGCCGATGCCATCTTCAAGGCTATCGGCCAGGGCTTCGACAACGGTGCGCTGCAGGATCCCCTGGCCCAGCAACTGCATCGCGTGGGCGAGCGGATCTTTGTCGATGAACAGCTGCAAACCAGCATTCCCGGGATCTATGCCGGCGGCGACTGCGTCAGCCTCGGCCAGGACCTCACCGTGCAGGCGGTGCAACACGGCAAGCTGGCCGCCGAAGCCATGCACGCCCAACTCATGCTGAATGTGGAGGCTGCGTAATGGCCGATCTCTCGATTGTGTTCGCCGGTATCAAGGCCCCCAACCCATTCTGGCTGGCCTCCGCGCCGCCCACCGACAAGGCCTACAACGTGGTCCGCGCGTTTGAAGCGGGCTGGGGCGGCGTGGTGTGGAAGACCCTGGGTGAAGACCCGGCGGCGGTCAATGTGTCGTCACGCTACTCGGCGCACTTCGGCGCCAACCGCGAAGTGCTGGGTATCAACAATATCGAACTGATCACCGACCGCTCGTTGGAGATCAACCTGCGGGAAATCACCCAGGTAAAAAAGGACTGGCCCGACCGCGCGCTGATCGTGTCGCTGATGGTGCCGTGTGTTGAAGAGTCCTGGAAAAACATCCTGCCGCTGGTGGAAGCCACCGGGTGCGATGGAATCGAACTGAACTTCGGCTGCCCCCACGGCATGCCCGAACGCGGCATGGGCGCGGCGGTGGGCCAGGTGCCGGAGTATGTGGAACAGGTGACCCGCTGGTGCAAGACCTATTGCTCGCTGCCGGTGATCGTCAAGCTCACGCCGAACATCACCGACATCCGGGTGGCGGCGCGTGCGGCGTATCGCGGGGGCGCAGACGCGGTGTCGCTGATCAACACCATCAATTCCATCACCAGCGTCGACCTGGAGCGCATGGTCGCGCTGCCGGTGGTCGGCACCCAGAGCACCCACGGCGGCTACTGCGGTTCAGCCGTGAAGCCGATTGCACTGAACATGGTCGCCGAAATCGCCCGCGACCCACAGACCCAGGGCCTGCCGATCTGCGGCATTGGCGGCATCGGCAACTGGCGCGATGCAGCAGAATTCGTCGCCCTCGGCTGCGGCGCGGTGCAGGTGTGCACAGCGGCGATGCTGCACGGGTTCCGCATTGTTGAAGAGATGAAGGATGGGCTGTCGCGGTGGATGGATAGTCAGGGTTACCAGAGCCTGCAGGAATTTTCCGGGCGAGCGGTGGGCAACACCACGGACTGGAAGTACCTGGACATCAACTATCAGGTCATCGCCAAGATCGACCAGGCCGCCTGTATCGGCTGCGGGCGTTGCCATATTGCCTGTGAGGACACTTCGCACCAGGCCATCGCGAGCTTGAAGTTGGCCGATGGCACGCACCAATACGAGGTGATCGACGATGAGTGCGTGGGCTGTAACCTGTGCCAGATCACCTGCCCGGTGGCGGACTGCATCGAGATGGTGCCGATCGAGACGGGCAAGCCATTCCTGAATTGGACGCAGGATCCGCGCAACCCCTACCGGGAGGCGGTGTAGCCCTTTATATGATCGTTCCCACGCTCCGCGTGGGAATGCCTCACTGGACGCTCTGCGTCCGCGCTTGGAACGCGCAGCGTAGGAACGAGCATCACGGCTCCAACCCGATCCCGCGCAAAATCACACTGGTCACCGTCTGAATCGCCTTCTCGAACTGCATGTCCGACAGCGGCTGGTGATCATTCAGAATCTTCACCTGATGATCGAAGTCGGCGTAGTGCTGGGTCGACGCCCAGATCATGTACAGCAGGCTCGACGGTTCCACCGGCAGGATGCGTTTGTCCTCCACCCATTGGCGAATTTTCGCTTCCTTCATCTTGGCCCAGTCGTACAGGCTTTCATCCAGCGCCTCACCCAGTGTCGGCGCGCCGTGGATGATTTCGTTGGCCCAGACTTTCGAGCCATACGGCCGCGTGCGCGAGCGTTGCATCTTGGCGCGGATGTAGCTGCTGAGCACGACGCGCGGATCATCGAAGGTCTCGAAGCTCAGTGCATCCTGCTTCCACACTTCCAACAGGTCGAACAGCACCGCGCTGTACAGCTCGCTTTTGGTGGTGAAGTAGTAATGCAGGTTGGAGCGCGGCAGTTGCACTTCTTCGGCGATGTCGGCCATGGCGGTGCTGCCATAGCCCTTTTCGGCGAAGATTTTCTCCGCCGCCAGCAGGATTTTTTCGACGTTGACCCGACGAATTCCACTCTTGTGATTGCCCATAAGGGCTCCCTGACAACAACTTGGCTTAAAGACTACCATCGGCTCTAGATCGCGGCGACAGGCCACAATGAAACTTCTTACGCGAAGCTTTCGCGCATAAATAGGATTGGTTAGGATCGCGATCCCTATGAAGGATCATTGCCATGAGTATTCGACCTCGCCTGGCCACCGACGACCCCGTGCTGGGCGCACTGTGGGAGCGTTCGGTGCGGGCCACCCATGACTTCCTCCCCGAGGATGACATCCAGCGTTTGCTGCCGCTGGTGCGCGACACTTACCTGCCGATGCCGGCACTCGATACGTGGGTGTTCGAGGATGACGCCGGCATCGCCGGCTTCATCGCCACCGGCGGACACAATGTGGAGATGTTGTTTATCGACCCCGACCGCCGTGGCCAGGGCATCGGCCGCCAGTTGCTGGACCACGCCCGCGCCCGTCACGATACCCTCACGGTGGACGTGAACGAACAGAATCCGCAGGCCGTGGGCTTCTACCTGCACTATGGTTTCATCCAGGTCGCGCGCTCGCCGCTGGATGGCGAAGGCAAGCCCTTTCCCTTGCTGCACATGGCTCTACCGACTCCTCAACCCTGAAGGTACTGAACAATGCTGATCAAGAACACGTTGACCGCCGTCGCCCTGCTCGCCTCGCTGCTGGGCGCCTCGGCGGCGTTCGCGCATGCGCACCTCAAGAGTTCGACGCCAGCGGCTGACAGCACCGTCGCCGCGCCTGCCGACCTGCGCCTGAGCTTCAGCGAAGGTGTCGAAGCCACGTTTACCAAAGTCTCCCTGAGCAAGGACGGCACCGAAGTCGCGATCAAGGGCCTGGAAACTCCCGACGCCGACAAGAAGACCCTGGTAGTCACCCCTGCCGCCCCGCTGGCAGCCGGCAATTACAAAGTGGTGTGGAACGCCGTGTCGGTCGACACCCATAAGAGCAACGGTGAATACAGCTTCAAGGTCGGCCAATAACCCATGGCAACGCTGCTGGTGCTGTGCCGTTTTTTGCATTTCATCGTCGTGCTGCTGATGTTCGGGGCCTGTGCATTCAGGCCCTGGCTGTTAGGCGCTGGAGCGCAACCGACACTGGACCGGCAACTATTGCGCATCACGCGCGCCCTTGCCTGGCTGGGCCTGGGCTCCGGCGTGGCGTGGTTGCTGTTGATCACCGCAAGCATGGCCGGCAGTTGGCAGGCGGCCCTGCAACCGGCCACCGTGCAATTGGTGCTGGGCAAGACCTTCTTTGGCCAGGTGTGGGTCTGGCACCTGTTGCTGAACCTGTTGCTGGTGATTGCGCTGTTCAAACCCTGGCCCGCCCTGCGCCTGCCGTTGACCGCCTTGCTGCTGGCGACCCTCGCCCCGGTCGGCCATGGCGCCATGCTCGATGGGCTCAGCGGTCAATTGCTGATCCTCAACCAGGTGGTGCATCTGGTCTGCGTGGGCGCCTGGCTCGGTGGATTGTTGCTGCTGGTGTTGATCCTCAGGCAACCGCAACGGCCCAGCCTGGAACCGATCCTCAGGCGTTTCAGCGGCGTCGGTTATGGCCTGGTCGCCGGTTTGCTGGTGACGGGCTTGATCAACGTGCGCGTGCTCACCGGGCAACTGTGGCCCACGCCGTTGTTCAATGGCTTCGCACTGATCCTGCTGATCAAGGTAATGCTGGTCCTGGGCATGTTGGCGCTGGCCTTGCTGAACCGATTGCGCCTTGATCGCGGCGAACAGCACCTGGGCAGCTTGAAAGCCAGCGTGATGCTGGAATGGTTACTGGGTGTTTCAGCAGTAGCCGCCGTTTCCCTGCTGGGCACCCTTCCGCCGATGGTCATGGCCAACTGAGTCCAGGGCAGGCTCGCGTCGGACTCGATCAAATATGGGGCTTGCCCGGGATATTGCCGGGCCTTGCGCGGCCGGCGTGGACGCCGCATTCCCCACTGTGAGAGCGGGCTTGCTCGCGAAAGCGCTGGTTCAGTCGATATTTCCGGTAACTGACACACCGCCTTCGCGGGCAAGCCCGCTCCCACATTTTTGAGCGGTGTGAAGCCTGGGCGTGGTTGTGCGGTTGAAATCGCCAGGCCTTGCGCCGTAAGCATGGACGACCCATTCCACAATGGGGAGCGGGCTTGCCCGCGAAAGCGCTGCTTCAGTCGATATTTCCGGTGACTGGCACACCGCCTTCGCGAGCAAGCCCGCTCCCACATTTTTGATCGGTGTGAAGCCTGGGGTTAGGTTGCGCGGTTGAAATCGCCAAGCCTTGCGCCGTAAGCATGGACGACCCATTCCCCCCTGTGGGAGCGGGCTTGCTCGCGAAAGCACTGGTTCAGTCGCTATTTCCGGTAACTGACACACCGCCTTCGCGAGCAACCCCACTCCCACCCCGCCAGTGTGTGTCTCGGCTCAATCACGTAGTCATCGTATAACTTCTGCTTGACACCCCTCGAAAACCTCGCAAATATTCGCTCCAATGTTGTACGACGACGTACGACAAATAATAAAAACAACAAAAAGGGAGCTTCACTGTGAGTCAATTCGCCCGCAATTCCTCCACGCGTATCGGCCTGATCGGTCTTGGCAGCCTGGCATTGACCCTGCCCCTCGGTGCCCAGGCAGAAGGTTTTCTCGACGACGCCAAGGCCACGCTCAACCTGCGCAACGCCTACTTCAACCGCAACTTCACCAACCCGACCAACCCCCAGGCCAAGGCCGAAGAGTGGACGCAGAACTTCATTCTCGACGCCAAGTCCGGCTACACCCAGGGCGCTGTCGGCTTCGGGATCGACGTGCTGGGCCTGTACTCGCAGAAGCTCGATGGCGGTAAAGGCACCGCCGGCACCCAACTGTTGCCAACGCACGACGATGGCCGCCCCGCCGACAACTTCGGGCGCCTGGGCGTAGCGCTGAAAACCAAGCTGTCGAAGACCGAATTGAAAGTCGGCGAATGGATGCCGGTGCTGCCGATCCTGCGCTCCGATGACGGCCGCTCGCTGCCCCAGACCTTTCGTGGCGGCCAGGTCACCTCGAATGAAATCGCCGGCCTGACCCTCTACGGCGGGCAATTTCGCGGCAACAGCCCGCGCAACGACGCGAGCATGGAAGACATGTTCATGAACGGCAAAGCGGCGTTCACCTCGGACCGCTTCAACTTCGGCGGCGGCGAATACACCTTCAATGACAAACGCACCCAGGTCGGCGTGTGGTACGCCGAACTCAGCGATATCTACCAGCAGCAGTACTTCAACCTGACCCACAGCCAGCCGGTCGGCGACTGGACCCTGGGCGCCAACCTCGGCTTCTTCAACGGCAAGGAAGACGGCAGCGCCCTCGCCGGCGACCTCGACAACAAGACCGCCTTCGCCCTGCTCTCGGCCAAGTACCTGGGCAACACCTTCTACGTGGGCCTGCAGAAGCTCACCGGCGACAGTGTGTGGATGAAGGTCAACGGCACCAGCGGCGGCACCCTGGCCAACGACAGCTACAACGCGAGCTACGACAACGTGAAGGAAAAATCCTGGCAGGTGCGCCATGATTTCAACTTCGTGGTCCTCGGCATTCCCGGGCTGACCATGATGAACCGCTACATCAGCGGCAGTAACGTGCACACCGGGGCGATCACCGACGGCAAGGAATGGGGCCGCGAATCGGAACTGGCCTACACCGTGCAAAGCGGTGCGCTGAAGGACCTGAATCTGCGGTGGCGCAATGCGACCATGCGTCGGGACTTCAGCAACAACGAGTTCGATGAAAACCGGATCTTCATCAGCTACCCGATCTCCCTGTTGTAACCCGCGGATACACTTTAGGTAGGCGCGGGCTTGCCGGCGATGGCAGCTCAATAGTCACCACCGACCGTGGAGCCACCATCGCTGGCAAGCCAGCACCGGCAAGGAAGGCGTGTGTTGACAAGCCAGGGAATCAATCACGATACTTCCACCTAGTCATACGACAACCTACAACAACAATGGAACCCCCATGACCACGACCACCTCCACACCCGTTCCATTCAACCGCCTGCTGCTCACCGGTGCCGCCGGCGGCCTGGGCAAAGTCTTGCGCGAACGCCTGCGTCCGTACGCCAAGGTGCTGCGCCTGTCGGACATCGCCGAGATGGCTCCGGCCGCGGATGCTAGCGAAGAAGTGCAACCTTGTGACCTCTCCGACAAACAAGCGGTGCACCACCTGGTGGAAGGCGTCGATGCCATCCTGCATTTTGGCGGGGTGTCGGTAGAGCGTTCGTTCGAGGAAGTACTTGGGGCGAATATCAGCGGGATTTTCCATGTCTACGAAGCCGCGCGTCGCCACGGCGTGAAGCGCGTGATCTTCGCCAGTTCCAACCATGTGATCGGCTTCTACAAGCAGGGCGAAAAAATCGACGCGCATTCCCCGCGTCGCCCGGACAGCTACTACGGCTTGTCCAAGTCCTACGGCGAAGACATGGCCAGTTTCTACTTCGACCGCTACGGCATCGAGACCGTGAGCATCCGCATCGGCTCCTCGTTCCCGGAACCGCAGAACCGCCGGATGATGCACACCTGGCTGAGCTTCGATGACCTGACGCAACTCCTCGAACGCGCGCTGTACACGCCGAATGTCGGCCACACCGTGGTCTACGGCATGTCGGATAACCTCGACACCTGGTGGGACAATCGCTACGCCGCGCACCTGGGTTTCGCCCCCAAGGACAACTCCGAAGTGTTTCGCGCCCAAGTCGAAGCCCAGCCACCGGTAGCCGCCGATGACCCGGCCAAGGTCTACCAGGGCGGCGCGTTCTGCGCGGCGGGGCCGTTCGGTGACTGACGCCAGACCAACCCAAGGGAATGAGTGGCCATGACTGCAGAATTGATTGTCGACGCCCGCAATGCCGTGGGCGAATGCCCGGTGTGGGTGCCTGAAGAAAACGCCCTGTACTGGGTGGATATTCCCCACGGCGGCCTGCAACGCTGGAGTGCCGCGACCGGGCATATCGCCGCGTGGAAAGCCCCGCAGGCACTCGCCTGCATCGCGCGCACCAGCGCCGGCAACTGGGTGGCCGGCCTGCAAAGTGGCTTCTTCCAGCTTACCCCGCACAACGACGGCAGCCTCGACACTACGCCCCTGGCCAGTGTCGAGCACCCGCGTGCGGACATGCGCCTCAACGATGGCCGCTGTGATCGCCAGGGCCGCTTCTGGGCCGGCAGCATGGTGCTGGACATGAGCCTGAACGCGGCCGAGGGCATCCTCTACCGCTTCGCCACCGGCAGCGCACCGCAGGCGCTGCTGGATGGGTTCATCACCCTCAACGGCCTGGCCTTCAGCCCCGATGGCCGCACGATGTACGCCTCGGACTCGCACCCGCTGGTGCAGCAGATCTGGGCCTTCGACTACGACACCGAGACCGGCACGCCGTCCAATCGCCGCGTATTCGTCGACATGCACCAGCACCCCGGCCGCCCCGACGGCGCGGCAGTGGATGCCGAGGGCTGCTACTGGATCTGCGCCAACGACGCCGGGCTGGTTCACCGCTTTACCCCCGACGGACGCCTGGACCGCTCCCTGAGCGTGCCGGTGAAAAAACCCACCATGTGCGCCTTCGGCGGCAGTCGCCTGGACACCCTGTTCGTCACCTCGATCCGCGACGACCAGAGTGAGCAGTCACTGTCAGGCGGCGTGTTCGCCCTCAACCCCGGCGTTACCGGATTGCCGGAGCCCACTTTCACCCTCTAGCTGCATTGCTGTGCCTTGAATACAACAATAACAAGACGGAGACACACCCCATGGACTTCAAACGCACTTTGCTCGTCGCTGCACTTCCCCTGACATTCCTCTTCACCGGCGCGGCCCACGCGCTGGAAATCAAGTTCGCCGACATCCACCCCGCCGGCTACCCCACCGTGGTTGCCGAAGAAAACATGGGCAAGGCCCTGACCAAGGAAAGCAACGGCGAACTGACCTTCAAGTACTTTCCGGGCGGCGTCCTGGGTTCCGAGAAGGAAGTGGTCGAACAGGCCCAGGTCGGGGCGATCCAGATGACCCGCGTCAGCCTCGGCATCGTCGGCCCGGTGGTGCCGGACGTGAACGTGTTCAACCTGCCGTTCGTGTTCCGCGACCAGGCGCACATGCGCAAGGTCATCGATGGCGAGATTGGCGACGAGATCCTTGCCAAGATCACCGACTCCGAGTTCGGCCTGGTCGCCCTGGCCTGGATGGACGGCGGCACGCGCAACCTCTACACCAAGAAACCGGTGCGCAAGATCGAAGACCTCAAGGGCATGAAGATTCGCGTGCAGGGCAACCCGCTGTTCATCGACGCCTTCAATGAAATGGGGGCCAACGGCATCGCCATGGACACCGGCGAGATTTTCAGTGCCCTGCAGACCGGGGTGATCGACGGCGCGGAAAACAACCCGCCGACCCTGCTGGAACACAACCACTACCAGAACGCCAAGTACTACACCCTCACCGAGCACCTGATTTTGCCCGAGCCCATCGTGATGTCGAAAATCACCTGGAACAAGCTCACCCCCGCGCAGCAGGTCATGGTGAAAAACGCCGCCAAGGTCGCCCAGGCCGACGAGCGCGTGCTGTGGGACAAGAAGTCCGCCAGCAGTGAGGAAAAACTCAAGGCCGCCGGCGTCGAGTTCATCACCGTCGACAAAAAACCGTTCTATGACGCGACCGCTCCCGTGCGCGCCAAGTACGGCCAGGCGTACGCCGACATCATCAAGCGCATCGACGCCGTCGAGTAATCACCCTCCTCCTCCAGCAAGGCCTGGCGCGGTCGGCATCGACGCGCCCGGTTACGGTGAACGCCATGAAGAATTTGCTGCTGCGCATCAATGATCGCCTCTACATGACCTGCATCTGGGTCGCCGGCCTCTCGGTATTGGGAGTGGCACTGATCATTCCCTGGGGCATCTTCGCCCGCTACATCCTCGGCACCGGCTCCAGCTGGCCGGAACCCACCGCCATCCTGTTGATGCTGGTGTTCACCTTCATCGGCGCCGCTGCCAGCTACCGCGCCGGCGCGCACATGTCGGTGGCGATGATCACCGACCGCCTGCCGCCGCGCCAACGCCAGGTAGTCGGCATCGTCTCGCAACTGTTGATGGCGACGATCTGCCTGTTCATGACGATCTGGGGCAGCAAGCTGTGCCTGTCCACCTGGAACCAGTTCATGAGCGCCATCCCGACCCTGCGCGTGGGCATCACCTATATGCCGATCCCGATTGGCGGGCTGCTGACCCTGGTGTTCGTGCTGGAAAAACTCCTGTTGGGCGACCAGAGCCAGCGGCGCGTGGTGCGCTTTGACCTGGTGGAAGAAAGCGAAGGGGCGGCTTGATATGGATGCGTTGATTCTGTTGGGCAGCTTTATCGCCTTGATCCTGATCGGCATGCCGGTGGCCTACGCCCTCGGGCTGTCTGCGCTGATTGGCGCGTGGTGGATCGACATTCCGTTCCAGGCCCTGATGATCCAGGTGGCGGGCGGGGTGAATAAATTCTCGCTGATGGCGATCCCGTTCTTCGTCCTGGCCGGGGCGATCATGGCCGAGGGCGGCATGTCGCGGCGGCTGGTGGCGTTTGCCGGCGTGCTGGTCGGGTTTGTGCGCGGTGGCCTGTCCCTGGTGAACATCATGGCCTCGACGTTCTTCGGCGCGATCTCCGGTTCGTCGGTGGCCGACACGGCCTCGGTCGGCTCGGTGCTGATCCCGGAAATGGAGCGCCGTGGCTATCCACGCGAATTCGCCACCGCGGTGACCATCAGCGGCTCGGTACAAGCGCTGCTGACCCCGCCCAGCCATAACTCGGTGCTCTACTCGCTGGCCGCCGGCGGCACCGTTTCCATCGCCTCGCTGTTCATGGCCGGCGTGGTCCCGGGCTTGCTGATGAGCGCGTGCCTGATGGTGCTGTGCCTGATCTTCGCGAAGAAACGCGATTACCCCAAGGGCGAAGTCATTCCCTTGAAACAGGCACTGAAAATCTGCGCCGATGCACTGTGGGGCCTGATGGCCATGGTGATCATCCTCGGCGGCATCCTCTCGGGTATCTTCACTGCCACCGAGTCCGCCGCGATCGCGGTGCTGTGGGCATTCTTCGTGACCATGTTCATCTACCGCGACTACAAATGGAGCGAGCTGCCCAAGCTGATGCACCGTACGGTGCGCACCATTTCCATCGTGATGATCCTGATCGCCTTCGCCGCCAGCTTCGGCTACATCATGACCCTGATGCAGATCCCGGCGAAGATCACCACGATGTTCCTGACCCTGTCGGACAACCGCTACGTGATCCTGATGTGCATCAACATGATGCTGCTGTTGCTCGGCACGGTGATGGACATGGCGCCGCTGATCCTGATCCTTACGCCGATCCTGTTGCCGGTAATCCTCGGCATCGGTGTCGACCCGGTGCACTTTGGCATGATCATGCTGGTCAACCTCGGCATCGGCCTGATCACCCCGCCGGTGGGCGCGGTGCTGTTCGTGGGTGCGGCGGTGGGCAAGGTCAGCATCGAGAAAACCGTGAAGGCGCTGCTGCCGTTCTATGCCGTACTGTTCCTGGTGTTGATGGCGGTGACCTACATTCCGGCGTTGTCGCTGTGGCTGCCAAGCGTGGTGCTATAACGTTCTGCGTACGAATACAGCCTGCCCCTCCCCTGTAGGAGGCAGGCTTGCCGGCGATGTGGCCCTGAGGTCGCCATCGCCGGCAAGCCAGCGCCTGCAGGTAGCTTTCATTTCAAGGTGAACCTGTGATGCTGGAACTCAGAGACGACCTGACCGTGCTGACCCTGGCGCCCGCCGTGGGGGGCAGCATCGTCAACTGGAGCGTGCGCGCCAGCGAGCAGCCGCTGCTGCGGCATAGCGATGAGCAGGCGATCGCTACCGGGTTGCCGGGCAAGCTGGGGTGCTATCCGTTGGCGCCCTGGTCCAATCGGATTGCCGAAGGCGGTTTCGACACCCCGGATGGCTGGCTGGCGCTGACACCGAACAGCCCGCTCGACCCGCTGCCGATTCATGGTTCGGCCTGGCAGCAGGTGTGGCAGGTGGTCAGCCAGTCGGCGGATGAGGTGGTGCTGGCGGTGGAGTGCGACACACCGTTTGCCTATCGCGCCGAGCAGCGGTTTCGCCTGGGCGGCGGCGAATTGAGGATCGAACTGCGCGTCACACATCTGGCCGACAAGGCCGCGTGGCATGGGTTGGGCTTGCATCCCTACCTACCGCGCCGGCCGGCAACGCGCTTGCAGGCCAACGCCGGGCAGGTGTGGATGAGTGATGCATCCAAGCTGCCGACGGGGCTCGCTCCGCTGCCGGCGGACTGGGATTTCCGCCAGCTCAAGGCGCTGCCGGAGCGCCTGGTGGATAATGGCTTTTGCCAGTGGGACGGGCAGTGCCGGATCGAGCAGCCGGAGCTGGGCTATGCGCTGGAATGCCGAGCCACCGGCGCCGACTACTTCCTGCTGTTCTGCCCACCAGGGCTGGGATTTTTCTGCATCGAACCGGTGAGCCATCCGGTGAATGCGCATCACCTGCCGGGACGGCCCGGGTTGAAACTGTTGGAACAAGGCCAATCGACTCAACTCGATTTCACCCTGAAATACCTTCCCCTGTAGGCGCCCGGCTGGCCGGCTCCTACAGGGTGGCTGGGGTGGTCAGGGCGGGCTGTTTTTCAGGCGCCCTGCCGTGTCGATACTCACCACCACCGACAACCCCGGCCGCAGCCGCTCGCTCTCGGCCTGATCCGGGTCCACGGTAATCCGCACCGGCACACGCTGGGCGATCTTCACGAAGTTGCCGGTGGCGTTGTCCGCCTGCAACAGGCTGAACTCCGAGCCGGTCGCCGGGGAAATATGCTGCACCGTGCCGCGAAACTTGCGGTGGTTGAGCGCATCCACGGTGAAGGTCACCGGCTGGCCGACCTGCACATTGTCCATCTGGGTTTCTTTCATATTGGCGATCACCCACAACTGGTGGGGCACCAGCGCCATCAACTGCGCGCCGGAATTGACGAAGGCGCCAAGGCGCACGCCAATCTGCCCCAGCTGGCCGTCACGCGGCGCGGTGATGCGGGTGTTGGACAAATCAATCCGCGCCAGCTCCACGGCCGCCTCGGCACTGGCCACCGCCGCCTCCAGGGAGCCGCGATTGACGATCACCGTCTGCAGGTCCTGCCGCGCGATCTCCAGGCTGGCCTGGGCCTGGGCCACGGCGGCGATGGTCTGCGCATTCGCGGCACGGGTCACGTCCAGCTCGCGCTTGGATACCGAACCGTCGCTGATCAGTTCTTCATTGCGGCGCAGGTCGGCGGTGCTCTTGCGCGCCTGGGCCTGGCTGTCCACCAAGGCGGCCTGGCGCAGCTTGATGGTCGCTTCGGCACTGTTGCGTTGCTGCACCACATTGGCCAGCGATGCCTTCTGCACCGCCAGTTGCGCCAGCGCCTGGTCGAGGCGCTGCTTGTAGATGCGGTCATCGAGGCGCACCAGCAGGTCGCCGGCCTTGACGTACTGGAAGTCCTGCACCGGCACTTCGAACACATACCCGCTGAGTTGCGGGCCGATAATCGTTACCTGGCCGCGCACCAGGGCGTTCTCGGTGGTTTCCACGGCGCTGCTGAACGGCGGCAATTGCCAAGCATACAACACGATCAGCACGCCGATGATGGCAATCGCGGCGAAGCCCAGCGACGAGATGATGCGCACCCGCAGCGAGCGCGGTTCGGTCACGCTCGCGCCGGGCGGCGCGGTGCCTTCCGGGGTGGAGGCAATGGCATTGGTGGTCGTGGTGGTGGTCGTTTCGGTCATGAAGTGGCGCCGCTGGGTTGAACGGGAGGGGCTGCTGCCTTGGTGGTGCTCATCAGCCACAGACTGCGGATAAAGATCCAGATCATGGTGAGGATAGCGATGATCGCGATCAGCATGAACACATCGTTGTAAGCCATCACATTCGCCTCACGCGTGGCCGCCGTGGCCAGGCTGCGAATGCCCATGAGGTTGCGCAATTCCGGGTCGGCGATCACCCCGCCGTAGGCCGAGCCACCGCTCTGCACCCGCGCGGCCACACGCGGGTCGAGCAGGGTCAGGTGCTCGACGATCATGCTCGAGTGAAATTTCTCGCGCACGATCTGGAAGGTGCCGAGCAACGCTGCGCCAATCAGGCCGCCGAGGTTCTGGCAGATCCCGAACATCACCGAGAAACTCACCAGGTTGCGCGGGTTGGTCAGCACGTTGCGGGTGCCCAGCACCATGGTCGGGCCCAGGAAGAACGTGCCGCCAAAGCCTAGCAGGAACTGGCTGATGTACATGTTCTGCGGCCGGGTCAGGTTGCTGGAAAAACTGTCCATCACCGACCCCACGGCCATCAGCGCCAGCGAGATGATCAGCGGCATCAGCAGGTGCGCCGGGTTGATCGTCAGAGCACTGACCACCAGCCCGGCAATCGCCCCGGCCAGCATCACCACGTACAGGGTGTGCATCTGCTCGTAGCTCATGTTCAACATCTGCATGAACCCCACGGCGCCGGTGGACTGCTCCGACAGCACCATGCGAATCAACACCACGGCGAGCGCCAGGCGGATCATCACCCCACTGCCGAGCCAACGGGTCATCAGCAACGGGTTGGCGCGGTTATGCTCGATCGCCAGGCCGGCCATGATCAGCACCAGCGAACAGGCCGAGGCGACGCCGATCCACGGTGCTTCCAGCCACCAGTCGATGCGCCCCAGCGACAACACGGCGCAGAGCAAGGCGACCCCGGTGGCGAGGATGCCGAAGGTCAGGAAGTCGAGTTTTTCAAAGGTCTTGAAGCGGTCGCCAGGCGGCAACTTGAGCAGGAACACGCACCCCAGGCAGATCAGGGCCATGCCCAGTTCGAACAGGTACAGGCCACGCCACTCGGCGATTTGCAGCAAATCCTCGGAGAACAGCCGCGCCAACGGCAGCGCCAATTGCGCGGTGCCCAACCCCAGCACCAGGGCTTTCATCCGCCATTTGGCCGGGAACGCCTGGATCATGTAGTACAACCCCAGCGAACTGAGCGCCGCGCCGACCATCCCGTGGGCCGCCCGCACCGCGATGGCCGAGCTGAGGTCGTTGACGAACAAATGGCCGAAGGTCACCAGCGCATACAGCACCAGGAACACTTCGGTGAACGCGCGCAGGCCGAACTGCTGGCGAAACTTCACCAGCAGCAGGTTCATGCACACGTTGGTCATCACATAGGCGGCGGGCAGCCAGGCCATTTCCGCCGTTGTCGCGCCCAGGGCGCCTTGCAGGTATTGCAGGTTGGCGATGACCAGCGCATTGCCGAGCCCGCCGGTAATCGCCACCAGCACGCCGACCAGCGCAAACAGCCAGCGTTTGTGCGTGGGGTGCAGCGGCGTCGACGGCGAGCCAGGCAGGCTCGGTCGCTCGTGGGGCTGCCAGGTGTGGGGGGTGTATTTGTCCATTCGGTGACCTAGATGACCCGGCGGGAGACGCCGGTAAAACCATTACTCAGGGAGTAGTAAACCTGAGCGGAGTTCATCTTGCCATCTCGAGGGTGCAATTGATCCCAGCAGCGCGCCCGCCAGACAAATGCCGGCGCAGATTCCAGCTCAGATCCAGCCTAGCCAACTCCAGTACGTGGCGGCGAAGATCAGCATGAGGCCATAGCCGAGCAACGTCACCAGAATCCCCACCTTGGCAAACTGGCGCGCCGTGAACGTGCCGGTCCCCAGGCAAACCATGTTCTGCGGCGCATTGATCGGCAGGATAAACCCGTAGCTCATCACAAACCCGAGCAGCATGGTCATCCCCAGGCGGCTGAACTCACCCGGCAAGGTCTGCAACACCGCGATCAGGATCGGCAACAACGCCGAGGTCAAGGCCGTGGCACTGGCAAAGCCCAGGTGGATCACAATCAGGAAGGCCCCGAGGATGGCAAATACGCCCAGCGGCCCGAGCTGATCCAACCCGGTGTGCGTCACCACCTGCGCGCCCAGCCACTGCCCGGCCTGGGTGGTCAGCAGCGCCGTACCGAGGCTGATGCCGACGCCAAACACAATCACCGTGCCCCACGGAATACGCGACTGCACGTCCTTCCAGGTCATCACGCCCAGCCCCGGCAGCAGCAGGAACACCAGGCCTGCATAGGTGGTCGAGGTGGTGTCGAAACTGTGCAACCGGCCCTCGGTGGCCCACGCCAGCAACAGCAGCACCGAGACACTCAACAGGCGCTTCTGCGGCCCGGTCATCGGCCCGATGTCCACCAGCGACTGTGCCACGGCCTCCTGGCCGCCGGGAATGCTGTCGGTTTCCGGCGGCAGCAACTTGAGCACCAAAAACAGCAGCACCGCCGACATGATCACCGCCCACGGCGCGCCGGCGATCAGCCAGTCGAGCCACGACACACGCTGGCCGAGCATCTTGTCCATGAAGCCGACCGTCAGCAGGTTCTGTGCCGCGGCGGTCTGGATGCCGACGTTCCAGATGCTGGTGCCCTGCGCGACCACGATCATGATCCCGGCGGCAATGTTCGAGCGCTTGTCGACGCCGAAGGCGGCGATCACGCCCATCATGATCGGCACCACGCAGGCACTGCGCGCGGTGGCGCTGGGCACCACCAGGCTGAGCAAAATGGTCACCGCAATCGCGCCCAACAGGATGCGCCGGGTACTGGTGCCGATGCGGCTGAGGGTGACCAGCGCGATACGCCGATCCAGGCCGGTGTGGGTCATCGCTGCGGCAATGAACAGCGCCCCCGCCACCAGCGCCAGCGCCGGGTTGGAGAAGCCGGTCAGCGCCATGCTGATCGCCGGGCTGGAGCCGATCAGGTGCGCAGGGTCCTGCAGCGACGGCGCGGTGCCGAGCAAAAACGCCATCAGCGAAGTGATCATGATCGCGCTGGCTTCATAGGACACTGCCTCGGTGATCCACACCACCACGGCAAAGGCGAGGATCGCCAGCATCCGGTGCCCGGCCACCGGCAAGTCCGCCGGCAGCGGCAACAGCAGCACGCCGACCATCACCAGCACGGCGACCACCAGGCCCAGGGGCAACTTGAAGGATGCAGCGGTTGTTGCGGGGGCGTTCATGCGGTACTCCGTAGGCCTTCCATTCAGGCCGGGAGCATGGCGCATAAGGCCGCAGGGTGTGTTGACGGGTATCAACGCGCCGGGCGTCAGGCCAGCAATTGGCTCAATACCGCGCGCAACTTGCCGGGCTTGACCGGTTTATTCAGCAGCGGCGCTTCCAGGCGGCGCAGCGCGCGGCGGCACTGGTCGGTGCGATCGGCGGTGATGATCACCGCCGGGATCTTCTGCTCGAAGTGCTCACGCAGATGCTTGACCACTGCACAGCCGACCACCCCATGGTCAAGGTGATAGTCGGCCAGGATCAACTCCGGCGCCCTGCCCTGCAGCGCCAGCAAAGCGCCCGCCTGATCAGTGGCGGTGACCACCTCGCAGCCCCACTGGCCGAGTAGCGCACGCATGCTTTCGAGGATGCTCACTTCGTTGTCGATCACCAGCAAGCGCCGTCCCGGCAGCGGGTTACCAGTGGTAGGCGCGACGGGCAGTTGGCTGATCGCCAGTGGCATTTCGTCGCTCAGCGGCACCTCGATACTGAACATCGAACCGCGCCCCGGCCAGGACCGCACCGCCACCGGGTAGCCAAGAATATCGGCGATACGCTCGACAATCGCCAGGCCCAGCCCTACGCCCTTGCGGTCCGATGCGCGACCGACGTCGAGCTGGTTGAATTCCAGAAAGATCGAACCCAACCGATCCGCCGCAATCCCGCGCCCGGTGTCCCACACCTCCAGGCGCAGGCGATCACCGCGCCGGCGCGCGCCAAGGAGGATGCAGCCCTCATCGGTATAGCGGCAGGCATTGCTGAGGAAGTTGCGCAAAATCCGCGTCAACAGCCGCAAGTCGGTACGGATCGCATACCCGCCGGTACGCGCGCGCAGGTTGAGGCCGGCTGCCTGGGCCACCGACTGGAACTCCGAGACCAGCGGCGCAAACAATTCATCCAGGCGATACAGCGCCACGTCCGGCTTGACCGCCGCCTGGTCGAGCCGCGAGATATCCAGCAGGTCGGTGAGCAAGTCCTCGGCGCCCTCCAGGGCCTGGTGGGTACGTTCCACCAGTACCTGCTCGACGCTCGGCAAGTTGCGCTCGCGCAAGGTCGAGATCAGCAGCCGCGCGGCGTTCAGCGGTTGCAGCAGGTCATGGCTGGCGGCGGCGAGGTATTTGTCCTTGCTGCGATTGGCGGCCTGGGCGGCGTCACGGGCGTCGCGCAGGTCCTGTTCGATCTGCTCGCGCTGGGCGATCTGCTGTTGCAGGTTGAGGTTGGCCTCCAGCAGCTCGTCGGTGCGCGCGGCGACCCGCTGCTCCAGTTCGTCGTTGAGGCGGATGTAGCGATTGCGCTCGGCCTCCAGCTCGTCGAGCCGCGCGGTGAGTTCCGGGTAATGGCTCTTGCGCGCCGACTGGTCACCCAGCCCCAGCAGCCCGGCCAGGGCGCGCTGTTGCGCGTCAGAGAGCTTCGCCATAGACGACCTCGACATCACGCTGGCTGGACTCGCGCGGGTTGGTGAGGATGCACGGGTCATGCATCGCATGCTGGGACAGAAACGGGATGTCGGCCACGCGCACGCCGTGCAGGCCGAGCGTCTCGTTGAAACCGATCGCGTGCTTGAGCGCAATCAGGTGCTCTACCAGCCGCGCGCAGATCTGCCGATGGTTGAGGCCACGGCAGTCGATGCCGAAGGTCTCGGCAATCACCTTGAACCGCTCCGGCGCCGAGCTGTAGTTGAACGCAACGACGTGCTCCACCAATACCGCGTTGCACAGGCCATGGGGCAAGTCGAGGAAGCCGCCCAGGCTGTGGGACATGGCGTGCACCGCCCCGAGGATCGCATTCGAAAACGCCAGCCCGGCCTGCATGCTGCCGAGCATGATTTTCTCGCGCAGGGCAATGTCGCCGGGGTTGGCGATCATCTGCACCAGGTTGCCGTTGATCAGGCGCATGGCCTCGAGCGCATGGGGGTCGGTAAGCGGGCCATGCCCGGTGGAGACGAACGCCTCGATGGCATGCACCAGCGCGTCGATGCCGGTACAGGCGGACAGGAACGGGTCCATGCTCGCGGTGGTTTCCGGGTCGATCAGCGACACGTCCGGCACCACCGCCTTGCTGACGATGGAGAACTTCATGCGTTCCTGTTGGTTGGAGATGATCACGAACTGCGACACGTCCGCCGAGGTGCCGGCCGTGGTGGGAATGAGGATCAAGGGCGGGCTGGGCACGCGAATGGTGTCCACGCCTTCGAACTCGAGGATGCTGCGCCCATGGGCGACCACAATGCCGATGGCCTTGCCGCAGTCCATCGGGCTGCCGCCGCCGATGGCCACGATCACGTCGCAATGATTTTCGCGGTACACCTCGGCACCGAGCATCACTTCTTCGACGCGCGGGTTGGGCGATACGGCGGTGTACAGGCAGTAGTCGATACCGAGGGCTTGCAGGCTGGCTTCGACATCGGCGACCCAGCCGGCGGCAATCACGCCGGGGTCGCTGACCACCAGCACCTTGCGCGCGCCGAAGGTCTTGGCGTAATTGCCGACGTTATGCCGGCAGCCGGCGCCGAAGATGATTTCAGGCGAGACGAATTTACGCAGGAGGCTCAGGTTTGGGCTCATTGTTAAGCCTGTTTCTTATTATTTTGGAAGATGCGCTCCACACTAACCGATCCGGCCGCGAAAGCAATCAGACCAAAGAGGCATCTTCCCTGCAGCACGCCAGATCAGCGGCTGGCGAAGTACATCGTCACTTCGAAGCCGATACGCAGGTCGGTGAAAGCGGGTTTGATCCACATGGGGAGCGTCCTCTTGTTGTGCCGGAAGATTCCGGTGAATCCATTAATGCACGCAGGATCGGCGAGGCGAATGCTACTTTCGAAGCAACCCTCACCCTGCATTAGTCGCGGAGGTACAACGATCGAATGGTAGGAGCCGGCTTGCCGGCTCCACCAGGTGCTTGCCCTTCAGGTCAGGGTCAGAAGAAACCCAGCGGGTTGATGTCGTAGCTCACCAGCAGGTTCTTGGTCTGCTGATAGTGGTCCAGCATCATCTTGTGGTTCTCACGCCCCACACCCGACTTCTTGTAGCCACCGAACGCCGCGTGCGCCGGGTACAGGTGATAGCAGTTGGTCCACACCCGACCCGCCTTGATCGCCCGGCCCATGCGGTAGGCCCGGTTGATGTCGCGGGTCCACAGCCCGGCGCCCAGGCCGAACTCACTGTCATTGGCAATCGCGAGTGCCTCGGCCTCGTCCTTGAAGGTGGTCACGCCCACCACCGGGCCGAAGATTTCTTCCTGGAACACGCGCATCTTGTTGTGGCCCTTGAGCAGGGTCGGCTGGATGTAATAGCCGCTGGACAAATCCCCCTCCAAGCGCTCGGCCGCGCCGCCGGTCAGCAGCACCGCACCCTCCTCCTGGGCGATTTTCAGGTAGGAGAGGATCTTGTCGAATTGCTGCTCGGACGCCTGCGCGCCGACCATGGTCTCGGTGTCCAGCGGGTTGCCACGCTTGATCTTGACGATCTTCTTCATCACCTCAGCCATGAACGCTTCGTAGATCGACTCCTGCACCAGCGCCCGCGACGGGCAGGTGCACACTTCGCCCTGGTTGAAGAACGCCAGCACCAGGCCCTCGGCGGCCTTTTCGATGAATTGCGGCTCGGCCTGCATGATGTCTTCGAAGAAAATATTCGGCGACTTGCCGCCCAGCTCCACGGTGGACGGAATGATGTTCTCGGCGGCGGCATGCATGATGTGCGCGCCCACCGGAGTCGAGCCGGTAAAGGCGATCTTGGCGATGCGCTTGCTGGTGGCCAGTGCCTCGCCCGCCTCGCGGCCAAAGCCCTGGACGATGTTCAGCACGCCCGGCGGCAGCAGGTCGCCGACCAGCTCGGCAAACACCATGATCGACAGGGGCGTCTGCTCGGCCGGCTTGAGCACGATGCAGTTGCCGGCAGCCAGCGCCGGGGCGAGTTTCCACGCGGCCATCAGCAGCGGGAAGTTCCACGGGATGATCTGCCCGACCACGCCCAGCGGCTCGTGGAAGTGATAAGCGGCGGTCAGCTCGTTGATCTCGGCGGCACCGCCTTCCTGGGCGCGGATGCAGCCGGCGAAATAGCGAAAATGGTCGGCGGCCAGCGGCACATCGGCGTTGAGGGTTTCGCGCACGGCCTTGCCGTTGTCCCAGGTTTCGGTCACGGCCAGCACTTCGAGGTGCTGCTCGATGCGGTCGGCGATCTTCAGCAGCACCAGGGCACGGTCCTGGGCCGAGGTCTTGCCCCAGGCGTCGGCGGCGGCATGCGCAGCGTCGAGGGCCTTGTCGATATCGGCGGCGGTCGAGCGCGGGAATTCGGCGATCGCCTCACCGGTGACCGGTGAAGTGTTGGTGAAATACTCGCCATTGACCGGCGCGACGAACTCACCGCCGATGTAGTTGCCATAGCGCGGCTTGAAGCTGACGACGGCGCCGTGGGTGCCAGGTTGTGCGTAGATCATGGTGAGGCCTCTGTCTGTTGTGGGTATTGTCAGGGGTTGATGCGTTGCATCTGCGTGCGTTCGTATTGCGGGTACAGATGGGTCACGCTGCGGATCAATTCGTAGCGGCTGAGGTTGATCGCCGCGAAACGTGCAGGGATCGGGCTGCGGATCAGTTCCAGCATGTCACTGCCACGTGCGGCGGCGTCGCGCAGCAATTGATCGAGCCAGGTGAGGTAGTCGCGCATCTGCTCCAGCGGTTTGGCGTCGGTCGCCATAGGGCCGTGGCCAGGCACGATCAGGGTCCAGGGCAAGCCTTGCAGCGTGGCGATATCGCTCAGCCACACGGCCAGGCCCGGTGAGTGCGGGGTGGTGAGCGCACGCTGGTAGAACACCAGGTCACCGGCGAACAACACCCCCGTCTTCCGGTCGAGGATCGCCAGGTCCGCGCCGGTATGACCGCGTAGCTGCAGCAGTTGCAGGTCGTGACTGCCGAAGGTCTTCACACCCGGCTGCAGGGTTTCACCGGGCAGCACCACTTCGGTGCCGCGCATCCAGTCACCGACCAGGCGATAGAGGTTCTCGGCCAGGCTGTCGCCCTGTTCATGCAGCAATGCGGTGGTGCCGGCGAGTGCGCCAATCGGCACGTCCTTGAACGCCTGGTTGCCCAGGGCATGGTCGGGGTGGTGGTGAGTCAACAGCACCTGGATCACCGGTTTGTCGGTGACCCGGGCGATGGCCTGGCGCAACGCTTCGCCGTAGCGCCGGGACGGCCCAGTGTCGATCACCACCACGCCGGGCTCGGTGACGATAAACCCGACATTGACGATGTTGCCGCCATTGTCCTTGGCGAAATTGTCGGTGCTGCCTTCGAGCAACCAGGTGTGGTCGGCGATCAGCCGCGGCTTGAGGGCGTAATCCAGCTCGGCCAGCACCGGCAGGCTGAACAGGATCAGCCACAAGAGCGTCCAGCGCAGGGTCATGGGATGGCCGCCTCGAACTGGCTGCCGCTGGTGTCGCGCAGGGTCAGGCGCGTGGGGCCGCTCGCCTGGATATCAAAGGCCAGGCTGGGGTTTTCGCTGACCGCGGGAAACAGCTCCAGTGTCGCCAATAACTGACCGTCGGCGCCGCGGAGTTCGGCCGTGTTGATAAAGAATTCGGGAATGCCGCTGACCATGCCGTTATCCATCGGGTGGGCGACTTGCAACTTGACGCGGCTGAATTCGGCGCGCGGGTAGCGTCCGCCGAACACTTCGCCGCGGTGCTCTTCCCAACCCGCCTGGGTGCGCACCACGCTGGGTGCGGTGCAGCCGCCGCCGGCTGCATCGATCAGGGTCGAGCCGACATGCCAGAGGCCGTCCCTGGTCAGCACCGCCGCGCGCAACGGCGTGGCCTGTTCGATGCGAATCCGGATCGACAGCCACGGCAGCACACCCTCGCGGGGCTGGAAGTCGACGATTTTCGGCAAGGGGTTCAACTCGGCCCAGGCGAGGATTTTCACCACCTCGCCCTTGAACGCGCGGGCGTCGATTTCCAGCGGCACCTGGCGCGCATCTTCGGCGAACGGCGGGGCCAGCAGCTTGACGCGCGCGTCGAACACGAAGGGCGCATTGTCGAGAAAACGCTGGTGGTAGTAATCCCACATCACCGACGGCACCGGGTCCACGGGCGCGCCCCAGGCCAGCATCGGCAACCAGCAGATCCACACCCCGCGCAGGCGCATGCCCTACTCCTCGACGTGCACGCTGTCGAGGTAAGTGCGCACCGCCCACAGGGCTTCCTGGCTCAGGTAGTCGGCCATTTTCGGCATGTAGACCCGCCCATCACGCACCGCACCGTGGCGCACCCGTTCGACAAACCATTCATCGCCGGCGTCGCCCACATCGAGCATGCGCAGGTCGGGTGCGATCCCGCCGGACTTGGCTTCCAGGCCATGGCAGGCGGCGCAGTTCTGGTTATAGGCCGAGGCACCGACTTCCACCGCCTTGTCGTGCTCGGGCGAGGTGCGATAGGGGTTGGTCGCGGCCCAGCCATCGGCGTCCAGCGGCACGCCGGCGTCCTTGATCGGGGTCAGGCCCTTGGTTTCCACGGCGGTCGGTGTGACGTTGCCGTGGGCCATGACGGCACCGGCACCGAGTACCCCGGCAAACAGGCAGGCGGTCATCCAGGCGTTGCGTTTTGTTGTCATTATTTTTTCCCTCAGGAGTGCACGCAAAACCTCTTGGCAGAGGCTATGGCAACCATCTTAGGAAGCGCTCGGCGACACCCGTATGCTGCTTTGGTGGTCGGGGTCTCATCCGTTGGTAGCAGGCCTTGTGGGGCACTGCTAAATCAGAGGCGGTTCGGGAAATTGTCCCGGCAACACCGGGACTTTTTCCGTATTCGCACGCCCATGGACGTCGCACCCTGTGCAGGCCAAAACCTCCACTGGGAACTGCAACCATGACAATAAGATCGCTACCCGCCCTCTCACCCTTGAGCCTTGCCCTGCAAGCCTTTCTGCTGGTGGGCAGCCTGTCCCTCAGTGCTGCCAGCCATGCCGCTGCCGAACCTGCGAAGCAGACGCGCAACGTCACCTGGGAAGATATCGCCAACGACCACCTGACCACAAAGGACGTGCTGCAATACGGCATGGGCACCAACGCCCAGCGCTGGAGCCCGCTGGCCCAGGTCAATGACAAGAACGTGTTCAAGCTCACGCCTGCCTGGTCCTACTCGTTCGGCGACGAGAAACAGCGCGGCCAGGAATCCCAGGCCATCGTCAGCGACGGCGTGGTCTACGTGACCGGTTCCTACTCCCGCGTGTTCGCCCTTGACGCGAAGACCGGCAAACGCCTGTGGACCTACAACCACCGCCTGCCCGACAACATTCGCCCGTGCTGTGACGTGGTCAACCGTGGCGCGGCGATCTTCGGCGACAAGATCTACTTCGGCACCCTCGATGCGCGCCTGATCGCCCTCGACAAGAACACCGGCAAAGTGGTGTGGAACAAGAAATTCGGCGATCACGCCGCCGGCTACACCATGACCGGCGCCCCGGTGCTGATCAAGGACAAGGTCAGCGGCAAGGTGCTGCTGATCCACGGCAGCTCCGGCGATGAGTTCGGCGTGGTCGGCCAGCTGTATGCGCGCGACCCGGACACCGGCGAAGAAGTGTGGATGCGCCCGTTCGTGGAAGGCCACATGGGCCGCCTGAACGGCAAGGACAGCACCCCGACCGGCGACGTCAAGGCACCGTCGTGGCCGGATGACCCGACCACCGAAACCGGCAAGGTCGAGGCCTGGAGCCACGGCGGCGGCGCACCTTGGCAGAGCGCGAGCTTCGATGCCGAGACCAACACCGTCATCGTCGGCGCCGGCAACCCGGGCCCGTGGAACACCTGGGCGCGAACCTCCAAGGACGGCAACCCACACGATTTCGACAGCCTCTACACCTCCGGCCAGGTCGGCGTCGACCCGAGCACCGGCGAAGTGAAGTGGTTCTACCAGCACACCCCGAACGATGCCTGGGACTTCTCCGGCAACAACGAACTGGTGCTGTTCGACTACAAGGACAAGGACGGCAAAGTCACCAAGGCTACCGGCCACGCCGACCGCAACGGCTTTTTCTATGTGGTCGACCGCACCAACGGCAAACTGCAGAACGCTTTCCCGTTCGTCGACAACATCACCTGGGCCAGCCATATCGACCTGAAGACCGGGCGTCCGGTGGAAAACGAAGGCCAGCGTCCGGCCAAACCGCTGCCGGGTGAAACCAAGGGCAAGCCGGTGGAAGTCTCGCCGCCGTTCCTGGGCGGCAAAAACTGGAACCCCATGGCCTACAGCCAGGACACCGGACTGTTCTACATCCCGGGCAACCAGTGGAAAGAGGAATACTGGACCGAAGAGGTCAACTACAAGAAAGGCTCGGCGTACCTGGGCATGGGTTTTCGCATCAAGCGCATGTATGACGACCACGTCGGCACGTTGCGCGCGATGAACCCGACCACCGGCAAAGTCGTGTGGGAACACAAGGAACATCTGCCACTGTGGGCCGGCGTACTGGCAACCAAGGGCAACCTGGTGTTCACCGGCACCGGCGACGGCTTCTTCAAGGCCTTCGATGCGAAAACCGGCAAGGAGCTGTGGAAGTTCCAGACCGGCAGCGGCATCGTCTCGCCGCCGATCACCTGGGAACAGGATGGCGAGCAGTACATCGGCGTCACCGTCGGCTATGGCGGCGCGGTGCCGTTGTGGGGCGGCGACATGGCCGAGCTGACCAAGCCGGTGGCACAAGGGGGTTCGTTCTGGGTGTTCAAGATCCCGAGCTGGGACCTGAAAACCGCCCAGAAGTAACCCCTCCGAGAATGCGGGGTCGCCTTTTGTGGCGAGCGGGCATGCCCCGCGCTGGGCTGCGAAGCGGCCCCGGCATTCTTCCTGTCGCATCGGCTGCTGCGCAGTCGGTGCGACAGGTACCCCGCCACCTTCGAGGTCTCGTCATGAAATACCTGCCCTTGTTACTCCTGCTGTCCCTGCCCCTGGCCCACGCCGACGATGGCGACGACGCGCCCCTGGTGATCAACGGCTGCACCATCGCCGAACACAGCCAGTGCCCTGGCGCCAATCTCAAGGGCGCCAACCTGAGCAATCAGAACCTTAGCAAGATGAACCTGGCCGGCGCTGACTTGCGCGAGGCCGATCTGCGCCACGCCAACCTCGACCTGGCCAACCTGGAAAAAGCCCAGCTGCAAGGCGCCAACCTGACCCGCGCGAGCCTGCAGCAGAGCAACCTGCGCCTGGCCAATTTCACCGACGCGACGTTGATGGCGATCCAGGGCTGGGGCCTCTTCGCCCAGGGGGCGCAATTCGAGAATGCCAACCTCAGTGCGGCCTACCTGCAATTTGCGCGGCTGTCCGGAGCCAAGCTGCACAAGGCCAACCTGCGCGCGGCGGACCTGGAAATGACCTGGCTGAGCAAGGCCGACCTGCAAGGGGCGGACCTGCGCGATGCAAATCTGCAGGAAGCCAAGTTCGGTGAAAGCAATCTGGAAAACGCCACCCTGACCGGTGCGCGCCAGCATTACGGGAATTTCCAGGACGCGAACATGGAAGGCTGCAAGGACTGCCCCACTACCTGGGATCGCTAGCACGCCGTGGATCAACATGTGGGAGCGGGCTTGCTCGCGAAAGCGCCGGGTCAGTCAGCACACCTGATACTGACACAGCGTATTCGCGAGCAAACCCACTCCCACAGGGTCCGCGTGCATCAGGTAGAGATCAGCCCGCCACTCGCACTACGCCCATATCGATGCCCAGGTGGACCAGTTCGGCATGGGAACTCACCTGCAATTTACTCTTGAGCAAGGTCAGGTGGTTGGACACGGTCTTGCTGCTGATACTCAGCTGGGCCGCGATCGAGCGTGCCGGGGTGCCTTTGGCGAGCATCAGGAAAATCTCCAGCTCGCGCTGGGTCATGCCTTGCAGGCGACGGTCGGTGGGGTGATAGGCCAGTTGCGTGGCCAGGTCCTGTTCGATGTAGGTGTGGCCGTCGAGGATGCGCTGCACCGCCTCAAGCATCACCGCCGGCGAGGCGTTTTTGGTCAGGTAACCGGCGGCGCCGGCGTCCAGGGCCTGGCGCACCACCGGCAGTTCCGCATGCTGGCTGAAGAACAATACGCGCAACTGCGGCAGGCGCTGGCGCAGGCGGCGAGTGGTTTCCAGGCCGCTGATCCCCGGCAGGCCGAAGCCGATGATCACCAGCGCGGGCACCGCCTCGTGCACCCGCGCCAGGGCCTCCTCGCCGCTCGCCGCTTCACGGACCACCACGCCCGGCAGCCCGTGGCGCAGCAGGCCGGCATACCCCAGGCGGACCACGGCGTGATCATCGACCAGCAGGATGTTCATAGTGCCTCCAATGGCAGCGTATCTTCCCCATGCTAGAACCCCGGGGTCTGCCGCGACCTACTACTTTGGTACTGGTTTTGCTGTCTATCGTCGCATTCCCAAGGCAGCGCGACTCACGTGTAATGGGCGCATAACGATAAGGATTGCCTTGCCATGCTGCCCGCTCGACTGCCCCTCGTGGCACTGCTGTGCCTGTTCGTCGGCTACACCTGCGCCGACACCTCGCTGTTTTCCGCCGAAGGCTACCGTCTCAGCCTGTACCGCAGCCCTACGCCCGACCAACTGCCAGGCGCGACGATTGTCGACACCCAGGCCCTGCAAACCCTGCTGCGCCAGACGCCCGCGCCGGTGCTGGTCGATGTGTACCGCCGCCAGTGGCTGCAAGGCCGCTTCATCGAGGACCAGCCGCATGCCAACGTGCCCGGCAGCCACTGGCTGGCCAATACCGGCGACGGCGACCTCACGCCGGAATGGCAGGGTTATTTCGTGCGGCACCTGTACAAATACACCCACGGCGACCTGAGCCGGCCGCTGGTGTTCTACTGCCGCGCCGATTGCTGGCTGAGTTGGAACGCGGTAAAACGAGCCGCCAACCTGGGCTATACCTCTGTGTATTGGTACCGCGATGGCTTGGACGCATGGGAAGCGGCGAATCTGCCAGTGACGGCTGCAGCACCCGAACCCTTTGAATAAAAATCCACAACAAGAAGGTGAACGGCCATGTACAAAATTCTGATTGCCGACGATCACCCGCTGTTTCGCGAGGCGATCCATAACGTCATCAGCGACGGGTTCCCCGGCAGCGACGTGATGGAAACCGCCGACCTGGACAGTGCCCTCGCCCTGACCCAGGAACACGACGACCTCGACCTGATCCTGCTCGACCTGAACATGCCCGGCATGCACGGCCTCAATGGCCTGATCAACCTGCGCAACGAATCGCCGACCATCCCGGTGGTGATTGTCTCCGCCGAGCAGGACAAGCAGATCGTGCTGCAGGCCATCACCTATGGCGCCGTGGGGTTTATCACCAAGTCTTCGCCGCGCCTGCAGATGACCGAGGCGATCCAGCAGATTCTCAACGGCAATGTGTACCTGCCGCCGGACATCATTCGCACCCAGAAGCCCGGCACGCACCGGCGCCTCAACGAAAACCCCGGCTTCGCCCCCGAGCTGCTGCAAGCCCTGACCCGCAAGCAGCTGCTGGTGCTGGAGCGCATGACCAAGGGCGAGTCGAACAAGCAGATCGCCTACACCCTGGAGATTGCCGAGACCACGGTGAAGGCTCACGTGTCGGCGATCCTGCGCAAATTGAATGTGCATAACCGGGTGCAGGCGATCCTCAGTGCCGGCGACATTGATTTCGGCTCCTACCTGCGCCGTTGATCCTGCCCAACTCCCCACGCCTACAGGGAGACGTGTTGGCCGAGCAAGTGACTCATCGCCGTCTTGAGCTTCATCGGCCGCACCGGCTTGTGCATCAGCGTGTGCCCCAGCTCGCGGATCTGCAGCTTTAACTCATTGCTGTAGTTGGCGGTGATCATCATCGCCGGGATCGCACGACCGCGCCGGGCGTTGATGCGGGCGACGGCGTCCACGCCGTTCTGGTCGTGGTCGAGGTGGTAGTCGGCGATCAGCAGGTCCGCCTCGGCATGGTAGTTGTCGACTTGCCGCGCCAGGTCCTGCTCTGACAGCGCCGTCACCACGCAACAGCCCCAGCCTTCGAGCAAGGTGCGCATTCCCGCGCAGATCGCCGCATCGTTATCCAGCACCCACACCCGCGCGCCCTGCAGGCGCTCCAGCAGCGGCTCGCTCATGCACGGCATCGGCAAGGACCTGGGCGCGGTGGTGCTCAACGGCACCTCCACCGAAAACATCGAGCCCTGGCCCGGCCAGGACCTGACGCTGATACGATGGCCAAGTATCCCGGCGATTTTCTCCACGATCGCCAGCCCCAGGCCCAAGCCGCGATCCTGGTCCGGGCGCTGCACATCACCGCGCTTGAACTCCTGGAAAATCTCCTCCAGCCGCTCCTCGGCAATGCCCATGCCGCTGTCCCACACCTGGATCAACACGCGCTGGTGCTGGCGTCGGCAGCCCAGCACCACGCGGCCCTTGTAGGTGTAGCGAATCGCGTTGCTGAGCAGGTTGCGCAGGATCCGCGCGAGCAGCTGAATGTCACTGTGCACCAGTGCCGAGCAACCGACAAAATGCAACTGCAGGCCTTCGCTGCGGGCCAGCTCGGTGTACTCCGCCGCCAGGTTATCGAGCAATTCACTCAGGGCGAACGGGGCGATATCGGCCTTGATCACCCCGGCATCCAGCTTGGAAATATCCACCAGGGTGCCCAACAGGTTTTCCACGTCTTCCAGGGAATTGCTCACGTTGCGCACCAGGGTTTCGCTGGGGCGTTCCAGTAATGCACTGGTAAACAGCCGCGCCGCGTTCAGCGGTTGCAGGAGGTCGTGGCTGACGGCAGCGAGGAATTTGGTTTTCGACAGGTTGGCCTGCTCGGCCTCGCGCTTGGCCTCGCGCAGGCGTGCTTCCATGCGCCGGCGCTCGTCGATTTCCTTCAACAACTGGCCGTTGAGCGAGGTCAGTTCCGAGGTGCGTTGGGCCACGCGTTGCTCCAGGTGCTGATAGGCCTGGTGCAGGGCTTCGGCGGTGCGCCGGCGTTCGGTGATGTCGCGAATCAGCACGAAAATCCCCACCACTTCACCGCTGGCGAGCATGTTCGGCACATAGGAGCGCAGCATGTAGCGCTCCTGGTTATTGATGTTGGTCTCGGCGAACTCAAAGGTCACGCTCTCCCCGGCCAGGGCGCGGGCGACGTAGGCATCCAGGCGCTGGCAATGCTGCTCGCTGTGGACTTCGCGCAGGCTCTGGCCAAGCATCATCCCGCGCGGCCAGCAGTACCATTCTTCATAGACTTTATTGGTGAACTCGTAGACCAGGTCGGCATTCAGGTAGCCGATCAGGGCCGGCACGTTGTCGGTGATCAGGCGAATCCAGCGCTCGCTGGCCTGGGCCTGCTGCGCCGCTATCTGTTCGCCGCGCAGGGCTTCGGCACGCAGCCGGGCGTTGATCAGCAGGTGGTTGCTGGCCTTGAGTTCGGCCATCGCCTGGTTCAGCGCGTCGGTGCGTTCGCGGACTTGCTCGGCCAGCACCACTGAATGCTGAAAGGTGGTGTAGGGGTTGTTGCCCTGGGTCATGCCGGACTCGATGCGCTCGATCAGCGCCGCATTGATCCGCGCCAGCTTGTGGTTGTCCTGTTGCAGCCGGGCGACCTCGGCGAGCAGCTCAGCGCCGGCCACGGGCAATGGCGACCCCGGTGAAGGTCTGGTTGATGTGCATGCCATTGAACTGTTCTCCGTAGGTGTTGAACCCCATCACCCGCTGGTCACGCAGCAAGCCACCGATCTGCTCCAGGGTGCCGGTGTCTTCCAGCTCCAGGCGGCGCAGGAAGCAGTCGCAGCCGATGGTCAGCAGCAGGTCGCCGAGCCGCGCGTGCAGGCCATCGAACAGGCCTTGCAGGTTCGGCAGGATCGGCCCGGGCTTCATCACGGTGAGGACGATGCCGTTTTCCACCGCGCAGTAGAAACTCAGGCTCAGGTCGGCGTGCACTTGCTGGATCGCGCGCACGTAGTACTGGTCGTGGATGCGCACCGCGAGTGGGTGGGCGGCGAAGAGCCGGTGGTCGAGGTCGGCCACGGCCACGCCGATGTGCCGCGCGTACTCCTCGGCGGCGGGTTCGGCATTGAGCTCGAACACCCGGCGTGACGGGCTGTCGGCGCCGGTCACCACCAGCTTCTCGGTGCGCGGCAGGATGTGGTGGGTGGTGAAGACCTCGAAGTCCAGCCAGGTGTTGACCAGCACCACCACCGCCGCGCCGCTGTGGAAGGCGCCGTTGAAGTACACGTGGGTGTCGGTGAGGAAGTTGTCATCGCCGGCCGAACCGCCGAAGTGCGGGATGTCGCCGAGCGCCGCGCTGAGGGCGGCGAGCACCATTTCTTCACGGCTGGACAGGCCATCGAGCAAGGTCAGGGCGAAGGTATTGCCTTTGATCGGCGCCAGGGTATTGCTGCGACAGCCGCCGACCAGCCGCTCGACCATGTCCTGGGCGTTGATCAGGCTGAAGTGTTCAACCTGGTCAATGAGTTCGGTGGCAATGGAGAAGTGCGCGTGATTGAACCCCACCGCCGTGATGCAATTGCGGCCATAACCTTGGGGCGTGATCTCACCGGCACTGGTGCAACCCACCACACGCACACTGCCAAAGCACTGCTGCAGGGCCTGGCCGAGTGCCTGGAGGTCGTAGGAAGCGGAACAGAAAAACAGCACGAATCCCAGATACGGATGCAGCAGTTGCCGCGCCAACTCCTCGGCCGCCTGCCCGGCATCGGCGGCCTGGGACATGGCACTGACTACGCCTTCACTGTTGTGCATCGCTGGTTCCCCCTCTGAAGCATGAGTGTACGAAGGCCCGGGGGTGGGACCTATGCTACTTGGGTACTGGGTGGGGGGATGCGATGGGATGAATTGTCGTGGCGTCGCAGGCGTTTCACATCAGACCGCCGCCTTGACCAACATGCCGGCCGCCACCAGCACGCACAGGCTGGCAAACCCGACCTGCAGGGTCCGCGCGGGGATCACCGAGCACAGGCGCCGGCCGATCAACATGCCGACAATGCTCGCGGCGATGAACACCCAGCCCATCGACTCGATGCGCACACCGGCGTGGAACGCGCCGACCACGCCGATCAGCGAGATCAGGCTGATCACCATCAGCGAAGTGGCGACGATGCCGCGCATCTGCACATCGGTGAGTTGCTTGAACGCCGGCACGATCAGGAAGCCACCGCCGACCCCGAGCAGTCCGGACACGGCGCCCGTGACCGCACCGAGTGCAGCGAGTGTCGCGCTGCACTTGGCGGTCCAGGCCAGGCGCCCGGTCTGCTGGTCGAGCATGCAGTTCTTCTGGCCCCAGGACGCGGCGCCATGGTCACTCGGCCCGGCTTCGACTTTCTCGCGCTGCAACATGCGCCAGGCCACCAGCACCATCAGCGCGCTGAACAGGCCCATCAGCAGGGCTTCCGGCATCTGGTGGGCAAGGAACACCCCCAGCGGCGAGAACAGCGCGCCGAGCAAGGCGATCAACAGCGCGGCACGGTACCGCACCAGGCCATGGCGCAGGCCGTCAATCGCGCCCACCGCCGCCGCTGCACCCACCGCCAGCAAGGACACGGGCGCGGCCTGGGTCATGCTCAGGCCCAACCCGAGCACCAACGCCGGCACGCCAAGGATGCCGCCGCCCGCGCCGGTCAAGCCCATGACCAGGCCCATCAAGATGCCTAAAACACTCGCCAGCAGCATTCAGTCCACCTTGCTCAAGCGGGTCAGCCACTCGCGCCCCTTGAGCATGCCGTTCCAGTAGAACCACGGCAGCAACGTCGCCTTGAGAAACCACATCGAACGCCGCGCGCGGGTCGGGTCGAGGGGAAAGGTCGGCAACAGTTTGCCGCCATAACCGAACTCGGCCAGCACCACCTTGCCCTTCTCCACCGTCAGCGGGCAGGAGCCGTAGCCGTCGTATTTGAGCGGCAATGGCGCCTGTTTGCGCAGGGCCAGCAGGTTTTCGGCGACCACCACGATTTGCTTGCGCACCGCGGCAGCGGTCTTGGCGTTGGTGGTGCCGCACACATCGCCCAACCCGAAGATGTGCGGGTAGCGCAGGTGTTGCAGGCTATGGGGGTTCACTTCGCACCAACCGGCGGCGTCGGCCAGCGCGCTCTGGTGGATAAACTCCGGTGCGACCTGGGGCGGCACCACGTGCAGCAGGTCGAAGGATTTCTCGACCACGGTGACGTTGCCCTCGGCGTCCTTCACGTCGAACCAGGCCTTGCGGGCCGGGCCGTCGACTTTCACCAGGTTGGCATTGAATGCCAGGCGGGCGTTGTACTTCTCCACGTATTTCATCAGCGGCGGCACGAAGGTCGCGACCCCAAACAGCGCCGCGCCAGCGAGGTTGAATTCGACGTCGATATTGCTCAGATGGCCTTGCTTGAGCCAATGGTCGCAGGACAGGTACAGGGCCTTCTGCGGTGCGCCCGCGCATTTGATCGGCATCGCCGGCTGGGTAAAGATCGCCTTGCCGCCCTTCAATTGCTGCACCAACTGCCAGGTGTAGGCGGCGTACTGATAGCTGTAGTTGGAAGTCACGCCATTGCGGCCCAGCGTGTCCTGCAGCCCCTCGATCTTCTCCCAGGCCAGGCGCAGGCCGGGGCAGACGATGAGGTTTTGCCAGGTCACGCGCTGGCCGTTGTCGAGTATCAGGGTGTGTTCGTCGGGCAACAGCTCGGTGACCGCAGCCTGCACCCAGGTCACTCCATTGGGCAGCACATCGGCCAGCGGGCGGCGGGTCTTTTCCAGGTCATAGGCACCGCCGCCCACCAACGTCCAGGCCGGCTGGTAGCAGTGGTGGTCGCTGGGTTCGATCAGGGTGATGTTCAGGTGCGGGTCGCGCTTGAGCAGGCTGGCCAGCAGGCCGATGCCCGCCGAACCGCCGCCGATGACTACGATATCGCCACTGATGGTAGGGCCCCAGTGTTGGTCATTCATGGTCGATCGCCTTTCTTATACATGCACACAAGGGTCGCTGCCGGATGGCGTCACGCCCAGCTTTTCATGACCGCGCCGCAGTACAGCCCGGACAAGGTCTTCATCACTTGGATCACTTCGTGGCTGGCCAGCCCGTAGAAGATGTATTTGCCTTCCCGACGGGTGGCGACCAACCCTTCATCGCGCAAGATGCCCAACTGTTGTGACAGCGTCGGTTGGCGCACGCCGGTCATGGTTTCCAGCTCGCCGACGTTGCGCTCGCCCTGGGTCAGCTGGCAGAGGATCAACAAACGGTCTTCGTTGGCCAGCGCCTTGAGCAAGGAACAGGCCTTGGACGCCGATGCGCGCAACTGGGCGACTTCGCCCTCACTCAGAGTAGATTCCATTTGCCTCGGGTCCTTTCTGTCACTTAAGCTCAAAACATTATGTGTAAATGTAAACTGATTGTAACCACTTTTTTCTTCACCAGGGACCGCCGCCATGCCAGCGTTGATTCAAGCCTTTCTGGACGAGGCATCGTCGACCTACACCTACGTCGTGTATGAAACCGACGGTGGCCCCTGCGCCATCGTTGACTCGGTGCTCAACTACGACCCGGCTTCGGGGCGCACCGACACGGCCCAGGCCGACAAGGTCATCGCCTTCGTCCGCGAGCACGACCTGCACGTGCAATGGCTGCTGGAAACCCACGCGCATGCCGATCACCTGTCTGCGGCGCCCTACCTGCGCCGCCTCCTGGGCGGCAAGATTGCCATCGGCGCGTCCATCAGCAAGGTGCAGGGCGTCTTCAAGCACCTGTTCAACCTGGAGCCGGAGTTTCGCGTGGACGGCTCGCAGTTCGACCACCTGTTTGCGCCGGACGAGGTGTTTCATATCGGCAACCTCAAGGCCCAGGCGCTGCACGTGCCGGGGCATACGCCGGCGGACATGGCTTACCTGATCGACGACCGGTTGATCCTGGTGGGCGACACGTTGTTCATGCCGGACGTGGGCACGGCGCGCTGCGACTTCCCCGGCGGCGATGCGCGGCAGTTGTATGCGTCGATGCGCAAGCTCTTGGCGTTTCCCCCGCAGACCCAGCTGTATGTGTGCCATGACTATCCGCCCGAGGGCCGCGAGGCCAAGTGCCTGACGACCGTGGCCGAGCAGCGCGCGGGCAATATTCATGTGCATGACGGGGTCGATGAGAATGCGTTTGTCGAGATGCGCACCACGCGCGATGCCGGGCTGGGGATGCCGACATTGCTGCTGCCGGCGATCCAGGTGAACGTGCGCGCGGGCAATCTGCCGCCGGCTGAGGAGAATGGCGTGACGTACCTGAAGATCCCCCTCAACCAACTGTAAAAACGTCGATCCCGTGTGGGAGCTGGCTTGCCTGCGCTGGCGGTGTATCAGGTGCAGATAAGCTGGCTGGCCCAGCGCTTTCGCAGGCAAGCCAGCTCCCACATGTTGGGCTGTGTTTGGATCTGTGAGAGCGGTGTCAATCAATTGCCCAGGCTGATGCCATTGGCCGGCAGCGGCAGCGCGGTTTTGTAGCGCACTTGCTTGAGCGCAAAGCTGGAGCGGATGTTGGCCACGCCCGGCACCTTGGTCAGGAAATCCATCATGAAGCGCTCCAGCGACTGGATCGTCGGCACCAGCACGCGGATAAGGTAGTCCGGGTCGCCGGCCATCAGGTAGCACTCCATCACCTCGGGACGGTCGGAAATCGCCCCCTCGAACTGCTGCAACGCCAGTTCGTTCTGCTTTTCCAGGCTCACATGGATGAACACGTTGACGTGCAGCCCCAGCAGGTCGGCATCGAGCAGCGTGACCTGGTCACGAATCAGCCCAAGTTCCTCCATCGCCTTGACCCGGTTGAAACACGGCGTCGGCGACAGGTTGACCGAGCGGGCGAGGTCGGCGTTGGTGATCCGCGCATTCTCCTGCAGGGCGTTGAGAATGCCGATATCGGTACGGTCCAGTTTGCGCATGAGACAAAATCACCTGTTTATTATGTTTATGCAGTTTTTTTATCCGCAAATGATCCCGAGCGCAATGAAACACAGATAAATATTCTTCTACGCCACGCCTATGATTGTTGTAGGACAAGATTTCTTCTACCCGAAGACTGACTGTCAGCTAGCGCGCCCACTACAAGAAATTCACAAGATAGAGCGTAGAAAGCCATGACCCAGCAGTACGAACCACTGCGCCTGCACGTGCCTGAACCCTCAGGCCGCCCCGGCTGCAAGACCGACTTTACCTACCTGCGCCTGACCGACGCCGGCCTGGTGCGCAAACCCGCCATCGACGTAGAACCCGCCGACACCGCCGACCTGGCCAAGGGCCTGATCCGCGTCCTCGACGACCAGGGCCAGGCCCTGGGCCCGTGGGCCGAAGGTGTGCCGGTGGAGATCCTGCGCAAAGGCATGCGCGCGATGCTCAAGACGCGCATCTTCGACAACCGCATGGTCGTCGCCCAGCGTCAGAAAAAAATGTCGTTCTACATGCAAAGCCTTGGCGAAGAAGCCATCGGCAGCGCCCAGGCCCTGGCCTTGAACATCGACGACATGTGCTTCCCCACCTACCGCCAGCAAAGCATCCTGATGGCCCGCGACGTGCCGCTGGTGGACCTGATCTGCCAACTGCTGTCCAACGAGCGCGACCCGCTCAAGGGTCGCCAGTTGCCGATCATGTACTCGGTCAAGGACGCGGGTTTCTTCACCATTTCCGGCAACCTCGCCACCCAATTCGTACAAGGTGTGGGCTGGGGCATGGCCTCGGCGATCAAGGGCGATACCAAGATCGCCTCCGCCTGGATCGGCGACGGCGCCACGGCCGAATCGGACTTCCACACCGCCCTCACCTTCGCCCACGTCTACCGCGCGCCGGTGATCCTCAACGTGGTCAACAACCAATGGGCAATCTCCACCTTCCAGGCTATCGCCGGCGGTGAAGCCACCACCTTCGCCGGACGCGGCGTGGGCTGCGGCATCGCTTCCCTGCGGGTCGACGGCAACGATTTCATCGCGGTGTACGCCGCCTCCGCCTGGGCCGCCGAGCGTGCGCGCCGCAACCTCGGCCCGACCCTGATCGAATGGGTCACCTACCGCGCCGGTCCGCACTCAACCTCCGATGATCCGTCCAAATACCGGCCTGCCGACGACTGGAGTCACTTCCCGCTGGGCGACCCGATTGCCCGTCTCAAGCAGCACCTGATCAAGATTGGCCAGTGGTCCGAGGAGGAGCACGCGGCGGTCAGCGCTGAACTGGAAGCCGAAGTGATTGCGGCCCAGAAAGAAGCCGAACAGTACGGCACCCTGGCCGGTGGCCAGATTCCAAGCGCCGCGACCATGTTCGAAGACGTCTATAAAGAGATGCCGGAGCACTTGAAGCGCCAGCGTCAAGAGTTGGGGATCTGACATGAACGATCACAACAACAGCATCGAATTGGAAACCGCCATGACCACCACCACCATGACCATGATCCAGGCCCTGCGCTCGGCCATGGATGTGATGCTTGAGCGTGACGACAATGTGGTGGTATTCGGCCAGGACGTCGGTTACTTCGGCGGCGTATTCCGTTGCACCGAAGGCTTGCAGACCAAGTACGGCAGTTCGCGGGTGTTCGACGCGCCCATCTCCGAAAGCGGCATTATCGGCGTGGCCGTGGGCATGGGCGCCTATGGCCTGCGTCCGGTGGCAGAAATCCAGTTCGCCGACTACGTCTACCCGGCGACCGACCAGATCATCTCCGAAGCCGCCCGCCTGCGTTATCGCTCGGCCGGCCAGTTCACCGCGCCGCTGACCATGCGCATGCCTTGCGGCGGCGGCATCTACGGCGGCCAGACCCACAGCCAGAGTATCGAAGCGGTCTTCACCCAGGTCTGCGGCCTGCGCACCGTGATGCCGTCCAACCCGTATGACGCCAAGGGCCTGCTGATCGCCTCGATCGAAAACGATGACCCGGTGATCTTCCTCGAGCCCAAGCGCCTGTACAACGGCCCGTTCGACGGCCACCACGACCGCCCGGTGACGCCGTGGTCCAAGCACCCGCAAGCGCAGGTGCCGGACGGTTACTACACCGTGCCGCTCGACGTAGCCGCCATCGTGCGTCCGGGCTCGGCCGTCACGGTGCTGACCTACGGCACCACCGTGTATGTGTCGCAAGTCGCCGCCGAGGAAACCGGTATCGATGCCGAAGTCATCGACCTGCGCAGCCTGTGGCCACTGGACCTGGAAACCATCGTCAAGTCGGTGAAAAAGACCGGCCGTTGCGTGGTGGTGCATGAAGCCACCCGCACCTGCGGCTTTGGTGCCGAGTTGGTGTCGCTGGTGCAGGAGCATTGCTTCCATCACCTGGAAGCGCCGATCGAACGCGTCACCGGTTGGGACACCCCCTACCCGCACGCGCAGGAGTGGGCGTATTTCCCAGGGCCGTCCCGAGTGGGCGCGGCGTTGAAACGGGTCATGGAGGTCTGAATGGGCACGCACGTTATCAAGATGCCGGACATTGGCGAAGGCATCGCGGAAGTTGAACTGTCGGTGTGGCACGTGAAGGTCGGCGACATGGTCGTCGAAGACCAGGTGCTGGCAGATGTAATGACCGACAAGGCGATGGTGGACATTCCCTCGCCGGTGCACGGCAAGGTGATTGCACTCGGCGGCGAGCCGGGTGAAGTCATGGCCGTGGGCAGTATCTTGATCAGTATTGAAGTCGAAGGCGCCGGTAACGCCAAGGAAGCGCCTGCGGTAAGTGAACCGGTGAAAGCCGCTGCGGTGGTCGAAGCCAAGCCGGCGCCGGTTGAAAGCAAGCCGGCACCGGCAGTCATCAAGGCCCAGGCGCCGGTGGCGCGTGAAGCCGACGAACGCCCGCTGGCCTCCCCCGCCGTGCGCAAGCATGCGCTGGATGCCGGGATCCAGCTGCGCCTGGTCCAGGGCTCCGGCCCGGCGGGGCGCATTCTGCACGAAGACCTGGACGCTTACTTGCAGCAGCGACCGGCGCACCATCACAGCGCTGCCAACCCCTACGCCGAACGCACCAGCGAAGAACAGATCCCGGTGATCGGCATGCGCCGCAAGATCGCCCAGCGCATGCAGGATGCCACCCGGCGCGCCGCGCATTTCAGCTACGTGGAAGAGATCGACGTCACCGCCCTCGACGAGCTGCGCGTGCACCTCAACGAGAAGCACGGCGCCACGCGCGGCAAGCTGACCCTGCTGCCGTTTATCGTGCGGGCGATGGTCGTGGCGTTGCGCGACTTCCCGCAGATCAACGCGCGCTATGACGACGAAGCCCAGGTCATCACCCGGCTCGGCGCGGTGCATGTGGGTGTCGCCACCCAGAGCGACGTCGGCCTGATGGTACCGGTGGTGCGACACGCCGAAGCCCGCAGCCTGTGGGGCAACGCCGAGGAAATCGCGCGCCTGGCCACGGCCGCACGCAATGGCAAGGCCAGCCGCGATGAATTGTCGGGTTCGACCATTACCCTGACCAGCCTGGGCGCGCTCGGCGGCATCGTCAGCACCCCGGTGCTGAACTTGCCCGAAGTGGCCATCGTCGGCGTCAACCGTATCGTTGAGCGACCGATGGTGGTCAAGGGCCAGATCGTGGTGCGCAAGATGATGAACCTCTCCAGCTCCTTCGATCACCGCGTGGTCGATGGCATGGACGCGGCGCAATTCATCCAGGCCATCCGTGGCCTGCTCGAACAACCCGCCAGCCTGTACCTGGAGTAAGGGCATGACTCAGACATTGAATACCACGCTGCTGATCATCGGCGGCGGACCTGGCGGTTATGTGGCAGCGATCCGGGCTGGCCAGCTGGGCATCCCGACCATCCTGGTGGAAGGCCAGGCGCTGGGCGGCACCTGCCTGAACATCGGCTGCATCCCGTCCAAGGCCCTGATCCACGTGGCCGAACAGTTCCAGCAAACCATCCACCACAGCCAGGGCTCGCAACTGGGCATCGAAGTGGACGTGCCAACCCTTGACATCCGCAAGAGCGTGGAATGGAAAGATGGCATCGTCGACCGCCTGACCACCGGCGTTGCCGCGCTGCTGAAGAAGCACAAGGTGCAGGTCATCCACGGCTGGGCCAAGGTGGTGGACGGCAAGACCGTCGACGTCGGCGACCAGCGCATCCAGTGCGAGCACCTGCTGCTGGCCACCGGTTCGAAAAGCGTCAACCTGCCGATGTTGCCGATTGGCGGGCCGATCATTTCCTCCACCGAGGCCCTGGCGCCAACTCGCGTGCCCAAGCGCCTGATCGTGGTCGGTGGCGGTTATATCGGCCTGGAACTGGGGATTGCCTATCGCAAGCTTGGCGCGCAGGTCAGCGTCGTCGAAGCGCAGGACCGCATCCTGCCCGCCTACGACGCCGAGCTGACCCAGCCGGTGGCCGAATCCCTCAAGCACCTGGGCGTGAAGCTCTACCTCAAGCACAGCGTCACCGGGTTCGACAACAATAGCCTGCAGGTCCGCGATCCGAATGGCGACACCGTGTCGCTGGACGCCGATCAGGTACTGGTTGCCGTGGGTCGCAGACCCAACACCCAGGGCTGGAACCTCGAGGCACTGAACCTGGAAATGAATGGCGCCGCGATCAAGATCGACAGCCGTTGCCAGACCAGCATGCGCAATGTGTGGGCGATCGGCGACCTCAGCGGCGAACCGATGCTCGCGCACCGCGCCATGGCCCAGGGTGAAATGGTCGCCGAACTGATCAGCGGCAAGTCCCGCGAATTCAACCCGGCGGCCATCCCGGCCGTGTGTTTCACCGACCCCGAGCTGGTGGTGGTCGGCAAGACCCCGGACGAGGCCAAGGCGGCCGGACTGGATTGCATCGTGTCGAGTTTCCCGTTCGCGGCGAATGGCCGGGCCATGACCCTGGAGTCGAAAACCGGCTTCGTACGGGTGGTGGCGCGGCGTGACAATCACCTGATCGTCGGCTGGCAGGCCGTGGGCGTCGGCGTGTCCGAGCTGTCCACCGCCTTCGGCCTGAGCCTGGAAATGGGCGCGCGCCTGGAAGACGTGGCCGGCACCATCCACGCCCATCCGACGCTCGGCGAAGCCGTGCAGGAAGCCGCTTTAAGGGCCCTGGGCCACGCGCTGCACCTTTAACAACCGCGGTGAGGCCATCGCAGGCAAGCCAGCTCCCACAGGTAAAATGCATTGCAAATGGGGGCGCTGGCTTGCCTGCGATAGCGGTGGATCAGCCAATACAGCTGCTGAATGGCCCGCCCACCCGCTCCCACACCGGCCAAGAATGAAGTATTGTTGCGCCCATCCAGAAAAAAACCGACAAGCCTGCCTTCGACCAGGCGGTTGACCAGAGATAGAGGGTGTCATGGGTAACGAAAGCATCAATTGGGACAAGCTGGGTTTTGACTACATCAAGACCGACAAACGGTTTCTCCAGGTCTGGAAAGACGGTGAGTGGCAAAAAGGCACCCTGACCGACGACAACGTGCTGCACATCAGCGAGGGCTCCACCGCCCTGCACTATGGCCAACAGTGCTTCGAAGGCCTCAAGGCCTACCGTTGCAAGGACGGCTCGATCAACCTGTTCCGCCCGGACCAGAACGCCGCCCGCATGCAACGCAGCTGCGCCCGCCTGCTGATGCCACATGTGTCGACCGAAGACTTCATTGAAGCCTGCAAACAAGTGGTCAAGGCCAACGAGCGCTTCATCCCGCCGTACGGCAGTGGCGGCGCGCTGTACCTGCGCCCGTTCGTGATCGGCACCGGTGACAACATCGGCGTGCGTACCGCGCCGGAGTTCATCTTCTCGGTGTTCGCGATCCCGGTCGGTGCCTACTTCAAGGGCGGCCTGGTGCCGCACAACTTCCAGATCTCCACCTTCGACCGCGCCGCGCCACAGGGCACCGGTGCCGCCAAGGTCGGTGGCAACTACGCCGCCAGCCTGATGCCGGGTTCCGAAGCGAAGAAATCCGGATTCGCCGACGCGATCTACCTGGACCCGATGACCCATTCGAAGATCGAGGAAGTCGGCTCGGCGAACTTCTTCGGGATCACCCACGACAACAAGTTCATCACGCCGAAGTCGCCTTCGGTGCTGCCAGGCATCACCCGCCTGTCGTTGATCGAGCTGGCCAAGACCCGCCTGGGCCTGGAAGTGATCGAGGGCGAAGTGTTCATCGACAAACTGGCGGACTTCAAGGAAGCCGGCGCCTGCGGCACTGCCGCCGTGATCTCGCCAATCGGCGGCATCCAGTACAACGGCAAGCTGCACGTGTTCCACAGCGAAACCGAAGTCGGCCCGATCACCCAACAGCTCTACAAAGAGCTGACCGGCGTGCAAACCGGCGACATCGAAGCCCCGGCGGGCTGGATCGTCAAGGTCTGACAGCCCACACCCGGCTGAGCCACACGACCCTGTAGGAGCCGGCTTGCCGGCGATGGCTACCCTGAATACTGCATTGGATTCAAGGGCCTCATCGCCGGCAAGCCGGCTCCGACAGGTTTATGCCTCGCTCTTGGGGATGTTCGCGGCAATCTTCTTGCCCATGCTGATCCTCGCCTCCACCCCATACCCCAACGCCTCGTAGAAAGCCGCCACCGCCTCGTTGCCACTGGTGACCTGCAGATTGATCTTCATGCAGCCCAGGGCCGTCAATGCCTGCTCGGCATAGCGCACCAGCGAGGAACCCAGGCCATGACGCCGATAATCAGCGTGCACGGCTACCGAATACAGCCAGCCGCGATGGCCGTCGTAGCCGGCCAGAATCGTGCCGATCACCACCTTCTTGTCCGTTGCCACGAAAAACAGCCCATCGTTGACGGCCAGCTTCTTATCAATGGCCAGGGTTGGCAGGTTGTGCGCGGTGTCATACCCGAATGCCTCCTGCCACAACGCCACCACCTGCGCCCGATGCTGGCGGTCGCGATAGAGTCCGATGGGATGGCGCGACAACAGCGTCTTCTCCATCACCAAGGTGCGCTCGTTGCCGTGGTAAACATCGCGGACCGTTTGAAACCCCAGCTTGGTATAGAACGGTTCGGCGGTCAGCGAAGACGGCACACTCAACATCGTCACCCCGGCCTCGCGGGCGCGCACTTCGATTTCAATCATCAACAGCCGGCCAATGCCCTGCCCTTGCAGCGCCGGATTGACGAACACCGAGCGCACCACATTGGCGTCCAGGGCGGCCGTGGCGACAATCACCTGCTCCTGCACCGCCACCAGCACCACCCGGCGCGTCAGCAATGCCAGCACTGCATCGGGGGTGAAGTTAGCCGCTACCCGGGCAATCACATCCGCGGGGTAATCCCGCGCATTGCTGCTGTGCAAGGCCGCCAGGATAACCTGGCTGATTCCCTCGGCATCGGCGGGTTGGGCAGTACGGACAGCGGTCGACATAGTTGCTCCTTGCTGCGGCGGTTTGGCAGACGCCACCATACCAATGTGGGAGCGGGCTTGCTCGCGAATGCGCAGTGGCAGTCAGCCAATCCGGTGGTGACAGACCCTATCGCGAGCAAGCCCGCTCCTACCTTTCGCCCCTGCTCCAACCCTTACAGCCGATTCGGCTGCCTTACCCACCTTTTCAGCTTTCCCGGCTGAGCCACCCCTTCGTTTCAGCCGGGATTCATCCCGCACAAGCGACAAAATAGCGCCACTGCTCAACCCCATGGATCCGTGCACCCATGCAAACCACCAACACCGTCCTGATGATTCGCCCGGCGCGCTTTGCCTTCAACCCGGACACCGCGATCAACAACCGTTTCCAGCGCCCGCCCCTTGACCCGCTCAGTGCACAGCACAAAGCGCTGGAAGAGTTCGATGGCTATGTCGACACGCTGCGCCAGCATGGCGTGGAAGTCCTGGTGGTGCAGGACACGCCGGCGCCCCACACTCCCGATTCGATTTTCCCCAACAACTGGTGGAGCAGCCACGCCGACGGCAGCCTGGTGCTGTACCCGATGGAAGGCCAGAACCGACGACTGGAGCGCAACAAAGGTGTGCTGCAAGTGCTGGAACAGCGCTTTGCGATCAAGCACACCATCGACCTGAGTCACCTCGAACAACAGAACATTTTCCTCGAAGGCACCGGCAGCATGGTGCTCGACCGCCAGCATCGCATCAGCTACGCCTGCCACTCCGGGCGCACCCATCACGACGCCCTGCGCCAGTTCGCCGAACGCCTCGACTACCAACTGTGCGTGTTCCACGCCGTCGACCGCCACCACGCGCCGATCTACCACAGCAACGTGATGATGAGCGTCGGCCGCGACCTCTCGGTGGTGTGCCTGCAAGCCCTGCCCCATGCCGACGAGCGCCAGGCCCTGGAACGCTCCCTGCGTGACACCGGCAAAGACATCCTCGCCCTCGACTTCGACCAGCTCGAAGCCTTCGCCGGCAACATGCTTGAAGTCCACGACCGCGACGGCCAGCCGCTGCTGGTGATGTCGGCCAGCGCCTGGGGTGCCCTGCAACCGGCCCAGCGTGCGCACGTGGAACGCCACACCCGGCCGGTGGTGGTGAACATCGACAACATCGAACGCATCGGCGGCGGCAGTGCCCGCTGCATGCTGGCCGAAGTGCATCTGCCGGCCCGTCCCTCATTTCAATAAGGAGTCTTGCCATGACCCGTTATATCGACGTCAACGATCTCAGCTACCTGGTCTCGCAAAAAGGCCTGCAAACCTGCATCACCGAGATGGCCCAGTACATCCGCGCCGACTACCTGCGCTGGCAGGATTTCGAGAAGTGCGCGCGCCTGGCCAACCACTCGCCGGACGGCGTGATCGAGTTGATGCCGGTCTCGGACGCCTCGCTGTATGCCTTCAAGTACGTCAACGGCCACCCGAAGAACACCCTGGCCGGGATGCTCACCGTCATGGCATTCGGCGCCCTGGGTGACGTCGACACCGGCAAGCCGGTGCTGCTGGCGGAAATGACCCTGACCACGGCGATTCGTACCGCTGCGACGTCGGCGCTGGTCGCCCGCTACCTGGCCCGCGACAACAGCCGCAGCATGGCGTTGATCGGCAATGGCTCGCAGAGTGAGTTCCAGGCCCTGGCCTTCCACGCCATGCTCGGCATCAACGAAATCCGCCTGTTCGATATCGACCCCAAGGCCACCGCCAAGCTGGCGGCCAACCTCAAGGCCTTCCCGGCAATCAAAGTGATCCTCGCCGGCAGCGTGGCGGAAGCGGTCAAGGGTGCGGACATCGTCACCACCGTCACTGCCGACAAGGCCTACGCCACCATCCTCACCGATGACATGATCGAACCCGGCATGCACCTCAACGCCGTGGGCGGCGACTGCCCGGGCAAGACCGAGCTGGACCGACGTATCGTCGAGCGCGCCCGCGTGATCGTCGAGTACGAACCGCAAAGCCGTATCGAAGGTGAAATCCAGCACATGCCGGAAGATTCGCCGGTGACCGAGCTGTGGCAGGTGATCAACGGCCAACAGCCCGGCCGCGAGAATGCGCGCCAGGTGACCCTGTTCGATTCGGTCGGTTTTGCCATCGAAGACTACTCGGCCCTGCGCTACGTCCTGGACGTGGCCAAGGCGCTGGACGTGGGCAGCGAACTGGAACTGGTACCGGACCTCGCCGACCCGAAAGACCTGTTTGCGCGCCTGGCCCAGCAACCCCGCGTACAGCAGAAAAAGCGCGCCTGAGACCGCTCTGGCCTGCCGCTTTGCGCCCGGGGCAGGCCAGAATCGAGGGGGTCAAAAGCCGATTCAGCGGGTGCGGCAGCCGATTCCGCTGCATTGGCAGTTTTAACAGCGCAATTTGCGCTTTAACCCCCAACCAAACGACACAAAAAACGCACCACTATGAAGCATTCTCTGTGCCGAGCGGGGTTGCCCGCGACAGGCTGTGAAGCTGCCCCGTACATGCTCCACGAACGACCCAAAAGACACGGTGACAGGATTCAGGACTGCTGCGCAGTCCAAGGGGGGCGAGCCCCCTCGCCACGAAGAGCCCTGCACCCTGGAAAACATTGCTTGATCCGTTTACTGCCCTGACATCAATTACAAAATATAGGGAATACACATGACTCCACTGCGATCACTTTTCGCTGCATTGCTGTTGCCACTGTGTGCAACCGCTGCCCACGCCCAGGATTGGCAAGAAATCCGCTTCGGCGTATTCCCCGAGTATCCCCCCTTCGAATCCGTGGCCGCCGATGGCAGCCTGCAAGGCTTCGATATCGAATTGGGCAACGCCATCTGCGCCAAGCTCGAGGTCAAATGCACCTGGGTGCACAACGAATTCGACGGCATGATCCCGGCCCTGCGCGCGCGCAAATTCGACGCCATCATGTCGTCCATGGCCGTGACCCCGGCACGCGAGAAAGTCATCGACTTCAGCGACCGGCTGTTCCTCAGCCCAACGTCGGTGATCACCCGCAAAAACGCCGACTTTGGCGACACCCCGCAATCCCTCAACGGCAAGCAGGTCGGCGTGCTGCAAGGCTCGCTGCAGGAAGCCTATGCCCGCGCGCAACTGGCCAAGCTGGGTGCCCAGATCAAGGCGTACCAGTCCCAGGAGCAAAACTACGCCGACCTGCAGAACGGCCGCCTCGATGCCACCCTGACCGACAAGCTCGAAGCCCAGCTCAACTTCCTGTCCAAGCCTGAAGGCGCCGACTTCAAGACCGGCCCGGCCTTCAAGGACCCGACCCTGCCGCTGGACATCGCCATGGGCCTGCGCAAGAACGACCAGGCGCTGCGCGAGCTGATCAACAAAGGCATCGCCGCCGTCCAGGCCGATGGCACCTACGCCAAGATCCAGAAGAAGTACTTCGGCGACCAGGACATCTACAACGAGTGATGCCAACGCCTCACCCCTGTAGGACCTGGCTTGTGCGCAAGGGGTTCACCGCCGATGACGGCGTGTCAGTCGACACTGGTATGGACTGACCCACTGCTATCGGGGGCAAGCCCCCTCCCCCATCAGCCGGCTGCTACAAGGGTCGTCTGCGCCCTTTAGAGACTCTCCCATGAACGAACTCCTCAACCTGCAAGGCTACGGCCCGATGCTGGCCCAGGGCGCCTGGATGACGCTCAAGCTGGCGTTCCTCGCGCTGGCCCTGAGCCTCTCCCTCGGCCTGATCGCGGCTGGCGCCAAACTCTCCAGCGCCAAATGGCTAAGGGTGCCGGCCACGCTCTACACCACGCTGATCCGCAGCGTGCCGGACCTGGTGCTGATCCTGCTGATCTTCTACAGCCTGCAACTGTGGCTCAACGACCTCAGCGAAGTGTTCGGCTGGGATTACTTTGAAATCGACCCATTCACCGCCGGGGTGATCACCCTGGGCTTTATCTACGGCGCGTATTTCACCGAGAACTTTCGCGGTGCGATCCTCAGTGTGCCGGTCGGCCAACTCGAAGCCGCCACCGCCTACGGCCTGAGCCGCTGGCAGCGCTTTCACCTGGTGCTGTTCCCGCAACTGATGCGCTTTGCCCTGCCGGGCCTGGGCAATAACTGGCTGGTGCTGCTCAAGTCCACCGCGCTGGTGTCGATCATCGGCCTGTCAGACCTGGTCAAGGCCGCGCAAAACGCTGGCAAGACCACCAACGAGCCGCTGTATTTCCTGATCCTCGCCGGCCTCGTGTACCTGGTGATCACCACCCTGTCCAACCGCATCTTCAAGCGCCTTGAGCGGCGCTACAACCTCGGTATCAAGGGGATGGCGCGATGATCGAACTGTTCCAGCAATACGGCCTGGCCTATCTGTTCAGTGATGGCGCGGGGCTGTCCGGCGTCGCCATGACCCTGTGGCTGTTCATTATCTCGGTGGTGTTCGGCTTCGTCCTGTCGATCCCGCTGGCACTCGCGCGCGTCTCGGAGCACTTCTGGCTGCGCTGGCCGGTGGAGGTCTATACCTACCTGTTTCGCGGCACGCCGCTGTATATCCAACTGCTGATTTGCTACACCGGGCTGTACAGCCTGGAGGTGGTGCAGGACAACGCCCTGCTCAACCAGTTTTTCCGCAACGCACTCAACTGCACCTTGCTGGCGTTCGTGCTGAATACCTGCGCCTACACCGTGGAAATCTTCGCCGGCGCGATCCGCAACATTCCCCATGGCGAAATCGAAGCCGCACGCGCCTACGGCCTGCACGGCTGGCGTCTCAACCTGTTTGTGGTGGTCCCCGCCGCCTTGCGCCGTGCGTTACCGGCCTACAGCAACGAAATGATCCTGATGCTGCACGCCACGTCGCTGGCGTTCACCGCCACCGTCGCCGACATCCTCAAGGTGGCCCGCGATGCCAACGCCGAGACGTTCCTGACGTTCCAGGCCTTCGGCATCGCCGCCCTGCTCTACATGCTGCTGTCCTTTGCACTGGTGGGCCTGTTCCGACTGGCCGAACGTCGCTGGATGCGTTTTCTTGTTCCTACCCGAGGCTAACCCATGAATCAGTCCGCGCAGGCCCTGGCCACTTATCCGGTCGACATACCCGTCAGCAAAACTGCAACGGCGGCCGTCAAGCTGCAAGTCGAAGGCATCCATAAACGCTACGGCGAACACGAAGTGCTCAAGGGCGTGTCCCTCAACGCACGCAACGGCGATGTGATCAGCCTGATCGGCGCCAGTGGCTCGGGCAAGAGCACGATGCTGCGCTGCATCAACTTTCTCGAACAACCCGATGCCGGGGTGATCACCCTGGACGGCATCAGCATCGAAATGCGCCAGGGCCGCGCCGGCACCCGCGCGCCGCACCAGGAGCAACTGCAGAATCTGCGCACGCGCCTGGCCATGGTGTTCCAGCACTTCAACCTGTGGAGCCACATGACCGTGCTGGAAAACATCACCATGGCGCCGCGCCGGGTGCTTGGCGTGAGTGCCGCCGACGCGGAAAAACGTGCACGCATGTACCTCGACAAGGTCGGTCTGCCCGGCCGTGTGGCGGATCAATACCCGGCGTTCCTGTCCGGTGGCCAGCAGCAGCGCGTGGCTATCGCACGCGCATTGGCGATGGAGCCGGAAATCATTCTGTTCGATGAGCCGACGTCGGCACTCGACCCGGAACTTGTAGGAGAAGTCCTCAAAGTCATACAGACGTTGGCCGAGGAAGGTCGTACCATGCTGATGGTCACCCACGAGATGGGCTTTGCCCGCCAGGTGTCCAGCCAAGTGTTGTTTTTGCACCAGGGCCGGGTCGAGGAACAAGGCGGCGCCGAGATTCTCGACCACCCCAGCAGCGAGCGCTTGCAGCAATTTCTTTCCAACCGTTTGAAGTGAAACCCATGGATACCAAGGCCAACGGACCCCATTCTTCTCCTGCGCTGGACCGCATCGACGAGGCAATCATCGACGTACTGCGCCATCAGGGGCGTATCACCTACGAAAAGCTCTCGTCGCTGGTGCACCTCACGCCCAGGCCCTGCCTGGAACGGGTGCGCAAGCTGGAGCGACGTGGGGTGATCCGTGGATATGGGGCGATCATCGATGTGCAGATGGTCTCACCGGGGCTGTCGCTGCTGGTGCTGGTGGCCTTGTCCAACCAGAGTGGCCGCTCGGCGCAAAAGGCCTTCGAAGCCTGCATCAAGGCCTGTCCGCAGGTGTTCGAATGCCAGTTGATCAGCGGGCCGTTCGACTACAGCCTGCGCATGCGCTGCCGCGACATGGAACACTACCGGGTGCTGACCGAGACCTGGTTGAACAATGATGAATTGCACATCGACAAACTGGTCGCGCACCCGGAGTTGGCGGTGGTCAAGAACACCGCCACCGAACTGACCTGAGGCCCCACCTGCCTGGACCATGAAGATCCCGTATGTGTGTGTGTGTGGGATTGGGTGCCGACCAATATCCGAGCGGGCGATACAACCCGGTCCCACCCCTGGAATACAACCCAATGTGGGAGCGGGCAAGCCCGCTCCCACAGTTTTAATCGCTGTTCGGGCTGGGGATTGGGGACTTGCCAATATCCGAGCGGGCGATACAACCCGGTTCCAACCTTGGAATACAACCACAGGTGGGAGCGGGCTTGCTCGCGAAGGCGGTAGATCAGCCACCTTCTTCAGCGACTGATACACCGCCTTCGCGGGCAAGCCCGCTCCCACAGTTTTGATCGCTGTTTGGGCTGGGGATTGGGGGCATGCCAATATCCGAGCGGGCGATACAACTCGGTTCCAACCTTGGAATACAACTCAATGTGGGAGCTGGCTTGCCTGCGATAGCGGAGCACCCGTCAACGTTGATCCAACTGACACGCCGCCATCGCCGGCAAGCCAGCGCCGCCATTGATCGGATTGGCAATTCTCTTTCCGGGTCGGGCTCCAATCAGCTTTGCCTGCCCATCCTTCTGCTTGCCGGTGCGCGCTTCGCTGATCAATCCCGGGATCAACTTGCCCTCCGGCAGGTTCTTCCAGAACCGGCTGGGCAAGTGGCCTTCCATGACCTTGGGGTTCAGGCGCGCCGGGTTGAAGATGTGGCTGTAGTAGGTCAACCACATGGCACTGTGCGGGTCTTCGATATTCTGCGCCAGTTGCTGCCAGGCCTCGGGGCACTCGCGCTGATGATTCAACTGTTCGCCGTCGTAATACACCCCATCCAGCGGCGTGGCGATCATCCAGCGATGGCGTCCCATGCGCCCGATAAAATGCTGGCTCGCGCTTTTCAGGATGTCATGGGCCGGCTCATGCCAGGCGACGTACTCCGGCAACTCCGGCCCCGCCTCTGCTGGCACGGCGATAAAGCGCACAAACGCGTGCAAGTGATGGGCCTCGCGACTCACCTGCTTGATCCGCCGCTGCAGCTCGCTGCCGAGCTTGTCCCCCGCCAGCATCGCGGTGCGGTCGCCATGACTGACGCGCCATAACACCTCATACAACAGGCTCCAGCGCTGATCGCCGTGGTAACAGGCAGCCGACTCGAGCAACTCCAGGAGTGCCTTGGGAATCCGCGCCTGGAACGGACCAAGCCCCGCCGGAATCGGCTCGTCGGTGGCAAACAGGTCCGCCACCTCGGCCTCGCCCCAGCTCACCTGGCTGGGGTCGACCTGATGGCTGAGCAACCAGCGCGCCTGCTCGCGCCAGGTGCTGAAGAGGTTGTCGCATTCGAGGCTGATCATCCCCACAACCCCATCTGTTGCGGCTGCGGGCGGTCGCGCAATTGTTCGCGCAGCAGCACGCTGGTGCTGTCGGCCTGCTGCGGGTGGTAATCGCTGGTGATGAAAAACGGCTTGGCCTTGGCCAGCACGCAGCGCATGCGCGCCAGGTCTTCGAAGCGGATCTTGCGCTCACACCGCAGGTCGACCAGGCGTTGGGTGGTACGCAGGCCAATGCCGGGGATACGGGCGATGAGCGTCGGCTCGGCGCGGTTGAGGTCCAGCGGGAACACCTCGCGATGTTCCAGCGCCCAGGCCAACTTGGGGTCGATGTCCAGGGCCAGGTGGCCGGGGCCCTGGAACAGCTCACCGGCACTGAAGCCGTAGCTGCGCAGCAGGAAGTCCGCCTGGTACAAGCGGTGCTCGCGCATCAATGGCGGCGCGGCCAGCGGCACGCTTTTCGGGCTGTTGGGGATCGGGCTGAAGGCCGAGTAATACACGCGGCGCAGCTTGAAGTTGCCGTACAGCGCCTCGGCCCCGTGGAGGATGGTGCTGTCGTCGGTATCATCGGCGCCGACGATCATCTGCGTGCTCTGCCCGGCCGGGGCAAAACGCGGCGCGCGCGGTTCGTTGAATACCGTCTGTTCGCCGGTGTAGATGGTCTGCATGGCCTGCTTGATCGAGCCGATCTGTTTCTCCGGCGCCAGCGTCTGCAGGCTGGCATCGGTAGGCAACTCGATATTCACACTCAGCCGATCGGCGTAGCGCCCGGCCTCGGCGATCAGCGCCGGGTCAGCCTCGGGGATGGTCTTGAGGTGGATGTAGCCGCGAAAGTCATGTTCTTCGCGCAGCAATTTGGCCACGCGGACGAGCTGCTCCATGGTGTAGTCGGCCGAACGGATGATGCCCGAGCTGAGAAACAGCCCGCTGACGCAATTGCGCCGGTAGAAATCCAGGGTCAGGGTCACCACCTCCTCCGGGCTGAAACGTGCGCGGGGCACATCGCTGGAACGGCGGTTGACGCAGTATTGGCAGTCGTAGAGACAGAAGTTGGTGAGCAGCACCTTGAGCAGCGACACACAGCGCCCGTCCGGGGTATAGCTGTGGCAGATGCCCATGCCGTCGGTGGAACCCAGCCCCGCCTTGCCCTCCGAGCTGCGCTTGGGCGCGCCGCTGCTCGCGCAGGAGGCGTCGTACTTGGCGGCGTCGGCGAGGATGCTGAGTTTTTCGATCAACTGCATGGAGGGCTACCGATACTGGTTTTTTGTACAGTATCAGCGAGCAATCCCGAATACCAGCCTGGAATGATGACTGGTAGGCGAAGGGCTTGTCGTATCGTCGCACCGCGGCGATTCGACAAGCCAGGCTTCTACAGTGTCAGCTGGCGGTGGCGAGCAGCAGGTCCTGCACCGAACGCGCGTTGCCGCGATGCCGGTCCAGCGCATGCAGCGACGCCGCGATCTCGTCCGCGCGGATCGGCAGCACCGACAGCAAGGTATCGCTCAAGCCGTGGCTGGCCTGGCTGAAGCCCTGGATGTAGATGCCGGCCTTGCAGCGCTCGTCGGTGACGATACGGTAATCGCGGCTGACTTCGAAGTCGCCCATATAGGCTTCCAGCGGTGCCAGCAGTTCGCGGTGCATCTGGCGCTCGTAGCCGGTGGCCAGGATCACGGCGTCGTAATGGTGGACGCTGGTTTCGCCGTTGGCGTTGTTGCGCAAGGCCAGTTCGATGCCCAGCGGACCCGGCGTGGCCTTCTCGACCACGGTCATGGTGCGGAAGGCCTGGCGGGCGATGCCGGAGACTTTCTGGCGGTAGAAAATCCCGTAGATGCGCTCGATCAGGTCCAGGTCCACCACCGAATAGTTGGTGTTCTGGTACTCGGCGACCAGTCGCTCACGCTCCGCGCCGACTTGCTGGAACACCAGGTCGGTAAAGGCCGGCGAGAACACTTCGTTGACGAACGGGCTGTCGTCGGCCGGCTTCAGCGCCGAGCCGCGCAGGATCATGTCGACCTGCACCGACGGGAAGCTGTCGTTGAGGTCGATAAAGGCTTCGGCCGCGCTCTGGCCACCGCCGATGATCGCAATGCGCATGGCCTTGCCGTCGACGCAGGGCTGCGAGGCCATGCGCTCCAGGTACTGGGAGTGATGAAACACCCGGCTGTCGCCCTTGAGCGCCTTGAACGCGTCGGGAATACGCGGCGTGCCGCCGGCGCTGACCACCACCGAACGGGTGGTGCGCACATGCTGCTCGCCCAGCGCATCGCGGGAGATCACGCGCAACGCCTCGACGTGCTGCTGGTGCAGGATCGGCTCGATCGCCAGCACTTCCTCACCGTAGCGCGCCTGGGCCTGGAACTGCCCCGCGACCCAGCGCAGGTAGTCGTTGTACTCCATGCGGCACGGGTAGAAGGTGCCCAGGTTGATGAAATCCACCAGGCGGTCGTGGGCTTTCAGGTAATTGACGAAGGAGTACGGGCTGGTGGGGTTGCGCAGGGTTACCAGGTCCTTGAGGAAGGAAATCTGCAGCTCGCTCTGGGTCACGAGGGTATTGCCGTGCCAGCGGTAGTCAGCCTGTTTGTCGAGAAACAGCACGTCCAGTTTGCCCTGGGCCTTTTCGCGCTCCTGCAGGGCGATGGCCAGCGCCAGGTTCGAAGGGCCGAAACCGATACCGATCAGGTCGTGAACCGCGGGCGAAGCAATTGCCTGTGTCATTCCAGTGTCCTCTGGATAAGCCCCTTGGCGGTGGGGCGGGAATACCTTCAAGACCTGCACAACAGGTCATGTGTTGATAGGAAACGAGGACAGTGAAATAAAATTTAACTGATCGGTGATCAGTGCGCGTCCCACTCGCGCATCCGCACCCGGCAGTGCTTCATCGCGTTGACGATGTGTTTTTCCACCAGCGCGCGGGAAATGCACAGGCGCTCGGCGATCTGCACGTGGGTCAATCCGTCGAGCTTGCGCAGCATGAAACTGTCGCGGCACGCTGCCGGCAGCTCGGCGAGGGCGCGTTCGAGCAGTTCCAGGCGCTGGCCGTGGTCGTGGGTGGCGTGGGGCGAACAGGGGGCGAAGCGTTCTTCGCTGTCCAGCACATCCAGCGGCTCGACCTGGCGCAAGGCGTTGCGCCGGTGGCCGTCGATCACCAGGTTCAGGGCGGTGCGGTATAAAAAGGCGCGGGGTTGTTCGATGGGGGTATCGCTGGAACGTTCCAGCACCCGGACATAAGCGTCATGCACCACATCCTCGGCAACCTGGCGGTTGCCCAGCTTGGCGTTGAGGAAACACACCAGCTCGCGATAGTAGTTTTCCAACATGACTCCCGACCGCCGGGTGGCGGCATTAGGTCCTTGAGTGCGAAAAAGACAGCGTATGAGGTAATGGCAGTTTGGGTGCGTGCAATTTATAGTAATTCTCATCTACTTTTAAAGCAGACTTGCACCGATGGACGATTATTTTTCTTCAAAGGACCTGTAACCGCTTGTGTAACAGCCTAAATCCCCGGTCAATTCTCTCGTTTAACTGTCAGCTCTGCGCAACTGCGCTCCGAACTTTCCTGGCTGGAACCTAAGCATGAAACGCCCTCGCCCTGCCCGACGCGCCTTGCTTGTTATCGCGTGCCTGATCCCCCTCATCGCCGTTGCCGCCTGGCAGGTGTTGCCGCCGGGGCGTGACACGCTCACCACCGTCACCGTCAGCCGCGGCAATATCGAAAACAGCGTCACGGCCCTCGGCACCCTGCAACCGCGTCGATATGTGGACGTGGGCGCCCAGGCCTCCGGGCAGATCCGCAAGATTCACGTCGAAGCCGGCGATCAGGTCCAGGAAGGCCAGTTGCTGGTGGAAATCGACCCGTCCACGCAAAAAGCCAAGCTCGACGCCAGCCGCTACGCCATCGAAAACCTCAAGGCCCAGTTGCAGGAGCAGAAAGCCCAGCACGAACTGGCGCGCCAGAAATACCAGCGCCAGCAGCGCCTGGCGGCCGGCAACGCGACCCGTGAAGAAGATGTGCAAACCGCCAAGGCCGAATTGAGCGCGACCCAGGCGCGGATGGACATGTTCCAGGCGCAGATCCTCCAGGCCCAGGCCAGCCTGCGCAGCGACGAAGCGGAACTGGGCTATACGCGCATTTATGCGCCGATGACCGGCACCGTGGTGGCGGTGGACGCGCGGGTCGGCCAGACCCTCAACGCCCAGCAGCAGACGCCGCTGATCCTGCGTATCGCCAAGTTGTCGCCGATGACCGTGTGGGCGGAAGTCTCGGAAGCCGACATTGGCCACGTCAAACCCGGCATGACCGCCTATTTCACCACCCTGAGCGGCGGCAACCGGCGCTGGACCAGCACCGTGCGGCAAATCCTGCCGATTCCGCCCAAGCCGTTGAATGAAACCCAGGGCAGCGGCAGCCCCAACAGCTCCAACAAAAGCGGCAGCGGCCGCGTGGTGCTCTACACCGTGCTGCTGGATGTGGACAACAGCGACAATGCCTTGATGGCCGAAATGACCACCCAGGTGTTCTTTGTCGCGGGGGCCGTGAAGGACGCGCTCACCGTGCCGGTCGCTGCGTTGCAGGGCACCTCGAGCGCCGATAGGCAGATTGCCCGCGTAGTGGCGGCAAACGGGCGCATCGAGGAGCGCGAAGTGCGCCTGGGCATCAGTGATCGCCTGCGCGTCGAAGTGCTCGACGGCCTGCATGAAGGCGATCACCTGCTGATCGGCCCGGCCGACGGCAACGGGGGTTGAGGTGACCACGCCCCTGATCGAACTCAAGGACATCCGCAAATCCTACGGCGGCGGCGACAGCCCGCAGGTCGACGTCTTGCGCGGCATCGACCTGTCGATCCACGCCGGGGAATTCGTCGCGATTGTCGGCGCGTCCGGCTCCGGCAAGTCCACATTAATGAATATCCTCGGCTGCCTCGACCGGCCCACAACCGGCGACTACCTGTTCGCCGGCGAAAATGTCGCGCACCTGGACAGCGATGAGCTGGCCTGGCTGCGCCGTGAAGCGTTCGGCTTCGTGTTCCAGGGCTACCACCTGATCCCGTCGGGTTCGGCCCAGGAAAACGTCGAGATGCCGGCGATTTATGCCGGCATCAGCGCCGCCGAACGGCACGCCCGCGCCAAGGCCCTGCTCACCCGCCTGGGCCTGGCCGACCGCACCGGTAACCGTCCGCACCAGTTGTCCGGCGGCCAGCAGCAGCGCGTGTCGATTGCCCGCGCCTTGATGAATGGCGGGCACATCATCCTCGCAGATGAACCCACCGGCGCCCTCGACAGCCACAGCGGCGCCGAGGTGATGACCTTGCTCGATGAGCTGGCGAGCCAGGGCCACGTGGTGATCCTGATCACCCATGACCGCGAAGTCGCGGCGCGGGCCAATCGCATCATCGAGATTCGCGACGGCCTGATCATCAGCGATTCGGCCGAGGCCGACAGCTACGTCCCCGCACCCGCCAGCAACGGCGCCTTGCAGGCCGTGGACCTGCGCCAGCGCCTGGCCGACGGCGCCGAACACAACGGCGCCTGGAAAGCCGAACTGATCGACGCGGTACAGGCCGCCTGGCGGGTGATGTGGATCAACCGTTTCCGCACGGCGCTGACCCTGCTGGGCATCATCATCGGCGTGGCGTCGGTGGTGGTGATGCTGGCGGTCGGTGAAGGCAGCAAGCGCCAGGTCATGGCACAGATGGGCGCGTTCGGCTCCAACATTCTTTACCTCAGCGGTTCGTCGCCCAACCCGCGCACGCCGCTGGGTATCGTCACCCTCAATGACGTCGCGGCGCTGGCGGCACTGCCGCAGGTCAAGCGCATCATGCCGGTCAACGGCACCGAGGCCGGGGTGCGTTTTGGCAATGTCGACTACATGGCCTATGTGGGCGGCAATGACACCAACTTCCCGGACATTTTCAACTGGCCGGTGGTTGAGGGCAGTTATTTCACCGCCGCCGATGAGCGCGCCGGTGCCACGGTGGCGGTGATTGGCCACCGCATCCGCGAAAAGCTGTTCAAGGGCCAGGTCAACCCGATCGGCCAGTACATCCTGATCGAGAACGTGCCGTTCCAGGTGATCGGCGTGCTCGCGGAAAAAGGCGCCAGCTCCGGCAACAAGGACAGCGACGACCGCATCGCCATCCCCTACACCGCCGCCAGCGTGCGCCTGTTTGGCAGCTACAACCCCGAATACGTGGTGATTGCCGCCGCCGATGCGCGCAAGGTCCACGAGGCCGAGGTGGCCATCGACGCACTGATGCAAAAGCTGCACAACGGCAAGCGCGACTACGAGTTGACCAACAACGCCGCGATGATCCAGGCCGAGGCGCGCACCCAAAACACGCTGTCGTTGATGCTCGGCTCGATTGCGGCGATTTCGCTGTTGGTCGGCGGCATCGGCGTGATGAACATCATGCTCATGACGGTGCGCGAGCGGACCCGCGAAATCGGCATCCGCATGGCCACCGGCGCGCGCCAGCGCGACATCCTGCGCCAGTTCCTCACCGAGGCAGTGATGCTCTCGGTGGTCGGCGGCCTGTGCGGTATCGCCCTGGCCCTGCTGGTGGGCGGCGTGCTGGTGCTGGCCAAGGTGGCGGTCCAGTTTTCCCTGGTGGCGGTCCTTGGCGCATTTGGTTGCGCGCTGGTCACCGGCGTCGTATTCGGCTTTATGCCGGCCCGTAAAGCTGCCCGGCTCGATCCGGTTAAGGCATTGACCAGTGAATAAACCATCCCTGCCCACGCACCTGTCCCTGCTCAGCCTGTGCCTGATGTTGAGCGCCTGCACCGGCAGTCCTGGCGCCATCGACAGCGGTATTGCGCCGCCGGCCGCCTGGCAATTTGCCGAGCGCGACGCGACCCAGGCCACCAACCAGCGCTGGTGGACGCACTTTGGCAGCCCGCAACTCAATCGCCTGGTCGACCAGGCGCGGCGTGACAGTTTCGACGTCGCCGCCGCCATGGCCAGGGTCCGCCAGGCCCAGGCCAGCGCAGTGATTGCCGGCGCGCCGCTGCTGCCCGAGGTCAAGCTGAATCTCGACACCAGCCGCCAGAAACTGCTGCGCGGCAAAGGCGGACCGAGCCTGGACGCGTCGCAAAGCGATGAGGTTGTCGACAACTTCGGCGCCAACCTCACCGCCAGTTATGAAGTGGATTTCTGGGGTGGCCGCGCGGCTGCGCGCGACAGCGCCCTGCACAGCCTGCGGGCCAGCGAGTTTGACCAGGCGACGGTGGAACTGACCTTGCTCGCCAATGTGGCCGACCGCTACGCGCAAACCCTGGCGGCCGTTGAGCGCGAACAGATTGCCCAGCTCAACCTGGCGAACGCGCGCAACGTGCTCGACCTGGTGCAGACGCGCTACGACGCCGGCTCCGCCACGGCCCTGGAACTGGCCCAGCAGAAAAGCCTGGTGGCCAGCCAACAACGGCAATTGCCGCTGATCGAGCAATTGGCCGAAGAGTCGCGGATCACCCTCGCGGCGCTCCTCGGCCAACCGGTGCAGGCCCTCGACCTGGGCGCCGAACCATTCCAGGCGCTGAGCTGGCCGACCATCGGCGCGGGCCTGCCCAGCCAATTGCTCAGTCGCCGCCCCGACATCGCCAAGGCCGAGGCGCAGCTGGCGGCGGCACAAGCCGACGTCACCGTGGCGCGGGCGGCCATGCTGCCGGCCGTGACCCTCGGTGCGACCCTTGGCTCGGACGCATACAAAGCCGCAGAAATGCTGCGCAGCCCGTACTACACGCTGACCGCCGGGCTGGTCGGGCCGATCTTCAACAACGGCCGTTTAAGCGCCGAGCGCGACAAGGCCCGCGCCCGCCAGGATGAGCTGCTGCAAACCTACCGTGGCGCGATCATCAACGGCTTTGCCGATGTGGAAAAAGCCCTCAGCAGCATCACCCGCCTCGACCAGCAGCGCGAATGGCAAAGCGAAGAGCTGCAACAGGCGCAGACCGCCTTCCAGATCGCCGAGAGTCGCTACCAGGCAGGCGCCGAGGACTTGCTCACAGTGCTGGAGACCCAACGCACGCTGTACGCGGCCCAGGACTTGAACGTGCAGCTGCGGCTGTCGCGCCTGCAGGCCAGCATCGCCTTGTACAAAGCACTGGGGGGTGGCTGGGAGACTGATATCCGCTAAACAAAACTCCACTTTCGTACACGAGCTGTTTTCTCGACCTACATTCTTCAACCCAGGTCCTTGGTAAAAAAGCCGCCATCACACGGCTGCCCGGGACCTCCTGATGACTGTTGCAAAACACCTCGCTTGTGGCGGTATCTGGCTGATGGCAAGCACCGCCCTGGCCCAGCCACTGATCACCGAAAGCGCCATCGACTGGCTGCTCGACTGCCCCATCCCCCAGGTCGAACACCTGGACCCCGAAGTGCTGGCGCGCACCCAATGCGGCGTCGTCAGTGTCCCGCGCAACTACGCCGCGCCACGCCAAGGCAACCTGCGCCTGTACGTCACCCGTGTCGGCGCGCGCGATCCGCTGAGCCGTGAAGGCGTGGTTTTCGCCCAGGCTGGCGACACCACCCGGCGCAACCGCGCCGGCACCTTCGCCGTGCAACTGGCCAGCCGCTGGGGTGCCTATTCCAACCAGGCTTATCGCACGCTGCTCAATCGCTATGACGTGATCGAGCTCAGCCCGCGCGACCTCAAGCACAAGAATGGCCTTGAGCAGGCCGTGCGCGACATGGAATTCGTGCGGGCCCAACTCGGTGACGCGCAGCTGTACTACCTCGGTAACGCCGGCGCCACGCGCTTGGGCAGCCATTACGGCGCGCTGTTTCCCGACCGCGTCGCGCGCATGGTGCTGGTGAATGCGGCGCCCGGCGAAAAGGCCGCGCCCCGGGTTGCACAATTGCACCTCAAGGACACCGCCACGTCAGGCCCCAGCGGCTGCGTCAACCAATGGGTGGGCGACTTCCTTGCCTATGGCAAGCAGCCGCCGGCGTCGACGCGCTGCCTGGATTCAGGCGTTTGGGAGTAGCGCGCCGTTTGCGACCTGTTGCGGCCGAAAACGACACCCTGCGTTGACGCTGCGACCCAATCGTTATTAAGTGCTATTTATCCGCATTAATACGATAAATCGAACCCATGCTAAGCCGCCCGCTACGACGCAAACGCCAGAAGCTGTCCGATGTGATTGTCGAGTCGGTCAAGCGCTCTATCGTCACCGATGCACTCAAGCCCGGCGATCGCCTGCCCACCGAGCGCGAGCTGATGGAAAGCTTCCAGTGCTCCAAGGGCTCGGCCCGCGAGGCGCTCAAGGCGCTGGAAGTCGAGGGCCTGGTGAGCACGCGCACCGGCCCCAGCGGCGGCGCCTACCTCAACCAGGCGGGCACCGAGCCGGCCAGCCGCGCCTTGCGCAACTACCTGCACTTCCAGCATCTGGATGGCGAGCAGGTCTACCAGTTGCGCAAGGTCATCGAAGTGGAACTGGCCGTCTCGGTACTCGGGCGCCTGAGTGAGGACGACTACCAGGCCCTGCAGGACAACGTGGATTTCTGCAGCGCGCCGGAAGACAGCGAGGCCGGCCAGCGTGAACAGCGCCTGGCGGAACTGGAGTTCCACAACCTGCTGGCCAAGGCGTGCCCCAACCCGTTGCTGAGCTTCATGGCGCAGTTCCTCAATGACCTGTTGCGTGACCTGGTGGTGCTGAAAAAGGCCTACAAGCCCAAGCGCAAGCAGTTCGACGCGGCCAACCTCGACTATCACAAACAGTTGCTGAGCGCGTTTCGCGCCGGCGATGAAAAAGCCGTGCGCAGCCTGATGCACGAACACATGTGCGACGCCGAACACCACATGACCGCGCTGGAAGGCCAGGTCAGCCCGCATTTTCTACTGGAGTTCGATCACTCTTAAAAACACTACAGACCCAGTGTGGTAGCGGGCTTGCTCGCGAATGCGGGGGGTCAGCAAAGCATCCGGAGACTGATGCACCGTATTCGCGAGCAAGCCCGCCCGCACATTTCCTGACCGCGTTTCGCCTCAATAAAAAGGCCTGCCCACAGGCCCTGCTCCACCGTATCGCCATTGCTACTCCTGCCAATAACTAAACCAGGGAGTCACCCCATGCAGCGTCGTACGTTGTTGAAAGCCAGTCTCACCGCCGCCGCCGCCCTCAGCCTTCCGCTGAGCGTGCGTTCGGCATTCGCCGCCGAACCCTTTACCTTTTACGGCCTCAAGTCCATGTCCGGCGCCTTTGCCAGCTATGGCAAGTTTGCCGACATGGGTTCGCGCCTGGCGGTGGAACAGCACCCCGAAGTGCTCGGTCGCCCGCTGAACTACAAGGTGATCGACACCGAAGGCAACGCCGGCAAGGCGGTGCGCAAGGTCCAGGAAGCCATCCAGCAGGACGGCGCGCGGTTCTTCCAGGGGTGCACGCTGTCGTCGTCGGCGCTGGCCGTGGCCAAGGAAGTGGACAAGGTCGGCGGCGTGTTCATGACCCCGGTGGGTGCCGACGAAGTCACCGGCAAGGACTGTAACAAGGCGACGTTCCGCTGGTCGGTGCCGACCTACGGCGCGATCCGCGAAACCATGGTGCCGCTGATCAAGCTGCTGCCGGACGCCAAGCGCTGGTACACCATCACCCCGCAATACGTGTTCGGTGAAGCCCTGCTCGAAGGCGCCAAAAATGTCCTCAAGGAACACGGCCTGGAGCACGTGGGCAACAGCTATCACTCGTTGCAGGAACAGGAATTCTCCGGCTACCTGACCAACGCCATCTCCACCAAGCCCGACGTGCTGGTGCTGCTGAATTTCGGCAGCCAGTCGTCCAACACCCTGCGCCAGGCGGTGAACTTCGGCATCAAGGAGCGCATGAAAGTGCTGCTGGTGTGGTCTGCCGGTCTCGATCAATTCCAGGAACTGGGCAGCGATGTGCTCGAAGGCGTGTACCTCGGCGCGCAGTACTGGCACCAGGTCGACACCCCGCTCAACCGCGAGCTGGTCAAGCTGACCCAGGCCAAGTACGGCATCAACCCCACCTACCCGCTGGCCGCTGACTACATCAGCACCAAGGTCATGCTCGAAACCATCATCGCCACCGGCAGCTTCGACGGGCCGACCGTGGCCAAGGCCATGCAGGGCCTGAGCTACGAAGGCCCGACCGGCAAGGAATCGATCCGCGCCGGCGACCACCAGGTGATCAAGGACTACTACCTGCTGATCGGCAAGGCCGCCGGCGACATGGCCGACAAGGACGACCTGGCCAAGGTGCTCAGCGCCGGCCAGTCCTTCCCGCCGGTGGACGCCACGGGCTGCACGCTCGCCTGACCCGCTGACTCGCTAAACACGACAGGGCCGCGTTCGCGGCCGCCTGTCCGAGGGTTTCTGCATGCTTAATCTTTATCTGTTCCAGATACTCAACGGCCTGGGATTGGGGATGATCTACTTCCTGATCGCGGTCGGGCTGACGATCATTTTCGGCCTGCTCAACTTCGTCAACTTCGCCCACGGTGCGTTCTTCCTGCTGGGCGCCTACATCTGCTACACCGCCGTGAGCCTCACCGGCAACTTCTGGCTGGCCCTGCTGATCGCGCCGCTGGTGGTGGCTGCGTTGGCGTGGGTGATCGAGCGCCTGTTAATCCAACGGATTTACCACCTGCCACACATGTTCCAGATCCTCGTCACCCTGGGGATCGCGCTGATCATCCAGGAAGCCAGCGTGATGATCTGGGGCCCGGTGGGCAAGAGCGTCGCCGTGCCGGAACTGCTGCGCGGGGTGCTGGTGGTCGGCGACTTCGTCTACCCCTACTATCGCCTGTTCCTCATCGTGTTTTCCGGGCTGGTCGGCCTGGGCCTGTGGCTGCTGCTGGAACGCACGCGCTTCGGCGCACTGGTGCGCGCCGGCAGTGAAAGCACCGAAACCGTGTCGCTGCTGGGCACGAATATCTTCCGCCTGTTTTCCATGACCTTCGCCCTCGGCGTGGCCCTGGCCGGTGTCGCCGGCGTGCTGTTTGCGCCGTTGCGCGGCGCGCAGCCCTTTGTCGGCCCGGAGATCCTCGGCGTGGCCTTCGTGGTCGTGGTGATCGGCGGCATGGGCTCGTTCAGCGGAGCGCTGGTCGGCGGTTTGCTGGTGGGCGTGGTGCAGAGCCTGATGACCACACTCTGGCCCCAAGGCGCGAGCCTGATGATCTACGGCGCAATGGCCGTGGTGATTCTGGTGCGCCCTTACGGCCTGTTCGGGAGAGCCTGAGATGAGCGAGAAAAATCCACTGCCGTTTGCCAAGACCCAATCCAAAGCCATGTTGCTGTGGGTACTCGCGGTGCTGATCGGCCTGCCCTTGGTGCTGCCCTCGGCGACCCTGGCCACCGAGATCCTGATCTTTGCCATGGCCGCCCTCGCCTGCAACCTGTTGCTCGGCTACACCGGGCTGCTGTCGTTCGGCCAAGGCATCTTCTTCGGCGCCGGCGCCTATTGCGCGGCGCTGCTGATGATTCATCTGCAACTGGGCCTGTTCACCGCGTTGCTCGGCGCTGCCGTGGCCGGTGGCTTCCTGGCCTTGCTGGTGGGCGCCCTGGCGATCCGGCGCACTGGCATCTACTTCGTGATGCTGACCTTGGCGTTCAGCCAGATGGCCTACTTCGTGGCCTACACCTTGAGCGACTGGACCGGTGGCGACAACGGCCTGCTCAGCGTGCCGCGCCCGGAAATCCGCCTCGGCGACACCGTGCTGCTGTCGCTGGCCGACGCCCGTGCGTTCTATGGGTTTGTCGCGGTGCTGTTCCTGCTGATCTTCATCGGCGCACGCCGGGTGATCGCTTCGCCATTCGGCAGCACGCTGATGGCGATCCGCGAAAACGAAACCCGCGCCTCGGCCATCGGCTACGACACCCGCCACTTCAAGATCCTGGTGTTCGTGCTGTCCGGCGCGGTCACCGGCATCGCCGGCGCGCTGTACGCGATGCTGCTGCACTTCGTGCCGCTGTCGAATATCGACCTGGCGATGTCCGAGAACATCCTGATCATGACCATCGTCGGCGGCACCGGCTCGCTGTTCGGCTCATTGCTGGGGGCCGGTTCCATCGTGCTGCTGGGGGATTTTCTCTCCGACCTGTGGCCGCGCTGGCTGATGTTGCTGGGGGTGATCCTGATCCTGGTGGTGATCTTCATGCGCGGTGGGTTGTGGGGAGGCCTGGCGTCGCTGTTCGAGAAGGTGCGAGGCCCGCGCAAGGCCGCTGTGATCACCAAGGAGGAAGTGCTATGAGCATCCTGCTGGAAACCAAAGACCTGGAACTGGCCTACGGCGCGTTCCATGCGGTGAATGGCGTGAACCTCAAGGTCGAAGCCGGCACCATCCACACCATCATCGGCCCCAATGGCGCGGGCAAGACCAGCCTGTTTCATTGCCTGACCGGTGAGCGCCAGGCCACTGCCGGGGCGATCCATTTCGACGGCAAGAACCTGATGCGCAAGCCCGCCCACGGCCGCGTCGGCCTGGGCATGGCGCGCTCGTTCCAGCTCACCAGCCTGTTCCAGAACCTCAGCGTGCGCGAGAACCTGCGCCTGGCCGCCCAAGGCCGCGACGGTGCCCGCGCGCTGAACTTCTGGCGCCGGGTCGACAGCAAGCGCGAACACCTGGAGATGGCCGACCAGGTGCTCGAACGCCTGCAGCTCAGCGCGCGTGCCGACACCTTGGCCGGCGAGCTTTCCCACGGCCAGCAACGCGTGCTGGAGGTGGGCATGTCGATCTGCTCGAAACCGAAACTGTTGATGCTCGACGAGCCCACCTCGGGCATGGGCATCGATGACATTCCGATCATGACCCAGCTGATCAGCGACCTCGGCCGCGACCATACGGTGCTGCTGATCGAACACAACATGAGCATCGTCATGTCGATCAGCCAACGCATCACGGTGATGAGCCACGGGCAGATCCTGGTGGAAGGCACGCCGGAATTCGTGCGGGCCGATGAACGTGTGCGCACGGCTTATCTTGGGGAGGCTGCCTGATGCTGATCGTCGACAATATCCATTCCTACTACGACAAGAGCCACGTGCTCGAAGGCGTGTCGCTGACCGTCAACCCCGGCGAGCTGGTGACGCTGCTGGGGCGCAACGGCGCCGGCAAGACCACCACGCTGCGCAGCATTCTCGGGATCATCTGCCCGCGCCAGGGCCAGATTCACTTCAATGGCCAGGCACTGGTGGGCCAGAAGATCTTTGAAATCGCGCGCCAGGGCTTGGCCCTGGTGCCGGAGAACCGCGGGATTTTCCGCCTGCTCACCGTCGAGGAAAACCTGCGCATCGCCGCGCGCAAGACCAGCCGCTGGCAGCTGGATGACGTCTACGGCATGTTCCCGCGCCTCAAGGAGCGGCGCAAAAACGCCGGCCACGCGCTGTCCGGCGGCGAGCAGCAGATGCTCGCCATCGCCCGCGCCCTGCTCAACGATCCCAAGCTGCTGATCCTCGACGAACCCACCGAAGGCCTCGCCCCGGTGATCGTCGACGAGTTGGTGAAGATCCTGCGCAAGGTCAAGGACGACGGCCTCCCCGTGCTGCTGGTGGAACAGAACCTGATGGTCTGCGACAAGCTCGCCGACCGCCATTACGTGCTCGAACAGGGCCGCGTGGTCTACGAGGGCAGCGCCGCCGCCTTCCGCGCCGACCCGACCATCAAGAACCGCTACCTGGCCCTGAGCGCCTGACCGGAGAACACTGATGAATAGCTTTGCGCAACCGCTCCAGAGCAATGCCCCACTGATCAATCGCGACCGCCTGTGGCAATCGCTGATGGACCTCGCCCAGCTCGGCGCCACGGTCAAGGGCGGCGTGTGCCGCCTGGCCCTTACCGACCTCGATCGCCAGGCCCGCGACTTGTTTGTGCAGTGGTGCGAGGCCGCTGGGTGCAGCGTGAGTGTCGACGCCATCGGCAATATTTTTGCGCGTCGCCCTGGGCGCAACCCGGCCCTGGCGCCGGTGATGACTGGCAGCCATATCGACACCCAGCCTACCGGTGGCAAGTTCGACGGCTGCTACGGGGTGATGGCCGGGCTGGAAGTGATCCGTACCCTCAATGATCTCAACATCGAAACCCAGGCGCCGATCGAGGTGGTGGTCTGGACCAACGAGGAAGGCTCGCGCTTTCCGCCCTGCATGATGGGCTCCGGGGTGTTTGCCGGGAAATTCGACCTGCAGGACACGCTCGACAAGCTCGACGACCAGGGCCTGTCGGTGGGCGCCGAGCTGCAGCGCATCGGCTATGCCGGTTCCCGTGCGGTGCTCGGCCATCCCGTGGGGGCGTATTTCGAGGCGCATATCGAGCAGGGCCCGGTGCTGGAAGACCAGGCCACCACGATTGGCGTGGTGATGGGTTGCCTGGGCCAGAAGTGGTTCGACCTGACCCTCACCGGCGTCGAAGCCCACGCCGGCCCGACGCCGATGCACCTGCGCAAGGACGCCCTGGTCGGCGCCGCCGAGGTGGTCAGCGCGGTCAATCGCATCGCTCACCAGCAGCAACCTCACGCCTGTGGCACCGTCGGCTGCCTGAGCCTGCACCCAGGCTCGCGCAATGTGATTCCCGGCCAGGTGCACATGACCCTCGACTTGCGCCACCTGCACGCGGACAAGCTGCAAGCGATGGTCGATGAAGTGCGCAGCGTGATCGAAGCCAGCGCGGCCCGGCATGGGTTGACGTTCGAGCTGACGCCGACCGCCGACTTCCCGCCCCTGGACTTCGCCCCGGCGTGCGTCAATGCCGTGCGCGACGCGGCAGGCGCGCTGGGTTTGAGCCACATGGACATCGTCAGCGGTGCCGGGCATGACGCGATTTTCGTCGCCGAACTCGGCCCGGCCGGGATGATTTTCGTGCCGTGCGAAGGCGGCATCAGCCACAACGAAATCGAAAACGCCGCGCCGGATGACCTCGCGGCAGGCTGCGCGGTGCTGTTGCGCGCCATGGTCAATGCGGCACAGGGGGACCAGGCATGAGTGAGATGGGCCAACTGACAGCGGTGCAACTGCTGCAGCATTTTCGCGACAAGACCTTGTCACCGGTGGACGTCACCGAGGACGCCCTGCTGCGTATCGAACGCTACAACCCGGTGGTGAACGCCTACTGCCACGTCGACCCCGAAGGCGCGCTGCAGGCTGCGCGAGCCTCGGAGCAGCGTTGGTTCAAGGGCCAGCCCTGCGGCGCGCTGGACGGTGTACCGGCGTCGATCAAGGACCTCACGCTGACAATCGGCATGCCCACCCGCAAGGGCTCGCGCACCTCATCCGCCGAAGGGCCGTGGGACGTCGACGCGCCGTTTTCCGCCTTGATGCGCAAGGCCGGCGCCGTGCTGCTGGGCAAGACCACCACCCCGGAGTTCGGCTGGAAAGGCGTGACCGACAACCCGCTGTACGGCATCACGCGCAACCCGTGGGACACACGCACCACGGCGGGCGGTTCGTCCGGCGGCGCCGGTGCAGCGGCGGCGTTGAACCTCGGCGTATTGCACCAGGGCAGCGATGCCGGCGGCTCGATCCGGATTCCGTGCGCGTTTACCGGCACTTTCGGGATCAAGCCGACGTTCGGTTATGTGCCGCAGTGGCCGGCCAGTTCCATGACGATTCTGTCGCACCTGGGGCCGATGACCCGCACCGTGGAAGACAGCGTGTTGATGCTGCAGACCATCGCCCAGCCAGACGCGCGGGACGGCCTGATCGGCGCGCCGCGGACGACGCCCTGGTTGACGGGCGCTGCGGACCTCAAAGGGTTGCGCGTGGCCTATAGCCCGACGTTCGGCTATGTGAAGGTCGATCCGCAGGTTGCCAAGGTCGTGGGCCAGGCAGTCGAGGGATTGGTGCAATTGGGCGCCCATGTCGAGCAGATCGATCCAGGCTTCAGCGACCCACTGGAAGTGTTCAATACCCTGTGGGCCGCCGGTGCCGCACGCCTGACCGGCGCCATGAGTGATGCGCAAAAACAGCTGCTGGACCCCGGTCTGTTGCGCATCGCACAACGCGGTGAACAGCTCAGTCTTGGCGACTTCAACGACGCCCTCGAAGCCCGCGCGGCGCTGGTAGCGAAGATGGCCGCGTTCCATGAGCATTACGACATATTGGTGTCGCCGATGCTGCCGATCACCGCGTTCGACGCCGGGCACAACGTGCCGCCGGGTTCCGGGATGCAGGCATGGATGGAGTGGACGCCGTTTACCTACCCGTTCAACCTGACCCAGCAACCGGCGGCATCGGTGCCATGCGGGCTGGCGGCGAATGGTCTGCCGGTAGGGTTGCATGTGGTGGGCGCGCGCTTTGCCGATGAACAGGTGCTGAAGGTCTGCCAGGTGTACGCCAAAGCGTTCCCCACACCGCACTTGCAAGCGCCGCAGACCTGAAGTGGACTCAACTGGGGGGGCTTTCGGGGGTGGCAGGTCAGCCAACCCCCCTATCGCCCATGCCGCCGCCTTCGCAGCCTCGCCAAGGCTCGGCAGCTCCCACACTTGGGCTGCGTCGCGCCAACTACTGCGATGCCACAGGGAATTGAAATAAGCGCGACTCCGCAAATCCCCTGTGGGAGTTGTCGAGCTTTAGCGAGGCTGCGAAAGCGGTGTCTCAGACGAAGAAAATGCCAGCAATACCGCCGCCTTCGCAGCCTCGCTGGGGCTCGACAACTCCCACACTTGAGCTGCGTCGCGCCAACTACTGCGATGCCACAGGCAATTGAAATAAGCGCGACTCCGCCAATCCCCTGTGGGAGTTGTCGAGCTTTAGCGAGGCTGCGAAAGCGGTGTCTCAGGCGCAGAAAATGCCAGCA
>NZ_JBWKSN010000012.1:0-263619 GCF_059419825.1 Pseudomonas sp. GW821-FHT05D12 | reverse complement strand
CCCCCCCCCCCCCCCCCCCCCCCCCCCCCCCCCCCCCCCCCCCCCCCCCCCCCCCCCCCCCCCCCCGCTCCCACAGTTTGATGGGGTTCACACTTCAGGTTCAGGCGGTTTTCCAGGTGATCTGCTCTTCACCGTCCGCGCTGATGCGAATCCAGGTGTCGGCACTTTCCTCACCTTCTTCTTCTACCCACGTACCCGGTGCGCAACGCACTTCGACGTTCAGCGCGGCAAATGCGGCGCGGGCGCAGGCGATGTCGTCTTCCCACGGGGTCTGGTCACTTTCCAGGTACAGGCTGTTCCACTTGCCCACGGCTTTCGGCAGCCAGGTAACCGGCACGCTGCCGGCCGTGCACTTGTAGGTCTGGCCCTTCTGGACCCAGTCGGTGCAAGGGCCCAGGGCGGCGCCCAGCCAGGCGGCGATGGCCTTGTGGTCGACGTCAGCGTCCTTCAGGTAAATCTCGATATCGGGTTGGCGCATGGATGTTCCTCGTTGCGGGATTCGAAAATCCATTCGCGGAAAAGTCGGTTATTGAAGCACGAAATAATCGTAGCGCATCGACACCGTGACCTGCAGCGGCTCGACCGCTTCGATCACCTCGGCACGGCGCTCGGCGCTCGCACGCCAGCCGTGGGGCGTCATGGCCAGCAGGTTGGCGCGGTCCTTGGGCTCGGCCAGGCTCAGGGTGAATGACAGCGTTTCAGTGTGCGCCAGGCTCATGCCTTCCGGCACCAGGGCCAGGTGCTTGTCGTCGGTGTACTCGCGTACTTCGTCGTACAAACGCTCGCGCAACTCCATCAGGTGGCCGGCGGTAGGGCCGACCTTCATCAAGCCGCCGCCTGGGCTGAGCAGGCGTTTGGCCTCCTGCCAGTCCAGAGGGCTGAATACGCTGGCGATAAACTGGCAACTGGCATCGGCCAAGGGCACGCGGGCCATGCTGGCGATCAACCAGGTCAGTGCCGGATTGCGCTTGCAGGCGCGCTTGACCGCTTCCTTGGAGATATCCAGGGCATAGCCGTCGGCATGGGGCAGGGCATCGGCGATTTGCGCGGTGTAGTAACCCTCGCCGCAGCCGATGTCCACCCAGCGCTGCGGTGCACGTTCGCGAGCCAGTTCGGCCAGGCGCCTGGCCACCGGGGCGTAGTGCCCGGCGTTGAGGAAGTCCCGGCGCGCCTCGACCATCGCGAGGTTATCGCCCGGGTCGCGGCTGTTCTTGTGCTGCACCGGCAACAGGTTCAGGTAACCCTGGCGGGCACGGTCGAAACGGTGCCCGGCCGGGCACGCCACGCCGTTGTCCACCGCGTTGAGCGGTGCGCTGCAAATGGGGCAGGCAAGCATCAGGCGAGCAACTTGATCAGGGTCTGGTAGTAGATTTCGGTCAGCACATCGAGATCGCTGGCCAGGATGCGTTCGTTGACCTGGTGGATCGTCGCGTTCACCGGGCCCAACTCGACCACCTGGGTGCCGAGGGTCGCAATGAAGCGCCCATCGGACGTGCCGCCACTGGTGGAGGCCTTGGTTTCACGACCGGTGATCGCCTTGATGCTGGCCGATACGGCATCCAGCAACGCGCCCGGTTCGGTCAGGAACGGCAGGCCCGACAGCGCCCATTCCACGTGCCAGTCCAGGTCATGCTTGTCGAGAATGGCCGCGACGCGTTGCTGCAGGCCTTCTACCGTGGATTCGGTGGAGAAACGGAAGTTGAACACCGCAGTCAGGTCGCCAGGGATCACGTTGGTCGCGCCGGTACCGGAATTGAGGTTGGAAATCTGGAAGCTGGTCGGCGGGAAGAAGGCGTTGCCATCGTCCCAATGCTCGGCGGCGAGTTCCGCCAGCGCCGGGGCCGCCAGGTGGATCGGGTTCTTTGCCAGGTGCGGATAGGCCACGTGGCCCTGCACGCCGCGCACGGTGAGGGTGGCACCGAGAGAGCCACGACGGCCATTCTTGACCACGTCGCCCACCAGCGTAGTGCTCGACGGTTCGCCGACGATGCACCAGTCCAGGCGCTCCTTGCGCGCGGCCAGGCGCTCGATCACGGCCTTGGTGCCGTGGTGCGCCGGGCCTTCTTCATCGCTGGTGATCAGGAAGGCGACCGAGCCCTTGTGGTCCGGGTAGTCAGCGACAAAACGCTCGGAGGCCACCAGCATGGCGGCCAGGCTGCCTTTCATGTCCGCCGCGCCACGCCCGCAGAGCATGCCGTTGTCGTCGATCAGCGCGTCGAACGGGTCGTTCTGCCAGGCCTGTACCGGGCCGGTCGGCACCACGTCGGTGTGGCCGGCGAAGCACAGCACCGGGCCATCATGCTTGCCATGGGTGGCCCAGAAGTTGTCCACGTCCTCGATGCGCATCGGCTCCAGTGCAAAACCGGCGTCGCCCAGGCGCTGCATCATCAGCTTCTGGCAGTCGGCGTCGATCGGCGTCACCGAGGGGCGACGGATCAAGTCGATGGCAAGTTGAAGGGTCGGCGAAAGCTCGGCATGGGCCGTCATGGGGAAACTCCGGAAAGCGTGTCGTGGGCGCAGGACGTAGGTGGGATTCAGAGCCTGGATGGCACCCTTCCAATGTGGGAGCTGGCTTGCCGGCGATAGCATCGCTGCGGTGTGCCTGGCAGACCGCGGCGTCTGCATCGCAGGCAAGCCAGCTCCCACAGGGAATTGGGCCAGGCCAAGTCTCACAAAACGGCCGTTATCTTATAGCAAAACGGCGGCCAGAGGCCGCCGTTTAGTGCATTGCGCGAGTTTTTACTCCGCCGTTGCCGGCTCAACCGTCGGTGCGGGTTTGGGCAGCGACGAGAGGAACGCCATGATCAACGCCGCTACATAGGGCAGCGACTGCACCATCAGCATGACCACCCAGAAGCGCATGTCATTGCTCGGCAGGCCCTGCACCAGGTAGATCCCCAGCGCCGCGCCCCACAACAGCAGCATGATGAACATTTCTTCGCGGGCTTCGGAAATCGCTACCCAGAAGCCGTGGTTATCCGCGTTTTTCGGTGTACGAAAGAACGGAATGCTGGTGGTGAAGAAGCCGTACAGCACCGCTTTGGCGATGGTATGGGACAACGCCAGCCCGGCGAGGGCCGCGCAGAACGCATCTTTCAAGTTCACGCCCACCGCACGGCGGTAGAGGAAAATGATCTTGCCGACCTTGAACACGAACAGCGCCAACGGCGGGATCGCGAAAATCAGCAGCGGCGGGTCGACCCGGGTTGGCACGATGATCATCGCCGCCGACCACAACAGCGCGCCGACGGTGAAGAAGATGTTCATGCCATCCGCCACCCACGGCAACCAGCCCGCGAGGAAGTGATAGCGCTGGCCCCGGGTCAGCTCGGTGTCCTTGCCGCGCAACAGGCTGGCGGTGTGCCGCTTGATGATCTGAATCGCACCGTAGGCCCAGCGGAAACGCTGTTTCTTGAAGTCGATAAAGGTATCCGGCATCAGGCCCTTGCCGTAGCTGTCGTGGTAGTACGCCGCCGACAGGCCTTTCTCGAACACACGCAGACCAAGTTCGGCATCTTCACAGATGCACCAGTCGGCCCAGCCGAGCTCTTCGAGCACCGAGCGGCGGGTCATGGTCATGGTGCCGTGCTGGATGATCGCGTCACGGTCGTTGCGGGTAACCATGCCGATATGGAAGAAGCCTTTGTATTCGGCGTAGCAGAGCTTCTTGAAGGTGCTTTCGTTCTGGTCGCGGTAGTCCTGCGGCGATTGCACGACCGCGATTTTCGGGTCGGCGAAGTGCGGCACCATGTGCTTGAGCCAGTTCGGCGACACGCAGTAGTCCGAGTCGATCACCGCGATCACTTCGGCATCCTTGGCGGTGTGCGGGATCAGGTAGTTCAGCGCGCCGCCCTTGAAACCGGCCAGGGGCGCGACGTGGAAGAACTTGAAGCGCGGGCCCAGGGTTGCGCAGTAGTCACGCACCGGCTCCCACACCGCCGGGTCCTTGGTGTTGTTGTCGATGATCAGGACTTCGTAGTCCGGGTAATCGAGGGCGGCCAGGGCGTCGAGGGTCTGTTTGACCATCTCTGGTGGCTCGTTGTAGCACGGCACGTGGATCGACACTTTCGGGCGGTAGTCCGAATCCCCTTCAACCGGCAGGAATTCACGCCGGCGCTTGTGAGTCCAGACCGCTTCGGCCAATTCGTGGGCTTCGGTCAGCAACACGATGAATACGCCCAGCGCACCGAGCGCCAACAGGAATCCGACCGTCAGGCTGAACCAGGTGCTGTATTGCTGGCTGTAGTCGTAGCCGATCCACACCAGCACCGACCCGCACAGGAACGCGATAAAGGTCAGGAAGGTGCGGCCACGCTGGCGCAAGGCCGAGCCGTCGATCATCAGCAGGGTCAGGGACAGCAGCGCAAGCACCACCGAACCGATGGCCAGCACGCGCCACTGCGGGATTGCGACCACCGGGCCTTCGAAGTTGAATTTCTGCTGGCGTGCGGCGTTGTACACGCCCCAGTAGGCGCCCACCGAACCTTCGTCGCTGGCTTTCCACGGCTGGTCGAAGGCCTCGATCACGAAGTAGTTGTAGCCCTGGCGGTTCAGCGTATTGACCAGCTTGCGCAGGTAAATTGCCTGGTCCGCCGGCGAGGCGTCAGCACCACCGCGCATGCGCCCGTTGCTCGGCCAGCCAACCTCCGACAGCAGCAACGGCTTTTTCGGGAAGGTCTTCTTCAGGTCCCTGGCACGGTCGAGTACGAACTGGCCCGCCTGGTCGACCGGAATATGTTCCCAGTACGGCAGGATGTGCGCGGCGATCAAGTCGACGTGCTTGGCCAGTTGCGGGTTATGTTCCCAGATGTGCCATTGCTCGGAGGTGGTCACCGGCACTTTCACGGCGGCGCGCACGCGGTCCAGCAGCACGATCAGCGCTTCGGGGGTGATTTCTTCACGGAACAACGCTTCGTTACCGACGACTACCCGCACAACGCTGCGCGAGCTGTTGGCGATCTCGATGGCGCGCTGGATTTCACGCTCGTTGCGCTCCAGGTCCGGGCTGATCCAGATCCCCAGCGTCACGCGCAGGCCGAATTCTTCGGCGAGCTTGGGGATATCCCCCAGCGTACCGTCGACCGAGTAGGTACGGATGTTGTCCGTCAGCTTGCTCATGATCGCCAGATCCTGGCGCATCTGGTCGTCGGTCGGGTACTGGTCTTTCTGCGGGTACTGGCCTTGCTGGAACGGCGAGTAGGAAAAACCGGAGATCTGCTCGGGCCAGTTAGGGGTGGTGACCGGGCGGTTGATCAGCGCCCAGAAGCCGGTGAACAGCGCGGCAATTGCCAGCACCACCACCAGGTTGAGTCCAAATTTACGCGATGACATGGCTATTTCGGGTTCCAAAGGGTGTGGAACGAAAAGAGGTGTCGGCCTACGCCGAACGGCGCGCATCCTACACCGGCGCTTCCCTGAGCGTATAGCAGACAGAGAAAAGCCGGACGTTAGTCAGCGAAAGACCACCTAAGTTCTTTACTTGTAACTTGTAGCTTAAAACTTGCCGCTGCGTAGCCCATAATGCGCGCCGGTTTTTGGGGTAATGGTCATGAGTACAGAAGATCCGCGGTTTGCAGGCGTCGCCCGCTTGTATGGCATTGAAGGCCTGGAACGCTTGAAAGCGGCTCATGTGGCAATCGTCGGCGTTGGCGGCGTGGGCTCCTGGGCGGCCGAAGCCATCGCCCGCTGCGGGGTGGGCGAAATTTCGCTGTTTGACCTGGACGATGTCTGCGTCAGCAACAGCAATCGCCAGTTGCACGCCCTGGACAGCACCGTGGGCAAGCCCAAGGTCGAAGTGATGGCCGAGCGCCTGCGCGGCATCAATCCGGATTGCACGGTGCACGCGGTGGCCGACTTCGTGACCCGCGACACCATGGCCGAATACATCACGCCGACCATCGATTGCGTGATCGACTGCATCGACGCCGTCAACGCCAAGGCCGCGCTGATCGCCTGGTGCAAGCGCCGCAAGATCCAGATCATCACCACCGGCGGCGCGGGCGGGCAGATCGACCCGACGTTGATCCAGGTCTGTGACCTGAACCGTACCTTCAACGACCCGCTGGCCTCGAAAGTGCGTTCCACCTTGCGCCGCGATTACGGCTTTTCCCGCACTGTGACCCGCCATTACAGTGTGCCGTGCGTGTTTTCCACCGAGCAGCTGCGCTATCCCAAGCCGGACGGCAGCATCTGTTTGCAGAAGAGTTTTGTCGGGGATGGGGTGAAACTGGACTGCGCGGGTGGGTTTGGCGCGGTGATGATGGTCACGGCCACGTTTGGCATGGTGGCGGCGACCAAGGCCGTGGACAAGATCGTAGCCGGCGTGCGCAGGCCGTCGGAGCGGGTCAAGCCTGAGTAAGCCTCACTGCTCAGTACGCGCTTAAAAGGTCGGAGCTGGCTTGCCTGCGGTAGCCTCACCGCGGTCTGACTGATAGATCGAAGTGCCTGCATCGCCGGCAAGCCAGCTCCCACCTTTGATCTGCATCTGCCCGGTTGCCTGAGCCACACCTCAATTCCTGTGGGAGCTGGCTTGTCCGCGAAGGCAGTGTGTCAGTTGATGCATCAGGTGCCTGACACACTGCTTTCGCAGGCAAGCCAGCCCACGTTTAGTTTTGTGTACTGCTTAATTCGCGCATGCGCTGCAAGACGGCATTCAAGCCATTGCTGCGCGACGGCGACAGCTGCCGTGACAGGCCCAGCTGTGCGAACCAATCAGGCAAGTCGACGGCCTCCAATTCGGCGGCCGACAACCCATTGACCCGTGCCAGCAGCAACGCTACCAACCCACGAATCATCCGCGCATCGCTGCTGGCAGCAAACTGCCAGTGGTCGTCCTCTAAACGTCCCACCAACCACACCAGGCTTTCACAGCCCTGCACCAGGTTGGCGTCGACCTTGTCCTCATCCGCCAATGGCGGCAGGCGCTCGCCCCATTGCATCAGCATCCGCGCGCGCTGCTCCCAACTGCCGACCGCCTGGAAGGCTTCCAGCGCGGCCACCGCATCCAACGGCAGGCTCATCGCAGCATGTCCAGCGCCTGGTCGAGCGCTTCAAAGAAGCGTTCCAGGTCATCGGAGTCGTTGTACAGCGCCAGGGACACACGAATGGCCCCGGACAAATGCAGCGCCTTGAGCAGTGGCATCGCGCAATGATGGCCGGCGCGAACGGCAATGCCTTGCTCGGTCAGCAGGTGCGCAAGGTCGGCGTTGTGCACGCCCTCGACCACGAAACTCACCAGCGCTACCTGCGGCGCACCCAGCACACGCACGCCATTGCGTGCCTGCAGCCCGCGCAGCAGGTAGTCATGCAGTGCCGCTTCATGGGCGGTCACTGCCTGCTCGTCCAGTGAGCTCAGGTAATCCAGGCTGGCACCCATGCCGATCACACTGGCAATCGGCGGCGTTCCGGCCTCGAAGCCCAGCGGCGCGGGACGAAAGCTGGCGCTGTGATAATCGGCCTGCTGCACCATCTCGCCGCCGAACTGCCAGTGGCGCAGGTGATGCAGGGCTTCATTGCGGCCAAACAGCACACCGACGCCGTCCGGGCCGTAGAGTTTGTGGCTGGAAAATACATAAAAGTCGCAGCCCAGGGCCTGCACATCGTGGCGTCCGTGGACGATGCCTTGCGCGCCATCGACCACCGTCAGCGCGCCATGGGCCTTGGCCAGTGCCAGCAAGGGCTCCAGCGGCTGCCAGGTACCGAGCACGTTGGACAGCTGGCTCACCGCCAACAGGCGTGTACGTGGGCCGATCAACTCGGCAGCGGCATGCAGGTCGATCACGCCGTCAGCGTCCAGCGGCAACACCACCAGCGTAAGCGCGCGACGTTTGGCCAGTTGCTGCCAGGGCAGCAGGTTGGCGTGATGTTCCAGGGCGCTGATGACCAGCTCATCGCCCGCATTGAATAAGTGTTCGAGGCCATATGCCAAGAGGTTCAGCGCTGAGGTAGCGCCATGGGTAAACACGATTTGCCCGCTGTCACCTGCGTTCAACCACTGCGCAACCTTGCTGCGACTGTCCTCGAAGGCCTGGGTCGCATGGGCACCCGGCAAATGCTGGGCACGGTGCACATTGGCTGCGCCATTGGCGTAGTAATGGCTGATGGCATCCAACAGGGCTTGGGGCTTTTGTGTGGTGGCGGCGTTGTCCAGGTAGGTCTGGTCTTGCCGTTGCAGGGTGGCGATGGCCGGAAAATCGGCGCGCCAGGGGGAGGGCACAAGCATGGTGATCAAGACTCGTATAAGCGAGCCGCAACCCGAAGGCGCGGCCCGCTAGTGGCATCGAGTGGCTGCTTAGTTGTGAGCGTGCAGCGCTTCGTTCAGTTCGATGGCCGATTTGTGGGTTTTGCACTCCACGGCACCGGTCTCGGAGTTGCGGCGGAACAGCAGGTCCGGCTGGCCGGCCAGCTCGCGAGCCTTGACCACCTTGACCAGTTGGTTCTGCTCATCGAGCAGCGCGACCTTGGTCCCGGCGGTGACGTACAGGCCCGATTCCACGGTGTTGCGGTCACCCAACGGGATGCCGATACCGGCGTTGGCGCCGATCAGGCAGCCTTCGCCGACCTTGATCACAATGTTGCCGCCGCCCGACAGGGTGCCCATGGTGGAGCAACCGCCGCCCAGGTCCGAGCCCTTGCCGACGAACACGCCCGCCGAAACCCGGCCTTCGATCATGCCCGGGCCTTCGGTGCCAGCGTTGAAGTTGACGAAACCTTCGTGCATCACCGTGGTGCCTTCGCCCACGTAGGCGCCCAGGCGGATACGCGCGGCGTCAGCGATACGCACGCCGGCCGGTACCACGTAGTCGGTCATTTTCGGGAACTTGTCCACCGAGAACACTTCCAGCAGCTCGCCACGCAGGCGCGCTTCCAGTTGGCGTTCGGCCAGTTCGTTGATGTCGATGGCGCCCTGGCTGGTCCACGCTACGTTTGGCAGCTGCGGGAACACACCGGCCAGGCTCAGGCCATGTGGCTTGACCAGGCGATGCGAGAGCAGGTGCAGCTTGAGGTAGGCCTCAGGCGTGGAGGTCAGTGCGGCGTCTTCGGCCAGCAGGGTGGCAACCAGCGGGTTGTGGCTTTCAGCCAGGCGGCTCAGCAGCGCGGCCTGGGCAGCGTCGACGCTTTTCAGCGCGTCAGCCAGTTGCAGGGCTTGCGTCACGGTGAAGGTGATCGCCTGGTTGCCTTCGCTGTAGCCAAGGATTGGCGCGATGGCGGCAACGATTTCAGCCGATGGGTTGAGCAAGGGTTGTGCGTAAAACACTTCCAGCCAAGCACCTTGGCGGTTCTGAGTGCCGACGCCGAAGCCCAGGCTGAACAGGGAATTGGACATGCTGTTACCTCTACAAAAATGGAAGGGCTGGCCTACTTGAGGGCCGCCGAATAACTATCTGGCTTGAAGCCAATCAGGGTTCTGTCACCGAGATCAAGCACCGGGCGCTTGATCATCGAGGGTTGTGCGAGCATCAGTTCAATAGCTTTCGACTGATCGAGATCGGCTTTGCGTTCGTCTTCGAGTTTGCGAAAGGTGGTGCCCGCACGGTTCAAAACCACCTGCCAACCGTGCTCGTTGCACCATTGGGTCAAGTGTTCGCGGTCGATACCGGCCGTTTTGTAGTCGTGGAACTCATAACTGACGCCGTGCTCATCGAGCCACGTGCGCGCCTTTTTCATGGTGTCGCAGGCTTTGATGCCGAAAAGGTGCAACGTTTTGCTTGAAACGGTCAAGGAATTGCCCCCCTTTGGACAAATGAAACTGAAAGGTCACGGATTATGCCACGGCCAGCGGGTTTGGGTGCCTCTCGTCAGCACCGTGCGACTTTTGTGCAAAGGCCAGCGCGCAGCATAGGCGAGTAACATAGCCCGGTAATATGGCACTTCAACGGCCAGTTGTTGCCTGATAGGTGTCGTTGCAAGTCGATTGTCCGGGAAACCCGCGTTATGCAAACCGCCTACACCGTTCTTATCCTGCTGATGCTGGTCAGCGTTTCGCGCCTGGTCGGGCGCATCATTCCACTGCCGTTGCCCCTCGTACAGATTGCCGCCGGCGCCTTGCTTGCATGGCCCACGCTGGGGTTGCATGTGGCGCTGGACCCGGAGCTGTTCCTGTTTCTGTTCCTGCCGCCGCTGCTGTTCTCCGATGGCTGGCGCATGCCCAAGCGCGAGTTGTGGCGCCTGCGCGGGCCGATCCTGACGCTGGCAGTGGGCCTGGTGCTGTTCACTGTGGTCGGTGCTGGCTACTTCATCCATTGGCTATTGCCGACGATCCCGTTGCCGGTGGCCTTCGCCCTGGCTGCCGTGCTGTCGCCGACGGACGCCGTGGCGGTGTCGGCGATTGCCCAGAACCGTTTGCCGACTCCCTTGATGCATATGCTCCAGGGCGAGGCGCTGATGAATGATGCCTCGGGCCTGGTGACCTTCAAGTTTGCCCTGGCGGCGGCGTTGACCGGCGTGTTCTCGTTGGCCGATGCCAGCCTGACCTTTGTGTTGGTCGCGGTGGGTGGCCTGGCAGTCGGGGTGGCGCTGAGCTGGCTGGTCGGGCGCCTGCGCGCCTGGATGATCGCGCGAGGCTGGGACGACCCGGCGACCCACGTGGTGTTCATGTTGCTGCTGCCGTTTGCCGCCTATGTGTTGGCTGAACGCCTCGGCGCCTCGGGCATCCTGTCGGCGGTCGCCGCAGGCATGATGCAAAGCTGGCTCGACCTGCTGCCGCGCCAGACCAGCACGCGCCTGCTCAACCGCAGCGTCTGGTCGCTGCTGGAGTTTGCCTTCAATGGCTTGATCTTCCTGCTGTTGGGCCTGCAATTGCCGGACATCATCAAGGCCGTGGTCAGCCATGAGCCGACGCTGTGGCCGACCTTGTTGTATCGCTGCCTGGACGTGATCGCGATTTTCCTGGTGCTGGTGGTGTTGCGCTTTATCTGGGTGCAAAGCATCTGGCGCCTGTCGGGCTTGCTCCGCCGTCTGCGTGGGAAAAGTGAGTTGACCCTGGTGCCCACTGCACGCTCCTGCTGGCTGTTGACCGTCGGCGGTGTGCGCGGTGCGGTGACCCTGGCCGGCGTCATGTCGGTGCCATTGTTGCTGGCGCCGGGCCAGGATTTTCCCGAGCGCGACCTGCTGATCTTCATCGCGGCCGGCGTGATCCTGCTGTCGTTGATTGCCGCCTGTATCGCCTTGCCGCTGCTGCTGCGCGGCATCGAAAAAAGCCCGGATGAAAAGCGCCACAACGAGGTACGCGAGGCCTGGAAAAAGACTGCGGTGGCCGCAATTCATGCCCTGGAGACAGAGGAACCCGCCGAAAGCGGCACCCCGGACGCCGCCCAGGCCGCACTGGCGACCGAGCTGAAGGCGCGGCTGATGTCGGAATATCGTCATCAACTGGAGGTGTTCAACGACTCGGCAGAAGCCCAGGCGCTGGCGCAGCAGATGGATCAGCTTGAACGCAAACTGCGCCTCAAGGCCCTGCGTGCGCAGCGGTTGGAGCTGTACAGCCTGAGCCGTCATCACCAGATTGGTGATGACGTATTGCGCGAAGTGTTGGCGGATCTGGATATGAGCGAGGCGAACCTGGGTCAGGTGAAGTGACCTGCGGGGCGCTTAGCGGCGACGCTGGATAAAGTCGCGAATCCGCTCAGCCGCCTCCACACACTCTGCCAATGGCGCAACCAGTGCCAGGCGCACACGCCCGGCGCCGGGGTTGAAACCGTCGACTTCCCGCGACAGGTACGAACCCGGCACCACGGTCACGTGTTCTTCCACGAACAGGTCGCGGCAGAAGGCGGCATCGTCGCCATTCACATTCGGCCACAGGTAGAACCCGCCGTCCGGGGCCTGTACGTCCAGCACCGGCTTGAGGATCGCCAGCACGGCGTCGAACTTCTCGCGATACAGGTCGCGGTTGGCCTGCACGTGGGCTTCGTCCTGCCAGGCGGCGATGCTCGCCAGTTGGGTTTGCACGGGCATCGCGCAGCCGTGGTAAGTGCGGTACAGCAGGAAACCCTTGAGGATTTCGGCATCGCCGGCCACGAAGCCCGAGCGCAGGCCTGGCAGGTTGGAGCGCTTGGACAGGCTGTGGAACACCACGCAACGCTTGAAGTCCTTGCGACCCAGCGCCACGCAGGCACTGAGCAGGCCTGGCGGCGGGGTCTGTTCGTCGAAGTACAGCTCGCTATAGCACTCGTCGGCGGCGATCACGAAGTCGTATTCGTCGGCCAGGGCGATCAGTTTTTTCAGTGTGTCGACCGGGATCAGGGCGCCGGTCGGGTTGCCTGGGGAGCACAGGAAGAGGATCTGGCAGCGTTTCCAGATATCGGGCGAGACCGCATCGAAATCCGGGTTGAAGCCATTTTCGTCCAGGCACGGCAGGTAGTGCGGCTTGGCCCCTGCCAGGAACGCGGCGCCTTCGTAGATCTGGTAGAACGGGTTCGGGCTGACGACCAGCGCGTCGTCGCCGCGGTTGACCACGGTCTGGGTGAAAGCGAACAAAGCCTCACGGGTGCCATTGACCGGCAGGATGTTACGCGCCGGATCGAGCCAGCCCTTGGGCACGTGGAAGCGGCGTTCGCACCAGGCGCCGATGGCCTCGCGCAGGGCCGGGATGCCCAGGGTGGTGGGGTAGACCGCCATTTGGTCGAGGTTGTTGCTCAGCGCTTCGGCGACGAATGCCGGCGACGTGTGCTTGGGTTCGCCGATGGACAGCGCGATCGGGCGTTTGTCCGGGTTCGGCGTGACACTGCCGAGCAGGGCGCGCAATTTCTCGAACGGGTAGGGCTGCAGCTGGTTCAGGGCGTTGTTCATAAGGGCCTCAATCACGGTGGGCACGGACCCTGTGGGAGCTGGCGTGCCTGCGATGGCATCGCGTCGGTGTAGCTGATACACCGAGCGGCCCGTATCGCAGGCAAGCCAGCTCCCACAGGGATCGTGTTTACAACGTTAAATAATCAAATGGTCAGGCGCGACAGCTCGACGCCGGGTTCCTGGGTCACGCTCAACTGCTGAACGATGGCCTCCTGCAAGCGGCGGCACAGCTCAGGGTCGGACAGCGGCTGGTTATCGGCATCGGTAATAAAGAACACGTCTTCCACGCGCTCGCCGAGGGTCGCAATCTTGGCGTTCTGCAACGACAGGTCGAACTCCAGGAAAATCCCGCCGATACGCGCCAGCAGGCCTGGCCGGTCCGGGGCGCTGAGTTCCAGCACCGTCACCGGGCGCTGGGCGTCGTTGGAAATGGTGACCTGGGGCGCGAACGCAAAGTGCTTGAGCTGGCGCGGTACGCGGCGCTGGATGATGGTCGGGTAGTCATCCGGGTTGCGCAGCGCTTCGGTCAGGCCTTCGCGGATCTTTTTCACGCGCACCGGGTTGTCGCCAATCGAGTCGCCGTCGGTGTCGAGCACGATATAGGTGTCGAGGGTGAACTGGCTGCTGGAGGTGATGACCCGGGCGTCATGGATGTTCAGGTTGAGCTGGTCCATCGCCGCCACGGTCACGGCGAAGAAATCGTGCTGGTCGGGGGCGTAGATGAAAATCTGCGTGCCGCCTTCGAATTCGCGCTGGGTGGTTTCCTTGATCAGCACCAGCGGGCCGCCATCGGCAGGCTGCTGCAGGATCGCGTCAGTGTGCCAGGCAACATCGCCGGCGGTGTGGCGCAGGAAATAATCGTCTCCCAGCTGCGACCACAGCTGTTCGACGTCGTCCGGGTCGTTGCCGCCGCGCACCAGGATATCCAGGGCTGCGCTTTGCGTACGGCGGATCTGCTCCTCGCGGTCCACCGGGTTTTCCAGGCCGCGACGCAGGGCGCGCTTGGTCTCGGTGTACAGCTGGCGCAACAGGCTGGCGCGCCAGGAGTTCCACAGCGTCGGGTTGGTGGCGTTGATGTCGGAGACGGTCAGCACATACAGGTAATCAAGGCGGGTTTCATCACCGACGATCTGCGCGAAATCATGGATCACCTGCGGGTCGGACAAGTCCTTGCGCTGGGCGGTGGTCGACATCACCAAGTGGTTCTGCACCAGCCAGACGATCAGGCGGCTGTCCCACAGCGGCAACTGGTGGCGCTGGCAGAAAGCCTCGGCATCCACTGCACCGATTTCCGAGTGGTCGCCATGCCGGCCTTTGCCGATGTCGTGGTACAGGCCGGCCAGGTAGATCAGCTCCGGCTTGGGCAGCTTGGCCATTAGCTTACTGGCCAGCGGGAATTTTTCTGACACCTGGGTGTACTGCAACTTACGCAGGTGCTTGATCAGGTTGAGGGTGTGGGCGTCCACCGTATAGATGTGGAACAGGTCGTGCTGCATCTGCCCGACGATAAAGCCGAATTCCGGCAGATAGCGCCCGAGAATGCCGTAGCGGTTCATCCGACGCAGGTTGCGGTGGATGCCGATCTTGCACTTGAACAGCTCGATGAACAGGCTGGTGTTGCGAATGTCGTGGCGAAAATCGTCGTCGATCAGGTGACGGTTTTCTCGCAGCAGGCGAATGGTGTCGGCGCGCACACCTTTGATTTCCGGCTGTTGGGCCATCAGCACAAAGATTTCCAGCATGGCGAACGGGGTGCGGCGGAACACGTTGTCGTTGCGCGCCTCGATATAGCCGTCATGCAATTGGAAGCGCGAGTTGATCGGCTGCGGCGGCGCTTCGTCTTCAGGGGCCAGGATAACTTCTTCGAAGTGCTGGATGATCAGGTCGCTGAGCTGGGCAATGCTCATGACCACCCGGTAATACTGCTGCATGAAGCTTTCGATGCTGGTCTTGGCGTCCTCGCCTTCGAACCCCAGCAGGGTCGCGATGGAGCGCTGGTGGTCGAACAGCAGGCGGTCTTCGGCGCGCCCGGCGAGCATGTGCAGGGCGTAGCGCACTTTCCAGAGAAACTCCTGGGACGAAGCCAACAGGGCGTTTTCGCTCTCGACCAGGAACCCTTCGCCCGCGAGGGCGCGCAGGTTCAGGGTGCCGTACTGGCGACGGGCAACCCACAAAATCGTCTGGATATCCCGCAGCCCGCCCGGCGAGCCTTTGACGTTGGGTTCCAGGTTGTATTCGGTATCGTTGTACTTGTGATGGCGGGCCTTCTGCTCGGCACGCTTGGCCAGGAAGAAGTCCTTGCTCGGCCACATGTGTGCGGTACTGGTGACTTCGAGCATGCGCTGGCGCAGGCGCTCGGGGCCGGCGATGGTGCGGCTTTCCATCAGGTTGGTGATCACCGTCAGGTCGGCGCGAGCCTCTTCGGCGCACTCGTCCACCGAACGCACGCTCTGGCCGACTTCCAGGCCGATGTCCCACAGCAGCGTCAGAAATCGCTCGATGGAATCGCGAAAGATCTCATGATCGGCGCTGTCCAGCAGGATCAGCAGGTCGATGTCGGAGTAAGGGTGCAACTCGCCGCGACCGTAGCCGCCGACCGCCACCAGGGCGATGTCGGCGTCTTCGCTCCAGCTGAACTGTTCCCAGGCCTTCTGCAGGATGTTATCGACGAACCAGGCGCGGTCCTCGATCAGCCGACGGATGTCCCGGCCGCTGCGAAAGCGCTCGTCGAGCACCTCGCGAGCCTGGCGGATAGCTTTCTTGAAAGCGGCGATAGGGCTCGCCTTCAGGGCCAGTTCGGCCTGGAACTGGCCACGGTCGAAGAGTTCGGGATCCACCTGGGGCATCGATCGGCTTTCCTTTCTATCTAACAGTCAGTCACAACACAATGGGGGAAAACCAAGGCTGCTGCCTTACGCCGAAACGCGAGGGATCGTGTCGTCGGCGCGCAGGGTGAAGATCTCGTAGCCGGTCTCGGTGACCAGCAGGGTGTGTTCCCACTGGGCCGAGAGCTTGCGGTCCTTGGTGATGGCGGTCCAGCCGTCGCCCAGCACCTTGGTGTCGGCCTTGCCCTGGTTGATCATCGGCTCGATGGTGAAGGTCATGCCAGCCTTGAGTTCCATGCCGGTGCCGGCACGGCCGTAGTGCAGGATCTGCGGCTCCTCGTGGAACACTGTGCCGATGCCATGCCCGCAGAATTCGCGCACCACCGAGAAGCCGTTCTTTTCAGCATGCTTCTGGATCACTTCACCGATGTCGCCCAGGCGGCAGCCAGGCTTGACGATTTCGATGGCCTTGTACATGCATTCCTGGGTGACCTGGGACAGGCGCTCGGCCCAGACCGGCACGGTGCCGACGTGGAACATGCGGCTGGTGTCGCCGAAGTAGCCATCCTTGATCACGGTGACGTCGATGTTCAGGGTGTCGCCTTCCTTCAATGGCTTGTCACCCGGGATCCCGTGGCAGACCACGTGGTTGACCGAGGTGCAGATCGACTTGGGGAAGCCCTTGTAGTTCAGCGGCGCAGGGATGGCCTTTTGCACGTCGACTATATAGTCGTGGCAGATCTGGTTGAGCGTTTCGGTGGTGACGCCTGGCTTGACGTGCTCGGCAATCATTTCCAGCACGTCGGCAGCCAGTTTGCCGGCGATGCGCATGCCGGCGATGTCTTCGGCGGATTTCAAACTAACGGTCATACAGGCTCTCTCTAGCGCGACGCGCTGAAATCAATACGGTTTACGGGTGTGCGACAAAAGGTTGCAGAACTCGCACAAGCCCCAAAAAACGCGATTCTAACAGACGATGGCGTCAAATCATGACCCTCTGATGATCGCTTCTCTCTATCAGATGGGGCTAAATTCGCTCTATTCAAAGGGTTACGCCAATGCCGCGCACGGCAAATGTGATTGCGGGTTTCGTTTTCGCCCTTCGTGTGGTATAAAATGCGCCGCTTTCCGGGGATACCCCGCAAAGCTTAAATCCACACACGTGTCGACACGATGACCTGGGTGCCGGAGGCCTTGCTGCCGCTGGTTGGTCATTGGGATACGTGGAGGCCAAACCCGACTTATTAAGGAACTATCATGTCCCAAGTCAACATGCGCGATATGCTGAAGGCCGGTGTGCACTTCGGTCACCAGACCCGTTACTGGAACCCGAAAATGGGTAAGTACATTTTCGGCGCGCGTAACAAGATCCACATTATCAACCTTGAAAAAACCCTGCCAATGTTCAACGAAGCTCTGACTTTCGTAGAGCGCCTGGCACAGGGCAAAAACAAGATTCTGTTCGTCGGCACCAAGCGTTCCGCTGGCAAGATCGTTGCTGAAGAAGCAGCACGTTGCGGTTCGCCGTACGTCGATCACCGCTGGTTGGGCGGCATGCTGACCAACTTCAAAACCATCCGTGCTTCCATCAAGCGTCTGCGTGACCTTGAAGTGCAAGCCGAAGACGGTACTTTCGCCAAGCTGACCAAGAAAGAAGCGCTGATGCGCTCCCGTGACCTGGAAAAGCTCGATCGTTCCCTGGGTGGTATCAAGGACATGGGCGGTCTGCCTGACGCACTGTTCGTTATCGACGTTGATCACGAGCGCATCGCGATCACCGAAGCCAACAAGCTGGGCATCCCGGTTATCGGCGTAGTCGATACCAACAGCAGCCCGGAAGGCGTTGACTACATCATCCCAGGCAACGATGACGCAATCCGCGCTATCCAGCTGTACATGGGTTCGATGGCTGATGCTGTAATCCGTGGTCGCAACCACGTTGCTGGTGGTACCGAGCAGTTCGTTGAAGAAGCTCCGGTAGCAGCCGCTGAGTAATTGACGCCCTGGCGTTGACTCAGTAAGCAAAAAGGGGGCTTGGCCCCCTTTTTGCCACCTCGAAAACCATTTGTGGGCGCCCACTTGTGGCAGCGCAACCTAGCGACTGTAACGTGCAGCGGCCTACAACGGAGATTCGGGAAGAATTGATCGCCCGTTTGATCGGGTGGAATGGTTGAAAACCTATCCAAGAGGATTTTGAAATGGCAGAGATTACTGCAGCGTTGGTTAAAGAACTGCGTGAGCGCACCGGCGAAGGCATGATGGATTGCAAAAAGGCCTTGACCAAGGCCGGCGGCGACATCGAAAAAGCCATCGACGACATGCGTGCTTCGGGCGCCATCAAGGCCGCCAAGAAAGCCGGTAACGTTGCTGCTGAAGGCGCCATCGCCCTGAAGGAAGACGGTAAATCCGCAGTCCTGCTGGAAGTGAACTCGCAGACCGACTTCCTGGCTCTGCAGGATGACTTCAAGGCATTCGTTGCTGCCAGCGTTGAAAAAGCATTCGCTGACAAGCTGACGACCGTTGAGCCTCTGATCGAAGCTCAAGAAGCTGCTCGCCTGGTACTGGTCGGCAAGGTTGGCGAAAACGTCAACATCCGTCGCCTGGCTCGCGTTGAAGGTGATGTTGTCGGTGGTTACCTGCACGGCAACAAAATCGGTGTAGCGGTAGTTCTGAAAGGCGGCGACGTTGAGCTGGCCAAAGACATCGCTATGCACGTTGCTGCCAGCAACCCTGAGTTCCTGCTGCCTTCGGAAGTTTCTGCCGAAGCGATCGAGCGTGAAAAAGCTGTGTTCCTGCAGCTGAACGAAGAAAAAATCAAAGGCAAGCCAGAAAACATTGTTGAGAGCATGGTCAAGGGCCGTATCAGCAAGTTCCTGGCTGAAGCAAGCCTGGTTGAGCAGGCGTTCGTCAAGAACCCTGAAATCAAGGTCGGCGAACTGGCCAAAAAAGCCGGTGCTGAAATCGTTTCCTTCACTTACTTCAAAGTAGGCGAAGGCATCGAGAAGCCGGTCGACAACTTCGCTGAAGAAGTTGCTGCCCAGCTGGCTGCCGCCAAGCAATAAGACAGTTTTCAACTGTCGCCCAAAAGAGGCTGCCCGCTCACGCGCGCAGCCTCTTTTCAAATGGGCAGGCCGATTTTATTTGGCTTACCCTCGGAACTGGCTTACAAAGCCGTGTTCCGATGGCGCTGTGACAGCGTCCAGCTAGAGTGAACGCAAGCCGTAAACGGCTCGCCAAGAATTTTTTAAAAAATACGCCGCAGGAGAGATTCGCAATGGCTCAGCAGGGCAGTGGTTATCAGGCTCGCTATAAACGCATTCTACTCAAGCTTAGCGGCGAGGCCCTGATGGGCTCGGAAGAGTTCGGGATCGATCCCAAGGTGCTCGATCGCATGGCGCTGGAAGTCGGCCAACTGGTCGGTATCGGCGTGCAGGTCGGCCTGGTGATTGGCGGCGGCAACCTGTTCCGCGGCGCGGCACTGAGTGCGGCCGGCATGGATCGGGTAACCGGCGACCACATGGGCATGCTGGCCACTGTGATGAACGCCCTGGCGATGCGTGACGCCCTGGAGCGTGCCAATATCTCGGCTATCGTGATGTCGGCTATTTCCATGGTTGGCGTGACCGATCACTATGATCGCCGCAAAGCCATGCGCCACCTGAACTCCAAAGAAGTGGTGATCTTCGCTGCGGGTACTGGCAACCCGTTCTTCACCACGGACTCGGCTGCCTGCCTGCGCGCCATCGAGATCGATGCCGACGTAGTGCTCAAGGCCACCAAGGTGGACGGCGTCTACACCGCAGATCCATTCAAAGACCCGCATGCCGAGAAGTTCGATCATCTGACCTACGATGAAGTGCTGGATCGCAAGCTGGGTGTGATGGACCTGACGGCTATTTGCCTGTGCCGCGACCACAAGATGCCGCTGCGCGTATTTAACATGAACAAGCCCGGCGCCCTGCTGAACATCGTACACGGCGGCGCGGAAGGGACTCTGATCGAGGAAGGCCAACAATGATCAACGAAATCAAGAAAGACGCCCAAGCGCGTATGCAGAAATCCCTGGAGTCTCTGAGCCATGCTTTTGGCCAGATTCGTACCGGCAAGGCTCACCCAAGCATCCTGGGTAGCGTGATGGTGCCTTACTACGGCGCTGACACCCCGCTGAGCGGCGTGGCCAACGTCACTGTGAAAGACTCGCGCACCCTGCAGGTCGTGGCGTTCGAGCGCAACATGCTCGCTGCCGTCGACAAGGCAATCCAGAGCGCTGGGCTGAACCTCAACCCGACCAACCTGGGCGAGTTGCTGCTGATCTCCATGCCTGCCCTGACCGAAGAAACCCGCAAGGGCTTCACCAAGCAGGCGCGCAGCGCCGCGGAAGATGCTCGCGTTGCCGTGCGCAACATCCGTCGTGATGCCCTGGGTGACCTGAAGAAGCTGGTCAAGGACAAGGAAATCAGCGAAGACGAAGAGCGTCGCGCCGTCGCCGATATCGACAAGCTGACCAAGGACGCCGAGGCCCAGATCACCAAGGCCACGGAAGAGAAAGAAAAGGACCTGATGGCCGTATAAGGGGTCAGGACGCCTTCATGGAAAAGACCAAGCAGACTGTACCCTCTGTGGTGCCGCGCCATGTCGCGATCATCATGGATGGGAATAATCGCTGGGCGAAGAAACGCTTTATGCCGGGTGTTGCCGGGCATAAAGCGGGTGTCGATGCGGTACGGGCTGTGATTGAGGTGTGTGCCGAGGCCAAGGTCGAAGTCTTGACCCTGTTTGCCTTCTCCAGCGAGAACTGGCAGCGCCCGGCCGAAGAAGTCAGTGCCTTGATGGACCTGTTCTTCAAGGCTCTGCGTCGCGAGGCCAAGCGCCTCAACGACAACAACATCAGCCTGCGCATCATTGGCGATCGCTCGCGTTTCCACCCGGAACTGCAGGCCGCCATGCGCGAAGCCGAGGCCATTACCGCCGGGGCCAACCGTTTTGTGCTGCAGATCGCAGCCAACTACGGTGGCCAGTGGGATATCGCCCAGGCCGCGCAGCGACTGGCCCGCGAAGTGCAAGCCGGTCATCTGCGCCCGGACGACATCACGCCCGAACTGCTGCAGACCTGCCTGGTGACCGGCGACCTGCCGTTGCCGGACTTGTGCATCCGCACCGGTGGCGAGCACCGCATCAGCAACTTCCTGCTGTGGCAGCTGGCCTATACCGAGCTGTACTTCTCCGACCTGTTCTGGCCGGACTTCAAACACGATGCCATGCGTAATGCGCTGGCCGATTTCGCTTCCCGTCAGCGTCGCTTCGGTAAAACGAGCGAGCAGATCGAAGCTGGAGCCCGGGTTTAATGCTTAAACAACGAATCATCACAGCACTGATCCTGTTGCCGATCGCCTTGTGTGGGTTTTTCCTGCTCGATGGTTCCGGCTTTGCGCTGTTTATTGGCTTGGTCGTAACCCTGGGCGCCTGGGAATGGGCGCGCCTGGCGGGCTTCAGTGCACAGTTGCCACGTGTGGTGTACGCCGCAATCGTGGCGCTGTTGCTGTTTCTCATGTACATCCTGCCGGACGTCGCGCCCTGGGTGCTGGGGGCGGCGGTCTTGTGGTGGGCGCTGGCGACGTTCCTGGTGCTGACCTATCCGCGCACCAGCAGTCATTGGTCCAGTGTGGCCTGCAAGCTGGTCATTGGCCTGTTGATCCTGCTACCGGCCTGGCAAGGGCTGGTACTGATCAAGCATTCGCCGATGGGCAACTGGCTGATCATGGCGGTGATGGTGCTTGTCTGGGGCGCGGATATCGGCGCCTACTTCTCGGGTCGTGCGTTCGGCAAGCGCAAGCTGGCGCCGGCGGTCAGCCCGGGCAAGAGCTGGGAGGGCGTGTACGGCGGCCTGGCATTGACCCTGCTGATCACGCTGGTGGTGGGTGTGGTGCGTGACTGGTCGGTGAAGGAGATCTTCCTGGCGCTGCTGGGCACTGCCATCGTCGTCTTTATCTCGGTGGTCGGTGACCTGACCGAAAGCATGTTCAAGCGCCAGGCCGGGATCAAGGACAGCAGCAACCTGCTGCCGGGTCACGGCGGCGTGCTGGATCGTATCGACAGCCTGACGGCGGCCATCCCGATTTTTGCCGTACTGCTGTGGATGACTGCCTCGTGAGCCGCCTGCAACAGGTAACCGTGCTGGGGGCTACGGGCTCGGTAGGGCTGAGCACCCTGGACGTGATCGCTCGCCACCCGGATCGCTATCAGCTCTTCGCGCTGACCGGATTCTCCCGTTTGAGCGAATTGCTCGCCCTGTGTGTGCGTCACGCACCGCGTTTCGCCGTCGTGCCTGAGGCCACGTTGGCGCGCGGGCTGCAGGATAATCTGCGGGCTGCCGGGCTGGCTACCCAGGTGTTGGTGGGCGAGGAGGGGCTGTGCCAGGTGTCGGCGGATGCCGAGGTGGATACCGTTGTCGCCGCCATCGTCGGGGCAGCTGGCTTGCGTCCAACCCTCGCTGCGGTCGATGCTGGCAAGAAGATCCTGTTGGCCAATAAAGAAGCGCTGGTGATGTCCGGTGCACTTTTTATGCAGGCGGTGCGCAAGAGCGGCGCGGTGTTGCTGCCCCTCGACAGTGAGCACAACGCCATTTTCCAGTGCATGCCGGGTGACTTTGCCCGAGGCCTGAGCCAGGTCGGCGTGCGTCGGATTCTGCTGACGGCCTCTGGTGGTCCTTTCCGTCAAACTCCGTTGGCTGAGCTGGAGCATGTGTCTCCGGACCAGGCCTGCGCTCATCCGAACTGGTCCATGGGGCGCAAGATCTCCGTGGATTCGGCAAGCATGATGAACAAGGGGCTGGAGTTGATCGAGGCCTGCTGGCTGTTCGATGCACGCCCCGAGCAAGTCGAGGTGGTGATCCACCCGCAAAGTGTGATTCATTCCCTGGTCGACTATGTGGATGGTTCGGTGTTGGCGCAGTTGGGTAACCCCGACATGCGCACGCCCATCGCCAACGCCCTGGCCTGGCCGGAGCGGATTGATTCCGGCGTGGCGCCATTGGACCTGTTTGCAATTGCGCGGCTGGATTTCGAGGCGCCGGACGAGCAACGCTTTCCTTGCCTGCGCCTGGCACGACATGCGGCGCAAGCGGGTAACAGCGCACCGGCGATGCTCAATGCTGCCAATGAAGTGGCCGTGGCGGCGTTTCTCGAACGGCGCATCCGCTTTCCGCAGATCGCGAGTATCATCGAGGACGTCCTGGCGCTTGAGCCTGTCGTGGCAGTGAATGATCTGGGAGCGGTGTTCGAGGCTGATGCCAAGGCTCGTGCCCTGGCTCAACAATGGCTGGACCGCAACGCGCGTTAGTTTGAGGGCGTGTTTGAGCCTTCAGGCACTGGATTGGAATGCGGAGAAATTAGATGAGTGCGCTTTACATGATTGTCGGCACCCTGGTTGCTCTGGGTGTGCTGGTTACCTTCCACGAATTCGGCCACTTCTGGGTGGCACGTCGTTGCGGCGTCAAGGTATTGCGCTTTTCCGTCGGTTTCGGCATGCCGCTGTTGCGCTGGCATGACCGTCGCGGCACCGAGTTTGTGATTGCGGCCATCCCCTTGGGTGGCTACGTCAAGATGCTCGATGAGCGCGAAGGTGAAGTGCCGGCTGATCAACTGGACCAGTCCTTTAACCGCAAGACCGTTCGTCAGCGTATTGCGATTGTTGCCGCGGGACCAATCGCCAACTTCCTGCTGGCGATGGTGTTCTTCTGGGTGCTGGCCATGCTCGGCAGCCAGCAGGTGCGCCCGGTCATCGGCGCGGTCGAGGCCGATAGCATGGCGGCCAAGGCCGGCCTGGTCGCAGGGCAAGAAATTGTATCCATTGATGGCGAGCCCACCACGGGGTGGGGCGCGGTCAATTTGCAATTGGTTCGTCGCCTGGGTGAGAGCGGTACCGTCAATGTGGTGGTGCGCGAGCAGGATTCCACGACCGAAACCCCGCGTACGCTGGCCCTTGACCATTGGCTGAAGGGGGCTGACGAGCCTGATCCGATCAAATCCCTGGGTATCCGTCCGTGGCGCCCGGCGCTGCCGCCGGTGCTCGCCGAGCTGGACCCGAAAGGCCCGGCCCAGGCCGCCGGGTTGAAAACCGGTGATCGCCTGTTGGCCCTCGATGGCCAGGCATTGGGCGACTGGCAGCAAGTGGTCGACCTGGTTCGTGTACGGCCTGATACCAAAATTGTGCTGAAAGTTGAGCGCGACGGTGCTCAAATCGACATCCCTGTCACCCTGGCGGTGCGCGGGGAAGCCAAGGCGGCCGGGGGTTACCTGGGTGCCGGGGTGAAAGGTGTAGAGTGGCCGCCATCGATGGTGCGCGAGGTCAGTTTCGGGCCGTTGGCAGCAATTGGCGAGGGCGCTCGACGCACCTGGACCATGAGTGTGCTGACCCTCGAATCCCTCAAGAAAATGTTGTTCGGCGAGCTCTCGGTAAAAAACTTGAGTGGACCGATAACCATTGCTAAAGTGGCGGGCGCTTCTGCCCAGTCGGGTGTCGCGGATTTCCTGAATTTCCTGGCTTATCTGAGTATTAGCCTGGGTGTTCTGAATTTGCTGCCCATTCCAGTATTGGATGGGGGGCATCTGTTGTTTTATCTGGTCGAGTGGGCGCGTGGTCGTCCCTTGTCGGATCGGGTGCAGGGTTGGGGGATACAGATCGGTATCAGTTTGGTGGTCGGGGTGATGTTGTTAGCCTTGGTCAACGATCTGGGTCGTCTGTAACGCTTCGCTGAATTGCGAATCTGCCGCATTTTGCGGCAGTTTGTTTATTGCCAGTTGGAATAAGAAAGGACTTCATGAAACGTCTGCTGCTAACTGCGGTTCTCACCGTATTGATGATCGCCGAAGTTCACGCCGAGTCCTTCACCATCTCCGATATTCGCGTCAACGGCCTCCAGCGGGTTTCCGCGGGTAGCGTCTTTGGTGCCTTGCCGTTGAACGTTGGGGAACAGGCTGATGACCGTCGCCTGGTGGAATCCACTCGTGCGCTGTTCAAAACCGGTTTCTTTCAAGACATCCAACTGGGTCGCGAAGGCAACGTCCTGGTCATCACTGTCGTCGAGCGACCTTCCGTCGCCAGTATCGAGATCGAAGGCAACAAAGCGATCTCCACTGAAGACCTGATGAAGGGCCTCAAGCAATCCGGCCTGGCCGAGGGCGAGATCTTCCAGCGCGCCACCCTTGAGGGTGTGCGTAACGAGCTGCAACGCCAGTACGTTGCCCAGGGCCGCTACTCCGCGACCGTGGAAACCGAAGTGGTCCCGCAACCTCGTAACCGTGTCGGCCTCAAGGTCAACATCAACGAAGGTACCGTGGCGGCGATTCAGCACATCAACGTGGTGGGCAATACCAAGTTCGCTGATGACGACCTGATCGACCTGTTCGAACTCAAGACCACCAACTGGTTGTCGTTCTTCAAGAACGACGACAAGTACGCACGTGAAAAACTCTCCGGTGACCTGGAGCGTCTGCGCTCCTACTACCTGGACCGTGGCTATATCAACATGGATATCGCTTCGACCCAGGTGTCCATCACCCCGGACAAGAAGCACGTCTACATCACCGTCAACGTCAACGAAGGCGAGAAGTACAAGGTTCGTGACGTGAAGCTCAGCGGCGACCTGAAAGTCCCTGAAGACCAGGTCAAGGCGCTGTTGCTGGTGCAGAAGGACCAGGTGTTCTCGCGTAAGCTGATGACCACCACCTCCGAACTGATCACCCGCCGCCTCGGTAACGAAGGCTATACCTTCGCCAACGTCAACGGCGTGCCGACCCCGCACGATGATGACCACACCGTGGACATCACTTTCGTTGTCGACCCGGGCAAGCGTGCCTATGTGAACCGCATCAACTTCCGTGGCAACACCAAGTCTGCGGACGAAGTGCTGCGTCGTGAAATGCGTCAGATGGAAGGTGGCTGGGCGTCGACTTACCTGATCGACCAGTCCAAGACCCGTCTTGAGCGCCTGGGCTTCTTCAAGGAAGTCAACGTCGAGACCCCGGCCGTACCGGGCGTGGATGACCAGGTTGACGTGAACTACGCCGTGGAAGAGCAGGCGTCGGGTTCCATCACCGCCAGCGTTGGTTTCGCACAGAGCGCCGGCCTGATCCTCGGTGGTTCGATCACCCAGAACAACTTCCTCGGTACCGGTAACAAGGTTTCCATCGGCCTGACCCGCAGCGAATACCAGAGCCGCTATAACTTCGGTTATGTCGACCCCTACTGGACTGCCGACGGTGTGAGCCTGGGCTACAACGCCTTCTATCGCACCACCGACTACAAAGACCTCGACGTTGACGTAGCAAGCTATGCGATCGACAGCCTGGGTGTGGGCGCCAACATTGGCTACCCGATCAGCGAAACGTCGCGCCTGACCTTTGGCCTGACCGCGCAACAGGATGAGATCAAGACCGGTGTGTACACCGTGGACGAGATCTTCGACTTTACCCGTCGCGAAGGTGACAAGTTCCTGAACTTCAAGGCGTCCGCCGGCTGGTCCGAGTCGACCCTGAACAAAGGTGTGTTGGCGACCCGTGGTCACTCCCAGAGCCTGACCCTGGAAACCACGACGCCGGGCAGCGACCTGTCGTTCTTCAAGCTCGACTACCGCGGCCAATTGTTCCAGCCGTTGAGCGATAACTACACCATGCGCCTGCACACTGAGCTGGGCTATGGCGATGGTTATGGTTCGACCAATGGCTTGCCGTTCTATGAGAACTACTATGCTGGTGGTTTCAACTCGGTACGTGGCTTCAAGGACAGCACCCTGGGTCCTCGTGGTACGCCAAGCCGTGGTGTGGGTGTAACCGGTAACCAAGGCACTGTGGCGGATTCGGACAACGACCCGCTGCCGTTCGGTGGTAACGTTTTGATTCAGGGTGGTGCGGAGATTCTGTTCCCGCTGCCATTCGTGAAGGATCAGCGTTCGCTGCGTACTTCGGTCTTCTGGGACGTGGGTAACGTGTTCGACTCCAAGTGCGAGCAGATCCGTAACCCGAGCGGCGTGAAGTCCGAAACCCAATGCAACGACGTGAGCCTCAGCAACCTGGCAAGCTCCGTGGGTGTGGGTGTGACCTGGGTGACTGCGCTTGGCCCATTGAGCTTTGCTCTGGCCATGCCGATCAAGAAACCGGATAACGCTGAAACCCAGATTTTCCAATTCTCCCTCGGCCAGACGTTCTAAGCGTCTGACCCAAGATAACGACAACGGATTCTGTAGGAGTACATCGTGCGTAAGTTGACTCAATTGGTTCTGCTGGCCACCGTGCTGGTAACCACCCCGGCCTTCGCCGAAATGAAAATCGCCGTCCTGAACTATCAGATGGCTCTGTTGGAATCCGATGCGGCCAAGAAGTACGCCGTGGATGCCGAGAAGAAATTCGGTCCGCAACTGACCAAGCTCAAGACCCTGGAAAGCAGTGCCAAGGGCATTCAGGATCGCCTGGTAGCCGGTGGCGACAAGATGCAGCAGGGCGAGCGCGAGCGCCTGGAGCTTGAATTCAAGCAAAAGGCCCGTGACTACCAGTTCCAGTCCAAGGAGCTGAACGAAGCCAAGGCAGTTGCCGACCGCGAAATGCTCAAGCAGCTGAAGCCGAAACTGGACAGCGCTGTGGAAGAAGTCATCAAGAAAGGTGCCTTTGACCTGGTGTTCGAGCGTGGCGCTGTCATCGACGTCAAGCCTCAATACGACATCACCCGTCAGGTGATCGAGCGCATGAACCAGCTGAAGTAAGCCATGACCGCGACTATCAAGCTCGGCGAGTTGGCCGAGTTCTTGGGGGCCACCTTGCGTGGCTCCAAGGAGAAAGAAATCACTGGGCTAGCCACCTTGCAGGAGGCTGGCCCAGCTCAGTTGAGCTTCCTCGCAAATCCCCAATACCGTAAATACCTCGTCGATAGCCAGGCTGCAGCCGTGTTGCTCAAAGCCGCTGACGCCGAAGGGTTTGCCGGGGATGCGCTGGTGGTGGCCGACCCGTACCTGGCTTATGCACGGGTATCGCACCTGTTCGACCCGAAACCCAAGGCTGGCGCCGGTATTCATCCTTCGGCGGTCATCGCCGATGATGCGCAGGTTGACCCTGCGGCCAGCGTCGGCGCGTTTGCGGTGATCGAGAGCGGTGCACGCATTGCGGCGGGTGTGACTGTCGGTGCACATTGCTTCATCGGCGCACGCTGCGAAATCGGTGCCGATGGCTGGCTGGCACCCCGCGTGACCCTGTACCACGATGTGCGTATCGGCGAGCGTGTGGTCATCCAGTCGGGTGCCGTGATCGGCGGTGAAGGTTTTGGCTTTGCCAATTCCAAAGGTGTCTGGAACAAGATTGCCCAGGTCGGCGGCGTATTGATCGGCGACGACGTGGAAATCGGTGTCAACACCGCTGTTGATCGCGGGGCCCTGGCCGATACCGTGATCGGTAACGGCGTGAAGCTCGATAACCAGATCCAGATCGCCCACAACGTACAGATTGGCGATCACACCGCCATGGCGGCGTGTGTAGGCATCTCCGGCAGCACCAAAATCGGCAAGCATTGCATGCTAGCCGGTGGCGTAGGGTTGGTGGGGCATATTGAAGTTTGCGACAACGTATTCATCACCGGCATGACCATGGTGACCCACTCGATTACCGAGCCGGGTGCCTATTCTTCCGGTACCGCTATGCAGCCTGCAGCTGAATGGCGCAAGAGTGCAGCACGGTTGAGGCAGCTCGACGACATGGCTCGACGCCTCAAACAGCTGGAAAAGCGTGTTGGAGACGTGACCCCTGGCGGTAATGCTTCATCAGAAGGCTGATACCATTTCCATATCAAGTGTGCACAGCCGCTAGACTGCCTCCTTGATTTGCTAGCGGGGCGTGCTTTTAGTTCGCCCGCCCCCAATCTTTATTACAGGCTTCCCCCCGAAATGATGGACATCAACGAGATTCGCGAATACCTGCCTCACCGTTACCCGTTCCTGCTGGTGGACCGCGTAGTGGACCTCAATGTTGAGGAAAAGCGCATTCGTGCCTACAAGAATGTCAGCATCAACGAACCGTTCTTCAATGGTCACTTTCCTGCGCATCCCATCATGCCGGGCGTGTTGATCATCGAAGCGATGGCCCAGGCTGCCGGTATCCTTGGTTTCAAAATGCTCGACCTCAAGCCTGCCGATGGCACGCTTTACTATTTCGTGGGCTCCGACAAGTTGCGTTTCCGCAACCCGGTTACCCCGGGTGACCAGTTGATCCTGGAAGCCAAGTTCATCAGCTGCAAGCGCCAGATCTGGAAGTTCGAATGCCAGGCTTCGGTGGATGGCAAGCCGGTGTGCTCCGCTGAGATCATCTGTGCGGAACGCAAACTATGAGTTTGATTGACCCTCGCGCAATCATCGATCCGTCGGCCGTGCTGGCCGCCGACGTTGAGGTCGGCCCTTGGTCGATCATCGGCGCAGGTGTGGAAATCGGCGAGGGGACTGTCATCGGGCCGCACGTGATCCTCAAGGGTCCGACCCGCATTGGCAAACACAACCGCATCTACCAGTTCTCCTCGGTAGGCGAAGACACCCCGGACATGAAGTACAAGGGTGAAGAAACACGCCTGGTAATCGGTGATCACAACATCATCCGTGAAGGCGTGACCATTCACCGTGGCACCGTGCAGGATCGTGCCGAGACCACGCTGGGTGATCACAACCTGGTCATGGCCTATGCCCATATCGGCCATGACAGCGTGATCGGCAACCACTGCATCCTGGTCAACAACACTGCCTTGGCTGGCCATGTGCATGTTGACGACTGGGCCATCCTGTCCGGTTTTACCCTGGTGCATCAGTACTGCCATATCGGCGCCCACAGCTTTTCCGGCATGGGTACCGCAATTGGCAAGGATGTACCGGCGTTTGTCACGGTATTCGGCAACCCGGCCGAAGCCCGCAGCATGAACTTCGAAGGCATGCGCCGTCGGGGTTTCAGCGAAGAGGCGATCCACGCCCTGCGCCGTGCCTACAAGGTGGTTTATCGTCAGGGGCTGACGGTGGACCAGGCGTTGATCCAACTGGCAGAGTCGGCAGCGTTGTTCCCGGAAGTCGCGGTGTTTCGCGACTCGATCCAAGCGTCGACTCGCGGCATCACCCGCTGATCATGGCCACTCTGCGTATCGCGCTGGTGGCCGGAGAAGCCTCCGGCGACATTTTGGGCGCAGGTCTGATGCGGGCGCTCAAGGCCCAGCATCCTGCGGTAGAGTTCATTGGCGTCGGCGGCCCGCTGATGCAGGCTGAAGGGCTCACGTCCTACTTCCCCATGGAGCGCCTGTCGGTCATGGGGCTGGTTGAGGTGCTGGGTCGCCTGCGCGAGCTGTTGGCCCGCCGCAAGCTGCTGATCCAGACCCTGATCGAAGAAAAGCCTGACGTCTTCATCGGCATCGACGCACCGGATTTCACCCTCAACATCGAACTCAAGTTGCGCCAGGCCGGGATCAAGACCGTGCACTACGTCAGCCCATCCGTCTGGGCGTGGCGGCAGAAGCGTGTGCTGAAAATCCGTGAAGGCTGTGACCTGATGTTGACCCTGCTGCCGTTCGAGGCCAGGTTCTACGAAGAGAAGGGGGTGCCGGTAAGGTTTGTCGGGCATACCCTGGCGGACACCATTCCCTTGCAGGCTGACCGCGCGGCTGCGCGTGCCGAGCTGGGCCTGCCCGACGGCCCGCTGGTGGCGCTGATGCCGGGCAGCCGTGGCGGCGAAGTCGGCCGCTTGGCCTCGGTGTTTTTTGATGCCGCCGAGCGCCTGCAGGCCTTGAAGCCGGGCGTACGTTTCGTGCTGCCGTGCGCCAGCCCGCAGCGTCGCGCGCAGATCGAAACCTTGCTGGAAGGTCGTAACCTGCCATTGACCTTGCTCGACGGTCAGTCGCACCTGGCTCTCGCGGCCTGCGACGCGGTGTTGATCGCCTCGGGCACCGCGACACTGGAAGCCTTGCTGTACAAGCGCCCGATGGTTGTGGCCTACCGCCTTGCGCCGCTGACGTTCTGGATTCTCAAGCGCATGGTCAAGAGCCCTTACATCTCCTTGCCCAACCTGCTGGCCCAGCGCCTGCTGGTGCCGGAGTTGTTGCAGGACGATGCAACGCCCGAGGCCCTCGCGCAAACTCTACTACCCTTGATCGACGGCGGCGAAGAACAGACCCGTGGTTTCGACGACATCCACCGCACCCTGCGCCGGGATGCCTCGAACCAGGCGGCTGACGCCGTGTTGAGCTTGATCGGCCACAAACAGGAAGCTTTATGAGCACGCAAATGGGCCTGGATTTCAGCCTGGTTGCCGAAGCCCACGCACTCGTGGCCGGCGTTGACGAAGTCGGACGCGGCCCGCTGTGCGGCGCGGTGGTGACGGCGGCGGTGATCCTCGACCCGAACCGCCCGATCCTGGGCCTCAACGACTCGAAGAAACTCACCGAAGCACGCCGTGAAAAGCTCTACGACGAGATCTGTGAAAAAGCCCTGAGCTGGCATATCGCCCGGGCCGAAGTCGAAGAAATCGACGAATTGAATATCCTCCACGCCACCATGCTGGCCATGCAGCGTGCGGTGGAAGGCCTGCACATCACGCCGAAAATGGCGATGATCGACGGCAACCGTTGCCCCAAGCTGGCCATGCCGTCCGAGGCGGTGGTCAAGGGCGATAGCAAGGTGCCGGCCATTGCCGCCGCTTCGATCCTGGCCAAAGTCAGTCGCGACCGTGAAATGGCTGCGTTTGAATTGATCTATCCCGGCTACGGCATCGGCGGGCACAAGGGCTATCCGACGCCCGTTCATCTGGAAGCCCTGGCGCGCCTGGGTCCTACCCCGATCCACCGCCGCTCGTTCGCCCCGGTGCGCCAGGCCTACGAGCTGCGCGAGAGCCTCAGCGAGGTTTAGTCGCGAGGCTGATGTTTTTGCCAAGGCCCGGTACAATCCGGGCCTTGTTGTTTTCATGTATCAAGACAGGATCACTATGCCGGCTTCATTCGTTCATCTACGCCTGCACACTGAATACTCCCTGGTCGACGGCCTGGTACGGATCAAACCGCTGGTCAAAACCCTGGTGGGCATGAATATGCCTGCGGTCGCGGTGACCGATCAGAACAACATGTGTTCCTTGGTCAAGTTCTACAAGAACGCCATGGGCGCCGGGATCAAGCCGATCTGCGGCGCCGACCTGTGGCTGTCCAACAAAGACCCCGATAACCCCCTGAGCCGCATCAGCCTGTTGGCGATGAACGGCGTCGGTTATCGCAACCTCACCGAATTGATTTCCCGTGGTTTTATCGATGGCCAGCGCAACGGCTCGATCATCATCGAGCGCGAGTGGGTCGCCGAGGCCAGCGAAGGCCTGATCATGCTGTCGGCCGCCAAAGAAGGCGAGATCGGCATCGCGCTGTTGGGCGGCAACCCGCACGAAGCCGAAGTATTGGCGAGTGAGTGGATGCAGGTCTTTCCGGGGCGCTTCTATCTGGAAGTGCAGCGCACCAACCGCCCCAACGATGAAGAGCATCTGCACGCCGCCGTGGCCCTCGCCGACAAGCTGGGTGCGCCGCTGGTGGCGACCAACGATGTGCGCTTCATCAAGAAAGAAGATTTCGAGGCCCACGAAACCCGCGTGTGCATCGGCGAAGGCCGGGCCCTGGATGACCCGCGCCGCTCCAAGAACTACAGCGAAGAGCAGTACCTCAAAAGCGCGGATGAAATGGCCGAGCTGTTCAGTGACCTGCCCGAGGCCCTGGAAAACTCCGTCGAAATCGCCAAGCGCTGCAATATCGAAGTGAAGCTGGGCAAGCACTTCCTGCCCAACTTCCCGATTCCCGATGGCATGACCATCGATGAATACTTTCGCAAGGTGTCGTTTGACGGCCTGGAGGAGCGCCTCAGCGTCCTGCTGCCCAAGGACACCACCGAAGACTATGAGGCCAAGCGCCAGGTCTACGTCGATCGGCTGAATTTCGAGCTGGATATCATCATCCAGATGGGGTTCCCCGGTTACTTCCTGATCGTGATGGACTTCATCCAGTGGGCCAAGAACAACGGCGTACCGGTCGGTCCGGGCCGGGGGTCAGGTGCTGGCTCGCTGGTGGCCTATGTGCAGAAGATCACCGACCTCGACCCGCTGGAATATGACCTGCTGTTCGAGCGCTTCCTCAACCCGGAACGGGTCTCCATGCCCGACTTCGACGTCGACTTCTGCATGGACGGTCGCGACCGCGTGATCGAATACGTGGCCGAGAAGTACGGCCGCAACGCCGTGAGCCAGATCATCACCTTCGGTTCGATGGCGGCCAAGGCGGTAATCCGCGACGTGGCACGGGTGCAGGGCAAGTCCTACGGCTTGGCTGACCGCCTGTCGAAAATGATTCCGTTCGAAGTCGGCATGACTCTGGAGAAGGCTTACGAGCAGGAAGAAATCCTGCGCGACTTCATCAAGGTCGATGAAGAAGCCGCCGAAATCTGGGACATGGCCCGCAAGCTTGAAGGTGTGGTGCGTAACGTCGGTAAACACGCCGGTGGTGTGGTTATCGCGCCGACCAAGCTGACCGACTTTTCGCCGATCTATTGCGACGAAGAAGGCGATGGCCTGGTAACCCAGTTCGACAAGGACGACGTGGAGGCTGCCGGCCTGGTGAAGTTCGACTTCCTCGGCCTGCGGACCCTGACGATCATCGATTGGGCGCTCAAGACCATCAACCGCGACCGCGCCAAGGTCGGTGAAGAACCGCTGGATATCGCCTTTATCCCGCTGGACGACAAACCGACGTACACGCTGTTGCAAAAAGCTGAAACCACAGCGGTGTTCCAGCTTGAATCGCGTGGCATGAAAGAGCTGATCAAAAAGCTCAAGCCCGACTGCCTGGAAGACTTGATCGCACTGGTGGCCCTGTTCCGTCCGGGCCCGTTGCAATCGGGCATGGTGGATGACTTCATCAACCGTAAGCACGGGCGTGCCGAGCTGGCGTACCCGCACTCGGACTACCAGTACGAAGGCCTCAAGCCCGTATTGGCGCCGACCTACGGCATCATCCTGTATCAAGAACAGGTGATGCAGATTGCCCAGGTCATGGCCGGTTACACCCTCGGTGGCGCGGACATGCTGCGTCGAGCCATGGGTAAGAAAAAACCCGAGGAAATGGCCAAGCAGCGCGGCGGTTTCATTGAAGGTTGCGCCACCAACAATATCGACGCTGACCTCGCCGGTAACATCTTCGACCTGGTGGAAAAATTCGCCGGTTACGGTTTCAACAAATCCCACTCCGCCGCGTACGGCCTGGTGTCGTACCAGACCGCCTGGCTGAAAGCCCACTACCCGGCGCCGTTCATGGCTGCGGTACTCTCGGCGGATATGCACAACACCGACAAGGTCGTGACCTTGATCGAGGAAGTGCGCACCATGAAGCTGCGCCTCGACGCGCCGGACGTGAACGCCTCGGAATTCAAGTTCACGGTGAACGACGAAGGCCGCATCATCTATGGTCTCGGCGCAATCAAGGGCGTCGGCGAAGGCCCGGTGGAAGCCATCACCGAAGCCCGCCAGGACGGCCCGTTCAAGGACCTGTTCGACTTCTGCGCACGGGTGGACCTCAAGCGCATCAACAAGCGCACCCTCGACGGCTTGATCCGCAGCGGTGCGCTGGACCGCCTCGGCCCGTACTTCCATGACGAGCCGAAGGCCTACCAGGCGAACATCGACCGCAACCGCGCCGTGCTGCTCACCGCCATGGAAGAAGCGATCAAGGCCGCCGAACAGACCGCCCGCACCCACGACAGCGGTCACGCCGACCTGTTTGGCGGGCTGTTCGTCGAGGAAGACGCGGATGTGTACGGCAACCATCGCAAGGCCAAGGAACTGACCCTCAAGGAGCGCCTCAAGGGTGAGAAAGACACCCTGGGCCTGTACCTCACCGGTCACCCGATTGACGAGTACGAAGGCGAGATTCGCCGTTTCGCCCGCCAGCGCATCATCGACCTGAAGCCGGCGCGGGATACCCAGACCGTCGCCGGCATGATCATCGCCCTGCGCGTGATGAAAAACAAAAAGGGCGACAAGATGGGCTTTATCACCCTCGACGACCGCTCGGGCCGGATCGAGGCGTCGCTGTTTGCCGACGCCTTCCATTCCGCGCAGTCGCTGCTGCAGACCGATGCCATGGTGGTCGTGGAAGGGGAGGTCAGCAACGACGACTTCTCCGGCGGCCTGCGCCTGCGGATCAAGCGGGTGATGAGCATGGAGGATGCGCGTACCAATCTGGCCGAAAGCCTGCGCCTGAAGGTGAAAACCGAGGCACTCAAGGGCGATCAGCTACGCTGGTTGGGCGACCTGCTCAAGCGCCACCGTGGTGCGTGCCCGGTGACCATGGAGTACACCGGCAATGACGCCAAGGCGATGCTGCAGTTTGGTGAGACCTGGCGAATTGATCCCGCTGATGGCTTGATTCAAGCATTGCGTGACCAGTTCGGGCGAGACAACGTCTTCCTCCAATACCGTTGACGGTCAGATATGTCTGATCACGACTAAACATTTAATCTCGACCTAAACGCGCCTCTCCCTTAAGGTAGGGCGCGAATAGACAACCGGCTGGCCAGGCACTCCCTGGCCGTCGACCCAAGACGGACGCTTATGAACCCGAATTTTCTTGATTTCGAACAGCCGATCGCTGACCTGCAAGCCAAGATTGAAGAACTGCGCCTGGTCGGCAATGACAATTCGCTGAACATCGGCGATGAGATCGCTCGCCTGCAAGACAAGAGCAGCACGCTCACCGAAGACATCTTCGGCAAGCTGACCAGCTGGCAGATCGCGCGCCTGGCTCGCCACCCGCGCCGTCCATACACCCTGGACTACATCCAGCACATCTTCACCGAGTTCGACGAGCTGCACGGCGACCGCCACTTCTCCGACGACGCGGCCATCGTTGGCGGTATTGCCCGCCTGGACGACCAGCCGGTGATGGTGATCGGTCACCAGAAAGGCCGTGAAGTGCGCGAGAAAGTCCGTCGCAACTTCGGCATGCCGCGTCCGGAAGGCTACCGCAAGGCGTGCCGCCTGATGGAAATGGCCGAACGTTTCAAGATGCCGATCCTGACCTTCATCGACACTCCGGGTGCATACCCAGGTATCGACGCTGAAGAGCGCAACCAGAGCGAAGCGATCGCCTGGAACCTGCGAGTGATGTCCCGTCTGAAAACCCCGATCATCGCCACCGTGATCGGTGAGGGCGGTTCCGGCGGTGCACTGGCCATTGGCGTCTGCGATCAGCTGAACATGCTGCAATACTCGACCTACGCGGTGATCTCGCCGGAAGGTTGCGCCTCGATTCTGTGGAAAACCGCCGAAAAGGCGCCGGACGCTGCTGAAGCCATGGGCATCACCGCCGATCGCCTCAAAGGCCTGGGTATCGTGGACAAAGTCATCGCCGAGCCTTTGGGCGGTGCCCACCGTGACCCGGCCGCGGCTGCCGCGACCATCCGTGCCGAACTGGGCTCGCAACTGGCGATGCTCAAGAAGCTGGATAACGAAGCGCTGCTGGCTCGTCGCTACGAGCGCCTGATGAGCTACGGCCTCTAAGCACGACGCAGTACTCAATGTGGGGGTTGGCTTGTGTGGGAGCTGGCTTGCCTGCGATAGCATCAACTCGGTGTCACTGATGACCCGAGTTGCCTGCATCGCGGGCAAGCCCGGTTCCCACGCAAGCCCGCTCCCACATTTGCTTTGTGTATGCTTGGCGGACGTATTCCAGATTGGCGGCGGTAATGTGTGATGAAACCAACTCTACCCGCCCAACTCCTGCAAGCCCTTGCCCCGTGGCGCAATGCCCCGGCCTGGCACGTCGCATTCTCGGGTGGCCTTGATTCCACTGTCCTGCTGCACCTCCTGGCCACGTTGGCCAACACTGACCACCTCCCGCCACTTGGCGCGATCCATGTCCACCATGGCCTGCAAGCTGCCGCCGACGCGTGGCCTGTTCACTGCCAGTCGGTATGCGACAGCCTGGGCGTGCCCCTGCGTGTGATACGCGTGCAGGTGCAACCCGGTGCCAGCCTGGAGCGCGCCGCCCGAGACGCGCGTTACCAGGCGTTTACCGAGGTGACGGGGGCAGGGCAGGTGATGCTCACCGGCCAGCATCGTGACGATCAGGCTGAAACCCTGCTGTTTCGCTTGTTGCGTGGCGCTGGGGTGCGCGGGTTGGCGGCAATGCCGGTACAGCGGCCATTGGCAGGTGGCTATCTGGTGCGGCCATTGCTGCATGTCTCGCGTGAAGAGCTGGAAGCCTACGCCCGCGTGCATCAGCTCAGGTGGATCGAAGACCCGTCCAACGCCGATCCACGCTTCTCTCGCAACTACATTCGTCATCGTGTATTGCCGGTGCTTGCGCAGCGCTGGCCTCAAGCGGTAGCCAGCCTTGCGCGCACGGCCGAGCACCTGAGTGAAGCCCAGGGCCTGCTCGATGAGCTGGCACACATGGATCTGCACGCCGCCGATCAGCCGTCCCCCTTTGCCTGGCTGCCATTACCGTCGCTGGCGCTAGCGCCGCTGTGTCAACTGTCCGATGCTCGGCAGCGCAATGCCCTGCGGCATTGGCTGACTCCGCTTACCCGCTTGCCCGACAGCGACCATTGGGCCAGCTGGCTTTCCCTGCGGGATGCCAAGGACGACGCACAGCCTGTGTGGCGCCTGGCTGACGGTGAGCTGCACCGTTGCCGTGGGCGCATCTGGTGGCTGCCTGCCGTTTGGTCGGAATTTTCCGACGCATCGGTGAGCTGGCCTGATCCGCAATACCCACTAGAGTTACCCGGCAATGGTCGGCTGAGTGTGACCGGCACTGCGCCTGCAGGCCCTTTGGTTGTCCGTTATCGCCAGGGCGGTGAAATCGTCGAAGTGCCAGGTCGAGGCCGGCGTGACTTGAAGCGCCTGCTTAATGAAAGTGGGCTGCCGGGTTTCGTCCGTGGCAGATTGCCGCTGCTCTATCAGGGCGAGCAATTGCTGGGTGTGCCCAGCCTTGCGGGACTCTGGCCAGCAACGCGCGAACGCTGGCAATTGCATTGGGTGCCACAGACCTGCGATCAAGGTTTGAGCTGATAGAGCCTTTCCGGTAGACTACGCTCCCTTCTTGATACAACTTCTGTGGATTCGCCTGAATCGCAGCAGTTGCCGATTACCAAGCAGTCTTTGCTGGGCGATTCCAAAAAATGTGTAGCGATCAACGTACCGGTGTTTCATTGCTGGTCTGTCACAACGCGGCGGTTTTTTTGAAAGGTGCACTGTGATTAATGCAGGTGATCGGGGGCTTCGGCCTTCCTTCGCTTTCCCCGGCGGCTCGGACCGCTTTAACGCAGACTTCTAGGGTTTTTCATGACGCGCTACATATTCGTCACGGGCGGTGTTGTTTCTTCATTGGGGAAAGGCATTGCCTCCGCTTCATTGGCGGCCATCCTGGAGGCGCGGGGACTTAAGGTCACCATGCTCAAGCTGGACCCGTACATCAACGTCGACCCGGGCACCATGAGCCCGTTCCAGCACGGTGAAGTGTTCGTCACCCACGACGGCGCCGAGACTGACCTGGACCTGGGCCACTACGAGCGGTTCATCCGCACGACCATGACCCAGAACAACAACTTCACCACCGGCCGTGTCTACGAGCACGTGCTGCGCAAGGAGCGCCGTGGTGACTACCTGGGTGCAACCATTCAGGTGATCCCGCACATCACCGACGAAATCAAGCGCCGCATCATCAAGGGTGCCGGCGATGCCGACGTGGCGATGGTCGAGATCGGTGGCACCGTGGGTGACATCGAGTCCCAACCGTTCCTCGAAGCCATCCGCCAGTTGCGTTTCGAAGTCGGCGCCAAGCGCGCGATGCTGATGCACCTGACACTGGTGCCGTATATCGCCACCGCCGGCGAAACCAAAACCAAGCCCACCCAGCACTCGGTCAAGGAACTGCGTTCCATCGGCCTGCAGCCGGACGTGCTGGTGTGCCGCTCCGATCACCCGATTGACATCTCCTCGCGTCGCAAGATCGCGCAGTTCACCAACGTTGAAGAGCGTGCGGTGATTGCCCTGGAAGACGCCGACACTATCTACAAGATCCCGGGCATCCTGCACTCGCAAGGCCTGGATGATTTTGTGGTCGAGCGTTTCGGCCTGCAGTGCGGCGGTGCCGACCTGTCCGAGTGGGAAGCCGTGGTCGACGCCAAGCTCAACCCTGAGCATGAAGTCACCATCGCCATGGTCGGCAAGTACATGGAACTGCTGGACGCGTACAAGTCGCTGATCGAAGCGATGAGCCACGCCGGCATCAGCAACCGGACCAAGGTCAACCTGCGCTACATCGATTCCGAAGACATCGAGAACCAGGGCACCGCGCTGCTCGAAGGGGTTGACGCGATCCTCGTACCGGGCGGTTTCGGCCTGCGTGGCGTGGAAGGCAAGATCACCGCCGTGCAGTACGCTCGTGAGAACAAAGTGCCGTACCTGGGTATCTGCCTGGGCATGCAAGTGGCCGTCATCGAGTTCGCCCGTAACGTGCTGGGCTGGAAAGACGCCAACTCCACCGAGTTCGACAGCAAGAGCGGTCACCCGGTCGTGGGCCTGATCACCGAGTGGGAAGATGCCACCGGTGCCGTCGAGACCCGCACCGAAGCCTCCGACCTGGGCGGCACCATGCGCCTTGGCGCGCAAGACTGCCTGCTGGAGCCGGGCTCGCTGGTCCACGGCTGCTACGGCAAGGACGTGATCGTCGAGCGTCACCGTCACCGCTACGAAGTGAACAACAACCTGCTGCCGCAAATCAAAGAAGCTGGCCTGAAGATCTCCGGTCGCTCCGGTGATGGCGCGCTGGTTGAAGTGGTCGAGGCACCGGATCATCCGTGGTTCGTGGCTTGCCAGTTCCACCCTGAGTTCACCTCGACGCCGCGCGACGGTCACCCGTTGTTCAGCGGTTTCGTCAAAGCAGCACTGACGCAACATCAGAAGAAGGCGTAACCCTGATGGCCCAGAAGATCATTCGCGTAGGCGATATCGAGATTGCCAACGACAAGCCCATGGTGCTGTTCGGCGGCATGAACGTGCTGGAAAGCCGCGACATGGCGATGCAGGTCTGTGAAGAGTACGTACGCGTTACCCAGAAACTGGGGATCCCGTATGTGTTCAAGGCCAGCTTCGACAAGGCCAACCGTTCGTCCGTGACCTCCTATCGCGGCCCGGGCCTTGAAGAAGGCATGCGGATCTTCCAGGACATCAAGCAAGCCTTCGGCGTGCCGATCATCACCGACGTCCACGAGCCTGAGCAGGCTGCCGTGGTCGCCGAGGTGTGCGACATCATCCAGTTGCCGGCCTTCCTGTCGCGCCAGACCGACCTCGTGGTCGCCATGGCCAAGACCGGCGCGGTGATCAATATCAAGAAAGCCCAGTTCCTCGCACCCCAGGAGATGAAACACATCCTGAACAAGTGCGTGGAAGCGGGTAACGACCACTTGATCCTCTGCGAGCGTGGTTCGAGCTTCGGCTACAACAACCTCGTGGTGGACATGCTCGGTTTCGGCATCATGAAACAGTTCGAATACCCGGTGTTCTTCGACGTGACCCACGCGCTGCAAATGCCGGGTGGCCGCGCCGATTCCGCTGGCGGGCGTCGTGCCCAGGTATTGGACCTGGCCAAGGCGGGCATCAGCCAGTCCCTGGCGGGCCTGTTCCTGGAAGCCCACCCGGACCCGGACAACGCCAAGTGCGACGGCCCCTGCGCCCTGCGCCTGGACAAGCTGGAGCCGTTCCTGGCCCAGCTCAAGCAGATGGACGAACTGGTCAAGAGTTTTCCTGTCGTCGAAACCGCGTAAGATCACGATCCCTGTGCAGGAGCCGGCTTGCCGGCGATGGCGCCCTCAAGCCTTGCGGCGATGCAACGGACCGCATCGCCGGCGAGCCGGCTCCTGCAATGTGCACCACAAGTTAAATCGAGCGGTATAGAGCGTTTTCGTCAACTTTGGAGTGTTTACAACAATGGCAAAAATCGTCGACATCAAAGGTCGTGAAGTTCTCGACTCCCGTGGCAACCCCACCGTCGAAGCCGACGTGCTTCTCGATAACGGCATCATCGGCAGCGCCTGCGCGCCGTCCGGTGCTTCCACCGGTTCGCGCGAAGCGCTGGAACTGCGTGATGGCGACAAGAGCCGTTACCTGGGCAAGGGTGTACTCAAGGCCGTAGCCAACATCAACGGCCCGATCCGTGACCTGTTGCTGGGCAAGGACCCGCTGGACCAGAAAGCCCTGGACCACGCGATGATCAAGCTCGACGGCACTGAAAACAAAGGTAGCCTGGGCGCCAACGCCATCCTCGCGGTGTCCCTGGCAGCTGCCAAGGCCGCGGCCCAGGACCAGGACCTGCCGCTGTACGCCCACATCGCCAACCTGAACGGCACGCCGGGTGTCTACTCGATGCCGGTCCCGATGATGAACATCATCAACGGTGGCGAACACGCCGATAACAACGTCGACATCCAGGAATTCATGGTGCAGCCGGTGGGCGCCAAGTCGTTCTCCGAAGGCCTGCGCATGGGCACCGAGATTTTCCATCACCTGAAGGCTGTACTGAAGGCCCGTGGCCTCAGCACTGCTGTGGGTGACGAAGGTGGTTTCGCGCCGAACCTGGCGTCCAACGAAGATGCACTGAAAGTGATCTCCGAAGCGGTGGCCAACGCTGGCTACACATTGGGCACCGACGTGACCCTGGCCCTGGACTGCGCGGCCAGCGAGTTCTACGAGGACGGTAAATACAACCTGTCCGGCGAAGGCCACGTGTTCACCTCCGAAGGTTTTGCCGACTACCTCAAGGGCCTGACCGAGCGCTACCCGATCATCTCGATCGAAGACGGCCTGGATGAGTCCGACTGGGCTGGCTGGAAAGTCCTCACCGACAAGATCGGCGAGAAAATCCAACTGGTGGGCGACGACCTGTTCGTGACCAACACCAAGATCCTGAAAGAAGGCATCGACAAAAAGATCGCCAACTCGATCCTCATCAAGTTCAACCAGATCGGCACCCTGACCGAAACCCTGGAAGCCATCCAGATGGCCAAGGCTGCGGGCTACACCGCCGTGATCTCCCACCGCTCCGGCGAAACCGAAGACTCGACCATTGCCGACCTGGCCGTGGGCACCTCGGCGGGCCAGATCAAGACCGGCTCCCTGTGCCGTTCCGACCGCGTTTCCAAGTACAACCAATTGCTGCGTATCGAAGAGCAACTGGGCGGCAAAGCCAAATACAACGGTCGCAGCGAGTTTCGCGGCTGATTGTTAAATGGTAAAAAGTCCGCGGATTGCGTCGGAAAAATCACGACAGTGTGCATTTCGACGCTAATCTGATGACTATCTAGCACAAGCCTGGTTCTTCCAGGCTTCGTGCTATCAGTTGCTGCAAAAGTTTTGCATGGCGGTCTTTTTTCACTGGATACCCGATATTCGATGCGCAGTCCCAATTGGTTGTTCCTCGTCTTGCTCTTGTTGCTGGCTGGCCTGCAGTACCGCCTATGGGTGGGTAATGGCAGCTTTGCGCAGGTAAAAGACCTGACGCAGCAAATTGCCGACCAGCATGCCGAGAACGAGCGTCTGCTGGAGCGTAACCGCGTCCTCGATGCCGAAGTGCTTGAGTTGAAAAAAGGCACCGAGACCGTGGAAGAGCGCGCGCGTCATGAGCTGGGCATGGTCAAGGAGGGCGAAACCCTCTACCAGTTGGCCCAATGAGTCACCGTTTGCCGGCCTTCTGGGCCGTGATACCTGCCGCGGGCATCGGTGCCCGTATGGCCGCGGACCGTCCCAAGCAATATCTGCAACTGGGCGGGCGCACTATTCTCGAACACAGCCTCGGCTGTTTCCTTGACCACCCTACGCTCAAGGGCCTGGTGGTCAGTCTTGCGGTTGATGATCCCTATTGGCCCAGCCTGGCGTGTGCCACTGACCCGCGCATCCAGCGTGCGGACGGCGGTTCGGAGCGCTCGGGGTCGGTGCTCAATGCACTGCTGCATCTGAATGCGCTGGGCGCCGGCGACGACGATTGGGTATTGGTGCACGATGCGGCGCGACCCAACCTGAGCCGCGATGATCTCGACAAACTCCTGGCGGAGCTGGCGGACGACCCGGTGGGTGGCCTGCTCGCCGTGCCGGCCCGCGACACCCTCAAGCGTGTCGACAAGCACGGCCGGGTGCAGGAAACCGTGGATCGCAGCCTGATCTGGCAAGCGTACACCCCGCAGATGTTCCGCCTCGGTGCTTTGCACCGTGCGCTGGCTGACAGCCTGGTGGCGGATGCGGTGATCACCGACGAAGCGTCGGCCATGGAGTGGGCCGGTCAGGCCCCCCGGCTGATCGAAGGGCGCTCGGACAATATCAAAGTGACCCGGCCGGAAGATCTGGAGTGGTTGCGCTTGCGGTGGGCGAATCGGCGCTAGTCGGCGATATGTGGGAGCTGGCTTGCCTGCGAAGAGGCCGGCACCAACAGCCCAGCATTACCGGCTCCTACATTCAATCTCCATATGCCCAGGGGCCTGGGCTCACCCCAACCCCCTGTGGCAGCAGCCTTGCTCGCGAAAACGGTGTGATGCATTCGGTGGCTGACCCGCCGTCGTCGCAGGCAAGCCAACTCCTGCAGGATAAACGCGGTCAATGTGGGAGCTGGCTTGCCTGCGAAGAGGCCGGCACCAACAGCCCAGCATTACCGGCTGTACTCCGGCCGCTCAGCCAACCCTTCCTTCAAGAAATCCACTAATTTCCTTACCTTCGGCGACAAGTGCCGTTGCTGCGGATACAGCGCCCACACCGCTGTATTCGGCGGCTGATGCGCCTCCAGCAGTGACACCAGCGTGCCGCTGTGCAAATGCTCCAGGACGTAATAGTCCGGCAGCTGGCACAAGCCGACGCCTTGCAAGGCCGCGTCCAACACCGCTTGCCCACTGTTGCAGCGCCAATTGCCCTGCACCCGCTGGGAAAATTCGCGCCCGTCCTGGGCCAGTTGCCAGATATCCGAGCTGCCGATCAGGCAGTTGTGCCGGCTCAATTCCGACAAACTATGTGGCCGACCATACCGGGCGAGGTAGGACGGTGACGCGCACAGGTACATGCGCCGGGGAGCGAGGCGGCCGGCGACCATGCGTGAATCCTGCAAGCGTCCCAGGCGAATCGCCAGGTCCAGGCCCTCGTGCACCAGGTCGAGCTGGCGATTGGTCAATTCGATATCTACCCGCAACTGCGGATACAGCGCCATGAACCGCGTCACCAACGGCACGATAAAGCGCTCGCCGTAGGCCACGGCGCAGGTCATGCGCAACATGCCCTTGGGCTCGCTGGTCAGGTCACCCACGGCGCGCAGCGCTTCCTCGCGGCCATCCTGCAGGCGTTGGCAATGTTGCAGGAAAGTCTGGCCGGCCTCAGTCAGCGTCACTTTGCGCGTGCTGCGATAGAGCAAACGCGTCTGCAGGCGTTCTTCCAGGCGTGCCACTTGCCGGCTGATATGCGATGACGACACGCCCAGCCGCTCGGCTGCCGCAGTGAATTGGCTGCACTCGGCGACGGCGACGAACTCATCGATGCCTTCCCAGCGGTTTTCCAGCATGGTGATTATCCCTGTACAGCAATAAAGTTTTGCTTTCGCCTGGATTATTAATCAGGGAGCCATGTTTTACACTCACCGTCTCAGTTTTTAACCCGATGGAGAATCCCGGATGATCAAGTCCCGTGCCGCCGTAGCCTTCGAAGCCAAGAAGCCCCTTGAGATCGTTGAAGTGGATGTGGCCATGCCCAAGGCGGGCGAGGTGCTGTTGCGGGTGGTTGCGTCCGGTGTGTGCCATACCGATGCCTACACCCTGTCGGGCGCCGACCCGGAAGGTATCTTCCCGTCGATTCTGGGCCATGAAGGTGGTGCGGTCGTTGAAGCGATCGGCGAGGGCGTGACCTCGGTGGCCGTCGGCGATCACGTGATCCCGCTGTACACCCCGGAATGCGGCAAGTGCAAATTTTGCCTGTCGGGCAAGACCAACCTGTGCCAGGCCATTCGCTCCACTCAGGGCAAAGGCTTGATGCCTGATGGCACCACGCGCTTTTCCTACAAGGGCCAGCCGATTTTCCACTACATGGGTACCTCGACATTCTCCGAGTACACCGTGCTGCCGGAAATTTCCGTGGCGAAAATTCCTAAAGAAGCCCCATTGGAAAAAGTCTGCCTGCTCGGCTGTGGCGTCACCACGGGGATCGGTGCAGTGATCAACACCGCCAAGGTCAAGCCGGGCGACACCGTGGCCATCTTCGGTCTCGGCGGGATCGGCCTGTCGGCGGTGATCGGCGCGGTGAAGGCCAAGGCGGGTCGTATCATTGCCATCGATATCAACCCGGCCAAGTTTGAAATCGCCAAGCAACTGGGCGCCACCGACTGCATCAACCCGAAAGACTACGATCGCCCGATCCAGGACGTGATTGTCGATTTGACTGACGGCGGCGTGGACTTTTCCTTCGAGTGCATCGGCAATGTGCAACTGATGCGCGCCGCCCTCGAGTGCTGCCACAAAGGCTGGGGCGAGTCGGTGATCATCGGCGTTGCCGGTGCTGGCCAGGAAATCGCTACGCGCCCCTTCCAGCTGGTGACCGGGCGCGTCTGGCGCGGTTCGGCCTTCGGTGGCGTGCGCGGCCGCAGCGAATTGCCAAGCTATGTGGAAATGGCCCAGACCGGCGAAATCCCGCTGGATACCTTCATCACCCACACCATGGGCCTGGAAGACATCAACAAGGCGTTTGACCTGATGCACGAAGGCAAGAGCATTCGTACCGTCATCCACTTCTGAAGCAGCGGCAAGCTACAAGCGACAAGCTGAAAGTGAGCACGCCTTACTTGCAGCTGATTGCTTGCCGCTTGCAGCTGGGAGCATTCTCGTGACCCTGGAAAACATCTCATGCCAGAAGAGTTTTGGTGGCTGGCATAAACGCTACAAGCATCATTCCGATGTGCTCGATTGCGACATGACTTTCGCCGTCTACCTGCCGCCGCAAGCGGAGCAGGGCGGCAAGTTGCCGGTGCTGTACTGGCTGTCCGGGCTGACCTGCACCGACGAAAACTTCATGCAGAAGGCCGGCGCCCAGCGCATGGCCGCCGAACTGGGGTTGATCATCGTGGCGCCGGACACCAGTCCCCGTGGTCCCGGTGTGCCAGGCGACCCGGATAACGCCTGGGATTTTGGCCTGGGCGCGGGTTTCTATCTGAATGCCACCCAGCAACCCTGGGCCAAGCACTATCGGATGCATGACTACGTGGTGCAGGAATTGCCGGCACTGGTCGAGGCCCATTTCCCCGCTTCGGATAAACGCGGGATCAGCGGGCACTCCATGGGCGGCCATGGTGCGCTGGTGTGTGCCTTGCGCAACCCCGGGCGTTACCTGTCGGTGTCGGCATTTTCGCCGATCAACAACCCTATGGATTGCCCCTGGGGCCAGAAAGCCTTCTCCCGTTACCTGGGCGAAGAGCGCTCGAAATGGCGTGAATGGGATGCTTGCGTGCTGATCAGCGAAGCCTCGCAGAAGCTGCCGCTGCTGGTAGACCAGGGCGACCGCGACGACTTCCTCGCCGTGCAACTCAAGCCGGAAGCCTTGCAGCAAGCGGCCAAGGCCGCCAACCATCCGCTGGAACTGCGCCTGCAGCCCGGCTATGACCACAGCTACTTCTTTATCGCCAGTTTCATCGAAGACCATTTGCGACATCATGGTCGTGCTTTGCTCGGTTAATGTGAGGCAAAAGTAGGTAGAATCACGCCCTGAATTAAATCGGGGCGTTTTTTTATGCGTATTGGCCACGGCTACGATGTGCACCGTTTCGCTGAAGGCGATTTCATCACCCTGGGCGGCGTGCGCATTGCACACCACCATGGGTTGCTGGCTCATTCCGACGGCGACGTTGTCCTGCATGCCTTGAGCGATGCCTTGCTCGGCGCAGCGGCGTTGGGCGATATCGGCAAGCACTTTCCGGACACCGACCCCACCTTCAAGGGGGCGGACAGCCGCGTGTTGCTGCGCCATGTGGTCGGCCTGATCCATGCCAAGGGCTGGAAGGTCGGCAACGTCGACAACACCATTGTGGCCCAGGCGCCGAAAATGGCCCCGCATATCGAATCGATGCGCGCGCTGATTGCCGCAGACCTGCAAATTGAATTGGATCAAGTCAACGTGAAAGCCACCACCACCGAAAAGCTCGGGTTTACCGGTCGTGAAGAGGGCATCGCGGTGCACTCCGTCGCCTTGTTGCTGCGCGCATGAATGACCTGCAACTGCTGGGCCCACGGGCCTACGGCGAGGCCTTGGGCAGCGCGGTCCTCAAGGCCACGGCGGAAGATTTCCAGGTGGACGAGGTGCTGGACATCCCGCTGAGCGGCGAGGGCGAGCACCTGTGGCTGTGGGTGGAAAAGCGCGGTCTGAATACCGAAGAAGCTGCGCGGCGGATTGCCAAGGCCGCTGGCGTGCCGTTGCGCACCGTCAGCTACGCCGGGCTCAAGGACCGCCAGGCGTTGACCCGCCAATGGTTCAGCGTGCAACTGCCGGGCAAGGCCGACCCGGACATGAGCGGCGCCGAAAACGACACCCTCAAGATCCTCAAGACCGGTCGGCATAAACGCAAGCTGCAGCGGGGCGCGCATTCGGCCAACGGTTTCACCTTGCGCCTGACCCAGTTGGACGGTGACACCGCCGCCATCGACGCGCGGTTGCAACTGATTGCCCAACACGGCATTCCGAACTACTTCGGCGCGCAGCGCTTTGGCCACAATGGCGGCAACGTCGCCGACGCCCGCGAGTGGGCGGCGCGCAAGGCCTTGCCGGAACAGCGCAATGTGCGTTCGCGCTTGCTATCTACCGCGCGCAGCTACCTGTTCAACAAAGTCCTGGCAGCCCGTGTGGCTGATGGTTCGTGGCAGAAGGCCCAGGTCGGCGACCTGCTGGCCTTCACCGACAGTCGCAGCTTTTTTCCGGCGGGGGAGGCGGAATGCAGCGACCCGCGCCTGGCGATTCTGGACCTGCACCCCACCGGTCCACAGTGGGGCGAGGGCGACTCACCGGCGGCGGGTGCCACCCACGCGTTGGAACAGGCGATTGCCGCCGAAGAAGCTGACCTGCGCGATTGGCTGGTGAAAGCCGGCATGAGCCAGGAACGTCGCATTCTGCGACTGCCCATTGGCGGGTTGACGTGGCATTATCCCTCGCTGGACATTCTGCAATTGGAATTCGTCCTGCCGGCCGGATGCTTCGCCACTGTCTTGGTGCGCGAGCTTGTTGATCTGGTGCCGGTGGGGCAGACGGACAACCCATGCGTATTCTGATATCAAACGATGACGGTGCCACCGCACCCGGGCTTGCCGCGCTCTATGCTGCGCTGCAGGATTATGCCGAGTGTGTGGTGGTCGCCCCCGACCAGGACAAAAGCGGCGCCAGCAGCTCGCTGACGCTCGACCGTCCGCTGCACCCGCAGGTCCTGGCCAATGGCTTTATCAGCGTCAACGGTACCCCTACCGACTGCGTGCACCTGGCGATCAACAGCCTGCTGGACCAGGAACCGGACCTGGTGGTGTCGGGCATCAACCTCGGGGCGAACCTGGGCGATGACGTGCTGTATTCCGGTACCGTGGCGGCGGCCCTTGAAGGGCGCTTCCTGGGGCGTACCGCGTTCGCTTTTTCGTTTGCCTCGCGCCAATTGGACAACCTGCCCACTGCCGCCTATTTCGCGCGCAAGCTGGTGGAGGCCCATGGTTCCCTCGACCTGCCGCCACGCACGGTGCTCAACGTCAATATTCCCAACTTGCCCCTCGACCATATTCGCGGCATCCAGCTGACGCGCCTGGGCCATCGCGCCCGTGCGGCAGCGCCATTGAAGGTGGTCGACCCGCGTGGCAAGGAAGGCTACTGGATCGCCGCTGCGGGCGACGCTGAAGATGGCGGCCCAGGCACGGACTTTCATGCGGTGATGCAAGGTTATGTTTCGATTACCCCGTTGCAACTTGATCGCACCTTCAGTGATGCCTTCAGTGGTCTCGATGGATGGCTGGAGGGCCTGCGCTGATGGCTCGTGAACAAGACGACCTGCTGCGCCGTGGCATCGGGATGACGTCCCAGCGCACCCGCGAGCGTTTGATCCAGCGCCTGTACGAGGAAGGCTTGTCCAACGCCCAGGTGCTGGAAGTGATCCGGCGCACGCCTCGGCATCTGTTTGTCGACGAGGCCCTGGCCCACCGTGCCTATGAAGACACGGCATTGCCGATCGGCCATAACCAGACCATCTCCCAGCCTTATATGGTGGCTCGCATGAGCGAGCTGCTGCTGGCCGCCGGGCCGTTGGACAAGGTGCTGGAAATCGGTACCGGCTCCGGCTACCAGACCGCGGTACTGGCGCAACTGGTGGAGCGGGTGTTCTCGGTAGAACGCATCAAGGTGCTGCAGGACCGCGCCAAGGAACGCCTGGTGGAGCTTAACCTGCGCAACGTGGTGTTCCGCTGGGGTGATGGCTGGGAAGGCTGGCCGGCGCTGGCACCGTATAACGGCATCATCGTCACCGCCGTGGCCACGGATGTGCCGCAAGCGTTGCTTGACCAACTCGCGCCGGGCGGCCGCCTGGTGATCCCGGTGGGTTCCGGCGAAGTGCAACAATTGATGCTCATTATCCGTGAGGACGACGGCTTTTCCCGGCATGTGCTGGGGGCCGTGCGATTCGTACCGTTGCTGAACGGCCCGCTGGCCTGATCATTTGTTCATGGGCAGTGAATTCTGCTGGTGAGGATGTGTCTTACGGCGGGGTTCATCGAGTCAACAAGATGAGCGGCGGCATTCAACAGGATGAATTTTTCGTTTCAGTCGTGTGCCGGTAAAAAGCCAATGCCCAGTTATACTTGCGTCATATTTCAAGCCTGATACAGGCGTTCATGTTCAGCCACCACAAAGGGAGCGGCGGGTGAGTCTCACAGGTCTTGCGCAGCGTATGAGTAAAACAAGCTTTCAGCGACTGGTGCTTGGCCTTGTCTTGAGTTCCCTGTTGGCGGCGTGCTCCAGCTCGCCAAGCAGCGGCGCGCGGGTGGTTGACCGTAATAGCGCAGTGCCGCAAAAGCCGACGGTCACCACTGGCCAGTACGTGGTTCGCAAAGGCGACACACTGTTCTCGATTGCCTTCCGCTATGGCTGGGACTACAAGGCACTTGCAGCTCGCAACAATATTCCTGTGCCGTATACGATACATCCGGGTCAGACCATTCGCTTCGATGGGCGCACTGGTTCAACGCCTACGGCAGTGGTGACAAACAGCGGATCTTCGCCGTCGTCTTCGAGCAAGACCACCATCATCACCCGGCCTGCAGGCACCGCCGCGCCTACGGTTGCGAGCAAGCCGGCACCCGCGGCGCTGCCGCCGGCAGGGCCTGCACCGACCGGTTGGGGGTGGCCTTCAAACGGGGTATTGATTGGAAAATTCTCTTCAAACGGTAGTTTGAATAAAGGCATTGATATCGCCGGAGATTTGGGACAGCCTGTTTTAGCTGCGTCTGATGGGACAGTGGTGTACGCCGGGAGTGGTTTACGGGGCTACGGCGAGCTGGTCATCATCAAACACAGCGATACCTACGTCAGTGCCTACGGTCACAACCGCAGGCTGTTGGTTCGGGAGGGGCAGCAGGTCAAAGTCGGACAGACAATTGCCGAAATGGGGTCAACTGGTACAGACCGGGTGAAACTGCACTTTGAGATTCGCCGTCAGGGGAAGCCCGTAGATCCGCTGCAATTCCTACCCCGTCGTTGATGTGTTGCACAGCCTGTTCCCTCACGTAGAAGGAACAGGCTCCAGCGTTGCCAAGGATAAAGGCGTCGCTTGAGCTTGAGGTCGAACTCACCAAAGGACTATAACAATGGCTCTCAGTAAAGAAGCGCCGGAGTTTGACATCGACGATGAGGTTCTCCTTATGGAGACCGGTATCGCTACGGAATCGATGTCGAATGAGGGACCTGCTGTACCTTCAGTTCGTACCAAATCCAAGAACTCCACCGCGTTAAAGCAACACAAATACATTGACTACACCCGGGCGCTCGACGCGACCCAGCTGTACCTCAATGAAATCGGCTTTTCCCCCCTGCTGACCCCCGAAGAAGAAGTCCATTTTGCGCGCTTGTCGCAAAAGGGCGATCCGGCTGGGCGCAAGCGCATGATTGAAAGCAACCTGCGACTGGTGGTGAAAATCGCCCGACGCTACGTCAATCGTGGGCTGTCGCTGTTGGACCTGATCGAGGAAGGCAACCTGGGCTTGATCCGGGCGGTGGAGAAGTTCGACCCTGAGCGGGGCTTCCGCTTCTCAACCTATGCCACCTGGTGGATTCGCCAGACCATCGAACGGGCGATCATGAATCAGACCCGCACGATCCGGCTGCCAATCCATGTGGTCAAGGAGCTCAACGTCTACCTGCGGGCGGCGCGTGAGCTGACACAAAAACTCGATCATGAACCCTCGCCCGAAGAAATCGCCAACCTGCTGGAAAAACCGGTAGGGGAGGTCAAGCGCATGCTGGGCCTTAACGAGCGGGTGTCTTCGGTCGACGTCTCGCTGGGTCCGGATTCGGATAAAACCCTGCTGGACACCCTGACGGATGACCGTCCTACAGATCCTTGCGAACTGTTGCAGGACGATGATCTGTCCCAAAGCATTGACCAGTGGTTGTCGGAGCTCACGGACAAGCAGCGTGAGGTGGTGATCCGCCGCTTCGGCCTGCGTGGCCACGAGAGCAGCACCCTGGAGGATGTAGGCCTGGAGATCGGCCTGACCCGTGAGCGGGTGCGGCAGATCCAGGTAGAAGGGCTCAAGCGCTTGCGTGAGATCCTGGAGAAGAATGGCTTGTCGAGTGAGTCGTTGTTCCAATAGGCGACGCAGGACGAAATGTGGGAGCGGGCTTGCTCGCGGATGCGCAGTATCAGTAGGCAGATGTGCTGACTGATCCACCGCTTTCGCGAGCAAGCCCGCTCCCACATTGCTTTGTGCGTGGCATCACAGCACCAAATTGCAGACATAAAAAAACCCCGCTTTTGAGGGCGGGGTTTTTTCGACTAAGTCAGTACAAGTTAGATAACTTGAACTTCTTCAGCTTGCATGCCTTTCTGACCGCGGGTAGCGATGAAAGAAACCTGTTGGCCTTCTTTCAGGCTTTTGAAGCCGTCGGATTGGATAGCTTTGAAGTGAACGAACAGGTCGTCACCGGATTGTGGAGTGATGAAGCCGAAGCCTTTTTCATCGTTGAACCACTTAACGGTACCAGTTTGGCGATTAGACATGGTGTATCTCCTTGGACAAAGTTAACTGCGACTCAGGAAAAGCCCTGGCCGAGACTGAGTGCAAAGAGCAGGAAAAATTCTTGGAGATGGTTGGATCGAAATTCAACATATCGTGTAGAGATTCTCAGTGACACAAGCAGCACAGTGGCGCCACCTTAACCCTTTTTCCGGGACGTGCCAATGGTATTTCCGAAGGTTTCTCTATTTTCGTGACTGGCGGTGGTATTTACCGCCACCAGCGCCTGCAACCCGGGTCCCGGCCCCGCTGGCCGCGACTTACAGGAGCGTGCGCATTCATCAACAAATCCCCCACGCCCTTTGAACCCCAACGCTGGCCCCGGTAAGATGCCCCACAGAATTTTTCCACCTCGCTATTCAGGACACCCGCCATGAGCATCAAATCGGACAAGTGGATTCGCCGCATGGCGCAAGAGCACGGCATGATCGAGCCCTTCGTAGAGCGCCAGATGCGTGGCGAAGGCGCTGAACGCCTGATTTCCTACGGGGTTTCCAGCTACGGCTACGATGTGCGTTGCGCCGATGAATTCAAGGTGTTCACCAATATCAATTCGGCGACCGTCGATCCGAAAAACTTCGACGAAAAAAGCTTCGTCGACGTGAAGAGCGACGTGTGCATCATCCCGCCAAACTCCTTCGCCCTGGCGCGTACCGTGGAGTTTTTCCGCATTCCGCGCGACGTGTTGACCATCTGCCTGGGCAAGAGCACCTACGCTCGCTGCGGCATTATCGTCAACGTGACGCCGCTCGAGCCTGAGTGGGAAGGTCACGTGACCCTGGAGTTCTCCAACACCACCACGCTGCCGGCGAAGATCTACGCCAACGAAGGCGTGGCGCAGATGCTGTTCCTGCAGTCCGATGAGGCCTGTGAAGTGTCCTACAAGGACCGTGGCGGCAAGTACCAAGGCCAGCGTGGCGTGACCTTGCCGCGCGCTTGATCGAAAGGTCCTACACGCCAAGGGAATTAGTCTGCGGAAAGTGACTCTATTGGGTGTACTGCCTCGGCGCGTGCAAGACGCGCCGGGCCACGCTTGAGGAGTACTTTTATGAAGATCGACCCGCGAATCAGCGCCGAACTTGCCCGGCTTGAACCCAACCAGATTGGTGTTCTGGCCTGGTCCCTGATGGCCGATCCCGCCTACGCAGGCGGCATCCCCGGCCAACCCGAGCCGGATTACCCCCAGCCGACCGAGCCCGGTGAACCGACCCTTCCGGACGAGCCACCGCCCGCGCCTGTCGCCTGATAACTGGGAGGCCGGTCAACGCACTGGCCATACCTCGTGATCACCGATCACAAAGATCCGGTGGTCATTGTCCTGCTCCACCGCATAACCCCCCGTAAACGCCCCGAATGCCGGCAACAGGCTGACGTGGCTACCCAGCTGGAAGCACGGCAGGCGCAAGCGTTGCCGGCCTTTGCCGCGCAAGTGATACACCGGGTGCACATGCCCCGCGAGTACATGGTGGCTGGCATGCGCATCCGGTTCGTGTTGCAGTGCGAAGGGCCCCATCAGCAGCGGCTCCACGACCACCTCGATGTCCAAGTCCGCCGGCGGGTCGCCTGCGCGCTTGTCGTGATTGCCGCGAATCAAGGTCAGGTGCAGCCCTGTATGGCGTTCACGCCACGCCCGCAAGGCGCCCAGCGTGCCACTGGCATGCGAGCCGGGGCCATGCAGGAAGTCGCCCAGGAAGATCACGCGCGTGCAGGTAAAGGCCGCTAACAGCCGATCCAGTCGTTGCAGGTTCTCGGTGGTAGTCCCCTGTGGCACCGGTTGCCCGAGGCTGCGGTAGGCCGAGGCCTTGCCGAAATGCGCATCGGCGATCAGCAAACACTGATGCGCAGGCCAATACACGGCCTTGTCCGCCAGCAGCCATAACGTTTCACCTTCCAATTGCACGGTGTAATACATCAAGCCTTCCCGTTATCCGCGACTTTCTCCAGGTCCTTGACCATCCGCGCGATGCGCTCGGAGAGTTTTTCCGAACTCATGCTTTCACGCATCCGTTCCACCAACAGCGGAAAGGCCAGCGGCGTCGGCCGTTCGATCACGTGCAAGTCCAGTTGCAGCGCTGACAGACGCCGCAGTGTCTGTTCCAGCCGACGAATATCCAACTCATCACGCAGGACTTCTTCCCCCGCCTGGGTCAGCAACAGGTTCTGCGGGTCATATTGCTTGAATACCTCGAAGAACAGGCCGCTGGACGCCTGTACCTGGCGTGTACTTTTCGGCGCGCCGGGGTATCCGGCAAACACCAGTCCGGCGATCCGCGCAATCTCGCGAAAGCGGCGCAGGGCGAGTTCGCCTGCGTTCAGGCTGGCCACGACGTCGGCCAGCAAGTCTGCCGGGCTCAGCAATGCCTCATTCAGCAGGGCAGGCCACTCCACCGGTGTCGCGCTCAGCAGCTCCAAGCCGTAATCATTCACTGCAATCGAAAAGGTCACGGGTTGGCGTTGGCTGACCCGCCATGCCAACAGGCTCGCCAGGCCCAAGTGCACCTGGCGCCCGGCAAACGGGTAGAGAAACAGGTGCCACCCCTCGCGTGATTTCAGGGCTTCGGCCAACAACCCGTCGTGCGTCGGCAGGCCGGACCAGCGCAATTGCGTCTGCAACAAAGGTTGCACCGCGCGCATTTCCGGGCCGTCGTAGTGCCCGCGCGCCGCAGCGTCGAAGCGTTCCACCACGGCTTGCGCCAACTCGTTGGAAAGCGGCATGCGCCCGCCATTCCAGCGCGGCACTGCGGCTTTTTTGGCGCTGCTGCGACGTACATAGGCGGTCATGTTTTCCACTCGGACCAGCTCCAGCAAGCGCCCGGCAAACAGAAACCCATCACCCGGCTTGAGGCGCGCGATGAAGCCTTCTTCGACACTGCCGAGGTTCTTGCCGCCGCCGCCCTTGCTCCAGAATTTCAGCTGGATGCTGGCGTCGCTGACAATGGTGCCCACGCTCATGCGATGCCGGCGCGCGAGCCTGGCGTCGGGGACGCGCCAGATGCCGTGTTCGTCGGGCTCCACGCGGCGGTAGTCCGGGTAGGCAGTCAGCGACAGCCCGCCATGGCGCACAAAGCCCAGGGCCCAGGCCCAGTCGGCCTCGGTCAGGTCGCGATAGGCCCAGGCACCGCGCACTTCCGCCAGCAACGCATCAGGGGTGAAGCCACCTCCCAGCGCCATGCTCACCAAGTGCTGTACGAGTACATCCAACGGCTTGTGCGGCGATTCCCGCGCTTCGATGTGCCGCTGCGCAATGGCATCCTGGGCGGCGGCGGCTTCCACCAGTTCCAGGCTGTGGGTCGGCACCAGCGTCACCCGCGATGGCCGCCCCGGCGCGTGGCCCGAGCGCCCGGCGCGTTGCATCAGCCGCGCCACGCCTTTGGCCGAGCCAATCTGCAGGACTCTTTCCACCGGCAGGAAATCCACCCCCAGGTCCAGGCTCGAGGTGCACACCACGGCCTTGAGCTGCCCGTCCTTGAGTGCGCGCTCGACCCAGTCACGCGTCTCCCGGGACAGTGAGCCATGGTGCAGGGCAATCAAGCCGGCCCAGTCCGGGCGCGCCTCGAGCAACGCCTGGTACCAGATTTCCGATTGCGCGCGGGTATTGGTGAATACCAGGCAACTGCTGCTGGTTTCCACTTCGGCCACTACCTGCGGCAACATTTTCAAGCCGATATGCCCGGCCCAGGGGAAGCGTTCCGCGACGGGCGGCAACAAGGTGTCGACCAACAGCTGCTTGGCTGTCTGCCCCTGCACGTTGATCCCGCCACCTTGTGGGACCAATACCTCCAAGGCGTGAGCCTGATTACCCAGCGTTGCCGAAATCCCCCATACCATCAGTTCGGGATGCCAACGCCGCAGCCGTGCCAGCGCCAGCTGCAGTTGCACGCCGCGCTTGTTGCCGATCAGCTCATGCCATTCATCCACCACCACCATGCGCAGGTGCGCCAGGCTCACTTCGCTGTCCGCGCGGGCGAGCATCAGGGTCAGGCTTTCCGGGGTGGTGACCAGTGCGGTGGGCTGTCGGCGTGTCTGGCGTGCACGCTCGCTGCTGCTGGTATCGCCAGTGCGCAGGCCGATGCTCCAGGGAATCTGCAAGGCCTCGAGCGGTGCTTCGAGTGCGCGGGCGGTATCGGCGGCCAACGCCCGCATGGGCGTGATCCACAGCACCGTCAAAGGCTCTGCGGGCGCTTTGCGTTTGCCGCTGGCCGGCGGGCGAGTGATGGCGAAGCGATTCAGGGCGGCAAACCACAGCGCATAGGTTTTGCCCGCACCAGTGCTGGCATGCAGCAAGCCAGACTGGCCTGCCTTGACGGCAGCCCAGACCGCTTTCTGGAAGGCGAACGGTTTCCAGCCCTTGGCGGCGAACCATGTTTTGGCGAAGTCGTGGGGTTTTGCCATGCGACGGCTGACACTCTGGAAGGCCTATTCCACAGACCTTCACCGAGCATCAAAGGTTTAACGCAATCCTTGCAGGCGCGTCGCACCGCGGCGAGGGTGGCGCAAAGATCGCCGCAGGGCTCAAGGCCCTATCGCCAGGCCGGTTCCTACACGTTTATTTCAGGTTGCCGCTGAGAAATTGCTGCAGCCGCTCGCTTTTCGGGTTGCCCAGCACATCCGCCGGCGCACCTTGCTCTTCCACCAGGCCCTTGTGCAGGAACAGCACCTGGCTCGACACCTTGCGCGCGAAGCTCATCTCATGGGTCACCATGATCATGGTGCGGCCTTCCTCGGCCAGGCCCTGGATCACCTTCAATACCTCGCCCACCAGCTCCGGGTCGAGGGCTGAAGTAGGTTCGTCAAACAGCATCACTTCCGGCTCCATGGCCAGGGCGCGGGCGATGGCCACCCGTTGCTGCTGCCCGCCGGAGAGAAAGGCCGGGTATTGATCGGCCACGCGTGCCGGCAGGCCGACCTTGTCGAGGTAGCGACGGGCACGGTCTTCGGCGTCCTTCTTGCTGCAACCCAGCACCCGGCGCGGGGCCATGGTGATGTTTTCCAGCACGCTCATGTGGCTCCACAGGTTGAAGTGCTGGAACACCATCGCCAGGCGTGTGCGCAGGCGCTGCAGTTCGGCATCGTCAGCCACGCGCATGCCATGGCGGTCGCTGACCATGCGGATCGGCTGGCCATCGAGGGTCATGGCGCCGTCGTTGGGGGTTTCCAGGAAGTTGATGCAGCGCAAAAAGGTGCTCTTGCCCGAGCCGCTGGCGCCGATCAGGCTGATCACGTCACCGGTCTTGGCCTTGAGCGAGACACCTTTGAGCACTTCATTGTCGCCATAGCTTTTATGCAGGCCTTCAACGGTCAATTTGTACATGGGGCGTGCATCCTCAAGGCGAAAGTAGATAGCCGCTACGGTAGGCCTCTGAGCCGGCGACATGGCCGATGACCATCCCGGCAGTGGCCATGCGGCGTAGCGAACGGGCGTAAAGCAGGCCGGCCTTCTGGCAGTGCACAGGCGTTACGCGGTCGGTAATGGGGTCGATGATGTCGGCGATCAGTTGCCCGGCCTCCAGGTATTCCCCCGGCAGGGCGCTGAACACCAGCAGGCCGCCGACCGGTGTCGCCACCGGTTCCACGCCTGCCAGCGGCGTGGCGGGGTAGGGCAGCGCCGGCAGCGGGGCGGCTTCGCCCTCGATCGCGCCGAAGTGGATCAGGTAGTCGATGATCGCCTGGCAATCGAGGCTGGCCAGCCCATGGTTGACGTCGCCCTGGCCACGCAGCTCGACGGTGACGGAAAAGCTGCCCATGGGGATCGGGAAGCGCTCGCCGAAACGCTGCTGCAATTGCCACCACACCAGGGTGAAACACTCATCGAAGGATTGCCCGCCGGAATCGGTGGCGAGCAAGTTGGCTTCCGAGCCGAGATAGCGCGCCAGTGGCTCGACCTGCGGCCACGCCTCGGGCGTGGTGTACAGGTGCGCCACGGCTTCGAAATCGCAATGCAGGTCGAGCACCATGTCGGCATCGCAGGCCAGGCGTTGCAGCACCAGGCGCTGGGAGTGCAGCTGGGTCTCGGCGGTTTGCGCGGCGAGGGCGTTGGACAGCGCGGTGCGGATCAGTTCGACGTTGTGCCGCGGATCATCCCCGAGCAATGCCTCGACCTGGTTACCCACCGCGTCACTGAGGTCGACAAACAAGCGATTGAAGTTCTGCCCGCTTTCCAGCTCGTAGCGGCCCAGCGGAATATCCATCAACACCTGTTCCAGGCCCACCGGGTTGGCGATCGGCACCAGCACGATTTCGCCGCGCAGGCGCCCGGCGGCCTCCAGTTGCGCCAGGCGCAGCTTGAGGTGCCAGGCCACCAGCATGCCGGGCATTTCATCGGCATGCAGCGACGACTGGATGTAGATCTTGCCTTCAGCCTGTTCCGGGCCGAAGTGGAAACTGTGAATCTGCCGCGCCGTGCCAGGCACAGGCGCGATCAGTTCATGAACCTGATGACGCATGAAGGCTCCTTAATGACTCGGCCCGAGGAAGGCCAGCCAGCGGCGCTCCGCCAGACGAAACAGGCCGACCAGGGCAAAGGTCACTGTCAGATAGATCAGCGCGGCGATGCCGAAGGATTGGAAGGTCATGTAGGTCGCCGAGTTGGCGTCCCGTGCGACCTTGAGAATGTCGGGCACTGTCGCGGTAAACGCCACGGTGGTCGAGTGCAGCATCAGGATCACTTCATTGCTGTAGTACGGCAACGAGCGGCGCAGGGCCGACGGCATGATCACATACGCATACAACTTCCAGCCGCTGAGGCCATAGGCCTTGGCGGCCTCGACTTCGCCGTGGGCCATGCTGCGGATCGAACCGGCGAAAATCTCGGTGGTGTAGGCGCAGGTGTTGAGGGCGAAGGCCAGGATCGTGCAGTTCATCGCGTCGCGAAAAAATGCGTCCAGCACCGGCTGCGCGCGCACCGCGGCGATGCTGTAGATGCCGGTGTAGCAGATCAACAACTGGATATAGAGCGGCGTGCCACGAAACAGGTAGGTGTAGAACTGCACCGGCCAACGCACCAGGCGATTGCGCGAGACGCGGGCGATGGACAGCGGGATCGAGACCAGGAAACCAATCACCAGCGAGGCGCTGAGCAGCCACATGGTCATTGCCAGCCCGGTGATGTGCTGGCCGTCGCTGTACAGGAAGGGGCGCCAGTATTGCTGCAGGAGTTCGATCATCGCACGGCCTCCCGGGACCCAGCGGAGTAGCGGCGTTCAAGCCGACGCAGGACGAAATTGGATGCACTGGTGATCAGCAGGTAGATAAACGCCGCGATGACCAGGAAGTAAAACAGTTGATAGGTGCTCTTGCCGGCATCCTGGGCGGCCTTGACCAGGTCCGCGAGACCAATGATCGATACCAGCGCCGTGGCCTTGAGCATGACCATCCAGTTATTGCCGATGCCCGGCAGGGCAAAACGCATCATCTGCGGAAAGGTCACGAAGCGAAACCGCTGCCCGCGACTCAGCCCGTAGGCGGTTGCAGCTTCCAACTGGCCACGCGGGACCGCGAGGATCGCACCGCGAAATGTCTCGGTGAAGTAGGCACCGTAGATGAAGCCCAGGGTGATCACCCCGGCGCTGAATGGGTCGATCTCGATGTAGTCCCATTCCATGAAGTCGGTCAAACCGGTCAGCCAGATTTGCAGGCTGTAGAAAATCAGCAGCATCAGTACCAGGTCAGGTACGCCGCGAATCAAGGTGGTGTAGAGCTGGGCGGGAATACGGATCAAGCTGACGCTGGACAGTTTCGCGCTGGCCCCAATCAGGCCGAGCAGGACACTGACAGCCAGGGAGGCGACCGAGAGTTTTACGGTCATCCACGTCCCTTGGAGCAACAGCGGGCCGAACCCCTTCAAACTGAAGGCGCCCAGCCCCAGGGTTTGCAAAAGATCTTCAAACATGAATTCAGGACCTAATGGCGATAAAAAAGCGCCCACCGCAAACCGGTGGGCGCCAGGGTGTTATTTACCGCTGTAGAGGTTCAGATCGCCGAAGTGTTTCTTCTGGATGGTGGCGTAGGTGCCATCATCGTGTAACGCTTTGATACCTTTATCGAGCAAGGCCTTGAGGTCTTTGTTACCTTTTTTGATACCGACCGCAGTTTTCGACGGCAGCAGAGGGTCGTCGATAGCCTTGCTGACTTCGTAGTCAGCGCCGGCCGGCGACTTCAAGAAGCCCAGTTCGGCTTGCAGCATGTCCTGCACGGACGCATCCAGACGGCCGGAGGTCAGGTCGGCGTACACCTGGTCCTGGTTGGCGTAGGCCTTGGTGGTCACACCGGCTTTGTCCAGCACGGCCTTGGCGTAGGCTTCCTGGATAGTGCCTTGCTCGTAGCCCACCGATTTGCCCTTGAGGGACTCAGGCGTGGAGTAGTTCGCGCCTTTTTTGAACACCAGGGAGGTCGGGCCGGAGAACAGCTCGCTGGAGAAGTCGATCGCCTTTTCACGGGCTTCGGTCACGGTCATCGACGAAATCACGCCGTCGAATTTGTTGGCGTTCAGGCCTGGAATCATGCCGTCGAAGTCACTTTCGACCCACTTGCACTTCACTTTCAGCTCGGCGCAGATCGCATTGCCCAGGTCGATATCGAAGCCCACCAGGCTGCCGTCGGCGGCCTTGGATTCGAATGGCGCGTAGGACGGATCGACACCAAAACGCAGTTCCTTGTATTCCTTGGCCAACGCAGTACCAGCGGCCATGCACAGAGCCAGTGCAGAAAGGGTCAGCAATGCTTTTTTCATTATGTAATCCCTGGAAACCAAGATAAGCGCTTGTGGCGCGTTTAGGACTGTTACTGAACGGTGTCAGACGCAACACAAGTAGCAATTTCTGCACCATAGTTCCGAATGGTCGTTTTAAAAGGTGGGAAGAGGGAGATCTCAGTGTAGGAGATGCCCGAAAATGGGCACGCAAAAAACAGTGCACCCATTTGGGGCTGATGCAGATCGAAAACCTGGGAGCTGGCTTGCCGGGGATGGCGGCGGGTCAGCTTATTCATCTGTCACTGATCCGCCGCCATCGCAGGCAAGCCAGCTCCTACAGGGATTTGTGGGGTTTTAGCATCCGGTCAGCAGGTCTTGCAGCGTGGCCAGGTTGTCAGCCTCATCCACCGCCTTGTCCTGCCGCCACCGCAACATCCTCGGAAACCGCACCGCGATCCCACTTTTATGCCGCTTGGACAGGGCAATGCCCTCGAACCCCAGCTCGAACACCATGCTCGGCGTGACACTGCTGACCGGCCCGAACTTCTCTACGGTGGTCTTGCGCACAATCGCGTCGACCTTGCGCATCTCTTCGTCGGTCAGCCCTGAATAGGCCTTGGCGAAGGGCACGAGCGTGCGCTCGCTGCCGGGCGGGCCGTCCCACACGGCGAAGGTGTAGTCGCTATAGAGGCTGGCGCGCCGACCATGGCCGCGCTGGGCGTAGATCAACACGGCGTCGACGCTGAACGGGTCGACTTTCCACTTCCACCACAGGCCCATGTCCTTGGTGCGACCCACACCGTAAAGGCCTTTGCGCTCCTTGAGCATCATGCCTTCGACGCCCAACTGACGGGAGGCTTCGCGTTGCTGCGCAAGATCCTGCCAGGTCGCGCCCGTGAGCAGGGGCGATGGAATCAGCACGGGTTGGTTGCACTGGGCGATTACCCGCTCGAGTTGAACGCGACGTTCGGCCTGGGGCTGGTTGCGCCAGTCGGCGCCCTGGTATTCCAGCAGGTCATAGGCGAGGACGGCGACCGGTGCATCGTCGAGCACCTTTTTGCTCAGGGTCTTGCGGCCAATTCGCTGTTGCAGCAGAGCGAAGGGCTGCACTGCGTCCTTCCACACCACGATTTCGCCGTCGATCACCGTACCATCGGGCAGACCACTGGTCAGGCTGTGCAGTTCGGGGAAACGCTCGGTGACCAATTCTTCGCCACGCGACCACACCCACAAGCGGCCGTCGCGCTTGACCAGTTGCGCGCGAATGCCATCCCACTTCCATTCCACCTGCCAATCGGCGGGGGAGCCGAGCAATGCGTCGAATTGCTCCACCGGTTGCGACAAGCCATGGGCGAGAAAAAACGGATAGGGCTGTCCGCCGCGCTGCGCATGTTCGTCGTCTGATTCGGCGGCGATCAGCTTGAGGTAGCCTTCGGCCGTCGGCCGGTTGGACAGGTCGGTATAACCCACCAACCGCTGCGCGACCCGCTTGCTGTCGAGGTCGGCCATTGCGGCGAGTGCACGGGTGACCAGCAATTTGGACACGCCGACGCGAAAGCTGCCGGTGATCAGCTTGATGCACACCATCAGGCTCGGTTGATCCAGTTGCGCCCATAACGCCGGCAGGCGCTCGGCCAGATCCTGAGGTGCCAGGCCGCGCAGCGGCAGGAGCTTTTCTTCCAGCCACACCGCCAGGCCATCCTGCGAGGTGTAGGTAGATTCCGGTAACAGCAGGGAAATGGTCTCGGCCAGGTCGCCGACCGACTGGTAGCTTTCCTCGAACAGCCACGGCTCGATGCCCGCCGCCTCGGTGGCCATGTCCCGCAGCAGGCGCGTCGGCACCAACTGGCGAGGGCGCCCGCCGGACAAAAAATACACCGCCCATGCCGCATCTTCTGCCGGGGCTTGCAGGAAGTAGGCTTGCAATGCCGCGAGCTTGGCATTGCTGGATGTGGTGGCGTCAAGGTTGGCGTAGAGCTGCGCGAAGGCTTTCATGCCGTGGCCTCTTCTTCGTCATCCCCGTATTCGGTGGTGAAGCCTTGGGCATCCAGGCCTTTTTCCCGCAGGTGGCGCACCAGTACGCCGACCGAACCGTGGGTCACCATCACGCGTTCGGCGCCGGTCTGTTCGATGGCCCACAACAGCCCCGGCCAGTCGGCGTGGTCGGACAGCACAAAGCCACGGTCGACCCCGCGCCGCCGCCGTGTGCCGCGCAGGCGCATCCAGCCACTGGCGAAGGCGTCGCTGTAGTCGCCGAAGCGCTTGATCCAACTGCTGCCGCCGGCGGAGGGCGGGGCGATGATCAGGGCTTGGCGCAGCAGCGGGTCGGTTTTTTTGAAGTCGCCGGCGTAAAGGGTTTCCGGGATATAGATACCCGCTTCGCGGTACACCCGGTTCAGCGGTTCGACCGCGCCATGGCTGAGGATCGGGCCGATGCTGGCATCGATGCCATGCAGGATGCGCTGGGCCTTGCCGAACGAGTAACAGAACAACACGCTGGCCTTGCCGGCGGCGATATTGGCCTGCCACCAGGCGTTGATCCCGGCAAAGATCTGCGCCTGGGGTTGCCAGCGGTAGATCGGCAGGCCGAAGGTCGACTCGGTGATAAAGGTGTGGCAACGCACGGGCTCGAACGGCGCGCAGGTGCCGTCGGGTTCGACTTTGTAGTCGCCGGAGGCAACCCAGACTTCACCCTGGTATTCCAGGCGCACCTGGGCCGAACCGAGTACATGCCCGGCAGGGTGGAAGCTCAGGGTCACGCCGTGGTGGACGAGTCGTTCGCCATAGGCGAGGGTCTGCAGGTTGATGTCCTGGCCCAGGCGCGAACGCAAGATGCCTTCACCGGGGGCGGCGGCAAGGTAGTGCTGGTTGCCGGTGCGGGCGTGGTCGCCGTGGGCGTGGGTGATGACCGAACGTTCCACCGGGCGCCAGGGGTCGATGTAGAAATCTCCGGCGGGGCAGTACAGGCCTTCGGGGCGGGCGATGACAAGGTCCATGGGCGTGCCGGGAGCAATGGGCTTATCAGGTAGGAGGCAGGGGCGGGGCGAGAAGTTCTATCTGAATGCAGGTGGTCCATTGTCGGCGCCGGCTTGCCGGCGATAGCGCTGTGTCAGACGGCTGGGACGCCGGCTCACAGTGCACCATCGCCGGCAAGCCGGCGCCTATAAGGAGGCGGGTTATTTGCCCGGCGTCAGGGTCAACCGCGCCTTGCCATACACCTTCTCGAAGTTCTGCGGCTGCATCGGGAAGCTCAGGTATTGCGCCTTGAGCGCCGGGTCGATGCCGTTGGCGTAGTTCGGGCTGGCGGGGTTGCCGGACTGGCCGATGCCACCTTGGCCCATCATCGGTTCCACCTGGCCGAAATCGACGATCATGCGCAGCGCCGGCACCTGGGTGGTGTTGAAGTCCTGGCCCCAGGCATACGGTGCCGGGTTCAGGGTGTTGTGGTCGCCACCGGACGCCAGCGGGCCGCGAATTACCTGGCCAGTGCTGTTTTTCCAGGTGGTGCTGTGCAGCTTGCCCCACTGCCAGGCCTTGTGGTCGGCACCGAGTTGGCTGTCGCCGACGGTGATCGCGGCGGCCAGGCTGCGCGCAAGGATCGCGGGTTTGTCTTCTTTTTGCGGCGTGCGCACGTCATCCCAGAACGGGCTGTCTTCACGGCCCAGCAGGTGGTCGGCCTGGGCGGCATAGGACAGGCTGGCGTTGCTGACGAAGGCCTTCCAGCTCGCGCTGTTTTCCGGACCCAGTTCGTCGAGGAAGATCTGCTTGGTGCTTTCCTGCAGGAACAGCTCGTAGAGCGCGGCGTCGGCGGACGTTGCCACGAGCCGGCCATCAAACGCCATCAAGCGACTCAGCGCCTCGCGCGCCTTGGCCTGTTCGGCGGCCGGCAATGCTGCAATCGCCTGTTTCAGCGGCTGGGCCATGCCCGGTGCCTGGAACATGGTCTTGAGCTTGGCGGCGAACAGGGTGGTCTGGTCGTACTGCATGGCGATCATGCTGCGGCTGTCGTGCTTGCCGGCATTGGCCAATTGCGCCAGGCGCTCGCTGCGCTCCGGCGCGTCCCACGAGTTGGACAGTTGCATGCCGTAGCCGCGCGGCGCGGTGCGCTGGTTGGCGGTGCCGATCCAGCCTTGGGCCGGGTCCTGGTCGTAGGGGTGCAGCATCGCATCGGCGTAGCCGTCCCAGTCAAAGCGGGTGTCCCAGCCCGGCGAGGGCAGCAGGCCTTCGCCTTCGCGACGGTTGGGGAAACGCCCGGTGACTTGCCAGCCGATATTGGTGGCGTCGGCGAAGATCATGTTCAAGGCAATCGCGCGGATTTCGCGGGTGGCGTCCGACGCCTTGGCGACGTTTTGCGCCCGGGACAAGTCGAAGAACGCATCCAGGCTCTTGTCATCCTTGAAGTCGGCCGTTTGCAGGGCCAGACCCAAGCCGCTGGTCAGGGCCTGGCTGCTGTTGAGAAGGGCGCCGTGACGGGTTTCGTACACCACTTCACGCAGTGGGCGCTGGCCCTTGGCGAAGTAGGTTTCGTTGCGCACGCCAGCCGGTAGCCATTTTCCGTTGTTCTCGTAGTACAACGCGTTGCCTTGGCGCTTGACCTTCTCCAGGAACAGGTCCTGGGTGTCGCCCTTGACCGTGCTCATGCTCCACGCGACTTTGCCGTTGAAACCGGACAACAGGGTCGGCAAGCCGGCAATCGAAGCACCGACCCCCTGGTATTTCGGCGCACGAATCTGCACGTAGCTCCACGGCGACGGAGCCTGGGGCTGGGCGGCGAGGTCGCTGGCCAGCAGACTTTTGCCGCTGCGGCTGCGTTGCGGGCCAATCGCCCAGTTGCTCGAGGTAGTGACAGCCAGCGCGTTGAGGCTGCTCAGTTGCTGGCTGACCGTGTCCAGTCCGGCCAGGCCAGTGATCTGGCTAAGGTTCACGCCTTTGAGTTTCTCGGCTTCGGCCAGCGGAATCGGCTCATCCGGCGTGCTCGGCGTCAGCCAGGCGAGCTTGTCGACGCCAACTTTTTGCGCCAGCACCAGGGAGGCAAGTTCTTCCTGCAGGTTGGCCGACTCGCTGAAATTCAGCAGGCAGAACAGCAGCGCCGAATCTTCCGGCTTCCAGTACTCGGGCTTGTAGCCGGTCTGGGCCAGATCCGGCGGCAGCTTGTCGCGGTAGCGGAACAGGTAGGCGTTGACGCCGCGCGCATACACTTCGAAGAAGCGCTTGAGGCGCGGCGAGGAGGCGTTATACAGCTCGCCGGCGCTTTTCTTGAGGTTGACTGCACGCATGAAACGGTCGACATCCAGTACCTCAGGGCCGGACATTTCTGCCAGGCGGCCCTGGGCCAGCAGGCGCAGGGTGATCATCTGGGTGATGCGGTCACTGGCGTGCACATAACCGAGGCTGAACAGCGCGTCGTGGAAGGTGTTGCTTTCGATCAGCGGCATGCCCTGGGCATTGCGGCGTACCGATACATTCTGTGCCAGGCCTTTGATCGGCTGCACGCCGGCAACTGGCGGCAGGGTGTCCTGGGTGCTCTGGAGCTGGCAACCGGCCAGGCTTAATGCACTGGCCACTGCCGCGGCAACGCCGAACCGGGGAAGAAAATGTGAGAGGGCTGGCGAGGCCATGGCAAAGCTCCTGCGGGGGGTAGCGTCAGTAAAGGCGCTACGTTAGTGAGCGCGGCGAAACGACGCAAGCGGGAGTTTTGGGTTAAGCGTGAGAACTTGATTCGGACAGCGATCAAGGTGGGCGTTGGCCTGCCTGCGATGCCAGCACCCAGGTGCGTCAGTCACACCATCGTGAGGCTATCGCAGGCAGGCCAGCGCCCGGATTTGATCGCGTGCTGCTTCAGGTCAGGCCTTGGGCGGGTTCACTTTCTGTACCAGTTCATACGCGCGCACGGTCGCTGGCCGCTCCTTGATGCTGTTGAACCAGCGCAGCACATGTGGGAAGTCTTCCAGGCGTTGGCTCTGCCACTTGTGGGAAACGATCCATGGATAGATCGCCATGTCGGCAATGCTGTAGTCCTCACCGGCCACGAACGCGCGGTCGGCCAGGCGCCGGTCGAGCACACCGTACAGGCGCGCGGTTTCGTCCACATAGCGCTTGATCGCGTAGGGAATCTTCTCCGGGGCGAACTGGCTGAAGTGGTGGTTCTGGCCCGCCATCGGCCCCAATCCACCCATTTGCCAGAACAACCATTGCAGCGCTTCCTGGCGACCACGCAGGTCTTGTGGAATGAACTGGCCGGTTTTTTCCGCGAGGTACAACAGGATTGCGCCGGATTCAAACAGCGAAATCGGCGCACCGCCGTCGGTCGGATTCTGATCGACGATGGCCGGGATGCGGTTGTTGGGAGCGATCTTCAGGAAGTCCGGCTTGAACTGGTCGCCCTGGCCGATATTGATCGGGTGCACCTTATAGGGCAGGCCGGCTTCTTCCAGGAACAGCGATACTTTGTGACCGTTGGGGGTAGTCCAGTAGTACAGGTCGATCATGAAGCTCTCCAAATGAGCGAATGCCTGCAGCTATAGGTGAAGACCAAAGGGCAATAATTCAATCAAACATTTGCGTCTAACCTTAGAAGCGTTTTACACAGCGCCGTCCACCAACACTTGCAGCGACTGCTGCGAGCAGCGTTCGATGCGCACCTGCACGCCATACACCTCGGCAAACAGCGCCGGGTCGAGCACCTCATCTGCCGTGCCGCTGGCATACAGCCGGCCCTGGCGCAGCACGGCGATATGGTCGGCAAAGCGTGCGGCAAGGTTGATGTCGTGCAGCACCACCACGGCGATCAGTTGGTGCTCGCGCACCAGCCCGCGCACGCACTCCATGACTTTCAACTGGTAGTTGAGGTCGAGGGCGCTGGTGGGTTCGTCCAGCAGCATCACCTGGGGGCGACGCGCGATCAGTTGGGCAAGACTGACCAATTGGCGCTGGCCACCCGACAACGTGCTGAGTAACTGGTCGGCCAAGTGCGCGATGCCAATGCGTTGCAACGCCTCGAAGGCTTCGCGCAGGCAGGCCTCGCTGGAGAGTGGAATGCCCTCCACATGAGCCACGCGCAGCGCGGCGATCACGCTTTCCATCACGCTGAGGCTCAGGCCGGGCGGCAGGTTCTGCGGCATGTAGGTCACCCGTCGCGCGCGTTCGGCAACGGACATGGCCGACAGGTCGAGGTCGCCCAATCGCACCACGCCTTGCATCTTTTCCAGTCCGGCCACGGCACGCAGCAAGGTGGATTTACCCGCGCCGTTGGGGCCGATCAAGGCGGTCAGGCTGCCGTGGGGCAGGGGCGGCAAGCTCAGGTCGTGCACGATCTGCCGGCGCCCGTAGCTCACATTGGCGTTGTGTACCGATAAGCCCGCATTCATAACTGCCTCCCCCGCTTGAACACCAGCACCACGAAAATCGGCACGCCGACCAAGGCGGTGACAATGCCCACCGGCACAATCACCCCGGGCATGATCAGCTTGCTCGCAATCGACGACAGCGACAGCAGCAACGCACCGGTCAGGGCGCTGGCCGGCAACAGGAAGCGTTGATCCTCACCCACCAGGATCCGCGCGATATGCGGACCTACCAGACCGATAAATCCGATGGTGCCTACAAAGGCCACGGCGGTGGCCGACAACAGGCTGATGCGCAGCAACGAGAAAAACCGCAGGCGCTTCACGTCCACGCCAAAGCTTTGCGCGCGGTCCTCGCCCATGCGCAATAGGGTCAGGCGCGGTGCGGCGGTGAAGGAAAACGGCAGCACCACCGCGACCACCAGCGCCAGGATGCCGAGCTTGTCCCAATTGGCCCGGGTCACGCTGCCGAGGGTCCAGAACACCAGCTGTTGCAGCACGTCTTCGGTGGCCACCAGTTGCAGCAAGGCCACCACCGCGTTGCAACTGAACACCAGCGCGATGCCGAACAACACCAGGCTTTCCACGCCGGCGCCGCGCAGGCGTGACATGGCCTGCAGCAAAAACACCGAGGCGGCGGCGAAGATAAACGCCGAGATCGAAATCGCGGTGTTGGCCGAGACCCACAGCGTGGTCATCGGGAACACAATCACCAGCGAGGCGCCCAACGCCGCCGCCGACGACACGCCCAAGGTAAACGGGCTGGCCAGCGGGTTGTTGAGGATCGCCTGCATCTCGGCCCCGGCCAGCGACAACGCGCAGCCCACCAGCACCGCCATCAGCGCGTAGGGCAGGCGCACGTTCCAGATGATCACCTGGTCGGTGGCGCTCAAGTGCGAGGGATGCAGGATGCCGTCGAGTAACGCCAGCAGGCCCATGCCCGACGGGCCGCTGGCCAGGTCGACGAGAATCGCGCAGGCCAGCGCGGTGCCGAGCAAGGCCAGCAGCCAGGCACGCCGCGCCAGCAGGCGACGGTAGCCGTGGGTGGCGCTGGCGAGGTCGAGGGTTTGAGTGGTCATGGCGTTCACACAATTTTGAAGACGATGAAAATCCAAATGTGGGAGCGGGCTTGCTCGCGAATGCGCGGTGTCAGTCACTGAATAGGTCGACTGATACACCGCCTTCGCGAGCAAGCCCGCTCCCACAGTTTTTACCGCGTTTCGACAGCAGGCTTGCTGTTGATCCAATAGGCACCCTGCAGCGGCATCCCCAGGAACTGCTGGTTGATCTGTGCCATCGTCGCCTGCGGGTCCAGTGTGGCGAACAGCTGCGGGTGTACCCACTTGGCCAGCGCTTCAATCGCCAGCAGGTTGTAGGGCGAGTTGTAGAAGTCATGCCACAGGCCGTGGGAATTGCCTTCGCGGATCGCGCGAAGATTGGCGAATTCCGGCCGTGCCAACACGCGGTCAAACGCTTCACGCGCCTCGTCCTGGGTAACGCCTGCGCCCAGGATCAGGCCGGGTTTGTGGTTACCGGTGGCCACGTACACATCCGGATCAGCCTTCAGCGCATATTCAACGCTGATATCACCCAGCGCGCCGGGCACGACATCGGCAGCGATGTTGCGTCCGCCGACCAGCTTGATCACTTCACCCATGCCGCTTTTGCCGGTGGTGTGCCCCGGTGCCTGCCAGGCGCCGGCCAGCAGCTCGAGGAACACACTCGGGCGCGGTCCGGCCGGCAAGGTGGCGACGGCGTCGCTGATCACCTTGATGTGCTGGTCATAGAACGCGAGGAATGCCTTGGCCTGGGCTTCACGCCCCAGCGCCTGGCCGAGCGCGCTCATGCTGCTATGGGTGCCTTGTACCGGGTTGATGCGAAAATCGACGAACAGCACCGGGATTCCGGCCTTGGCCAATACATCGGCGACCGGGCTGTGTTCGGTCGGGCCGTGCCCGGAGATGCTGAACACCGCCAGGTCCGGTTTCAGCGAGAGAATTTCTTCAGCGCTGACGCTTTGTTCCGACGCCTGCCCGATCAAAGGGATGTCTTTGACCGTCGGAAATTTCGCCACGTAGGCGTTATAGGTGTGTTGGTCCAGCAGCTTCAGATCGTTCTGCCAGCCGACGATGCGCTGGAACGGCGCGTCCTTGTCGAGCAGGGCAAACGCCGAAATCAGGCGGCCTTCACCCAGTACCACGCGTTTGACGTCGTCCTTGACCTCGACCTTGCGGCCGAGCACGTCGGTGACTTCGTGGGCGGCGGCGGTTTCGGCATGGCCGAGGACCAAGGCGCCGAACAGCACGCCGAGCTTGAGCAAGTGAAGGGGTTTGCGCATGGCAGAGGCTCCTGGTGAGAGAGGATCAGAATTCATAATCGACGCTGGCGGTGAGGGTGCGCCCGGCACCTGGGATGCCGTAGAGCTGGAAGCCATCGAGGGAGGCGCCGACCTGGCTGTAATAGAACGTATTGAACACGTTGTTGAGGTTGAGGTTGACCGTGGTGTCCCTATTCACCTTGTATTGCGCGGCCAGGCTGCTGAGCCAGTAGCCGGGGGCTTTTTCATGGTCGCGGGTGTAGATCGCATTCACGCCGGAGGGGCCATTGGCGTAGCTGCTGTTGTTGTTCAAGCCGCCGACGTATTTGTTGTCGGTGTAGCGGCGCCGGCCGACGTATTGCTCGCCGTAGCTCAGGCTCAGGGCGTCGGTGACGGCATAGGTGGTCCACAGGTTGGCGGTCAGGTCAGGGACGTTCTTGGCTTCGGCGCCCTTGTTGATGCCTTTGGTCTGGGTACTCTTGAGCGCCGAGAAACCGGTGTAGGCGGTCCAGCGCGAGGTGATATTGCCTTGCAGGCCGAGTTCCACGCCGTCCACGCGCTTGGCGGGCAGGGCGCGTACCGGGGCGGATTCGCCGTCCTGGTATTCCCAGGCGTTGTCGAGTTCGGTGCGGAAAATCGCGGCGGTGACGTTAAGCATGTCGTGGGCAATGTCCCACTTGGTGCCCAACTCGTAGGTCTTGGACTTGGCCGGGCTGTAGTTGCTGGTGCTGGCCGCGCCGTAGATCTGGTTGTTGGTGGATGCGCCCAACGCCGAGGGTTGCGCTGCTTCGCTGTAGGACACATAGACGCTGCCGTTGGGCAACGGCTTGTACACCGCGCCGACCCGTCCGCTCACCGCACCGTCGGTGCTGCTGATGGTCGATTGGCCGCGTTGGCTGGTTTGCGCCCGCCAGTTGTCGTAGCGCAGCGAGCCCAGCACCTGCCACTGCTCGTTGAGGGTGACGGTGTCACCCAGGTAAATACCGGCGTTGTCGATCACCGAGCGCGGGTCGCCTTCGCCCTTGGTTACGTAGGTGCTGGCGAAGCTGTGGCTGGGCTCGCTCATGTCGAAGAACAGGTTGCCTGCCGGCACTTCGGCGTTGCGCTTCAGCCCGCCGTAGGTCTCGTGGTAGAACTCGAGACCCGAGACCACCGCGTGCTGCAGGCTTGCTGTGTTGAACTTGAAGCTGAAGTCGGTCTGGTTATCCAGGATGGTGTAGCGCTTGGACAAGCCAAAGTCGCTGCCGCGCAGGATGCCGTAGGCGGTGTTGCTGTTGTTCACGTAGTCGGTGTAGGCATTCACCGTGCTACCTGGTACTTGGCTGATCGGGCCTACACCGGTGTAGCCCAAAGTCGCACAACGGGCGCCGGTGCAGGTTTTGTTGCCATTCGCGTCGGCGGCAAAAAAACGCGCCGGGGAGAGCACGGCGAAGTTGTCGCTGCGTTCCCAGCGAGTCTGGTTGCGCAGGTTGGCTTCATTCCAGTCGAAGTCGTGCTCCAGGCGGGCAGTCAGCGAGGTGGTTTTGTTTTGCTGGGTGTAGAGGCTGGAGTCGCCGTACCAGTTCGAGCGTTTCACCCCGGGCATGCGGTCGCCGTCGGTGCCCCGCTGGATCGGCACGCCGCCGTCCGGGGTGTTGGTGTCTTTCTGGTAGAAAGTGTCGATGAACAGGCGCGTGTCGGTGCCCAGGCCGAAGCCGAACGAGGTGGCGATGCCCCAGCGGTCGTAGTCCACGTCGTCGCGCTCGGCCACCTGGTTGTAGTGTTTCATCAGGTTGATGCGTACGGCGGTGGTGTCGTTCAGTTGCTTGTTCAGGTCGGCCGTGAGCCGGCGATAGCTGTCGGTGCCGATCCCGACTGAGACCTTGTTGGCATCGCCCAGGTGCGCTTCCTTGCTGACCAGGTTGACACTGCCGCCCACCGCAGAAACCCCGGACTCGATGGAGCCGGTGCCCTTGAACACTTCGGCCTGTTGCAGGTTGAAGGTGTCGGTACGGGTCGACATGCCGGCATCGCGCACGCCGTCGACGGTCAGGCTCTGCTCCGAAGAAAAGCCCCGGATCGAGAACAGATCGCCCCAGCCCAGGTTGCCCTCGCCAGACATGAAGGTAATGCCCGGCACGTTGCGCAACACTTCCTGCAGGGTCTGCGCGTTCTGCTCCTTGAGCACCTGCTGCGGCACGATGGTCACGCTTTGCGGCGCGTCCAGCAGCGGCTGGCTGATTTTCGCCGAGGTCACCCGGTCCACTTTGAAGGTGGAGGTGGCTTCACCGTCGACCTTGATTTCCGGCAGGCTCAGCACCGAGCCACTGGTCGTGGCGGCTGTCGTATCGGCCAAGGCGGTCGGGGCGACGCCGCCAGCCGCGAGGAAACCGAACATCGGCGCCAGGGTACTGTGCAACGTATGACGGTGAGGGGTGGGCAATGACATAGGCAGTGATCCGAGTCTAAATTACAATTACTCTCATTTAGGTTCGGTAGTCTAAAGAGCGATTCCGCCTGCCATACCGGGGCTTTGTATCGCTGATGCGTGATTATGGTTTCCTACAACATTCCATTACATTTGCCTGCACTGCTGGCTGAACTTTCGGCTATCTCCTGCGTTTTGAGTTTTCGGATCGACTGCCCATGGCCAAGCAAGACCACCTGCTGATCGTTGATGACGACCCGCAAATCCGCCAATTGCTCTGCGACTACCTGAGCGACGCCGGTTTCCAGGTATCCACCGCCGCCGACGGCAAGGAAATGCGCCGCCGCCTGGCGCTGAACGTGATTGACCTGATCGTGCTCGACCTGATGCTGCCGGGTGAAGACGGCCTGAGCCTGTGCCGCGAACTGCGGGTCAGCTCCAACACGCCGGTGGTCATGCTCACGGCCAAGGGCTCGTTGATCGACCGCATCGTCGGCCTGGAGATCGGCGCCGATGACTACCTGCCCAAGCCGTTCGACCCGCGTGAGTTGCTGGTACGGATCAAGGTCGTGCTGCGACGCGTGCAGAGTTTTCCGGATCGCGCGCGCCTGGACGAGGCGCCGAGCATTCGCTTCGCCGGCTGGCAGCTCGACACGCGGGCGCGACAGTTGCTGTCGCCGCAAGGCGTGGTGGTGAGCCTGGGCAACTCGGATTACCGCGTGTTGCGCCTGCTGTTGCAGCACCCCAACCGCCCGTTGAGCCGCGACTTTTTGCTCAACCACGTGTTCGACAAGGACAGCACGCCGTTCGACCGCTCCATCGACGTGTGCGTCAGCCGCCTGCGCTCGCAACTGCCGGCGGGGCTGATCAAGACCGTGCGCAACGAGGGTTACATGCTCACCGCCGATGACGTGGTGCTGGAATCGTGAGACTGCTGCCGCGCTCGCTATTCGGGCGGCTGGTGCTGATCCTGGTCAGCGGCATGCTCGCGGCCCAGGCCCTGACCAGCAGCATCTGGTACGACCGGCGGCATGGCCAGGTGCTGGAAATCCCTGCGCGGCTGATCGCCACTCGGCTGGCGGATGTGGTGCGGCTGGTGCACAGCGATCCGCAGCAGGCGGACCTGCTGATCAAAATGCTCGATACGCCGAACTTCCGCCTGACCCTGAGCGATCAGGCCAGCAGCACCCCCAGTACCCTCAACGATGCCGACCGGCCTACCGAGCGCTTGATCAAAAAGGTGTTGTCGCAGAAGACCGGCTACGCCCAGACCCTGGTGCTATTGCGCCTTTCCCTGGTGGATGGCGAAGGGCAAAGCGCCGGCCTCTCGACACTGCTCAGCTCCCAACCGGTGGTGGGGCAATTCTTGATCGACCTGCGTCTGCCCGATGGGCGCTGGTTGCAGGTGGATGCCAGTGAAGAGCAGGGCTGGACCAGTACCTCGCCGCTGGACCTGCTGTTCGACTACGTGATGCGCATCTATTTGTTGCGCGTGTTGGTGCTGGTGGTGATTGCCCTGGTGGCGGTGCGCCTGGCCATCCGTCCGCTCAATGCGCTGGCCAAGGCCGCCGAAGCCCTGGGGCGTGATATCCAGCGTCCGCCGCTGTCGGAGGATGGCCCCACCGAAGTGCGCCGCGCCGCCCAGGCCTTCAACGCGATGCAGCAACGGCTGATTGCCAACATCGCCGAGCGCACGCGTTTTCTTGCGGCGATTTCCCACGACTTGCGTTCACCGATCACACGCCTGCGCCTGCGTACCGAGATGCTCGATGACCCTCGCACCCAGGAGCGTTTTCGCAGCGACCTCGAAGAAATGGAGCACATGGTCTCCAGCACCCTGGATTTTGCCAGCAGCGGTGAAATCAACGAGACGCGGCAGAACATCGACATCAATGCCTTGCTGCAAAGCTTGCAGGCGGACTTGCAGGATGTGGGCGAAAGCGTGCGCATCGAAGGTCGTGCCAGGCAACCGTTTCCGGGGTACGCGCGCAGCCTCAAGCGTTGCGTGCAGAACCTGCTGGAAAACGCGGTGCGTTATGGTCGCGACGTGGTGGTGCGGGTCGAGGACCAGGCGGACAGTTTGAAGATCATCATCCGCGACCGAGGGCCGGGGATTCCCCAGGAACAACTGGAGCAGGTGATGGAGCCGTTCTACCGCGTGGAGGGTTCACGCAATGCCGAGACGGGCGGGTATGGGCTGGGGTTGAGCATTGCGCACACCATTGCCCGGGCGCACGAGGGACGGTTGAGCTTGAGCAATCGGGACGGCGGGGGGCTTGAGGTGGTGTTGCAGTTTCAACACAAACCCTGACGTGCTAACTCAACCTGGAGGAGCCGGCTTGTCGGCGACAGCGATGTTGGGGACGCCATCGCCGGCAAGTCGGTTCCTGCAGGATCAGGGCATCAAGCCCCGTGGCACTTCTTGAATTTCTTCTCGCTGCCGCACGGGCAAGGATCGTTGCGGCCGACGTCCTTCAACGCGTTGCGCACCGGCTCCTGGTGAGCGTGGCCGCAGTTCGGGCCGTGGACATGACCGTGGTCGTGATCGTGGTGATCGTGGTGATCATGATCGTGGTTGCAGTCAGGACCATGGACATGGGGTTGCTGAGTCATCGATGTCGCTCCGGAATAAAATCGCCGGGGATTATCTCGCCATTGTGGTTCACCTGCACGTCATAACCGATGAATAATCCGGTTTTCAGCTCACCCTCCAGGCGATAAGGCACGGGTTTGTCGGGATTTTTCAGCATCTGCACGACATCGCGGATCTGCGGCCAGAGGTTGGTGCGCACCGACACCTTGAAAAACGCGTGGCCCCGGGGCGGCACGGTCAGCCATTCGTTGGACTCACCTTCGGTCAGCACAAAATCGCCGAGGCTGACCTTGTAGATCAGGCCGCGCACCGTCAGGTCGGCGTCGTCGCGGTTGTCCACGCGAAAGTACAGCTTGAATTTCTGCTCGAGCAACTTGGCCCGCACCACTTCGACTTTCACCAGCGAGACGTGGGGCGGCGGCGCATCGTCTTCGAACCAGGACGCGCAGCCGGTGAGGCCGAGGGTCAACGCCAGCATCAAGCTGTACATCCGAAGCATGGCGTTATCCATCCTGTGTAGGAGCGAGCTTGCTCGCGAAGGTCGTCAACGATGACGCGCTAAGCCTGACACACAAAGGTGCCCCCGGGGTTTTCGCGAGCAAGCCCGCGCTTGCAGGTCAGAGGTAGCTGGAACAACACTTCTTGAATTTCTGCCCACTGCCGCACAGGCAGGCATCGTTGCGTCCGGCCTTCACTTCCACTGTCGGGTCGATGAAGTACCAGCGCCCTTCATTCTGTACGAAAGAAGACTGCTCGCGGTGGCTATGTTCGCCGGTGCTGTCGTGCCAACGCGCGGTAAAGGTCACAAAGGCATGTTCTGGCTGGCCGCCGAACACCTCCGAGTTTTCGACTTCCAGGCCGAGCCAGGTGCTCTGGGCGCTCCAGGCAGCGATGGCGTCGCGGTCGAGGCCGGCCTGTTGCGCGGGCAGAGTGGTGGCCACCAGGTAGTCCACCAGGCCCAGCACATAGGCGCTGTAGCGTGAACGCATCAGGGCGCTGGCGCACGGGGCCGGGTGCCCGGCGTGATAATGGCCGCAGCAGGCATCCAGCAGGTTGCCACTGCCGCAGGGGCAAATGGATGTACTCATCGGGTTACCACCAATACTTTCCGAAATTTTCCGGGTTGGCCCAGAAGCGGGCATTGAGCCAGTCCGGCACCTGTTTATAGTCAAGCAGATCGTAGGTAAACAGCGTCAGAACCTGTTCATCGCGCTGGAAACGCTCGCCGGCCTGCAGGGCCAGGGAGAAGAAGTCGGTGTCTTTCCAGTCGCATGCGCCCAGGTCCACCAGCACGGCAATGCGGCTGGCGTTGAGGTTGCGAATGCCACCGAGCAAGGTCAGGCCTTGCGGTTTTGACAGGTGCTCCAGGCAGTCGACCACCAGCGCCAGGTCAAAACGCTGCGCCGCAAGTTCCGCCGGCAGGGCGCCGGGGGCTGCCACGGACACCTGGGTATCCGGGTGCGCGGCTTGAAACGCGTCCAGCGCCGGAAACTGACTGGCGCCCAATAACAGCAGGCGTTTGGGCTGGTGCAGATCCAGCAAGGCAGCCAAGGCTTGCTGGGGCGTACGGGAAGAAATGCCAGCGGTCATCAGAGATCCTCACATCAAGACGCTAGAGACTAGCGCGGCTGAGCGTGCGGGCCTAGAGCGGGTGGCTGCGAAAAGTCCGACGAGAACGACGATCCCTAACAAATACGGGGGCGTGGCGTAGTGGCGCAGTTGAAAAGAGCGGTCTTTACTCCACCCATCGGCCCCCGCCGATCCCCTCAGGAGAAAGTCAGATGAGCATCATGCGGACAGCTCTACCCTTGGTTCTGCTCACCGGGTTATTGACAGGTTGCGCAGGCTTGCAAAAAACCGATTGGCCGACCTGCGCTGCCGTTGGCGGTGTGACCGGCGCGGCGATCGGCGCCACGGAAAGCTCGGCCTATGCAGGCTATGGCGCCTTGCTGGTCGGCGGCATGGCCGGCGCCTATTGCTGGGTGCACGGTGATGGCGACGAGGACGGCGATGGTGTGCCGGACAGCCGTGACAAGTGCCCGCACACGCCAAAAGGCGTGCAGGTCGATGCCAATGGCTGCCCACCGGTGCCGCCGGCTGCGGTGGTTGAGGAAGTGGTGGTGGTCAAGGAAGAAACCATCGTGATTCGCGATGTGCACTTCGAGTTCGACTCGGCCAGGCTGACCGCTGCCGATAAAACCAAGCTCGACACCATTGCCACGCGCCTGAAACAGGAAGCCCCGAGTGCTCAACTGCGGGTCAGCGGGCATACCGACAGCGTCGGCAAGGATGCCTACAACCAGAAACTCTCGGAAAAACGTGCTCACTCGGTCACCGATTACCTGATCGGCGCCGGCGTGCCGCGCAGTGCCTTTGTGTCTGTAACGGGGGCGGGCGAAAGCCATCCGGTTGCCGACAACAAAACCGCTGAAGGTCGTGCCTTGAACCGTCGTACGGAAATCCAGATCAACCGCTGACAAACCTTGCCCCTGTGGGATCCACAGGGGCATTGCCGCGCGCCTCGCCTGCACCTCTCCCTGCACAAGTTTTTTGATGCTTCACTGGCAAATCGCCTGTAGAAGTCGTTACTGTGCGTCCAAAGAAAAATTCGAAATCAGTCAGGAGCCCCATGATGCGTAAGGTTTTACTGTTGGCCGCGTTGGTCAGCCCCGTCGCCCTGGCCCAGAGCGTCAGTGTTGAGACCAATTCATTGATGCGCCTGCCCAACAGCACCAGCGTGTTGCAACTGGAGCGTCTGGAGGTAGCGGACTACGGCACCTTGCTGATCCCGGCCACCATCAGCCAGGTCACGGTGGATGAGCTGCACCTGGGCCGCGATGCGCGGATTGCGATTGTCCCCGGCGGCACCGTGCTGCAACTGCAGGTGCGCCATGCGCAGTTGGACCACGGCAGCCAGATCACTTCGCGGGGCGCGCCGGGCACCCATGAAAAACCGGCCAAGGCCGGGCGAGACCTGACCTTGCGGATCAATTCACTGGTGGCTGAAGAGCTGTCGGTGGATGCCCGTGGCGGCGCGGGCGCCCAAGGGTATGCCGGGCTGGATGGTGCCAACGGCGTGGACCCGGGTTGCACCTGGGGTTCGGCCGGGCGTGGCGCCAACGGTGACAATGGCGGCGACGGCTTGCCGGGCGCTGCGGGCGCGCAGGTGCGGGTCGAGTTGCCGCAGGACTTCCCGGCCCAACAGATCAAGGTCTGGGTCGACGGCGGTGCCGGCGGTCTGGCTGGCACGGCGGGCAAGCCTGGCAAAGGTGGCGAGTCCAAGGGCTGCCTGGTGTACCGCGCCGACGGCGGCGAGAAGGGCCGCCCAGGGCTGGAAGGGCAACCAGGGCCAGCAGGGCCTGCGGGCACTGTGACCGTACAGCGTCTGTAACACCTCTAATGTGGCGAGCGGGCTTGTCCCGCGTTGGGCTGCGCAGCGGCCCCAAACCCAAACACCTCGGTTTGCCTGAAACAACGCACCGATTCCTGGAGGGGCCGCTTCGCAGCCCAACGCGGGACAAGCCCGCTCGCCACAGGGGGCTTGGCCGGCCTCAGAACATCGGCCGGGCCGACGCGATTGCCACCACCACCAGTCCCACGATCAAGTTGATCCCGACCAATTTGCGGATCTGCCCCAGCGCGGCCGCGCCTGCCGGCCAGTCTTCAGCCGCCACTGCCTTGCGCAATTCCGGGAATTTCAACGCCTGGATACGGATAAACAGCGCCGTCATCACCAGGTACAACCCCATCATCACCTGCACGTAGCGCGGCGCGGTTTCAAAGCCACTGAAGCGCAGTTGCAACAGGCCGATGCCGCTGATCGGCAAAACCAGCACCGCCACCCACACCCACACGAAAAAACGTTGAAACACATTTGCCCACAACTTGAGCCGTGCGGGGCCCTCAAGTGCCGCCACGGCGGCGGGGCGCAGGATCATCCAGGCGAAAAACATACCGCCGACCCATACCAGGGCGGCCAATACATGCAGGGTGTAAGCGAGGCTAAACGCGGTCATTGTGGTACTCCGTTCTGCGCGGGATTAATTAGCGGGGTATGATAGCGGCCGATCCGAACCACTGAAAATTTATCCAGCGTTTTTTGCGCCCGACTATCCATGATCAGCACTGAACTCAAAACCACGATCCAGGGCGCCTATTCGCGTTTTCTCGAAGCCAAGAGCTTGAAACCGCGCTACGGCCAACGCCTGATGATCGCCGAAGTGGCCAAGGTCCTCGGGGATATCGACGTCGACGACGAAGGCCGCCGCGAAGGTGAGCCCGCCGTCGTGGCCGTCGAAGCCGGCACCGGTACCGGCAAGACCGTGGCCTACAGCCTGGCCGCGATCCCCACCGCCAAGGCCGCCGGCAAGCGCCTGGTGATCGCCACTGCGACTGTCGCCCTGCAGGAGCAGATCGTCTACAAAGACCTGCCCGACCTGATGCGCAACAGCGGCCTGAACTTTACGTTCGCCCTGGCCAAGGGCCGTGGGCGCTACATGTGCCTGTCCAAACTCGATGTGCTGCTGCAGGAAGGCCATGCGCAAACCGCCACGGCGCAGCTGTTCGAAGAAGAAGGCTTCAAGATCGAAGTTGATGAAGCCAGCCAGAAGCTGTTCACCAGCATGATCGAGAAACTGGCCGGGAATAAATGGGACGGCGACCGCGACAGCTGGCCCACCGCGCTTGAAGATTCCGACTGGGCGCGCCTGACCACCGACCACAGCCAGTGCACCAACCGCCATTGCCCCAACTTCGGCCAGTGCGCCTTCTATAAGGCCCGCGAAGGCATGGGCAAGGTCGACGTGATCGTCACCAACCACGACATGGTCCTGGCCGACCTGGCCCTGGGCGGCGGCGCCGTGCTGCCGGACCCGCGCGATACGCTCTACGTATTCGACGAGGGCCATCACCTGCCGGACAAGGCCATCGGCCACTTCGCCCATTACACGCGCCTGCGCTCCACCGCCGACTGGCTGGAAACCACCGCCAAGAACCTGACCAAACTGCTCGCCCAGCATCCGCTGCCCGGCGACCTGGGCAAGTTGATCGAACAAGTGCCGGAGCTGGCGCGCGAGATCAAGACCCAGCAGCAATTCATGTTCAGCGCCTGCGAGCAGGTCGCTGACTTCAAGCCCGGTGAAGACGTGGAGGGGCGCGAGCGTCCACGCCACCGTTTTGTCGGCGGGCTGATCCCCGAGCACATGCGCGAAATGGGCATCGAGCTGAAAAAAGGCTTCTCGCGCCTGACCGACCTGTTTACCCGCCTGACCGACCTGCTCAAGGAAGGCATGGACGGCGAGGTCAACATCGGCATCGCCAGCAACCAGGCCGAGGAGTGGTACCCGCTGTTCGGCAGCCTGTTGTCGCGTTCCCAGGGCAACTGGGAGTTGTGGACCGCGTTTACCGTCGAAGACCCGGAAGACAACCCGCCGATGGCCCGCTGGCTGACCCTGTCGGAAAGCGGCGCGCTGTTCGACATCGAGGTCAACGCCAGCCCGATCCTCGCGGCCGAAATGCTGCGCCGCAACCTCTGGAACGTGGCCTACGGCTGCCTGGTGACGTCGGCGACGCTGACCGCCCTGGGCACTTTCGACCGCTTCCGCATGCGTGCCGGCCTGCCGAAAAAAGCCGTCACGGCCGTGGTGCCGAGCCCGTTCCATCACGCCGACGCCGGCGTGTTGCGCGTGCCCGACCTCAAGGCCGACCCTCGGGATGCGGCGGCGCACACTGCTGCGATCATCCGCGACCTGCCGGAACTGGTGGAAGGCTCGCGCGGCACGCTGGTGCTGTTTTCGTCACGCAAACAGATGCAGGACGTGTTCGACGGCCTCGACCGCGACTGGCGCAAGCAGGTGTTTATCCAGGGCAACCTGTCCAAGCAGGAAACCCTCAACAAGCACAAGGCGCGCGTCGATGGCGGCGATTCCAGCGTGCTGTTCGGCCTGGCAAGCTTCGCCGAAGGCGTGGACTTGCCCGGTGCCTACTGCGAACACGTGGTGATCGCCAAGATCCCGTTCTCGGTGCCGGATGATCCGGTCGAGGCGGCGTTGGCCGAATGGATCGAGGCGCGCGGCGGCAACCCGTTCATGGAAATCTCGGTGCCGGATGCGTCCCTGAAACTGGTGCAGGCCTGCGGTCGCTTGCTGCGCACCGAAGAAGACCGGGGCACCATCACCTTGCTTGACCGCCGCCTGGTTACCCAGCGCTATGGCAAGGCTATCCTGAATGCCTTGCCGCCGTTCAGGCGCGAAATTTCTTAAGCCACTGTGGGCGAATTCGCCCACTTCGTGGTCTATCTGACTGCCAACGCTTTACGTCATCAGGCCATTCATCGGCCGTTTGGGAGAACCTTGTTCGTATGATTCGCACGCTGCCCGCCCTTTTTGCCCTGCTGTTCGCCGCGCCCTTGATGGCCGCGCCTGCCGGGCAACAGACATTGTTCAACTTCGTCCGGCCTGCCGATGTGGTCAAGGTGGCGACCCAGGACGCCAGCCTGCCGCAATACAATGCCGAACAAACCCCCGAAGGCGAGGTGCTGCGCCGCATCACCTTCAATCCGGCCGCCGAGCCGAGCCTGGTGCTCAGCCCGCAGACCGGTGTGTGGGACTGGTCACAGTCCGGCGCCATGAGCCTGCGCATCCAGAGCGCGATGGACTGGGCGCTGACGCTCTACGTCAAGGTGCAGAGCGCCGACGGCAAGACATTGGTCAGCCGCATCGACCTGCCGGCCGGCCCGGTGCAGACCCTGCTGGTGCCGCTGCAAGCCAATTCCCCGTTGAGCCAGGGCATGAAGGCCGGCCCGCCGATGCCGATCACCGTGGACGGCCAGCGCGTGCTGCTCGCCGCCAGCACCGGGGCAATCGACCGCAGCCAGGTGGTCTCGGTGACCCTGTCGATGATCAAGCCTGTCGCCGCGCAGAGCATCCTGCTGGAGCGCTTTGGCGTGCAGGACAGCGAGCCGGTGTTGAAAGCAGCCTACAGCGAACTCGTGGATGCCTATGGCCAGTCCACCCGTGCGCGTTGGCCGGAAAAAGTCAGCAGCGACGAGCAACTCAAGGCGGCCGCCGCCAAGGAGCAGCAACAGCTCAAGGGCTGGCTGGCCGAGCGGGATAAATCCTCGCTGGATCAGTATGGCGGCTGGAACAAAGGCCCGGCGTTCGACGCCAGCGGCTTCTTCCGCACCGAAAAACGCGACGGTCGCTGGTACCTGGTGACGCCGGAAGGCCACCCGTTCTACTCCCTGGGCGTGAATACCGTGGCGGCGGACAACAACCAGACCTACGTGGCCGGGCGTGAATGGATGTTTGCCGCGCTGCCCAAGGCCGGCGAGCCCTTCGACAAGTACTACGGCCGTGGCGACAACCGTGGCGGCAACGGCGCCGATCAGGGCCGGGGCTTCAACGTCGGGCGCTGGTACGACTTCTATGGCGCGAACCTGCAGCGCACCTATGACACCGATGGTTTCGACCAGAAACGCTGGGTCAGCCACACCCTCGACCGCCTGCAAGCCTGGGGTTTCAATACCGTGGGCAACTGGAGCGAGCCGGACCTGGCCACTGCCGACCGCGTGCCGTATACCTTGCCACTGTCGATCGTCGGCGATTACGCCAGCATCAGCACCGGTACTGACTGGTGGGGCGGCATGCCTGACCCGTTCGACCCGCGTTTCGCGATGGCCACCGAACGCGCCGTGGCCATCGCGGCCCGTGACCACCGCGATGACCCTTGGCTGATCGGCTTCTTTGCCGACAACGAACTGGCCTGGGCAGGCCCCGGTGATGACCCGAAATCGCGCTACGCCCTGGCCTACGGCACGCTGCGCATGACCACCGACGTACCGGCCAAGCGCGCGTTCCTCAAGCAACTGCGCGACAAGTACCGGAATGAAGAAGGCCTGTCGAAAGCCTGGGGCATCGACCTGGCGGGCTGGGAGCTGATGGAAGACCCGGGCTTCGAACCGCCGATGCCGAGCCCCGAGCACCCGGAAATCGAAGCTGACTTCAAGTACTTCCAGAAAACCTTCGCCGATGCCTACTTCAAGACCATCTCCGATTCGCTGAAGTGGCACGCGCCCAACCAGCTGTTGCTGGGCGGCCGTTTTGCGGTGAGCACGCCGGAGGCCGTGGCGTCCTGCGCGCAGTATTGCGACGTGCTGAGCTTCAACATGTATACCCTCAAGCCCCAGGACGGTTATGACTTTGCCGCCCTGCGTGCCCTGGACAAGCCGGTGCTGATCACCGAATTCAACTTCGGCTCGGCCGACCGCGGCCCGTTCTGGGGTGGCGTGACGCAATTGGCCCGCGAAGAAGATCGCGGCGCGGCGTATAGCACCTTCCTCAAGCAGGCCATGGCTGAGCCATCGATTGTCGGTGTGCACTGGTTCCAGTACCTGGACCAACCGGTGACCGGTCGCTTGCTGGATGGTGAAAACGGTCACTTCGGCCTGGTCGGCATCACCGATGTACCGTTCCAGGGCTTCGTCGACAGTGTGCGCAAAAGCAACCTGGCGGCAATCGACCAACTGGGCAAGGAAGCAGAAAAAGCCAAGGCCGCCAACGCCGTGCGTGAAAGCGAAGGCGGGCGCGGTGGGCATGAAGGCAAAGGCCCGGGGCAGGGCGCCGGGCATGCGGGCGGGCACTCTGGAAATGGGCATTGATTGAGGGCTGACGGGTTCACAAAAGCCACAAGGGCTGGAACAATGTCGGCCACTTTTAACGGTGTTTTTCGAGGGCGCTCAGGTGCAGATTCAGGGTCATTACGAACTTCAGTTTGAAGCGGTACGTGAAGCGTTCGCCGCCTTGTTCGATGACCCGCAGGAGCGTGGTGCCGGGCTCTGCATCCAGATCGGCGGCGAAACCGTCGTCGACCTGTGGGCCGGTACCGCCGACAAGGATGGAGCCGAGGCCTGGCACAGCGACACTATCGTCAACCTGTTCTCCTGCACCAAGACCTTCACCGCCGTCACGGCCCTGCAATTGGTTGCCGAAGGCAAGCTGCAACTGGATGCGCCCGTCGCCAACTACTGGCCGGAATTTGCCGCTGCTGGCAAGGAAGCCATCACCCTGCGCCAACTGCTCTGCCACCAGGCGGGCTTGCCGGCGATCCGCGAGATGCTGCCCACCGAAGCCCTGTACGACTGGCAACTGATGGTCGACACCCTGGCGGCCGAAGCGCCGTGGTGGACCCCAGGCCAAGGCCACGGCTACGAGGCGATCACCTATGGTTGGCTGGTGGGTGAACTGCTGCGCCGCGCCGACGGGCGTGGGCCCGGTGAGTCCATCGTCGCCCGGGTGGCGCGGCCGCTGGGACTGGACTTTCATGTCGGCCTGGCCGATGAAGAATTTTATCGCGTCGCCCATATAGCGCGCAGCAAAGGCAATATGGGTGATGAAGCCGCACAACGCTTATTGCAAGTAATGATGCGGGAACCGACCGCCATGACTACGCGGGCATTTGCCAACCCACCGTCTATTCTGACCAGTACTAATAAACCTGAATGGCGACGCATGCAGCAGCCAGCGGCAAATGGCCACGGTAATGCACGCAGCCTGGCGGGTTTCTATAGCGGTTTGTTGGACGGTAGTTTGCTCGAAGCCGACATGCTCGAACAATTGACCCGCGAACACAGTATCGGGCCGGATAAAACATTATTGACACAAACCCGTTTTGGCCTGGGTTGTATGTTGGATCAACCGCAGCTGCCCAATGCCACCTTCGGCCTTGGCCCGCGTGCTTTCGGGCACCCTGGCGCCGGTGGTTCGGTGGGTTTTGCCGATCCGGAACATGATGTAGCGTTCGGTTTCGTGACTAATACACTGGGGCCTTACGTACTAATGGACCCACGGGCACAGAAGTTGGTCGGAATATTGGCCGGTTGTCTGTAAACCCCTTGCTGTTTCACGTTTTTTTGTTACAAAGGCAACTATAAGAAAGACGCTGAACGAAATGTTGTAACTTTAATGTTCTGTAAGCGTCTGTTTAACGGGTCATCCAGACCCCCGTTTCTTTTCTCATTTTGTGGATATCTCATGTTATCGAACAAGTCCTTGGCACTGGCGCTTTGCCTCACCATTACCGGTTGCGCACAAACTCCACAAAATGATGCCGAAGGCGGGCATTGGTGGTCATTTGGATCGGATAAAGCCGCTACCAAGGATGCAGTCGCCCAAACCGACGCCAAGCCGGATGCCAAGCCTGCTGCCGGCGCCAAGCCTGCCGCACCGGTAGCCGCCGCTGCTGCCCCGGCACCAGCCGCTGCACCTGCGCCGGTCGCCAAGGCTGACACCGGTTCCAGCTGGTGGCCGTTCTCTTCCAAGAGCGCCGACGAGAAAGCCGCTGATGCCAAGGCTGACCTGAAGGCTGCAGAACCTGCACCGACCGTTGCCAAGACCGACACCGAGACCCACTGGTGGTGGCCGTTCGAAAGCAAACCCAAGCCATTGGCCAAGGTCGACGTGACCAACGTGCCGATGCCTGACCCGAAAATCACCCAGGCCTGGCTGGACGACTATGAGCCACGCCTGCGCGCGGCCATCAAGGACAGCAACCTGCAACTGGAACGTCGTGACAATGTACTGGTGGTGATCGCCCCGGTAGACGGCTCCTACAACCCTAAGCGCCCGGCCATGTTGCTGCCGGTCACCCTGGGCCCGTTCACGCGCGTCGCCAAGGCAGTTGAAGCGGATCCGAAAACCGCCGTACTGGTACTCGGCCATGTGGATGCCACCGGCACTGCTCCGGCCAGCCAGGCGTTGACCAAGGAACGTGCGCAATCGATCGCCTCGATCTTCAGCCTCAGCGGCCTCAAGCAGGACCGCCTGATGCTGCGTGGCATGGGCGACCTTATGCCGCGTGCCGCCAACGACAGCACCCAGGGGCGTGCGCTGAACCGTCGCATGGAAATCATGTTCACTCAGCGTACAACGATGTTGGCCTTGCTGAGCAAATACCAGTCGGGCAAAACGCCGCCTGTGGCTGAGATGGTCGCCGTGCAGGATGTTCCAGCACCGGCTCCGGCCGCCAAGGCTGCGGCGAAAAAAGCGCCTGTCGCCAAGAAAGCCGCTGCCAAGCCCGCCGCCAAAAAGGCCCCGGCCAAGCCCGCTGCCAAGAAGCCGGCGCCAGCCAAGGCCGCTACTCCGGCCGCGAACGACCAGGCGAAAAACTGATCCGTTGAACCAGAAGGATAAAGCTGCATGACCCAGGCACTGGCCGATATGCGCCGTGACTACACACGGGACGGTTTGAGCGAGGCCCAGGCCCCGAGCGAACCGTTTGCGTTGTTCCACCAGTGGTTTGGCGATGCGGTGAAAACCGAGCAACCGCCGGTGGAGGCCAATGCCATGACGTTGGCCACGGTTGACCAGGACGGTCGCCCACATTGCCGCATCCTGTTGCTCAAGGGCCTGGATGCGCAGGGCTTTACCTTCTTCACCAACTATCAGAGCGCCAAGGGCGAACAGCTCGCGGCGCGGCCCTTCGCGGCCATGACCTTCTTCTGGCCGACCCTCGAGCGCCAGGTGCGCATCGAAGGGCGGGTGGTCAAGGTCACGCCTGAGGAATCGGACGCTTACTACCAGGTGCGCCCATTGGGCAGCCGCCTGGGAGCCTGGGCGTCTCCGCAGAGCCGGGTCATCCGTGATCGCGAAGAACTGCAGGACCTGCTCAAGGCCACCGAGCAGCGCTTCAGTGACAGCCAGCCCGACTGTCCCGAGCATTGGGGCGGTTACCGCCTGCTGCCCGAGCGCATCGAGTTCTGGCAAGGCCGCGCGAGCCGCCTGCATGATCGCCTGAACTACCGCCTGCAAGGGGCCGACTGGGTCCGCGAGCGCCTCGCGCCCTGAACCTCACCTTTCGTCACTTCGCCTGAATGTTGTCCGCCGCGCTCACGTCTCTATATCAGGAGGTTTGGGTTGCGTGCGGCTGCGCGGCTACAATGATGGAACAGTCGATACATCTCTTGGCACAAAGGCCAAGCTACCGTTCGTCGAGTTTTCTGTTACTGGCTGTCTGTACTCAGGCTGAATGAAAGCAATTTTCTGCGGGGCTTGCCGTGACAGGCGCCAAGCCGCAGCGTCTAATGAATACCTGTCCTTTGGAGTTGATGCTATGCGTAAGTCCGTTTTACTGGTTGCCTGCTTTACCACCCTGTCGTTGCTGTTGGGTGGCTGCGCCTCGAGTCTGACCGGCGACTCGTACTCCCGTGACGAAGCACGTCGTGTGCAGACCGTGCGCATGGGCACCATCGAATCCCTGCGTCCGGTGAAAATCGAAGGTACCAAGACCCCAATCGGCGGCGCTGCTGGCGCAGTCATCGGCGGCGTAGGCGGCAGCGCCATCGGTGGCGGCCGTGGCAGCATCGTGACTGCCGTGATCGGCGCCGTTGCCGGTGGCCTGCTGGGCTCGGCGACCGAAGAAGGCCTGACCCGCACCCAAGGTGTGGAAATCACCGTTCGTGAAGACGATGGCAGCATGCGCGCCTACGTGCAGGCCGTGCAGGAGAATGAAATCTTCCGCATCGGCGACCGCGTGCGCATCATGACCGTTGATGGCACCAGCCGCGTTACCCGCTAAGCGGTAATCGGCAGGCAAAGAAAAACCCCAACCGGGTAACCGGTTGGGGTTTTTTCATGGGTGAGGGTTCAGTCAGCTCAGGCTTTCTTGCGGCTCGCCATCGCCGTTACCGCGTAGCCGATGCATGCCGCCAGGATCGACCCGGTCAGAATCCCCATGCGGTCCTCGCCGGCGAACTCGCTGGCCCCCGGTACAAACGCCAGGGAACCGACGAACAGGCTCATGGTGAAGCCGATGCCGCACAGGATTGCCACGCCGAACACCTGGCCCCAATTTGCGCCGCTGGGCAGGGCGGCGAGGCCGGTCTTGATGGCCAGCCAGGTGAGGCCGAACACCCCGACGGTTTTGCCGATCAACAGGCCGGCGGCGATGCCCATCGGCACGTGGTGGGTGAAGCTTTCGAGGCTGACGCCGGTCAGCGAAACACCCGCATTGGCGAAGGCGAACAGCGGCAGGATGCCGTAGGCCACCCACGGGTGCAGGGCGTGTTCCAGGGTCATCAGTGGCGAGGCTTCGGCGTTCTTAGTGCGCATCGGGATGCAGAACGCCAGGGTCACGCCGGCCAGGGTCGCGTGTACACCGCTCTTGAGTACGCAGACCCACAGGATCAGGCCAATGATCAGGTACGGCCCGAGCTTGATCACGCCCAGGCGGTTCATCGCGATCAGGGCGATCAGGCAGGCGCCCGCACCTGCCAGGGCGGCACCCGACAGGTCGGCAGAGTAGAACACGGCAATGACAATGATCGCGCCCAGGTCATCGATGATCGCCAGGGTCATCAGGAACAGCTTCAACGACACTGGCACGCGCTTGCCCAGCAGCGCCAGCACGCCCAGGGCGAAGGCGATGTCGGTGGCCATCGGTATCGCCCAGCCGGAGAGTGCGGCGGGGTAGTCCTTGTTGATCGCCCAGTAGATCAGCGCTGGCACGACCATGCCGCCGATGGCGGCTGCACCGGGCAGTACCACTTGCGATGGCTTGGACAGGTGACCATCAAGCAGCTCGCGCTTGACCTCCAGGCCGATCAGCAGAAAGAACAAGGCCATCAGGCCATCGTTGATCCACAACAGGGCTGGCTTGGCGATTTTCAGCGCGCCTATCTGCGCCACCACCGGCACGTCGAGAAACGCCGCGTACAGGTGTGACAAGGGCGAATTGTTGATAATCAGGGCCAGGGCCGCAGCGGCGATCAATAACAGACCGCTGGCGGCTTCCAGCTGGAAGAAACGCGTGAAAGTGCTACGCAGAGGCAAGGGATGCTCTCCAATGAGGTTCAATAGGTGGGTACCCTAACCCGTACCGTTAGTTGTTAAAACAAAAGTTATATTCTTATTTGTTATAAGGGACAGGCTCGGGTGGCATTGCGCCTGAGCCTAGCAATTGTGTGTCCAATTGAGTCTTCACTGTATCTGTGTGCAGTGTAGGAAAACCCTTAAAGTTAGCGCTGAAACCCTTAGAGAGCCCCGCCATGAGCGACCACCGTCCTTGGGCCCGCGAAGCCATTCGTATCATTGAAGCAGACTTCCAGCGCAGCGCCGACACGCACCTGATTCCCTTGCCGCTGCCAGGCTTGCCGGGTATTGAGTTGTACTTCAAGGATGAGTCCAGTCACCCCACCGGCAGCCTGAAACATCGCCTCGCGCGTTCGCTGTTCCTGTACGCACTGTGCAATGGCTGGCTCAAGCCCGGCGCGCCGGTGATCGAGGCGTCCAGCGGTTCGACGGCGATCTCCGAGGCCTACTTCGCACGCCTGCTCGGCTTGCCGTTCATTGCGGTGATGCCGGCCACCACCTCCCAGGAGAAGATCGCGCAGATTGCCTTCTATGGCGGCAAGAGCCATCTGGTTCAGGATCCGACGCAGATCTACGCCGAATCCGAGCGCCTGGCGCAGGAAAGCGGCGGGCACTTCATGGACCAGTTCACTTACGCCGAACGCGCCACCGATTGGCGCGCGAACAACAACATCGCCGAGTCGATTTTCCAGCAGATGCGCTTCGAGCAGCATCCTGAGCCAAGCTGGTTGATCTCCAGCCCCGGCACTGGCGGCACCACCGCCACCCTCGGACGGTATGTGCGCTACCGCCAGCACTGCACCCGCGTGTTGTGTGCGGATGCCGAGCGCTCGGTGTTTTTCGATTTCTACCAGAGTGGCGACGCCAGCCTGCGCCTGGACTGCGGTTCGCGCATCGAAGGCATTGGCCGGCCACGCGTCGAGGCGTCGTTTTTGCCCAAGGTCATTGATGCGATGGTCAAGGTCCCGGATGCGCTGTCACTGGCGGCCATGCATTACCTGGCCGAGCGGTTGGGGCGGCGGGTCGGGGGTTCCAGCGGGACCAACCTGATTGGCGCGCTGGTGGCGGCGCAGCAGATGAAGGCTGCGGGGGAGTCGGGGTCGATCGTGGCGATTTTGTGCGATGGCGGCGAGCGGTATGCAACCACCTATTACGATCAGGCGTGGCTGGCGGGGCAGGGCTATGCCCTGGACGGTTTGATCGCGGCCGTGGCGGCCAGCGTGGAGCACGGCGAGGCGTTGCCGGACAGCATCCTGCGCGCCAACATTTAACCTTGCAGGAGCCCGGCTTGCCGATTCGAGGCGCTGCGCCGAATCGACAAGCCGGGCTCCTACAGGGGAATGTGTCAGGCTTGGAGGCCCAACATATCCCGCGCCAACGCCTCGGCAATCCGAATCCCGTCAACACCGGCCGACAGAATCCCGCCGGCATAGCCTGCGCCTTCACCCGCCGGGAACAGGCCTTTCACGTTCAGGCTCTGCATCGATTCATCACGGGTAATCCGCAGCGGCGACGAGGTGCGAGTCTCGATACCCGTCAACACCGCATCGTGCAGCGAGTAACCCTTGATCTGCTTCTCGAACGCCGGCAGCGCTTCGCGGATCGCCTCGATGGCAAAGTCCGGCAAGGCCAGGGCCAGGTCACCGAGGGCCACGCCCGGTTTGTAGGACGGTTCCACACTGCCAAGGGCGGTAGACGGCTTGCCGGCAATGAAATCACCTACCAGTTGCGCCGGTGCTTCGTAGTTGCTGCCGCCGAGGATGTAGGCGTGAGATTCCAGGCGTTCCTGCAGCTCGATACCGGCCAACGGGCCGCCGGGGTAGTCCACCTCAGGGGTGATGCCGACCACGATGCCGGAGTTGGCGTTGCGCTCGTTACGCGAGTACTGGCTCATGCCGTTGGTGACCACGCGGTTCGGCTCGGAGGTTGCTGCCACCACGGTGCCGCCCGGGCACATGCAGAAGCTGTAGACCGAACGACCGTTCTTGGCGTGGTGCACCAGTTTGTAGTCGGCGGCACCGAGTTTCGGGTGCCCGGCGTATTTGCCCAGGCGCGCGGCATCGATCAGCGACTGCGGGTGTTCGATACGGAAACCCACCGAGAACGGCTTGGCTTCCATGTACACGCCACGGCCATGCAGCATGCGGAAGGTGTCGCGGGCGCTATGGCCCAAGGCCAGGATCACGTGCCTGGAAAGGATCTGCTCGCCACCGTCGATGACCACGCCGTTCAGTTGGCCGTCCTCGATCAGCACGTCGGTGACGCGCTGCTCGAAGCGCACTTCACCGCCGAGGGCGATGATCTGCTCGCGCATGTTTTCCACCACGCCGGTCAGGCGGAATGTACCGATGTGCGGCTTGCTGACGTAGAGGATTTCTTCCGGCGCGCCGGCCTTGACGAACTCGTGCAGGACTTTGCGGCCGTGGAATTTCGGGTCCTTGATCTGGCTGTAGAGCTTGCCGTCGGAAAAGGTCCCGGCGCCGCCCTCGCCGAATTGCACGTTGGACTCGGGGTTGAGCACGCTTTTACGCCACAGGCCCCAGGTGTCCTTGGTGCGCTGGCGCACTTCCTTGCCGCGTTCGAGGATGATCGGCTTGAAGCCCATCTGCGCGAGCAACAGCCCGGCGAAGATCCCGCACGGGCCGAAACCGACCACGATTGGGCGCTCGACCAGGCCTTCCGGCGCCTGGCCGACGACTTTGTAGCTCACGTCCGGCGCGGGGTTGACGTTGCGGTCGTCGGCGAACTTGAGCAGCAGCGCGGCTTCGCCTTTCACGTTCAGGTCGATGGTGTAGATGAAGCACAGCTCCGACGACTTCTTGCGGGCGTCGTAGCTGCGCTTGAACAGGGTGAAATCGAGCAGGTCATCACTGGCGATGCCCAGGCGCTGCACGATGGCAGGCCGCAGGTCTTCTTCGGGATGGTCGATGGGCAGCTTGAGTTCGGTGATTCGTAACATGACGGGATCCGGTAGGCGGCGGGCAGAGAGGCCGGCTGTTTTGCAAACCGGCGATTATAAGCCCCAATGGCGGTTTTCCGACATGTTAAAACAGCGCAGGGCCGAATCAGTCGTCCCGCGAGCCGCCGAACGACGCGCAACCACGCTGTACCTGGCCGTTGACGCGTAACTCGGCAGTCATGTGTTGCAAGCTGCCGCTGACGCTGTCGATGCAACGCTGCGGGGCCACCCACAGTTCGATGTGCTGGTTATTGGCTTCGGTCATCAGGTTGAAACGGCCGTCGCCCATCTGCTCTTCGACGTACGGCACCGCCAGTGGTGGCTGGCCTTCGCGTTCCAGCACCATGCCCTTGGCCGTGACATTCATCGCCCAGGCCGGTTTGTGGCCGTTGGCCCGCAGGATCATGCGCTTGAAGTCCGGGTCGTCGCAGGCCGAGGTCGAGCGTTCCACACGGTAGAGCTGTTGCAGGTCTACCGAACCCTGGGTGCCGCTGGCGACCCCGGAAAACTTGCCGCGCAGGTCGGCAAACAACGCGCCCTGCTGGCCGGCCAGGGAGGCGGCCTCCTGCAGGATGCTGGTGCCGCCGGTGTCGTTGACCACGTAGTTGCGTTTATCGTTGCACGGCTGGAACAGCAGCTTGCCACCCACTGCGGTGAGTTCACCCTGCATGCGGGTCATTCCGGCGAGAGACGGCTTGGCCGGCTCGCTTTCGAACATCTGGCAGGCGGCGAACAGGGGGAGCAAGGCAAACAGGGCGAGGGTACGGGCGGCGCGCATATCGGGTCTCCAGACAAGTGCCGCCACGTTACGCAGGCTGGCGCTGCATCACAAGTACGGGACACAGTTTGAATACCTGTTCTCCACGCGTTGGGAAATCAGGCGGTGCAAAGGGGAATGTTTCCTATAGTTAGGGCAGATACGTCGTGAGAAAGTCGAGATCTTTGGGTCGGAGATTGCCATGAACATCAAATGGAGCCTGTGCGTTCTCCTGCTCTGGGCGAGTGCGGCCTGTGCAGACGAGCCCGCCCGGCTCGTCTACTGGTCGGCCACCGACTTCACGAAGATCTCGGTGACGCTGAAAAGACCTGAAGACCCCGACCCGTCTCGCGTTGAAGTCAGTGTCACGTTGAGTCCAGAGGCCAGGGCGAGGACCCAATCCATCACGCTGCTGACGTATCAGCGGGACCTGACGCTCTATGTGGACGGCTACCGGCTGAATACGTCCAGGGTTCAAGGCCAGCTGGGCGGGGAGTTCGTGATGTTTGCCCCGCGCGCGCTGGTGAATGAATGGATGTCTCAAATCTCCCGTGAGGCCGTCGCGTCTCAACCGACGATGTAGGTCTGACCGGTCTGCAAGCCTTCCACGCTTTTGGCGTAGGCCAACGCCACGTCGGCGCCGGTCGCCGGCTTGTAGCCACGGAAGTACGGTGCGTAGCTGTCCATGGCTTCCAGCAGCACCGTCGGGCTGACGGAGTTGATGCGCAGGCCACGTGGCAATTCGATTGCCGCGGCTTTGACGAACGCATCCAGCGCGCCGTTGACCAGTGCCGCCGAGGCACCGGTACGGATCGGGTCGCGGTTCAGAATGCCGCTGGTGAAGGTGAACGAGGCGCCATCATTGGCGTACTCACGCCCGATCAGCAGCAGGTTGACCTGGCCCATCAGTTTGTCCCGCAGGCCGAGTTCGAAGTCGCTGTCGTGCATGTCACCCAGCGGCACGAAGTTCACACTGCCTGCCGCGCAGACCAGTGCATCGAACTTGCCGGTTTGTTCGAACAGCCGGCGGATCGAGGCGCTGTCGCTGATGTCCACCTGGAAGTCGCCGCTGCTGCGACCGATGCTGATCACGTCGTGACGCTGGGCCAGTTCTGCCTTGACCGCAGAGCCGACGGTGCCGCTGGCGCCAATCAAAAGGATTTTCATGCTGCTGTTCCTCCAGGGGTAAGTGAAGGTTCAGTCTAGTGTGGCTTTTCTGCTGGATAAACGCGCTAATAGGCAACCTTTGGTTTTCAAATGGAAACAATCCATGAGCGAGATGGATGACCTGGCGGCCTTCGCCGTACTGATCGAGGCGGGCAGTTTTACCGTGGCGGCCGAGCAGTTGGGCTGCAGCAAGGGGCAATTGTCCAAGCGCATCAGCCAGTTGGAGGCGCAGTACGCCGTGGTGCTGCTGCACCGCACCACGCGCAAGCTCAGCCTGACCGCTGCCGGTGCGGCCTTGTTACCCCAGGCCCAGGCGCTGGTGGTGCAAGTGGATCGCGCCCGCCAGGCGTTGGCGCGGCTCAAGGATGACTTGGCCGGGCCGGTGCGCATGACGGTGCCGGTGTCGCTGGGCGAAACCTTCTTCGATGGCTTGTTGCTGGAGTTTTCCAAGCAATACCCGCAGGTGCAGATCGAACTGGAGCTCAATAACAGCTACCGGGACCTGGCGCGGGACGGCTTTGACTTGGGTGTGCGCTCGGGGGCGATTGAAAACGAGCGCCTGGTGGCCAAGCCGTTGCTGGCCTGGCACGAGATGACGTGTGCCAGCCCGGCTTACCTCGAGCAATATGGCGAACCCCAGACCCCGGCAGACCTGGCCGCACACCGCTGCCTGCTCAACAGCCACTACAGCGGGCGGGAGGAATGGTTGTACCACCAGCAACACGAATTGCTGCGGGTGCGGGTCAGTGGCACCTTCGCCTCCAACCACTACAACCTGCTGAAAAAGGCCGCCCTGGTGGGGGCCGGCATCGCTCGCCTGCCGTCCTACGTCTTGCCGGCGGAACTGGCTGACGGCCGGTTACGCTGGCTGCTGCGCGATTATCAGACGCGGAGCCTGCCGATGTACCTGGTCCATCCTTACCAGGGCGGGCTGCCGCGCCGCACCCAGGTACTGGCCGACTACCTGGTGGACTGGTTCAAGCGCAGCGGCGAGGCCCTGGACCGGCTTTAACGGTAACGGCGCGCGATCAGGTGATCGATGGACAGGCAACCCGGCCCCTTGGCGACCAACAGCAGCAACAAGGCGATCCAGGTGCCGTGGGTCGGGTAGGCATCGGGGTATACAAACAGCTGAATCACCAGGGTCATGCCGATCAGGGCCAGGGCCGAAAAGCGCGTGGCGAACCCGACCAGGATCAACACCGGGAAAAAATGCTCGGCAAACGCTGCCAGGTGCGCCGCCACTTCCGGTGACAGCAGCGGCACGTGGTATTCGCTGCGAAACAGCGGCAAGGTCGAGGCCGCCAGTTTCGGTGCGCCCAGCTGGAAGGTGCCGCTGACCAGGTCAATCGCAAAGCCTTCGACCTTGGTCTGCCCGGACTTCCAGAACACCGCGGCAATCGAGAAGCGTGCGAGAAAGGCGATCAGGCTGTAGGGGATTTTTTCGAAAAGCACGATGGCCCGCTTTACCAGGCACGATGGGGATGTGTTCATGGCGATACCTTCGGTTCAAGGTGCAAATGAGTGATGACGTCGTGGCTGATCAGCAGGGTCAGGCAGTGGTGCAGGTCGAATTCGGCCGAGGCTTCGAGGGCGTGGGTCACGGCCATTTCCAGCGCTGCGCCGTGCTTGAGGCTGTCGATAAAGGCGACTGAGCCGCTGTCGATGGCGAACACCTTGACCGCCAGGCCCTGGCGCAACACCAGCGCGCCTTGGGCGTGCCAGGGGTTCAGGGTGGCCATGGCGTCCTCGGTCTGGTGCGCGGCCCACACTGCCACCACCGCATAGGCGGAATTCAGGGTGGCGAGGGACGGGTGCAATTGCAGGCGCAATTGCCCCAGATCTGTCTGGCCTTGCAGCGCATGGAGAATGGCTGGCTGCTCCAGCACAGGCGTATCCGCAGCGTGATAGGCGCACACGCGCAGACGCTCAAGGCGCGCCACGTCAGCGAGGTACGGCACGCTGGCGGCGGGTTCGAACGCGTGGATGAACTCGGCCAGCGTGCTGCCGTACTCACTGATCAACGGGCTGGTGGGGGGCGACGCTTGCACGTAGAGCCCGGCCATGGCGCGAAAGAACTCATCTCCCACCAGTTGCAAGGTCACCGGGTAGGCTGTCGCCAAGGCGTTGATCAACGCGCTGTGTACATTGTTGCGATACACCGCAAAGCGGCTGGCAGGGTCGGCGCCATTGCTGCTGAAGAGTCCGTCGGGGCAAGCCTGGTCGGGCGCCAGCAGGGCCTTGGCAAATGCGTCGTGAAGGCTCATGGGCGTACCTGCGACAAGTGCTGTTCGGCGTGCTCGGCTTCGGCCAGGAGCACGCTGAAGGCCGGTACCTGGTTGTCTCGCTCGATCAGCGTCGCCACCGGGCCGATGCGTGCCAGTACCTGTTCGTACAACTGCCACACGGCGTTATCGATGGGCGCGCCGTGATCATCAATCAGCAGGCGGTCGCCCAGGCTGTCAGTGTCTTCGGCAAAGCCGGCCAGATGAATCTCACCCACCGCGTGCAGCGGCAGGGCGTCGAGATAGGCCTGCGGGTCACGTTCATGGTTGATGCACGACACGTAGACGTTGTTCACGTCGAGCAGCAGGCCACAGCCGGTGCGCCGGATGACCTCGCTGATGAAGTCGGTCTCGTCCAGGGTGGAACGCTCGAACTGCAGGTACGTCGACGGGTTCTCCAGCAGCATCGGCCGCTTGAGCGTGTCCTGGACCTGGTCGACGTGTGCGCACACCCGGTTCAGGGTGGCGGCATCGTAGGCCAGCGGCAGCAGGTCGTTGAGAAACACCGGGCCGTGGCTCGACCAGGCCAGGTGTTCGGAAAATGAGTGGGGTTGATAGCGTTCGATCAGGGCCGCCAAGCGTGCCAGGTGGTCCCGGTTGAGCGGGCTTTCACCGCCGATGGACAGGCCCACGCCGTGCAGCGACAGCGGGTACTGCGCGCGGATCAACCCCAGGTAGTGATGAAACGGACCGCCGGCCACCATGTAGTTTTCGGCGTGTACTTCAAAAAAACCGAGGTCGGGCGAAGTCTCGAGCACGTGCGCGAAGTGCTCGGTCTTCAGCCCCAGCCCGGCCCGACAGGGGAGGCCGGGCGCCTGAGCCGGCGAGGGCGTTTGCAGGGATGAAAGCGTCATCATCAGTACTCAGGCTGACCAGGGTTTCAGGACTTGGCGGTGAAGGCAGCTTCCTGGCCGAAACCGGTCGGCGAGGTGGAGCTTGGGGTTTTGGCGCAGGTGCCGGCCGGTACCAGTTTCCAGGCGTTGGCCTGGTCTTTGACTTTCGAGGTGCCGGCGCAGGATGTGCCAGCGCCTGCGGCGCAATCGTTCTTGCCGGCTTCGGCGACACCGAAGCATTTCTGCATGTCGTCGGCGGCGTGGGCAGTGGTGCTCAGGGCGGACAGGCTAAAGGCAGAACCCAGGGCCAGGACGAGGGTAGCGGCGGACAGCGAGCGGGTAGTGGTGGTCATGTTGAATCTCCAGCAGTGGGTTGAGTTGGCGGGCTTGAGTGCCTGCTTGTACCACTAGAGATGTTGGGGGGGAATTCGTTACAAACCCAGCAAAAATAATTTCAGGCTTGGCAACATTCAGGCACCCCACAAAGCAAATGTGGGAGCGGGCTTGTCCACGAATGCGCTGTGTCAGCCATTAGATACTTGGCTGATCCAGCGTATTCGCGGGCAAGCCCGCTCCCACATTTTTGATCCGGTTGCTACCGCAACCTTCTCTTAACCGCCCAGGTACGCCTCACGCACCTTTGGATCGGTGAGCAGCTGCTCGCCGGTGCCTTGCATCACCACCCGGCCGTTCTCCAGCACGTAGGCACGGTCGGCGATCTTCAGCGCCTGGTTGGCGTTCTGCTCCACCAGGAACACCGTCACACCGTCCTTGCGCAGCTGTTCGATGATGTCGAAGATCTGCTGGATGATGATCGGCGCCAGGCCCAGGGAAGGCTCGTCGAGCAGCAGCAGCTTGGGTTTGCTCATCAGCGCACGGCCGATGGCGAGCATTTGCTGCTCGCCGCCGGACATGGTGCCGCCGCGCTGGCTGAAGCGTTCCTTGAGCCGTGGAAACAGGTGCAGCACCTTGTCCATCTGCTCCTGGTAATCGCCCTTGTCGGTGAAGAACCCGCCCATGGCCAGGTTCTCCTCGACGGTCAGGCGCGAGAACACACGGCGGCCTTCCGGCACGACCGCAATGCTCTTGCGCATGATCTGCGACGACTGCTGGCCCACCAGCTCTTCACCCATGTAGCGGATGCTGCCGCTGTGGGCCTGCGGCGAACCGCACAGGGTCATCAGCAAGGTCGATTTGCCGGCGCCGTTGGCGCCGATCAACGTGACGATTTCCCCTTGGCGCACTTCCACGTTGACGCTGTGCAGGGCCTGGATCTTGCCGTAGAAAGTGGAAACGTTTTCGAATTGCAGCATTTTACGCTTCCCCCAGATAGGCTTTGATCACTTCAGGATTGTCGCGGATCTGCTCCGGCGTCCCGTCGGCCAGCGGCGTGCCCTGGTTGATCACCACGATGTGGTCGGAAATGCTCATGACCAGTTTCATGTCGTGTTCGATCAACAGCACGGTGGCGTTGTTTTCCTCACGCAACACGCCGATCAGCGCCTTGAGGTCTTCGGTTTCCTTGGGGTTGAGGCCGGCCGCCGGTTCGTCGAGCATCAGGATCCGCGGGCGGGTCATCATGCAGCGGGCGATTTCCAGGCGACGTTGCTGACCGTAGGCGAGGGTGCCCGCCGGGCGGTTGGCGAACTCGGTCAGGTTGACCTTGTCCAGCCAATACTCGGCGTACTCCATGGCCTCGCGCTCGCTCTTGCGAAACGCCGGGGTCTTGAACAGGCCTGCGAAGAAGTTGGTGTTCAGGTGACGATGCTGGGCGATCAGCAGGTTCTCGACCGCCGTCATGTCCTTGAACAGCCGCACGTTCTGGAAGGTCCGCACCACGCCCTTGCGGGCGATCTCGTGACCGGCCAGGCCCTGGATCGGCTGGCCGTCCAGCAGGATGCTGCCGCCGCTCGGCTTGTAGAAACCGGTGAGGCAGTTGAACACCGTGGTCTTGCCGGCGCCGTTCGGGCCGATCAGCGCCACCACTTGTTTCTCTTTCACGGTCAGGGCCACGCCGTTGACCGCCAGCAAGCCGCCGAAGCGCATGCTCAAGTTTTCGACTTTCAGGATCTCGCGGCTCATTTGCGCAGCTCCATGTGTGGACGTTGCATGGGCAGCAAGCCTTGAGGTCGCCAGATCATCATCAGCACCATCATGGCGCCGAACATCAACATGCGGTATTCGCTGAACTCACGCATCATTTCCGGCAGCAGGATCATCACGATCGCCGCCAGAATCACGCCCAGTTGCGAGCCCATGCCACCCAGCACCACGATGGCGAGGATGATCGCCGACTCGATGAAGGTGAACGACTCCGGGGTCACCAGGCCTTGGCGCGCGGCAAAGAAGCTGCCGGCAAAACCGGCGAACGCGGCGCCCAGGGTGAACGCGGAAAGCTTGATGATGGTCGGGTTCAGGCCCAGGGCCCGGCAGGCGATTTCATCTTCGCGCAGCGCTTCCCACGCGCGACCGATCGGCATGCGCAGCAGGCGGTTGATCACGAACAGGGCGGCCAATGCCAGCAACAGCGCCACCAGGTACAGGAACACCACTTTGCTCACCGGGTTGTAGTCGATCCCGAAGTACTCGTGGAAGGTCTGCATGCCTTCGGCTGCGGTGCGGTCGAACGACAGCCCGAAGAACGTAGGCTTGGGGATGCTGCTGATGCCGTTGGGGCCGCCCGTGATATCGGTCAGGTTACGCAGGAACAGACGGATGATTTCACCGAAGCCCAGGGTCACGATGGCCAGGTAGTCACCGCGCAGGCGCAGGACCGGGAAGCCCAGCAGGAAGCCGAACGTGGCCGCGGCCATACCCGCCAGGGGCAGGCAGATCCAGAAACTCCACCCCAGGTAATGCGAGAGCAGCGCGTAGGTGTAGGCACCCACGGCGTAGAAGCCCACATAACCCAGGTCGAGCAGGCCGGCGAGGCCCACCACGATGTTCAGGCCCAGGCCCAGCAACACGTAGATCAGGATCAGGGTCGCGATGTCGACCGCACCGCGCGAGCCGAAGAACGGCCAGATCAGCGCAGCGATGATCAAGGCAATGATGATGTAGCGCTGGGTGCGCGGCAGGGTCAGGAATTGACTGACCTTGGGCGAAACCAGTGGGCCACGGTCGCGCTTGAACAAGGCGCCGACCTGCTGGGTGAACAGCACGCGCAGGAACATCAGCACCGAGCACAGGGCAATGATGGTCAGGGTCACGGGGCCGGTGCCATGCACTTCGAGGTTGATGCCGACAATGCTCAGCTTGAGGCCGAGTACCGGGAAGGCCACGGCCCACACCAGCAAGGCGCTGAAAAACGCCGATTTAAGATATCTGCTCATACTTTCTCAACCTCCGGACGGCCCAGGATGCCGGTCGGACGGAACAACAGCACCAGAACCAACAGGCCGAACGCCACGACGTCCTTGTACTGGTCGCCGAAGATATCGGCGCCAAAGGCCTCGGCCACACCCAGCACCAGCCCGCCGAGCATGGCGCCCGGAATGCTGCCGATGCCGCCCAATACCGCCGCGGTAAAGGCCTTGAGGCCTACCAGGAAACCGGCGTTGGGGTTGATCACGCCGTACTGCATGCTCAGCAGCACGGCAGCCACTGCCGCGAGTGCGGCACCGATGACGAAGGTCAGGGCAATGATGTTGTTGGTGTTGATGCCCAGCAGGTTGGCCATCTTGATGTCTTCGGCGCAGGCCCGGCAGGCGCGCCCCAGACGGGAGCGGGAGATGAACAGGGTCAGGCCCAGCATGGCCACCAGGGTGACGACGAAGACCAGGATCTGCATGTAGGAAATCAGGACTTCTTCCGCGCCACCCGGACCGAAGGAGATGCTCCCCGGGATCAGGTTGGGGATGGATTTATCCTTGGAGTCCTGGGACAGCAATACGGTGTTCTGCAGGAAAATCGACATGCCGATAGCGGAAATCAGCGGGATCAGACGGTTGCTGCCACGCAAGGGACGGTAGGCAACCCGCTCGATACTGTAGCCATAGGCACTGGTCACGACGATCGACGCGATGAACGCGGCGGTCATCAACAGCGGCAGTGAGTGGATACCCATCATGGCCAGCCCGGCAAGGGCGATGAAGGCCACGTAGGAACCAATCATGTACACCTCGCCATGGGCGAAGTTGATCATTCCAATGATGCCGTAAACCATTGTGTAGCCAATGGCTATCAAGGCATAGGTGCTGCCAATGGTCAGGCCATTAACCAGCTGTTGGAAAAAATGATAGATCTCAGGCATTACAGCGCTCCTAAAAACCCGATACGCATTTCACTGGTGGAGTCATGTTCCGGCCCTGTGCTGTGTTCTATGAGCACATTTGCACAAAGCGTTTGCCAGCGAACCGCTGGTGACGGTTTTAAGATTTTCAGGTGAGCCAGCGCCCGGATCGCGGGTGACAGGCCCATAAACCTCGTAAAACAAAGCCCACTGCTCTCACAGTGGGCTTGTTGACCAGTAACGCCTGGCTTACTGAGGGGAAACTTCGGTTTTTGGTTTGCCGAAGTGCCATTCGTAGACCACGAACTTGAAGTCCTTCAGGTCGCCCTTGGCGTCGAAGCTCAGCTCGCCAGTAGGTGTCTTGAAGGTACCCGCGTGGATGGCGGCTGCCACTTTGGCGGTGTCTTCGCTCTTCGCAGCGGCAATACCGCCGGCGATCACTTCAACGGCCGAGTAGGCCGGGAATACGAATGGACCGGTTGGGTCCTGTTTGTTCTTGGCGAACTCTTCAACAATGGCCTTGTTGGCCGGATCGGTGTCGAAGGATTTCGGCAGGGTCACCAGCAGGCCTTCCGAAGCGCCTTGGGCGATCTGCGAGATGGAGTCGTTGCCGACGCCTTCTGGGCCCATGAACTTGGCGTTCAGGCCTTTTTCCTTGGCTTGGCGCAGGATCAGGCCCAGCTCTGGGTGGTAGCCGCCGTAGTAGACGAAGTCGACGTTGGCTTGCTTGAGCTTCTGGATGATCGAGGAGAAGTCTTTGTCACCGGCGTTCAGGCCTTCGAAGACGGCAACCTTGGTGCCTTTCTTCTCGAGAGTCTGCTTGACGGCGGTGGCGATGCCTTCACCGTATTGCTGTTTGTCGTGCAGGACAGCCACGATTTTCGGCTTCACGTGATCGGCGATGTAGTTACCGGCTGCAGGGCCCTGGGCGCTGTCCAGGCCGATGGTGCGGAAGATCAGCTTGTAGCCACGGGCGGTGATTTCCGGGCTGGTGGCCGCCGGGGTAATCATGATCACGCCTTCGTCTTCATAAATATCGGACGCTGGCTGAGTGGAGCTGGAGCAGAGGTGACCGACCACGAACTTGACGCCGTCGTTGACCACTTTGTTGGCGACGGCAACGGCTTGTTTAGGATCGCAAGCGTCGTCGTATTCCTTGGCTTCGAGCAACTTGCCGTCGACGCCGCCCTTGGCGTTAATGTCGGCGATGGCTTGCTTGGCACCCATGAATTGCATGTCACCGTATTGCGTCACAGGACCGGTTTTAGGGCCGGCGATACCAATCTTGATGGTGTCAGCTGCGAACGAATGGCCGGCAACCCCAGCCAGGACCATAGCGGCAAACAGTTTGGAAATCTGCTTAGTAGCCTTATTCATAGTGCTCCACTCTTACTGTTGTATTTTTTATAGTTCTAGCGGCCTTGTGAGCTGTAGAACCGGATCAGATATCTCGGATATCCCCCCGGCAGTGCCCTGGCAACTGTACCGGTACAGTGTAGAGCGCCGGTTGATCGCTTGAAAAGCTGGCTGCTGGGGGCAAAACCCGGGTATGTCGCTTAAATGAAAGAAAAAGACAGAATTGCGGCGGGGTGATGCCAGAGTCTCGGGCAATCCTTGGCTTTCCTGACACTTTCAATCGATGCCTCATTTGCAACTGGGTTTTTCTGCCTGACCTGCGACGTTATGATTGCGCCGATTTTTTATTCAGGTGAATTCCCATGACGCAAGAACCTAGCACCCTCTATGCCAAGCTGCTCGGTGAAACCGCCGAAATTTCCTGGAAGGAGCTTGAACCGTTCTTTGCCAAGGGTGCCCTATTGTGGGTCGACGCTGGCCTGGATTTGATCGAGGCCGCCGAGGGCATGGCCGAGGATAACCGTGACAAAGTCGCTGCCTGGCTGGCCTCGGGCAGCTTGGGCGAAGTGTCTGCGACGCGGGCATTGGACCTGGTGGAGCGCGATCCAGGCTTGTGGGCCGTGGTGGTTTCGCCTTGGATACTGATCCAGGAAAGGGCATCGCAGGCGAAGTTAGCACCTTAATGGTGCGTGTTGTTTCGCTGCAAAAGTGTGTAGCGGAGTAACCGCCAGGGCGGTGATGGCATCTTGCCGTGAAGAAAGGTCACAGCCCAAGGTGACGCGCACGTCATGGGAACAGTTCTCCAGGCACTGGATGGCTCCGGGAATTGTTTCTCGGTGTGTATATAAAGCGGGTGGCTGTCAGATCGTAGCGTAGGAAGCATCGAATTCCGGTAAAGTTCGCCGCCTGTCATCCGGAGCCCGTTATGCCTTCAGCGCTGCCCCCTCTAGAGAAAACGTCGCAGCAACTGCTTTACCTCATTTACGGTAATCAGGATGTTTACCGGCGCGAAGCGAAATTCAGCATCCTCACCGCGCTGGCGCAGCTCAAGCAGGGCGAGTCGCTGTGCATCCGGGTCATGACCGATCGCCCGCAGGATTTCGCCGGCTGGCCGGTCGAAACCGTTCACCTCGATGAGCAGACCCTCACCCAATGGCAGGGAAGCAACGGTTACATCCACCGCCGCAAGGCCTGTGCGATTGCCCAGGGGTTGAAGCTGGCGGACAAGACCCTGTTCGTCGACACCGACACGCTGTTCCTCAAGTCCCCCCATCGCGTCTTCGAACTCATCGCGCCCGACCAGTATGTGATGGATGGCTTCGAATACGACTGGAGCTACGTGTGCCAGCGCCCCGACTACCTCAAGTTGGGTGAGCACCTGCAGGCGCATGGCATTTGCGCCGGCAATAGTTTCAAGCTCTATAACAGTGGCCTGTGCGGCGTACGCGCCAGTGACACGCCGCTGCTCGAGGCCGCGATTCGCTGGATCGATGAGTGGACCCAGGGCTCGTTCGATATCCACACCATCGAGCAGATCGCGATTTCCTTCGCGATGCGCGACAAGACGGTGCGCGAGGCGAACAAGTTCGTCCATCACTACTTCGCCGACAAGCGCTTCTTCCACGCCATGCAGGCGCACTTTTTCAGTCTCTACGGCGAAGCGTTCGGCCCTGAGCTGGTAGCGCGTTGCCTGGATGTGCCGCAGGTCAAGCCCGTGCCATCCCCTTGGCAGCGGCTGCGGATCAAATGGAAACTGCGCAATCAGCGCAAACACCTGAAGCGGGTCGGTCGCGACTTGCTCTACGGCAGCTCGGCACCCAAGCACCCGTACTACGACGTGTGTCGACACGGCTGGTGGGAGTCGGCCTTCAAGGAAATTCGTGGCTGGGACGTGGAAGAACAGCAGAAGGTCTTCGGCACCGACGGTGCAGGCTGGCCCAAGCAGTTGCCCCGGCCGCTGAAGCGCGCAGACGAGCAAGTCATCCTTACCTTCCTGCGCCAGCGCGCGGCCGGCTGATGTCGCGACGGCGCCCTGCGGCGCCGTCGCAGCGGTTCAGGCAGTCTTGCCGGTGTGGTTATTCAGCGAAATAACCTTGGTCTTGCCGATGCGGTGACGGTAGATCTCACGCAGGTACTTGATTGCCTTCTTCACGCAATCGCGCGATAGGCGAATGTCATTGATCGACACAAACTTGTCTTTGTCGTTGATCAACTCGCGGTACTTCTTCTCATACATCGGCTTGATCGCGTACCAGTTGGTATCGAGGATCTTCGCCGGGTTTTCGAACTCGTTGAGCAACTCGTCGATACGGTCTTCGTCGAAGTCCTCGTGGATGATGAAGTCCAGGATCGAGTTGTCCAGCGTGTCGTCGAAACGGTACGGGTTGCGCGCAAAGCAGCGTTTGATAAAGGCCACGATCAGCGTGAGGAAGTCATCCGACAGGCACGGGCTTTTCGCGATCAGGGTGGTCAGCGACAGGTTCGCCGATGCACCGATCACCAGGGCGTAGCGCTTGAGCGTGGTGTTGGGGAACAGGCTGTTGAGGTGAGTCTTGAGTCGGTTCAGGTCCATGTAGGACAGTTTGTAGTCCTTGGGCAGGGACACGATCGAGACCACCGACGAGCAGTTCTTGAAGAAGTGCAGGTCATGCAGCGCGGCCGCGTCGTAGCCGGAGTTCTTGTACTGCTCCAGGGACGCTTTGTAGCGCTTGGACTCGATCGGCAGCAGGCTGATGCCTTCGATGGCCTGGGTGACCTTGTTGAAATGCGGCAGGTCGATGGAGCGGAAGAACAGGTCGTCGATGTTCAGGCGCTGGGGCTCTTTTTCGAATACCTTGAATTTGTCGTTGGTCGGCGCCGGGGTTTCCGGGACCACAGACTCTGCGTAGGCAATCGCCACCGGGCCGGCCAGGCTCATGAACAGGTCGTTGGCATCCAGGCGAATGGTTTCGCCGATGTCGATGCCGGCGCGACGGAAGTAGTTCTGGTCGTAGTCAGTGGTGACTGCCTGGGCCGTCAGAATGTTGAAGATCTGCTGCGAGATGTATTGGTTGGCGTGTTTTTCCATGGCATTGACGTCAATGTTCTGGATATTGCCGTCATCGCTTTCTTCGGCGTAACGCATGATGTCGTTGGAGATCAGCATCATTGCGTTCCAGGGGCGGATGCGGCCCTTCACGCTGGCTTCGCTGCTGTCTTCATTGGCGAAGTTGTATGAGAAATCCCATTCTTCCGACAGGTACTTGCACAGCAGGCGCCCGGCGTTGATGTGCAGGGCTTCGGACATTTCGCTGCGGTGATCGGAAATATTCGGCAGTACGCAGATGCCGCTGGTGAAGATCGGCTCGAACACAAAGGCGTGGCCGCTCTTGCTGTCGTGCTCGTCGGCGGGCTTGGTGTCGAACGTCTTGTTCATGTACGAGTGCTGCTGGGCCAGGCCGAATTCCGAGGCCATGCCCGAACCCGTACCGCCGCCGGCGCTGAAGATCGAGAAGTACAGGCGCGACTGGTTGGCCTTGATGCCGCAGGAATCGATCAAATACGAGTGGATCATCTTCCAGTCGGGGCTGGAAAAACGCTGGGTATCCTTGTTGAGGATGATCTTGGCCAGGTACTGGCCGAGGATCGGCGCGTTACCGGCGCCACCGGCATGGACTTCCGACAGGTCCATGATTTTCATCTTGCTGTAGTCGCGCAAAAAGCCGCTTTTTTCGCCTTTGCGCGAGAAGCGGATGCGCCCGGCGATGTCCTTGTCCAGATCGCCGAGCATCACCAGCGGCTCGACCAGGAACACCGGCTTGCTGGCCTTGCCGCTGCCCAGGCGCAGGTTGTTGCGGATCCACTGGGCCGGGCTGTAGCCCTTGTCCAGCGTCTTGTCTTCGGTACTGAATTCGTTGAGGTAGAACTTGCGGGCGTTGTACACCAACTCCGCCACGTCGAGCGCGATGTTCGAACCGCAACGGCCCAGGCCGATCAGGCACACCGAGGGGAATTCCTGCTCGCTGCGCTGTTCGCCGTCGCCTTCCAGGTGGGGCGGGCGTGGGAACACCATGTCGCGCAGGCCGTCGAGGTTATCGAGGATGCGGTCGGTATTGGTCTCGGTGAAGTACAGGTATTGCTGAGTGGCCAGCGGGCGCGCGGTGCTCAATGACTTTGAACCTGAGGGCTTGTCCGCAGGAGCTGGGAGCAACACGTCGGATACCACGGTGGCAGAGTTATTTTTAGAAGTCATTGTGCGCCAAGTGCCTGGGCGGATGGCTGGAAAGAATCAAAGGGCCATCACGGAATGGGAGTTCGCGACTTTACAGTGCGTCCTTGTCCGGAACGATCGGGTTTGACCCTGTATGCTCAGGCAAAACCTGGCCGGACTCTGATGAATCGGCCGTTTGTCGGCGTTCTTTAGGCAAATGATGGCGAAATGCCAAAGTTTAGGCGTCAGCGAATTGGCCTGACGATGGAAGTCGACCCTGGGCGCCCGGTGGAGGGCTCTTTCGCTGGCGGTTTTTCCTGGGTGCCTGCCACGCTGTAAGGGTAGAGCGGGTTACGGATGTCGATGCCCTGGATCACGCCGATGATGTCGCTGGCAGGCACCGCCGGGCTCAACAGGTAGCCTTGGACGAAATCACAGCCATGCTTGAGCAACAGCTCGAACTGGGCCTGGGTTTCCACACCTTCGGTCACCACCTGCAGGTGCAGGGTGTGGGCCATGCCGACAATCGCCTGGACGATCTCGATATCGGCGGTGGACTTGGGAATGTCCTGGATGAACGAGCGGTCGATCTTCAAGGTGTTGAGCGGCAGGCGCTTGAGGTAGGCAAGCGATGAGTAGCCGGTGCCGAAGTCGTCGATGGCCAGCGACACCCCCAGCGCGCGGATCTGCCGCAGCAGTGCCAGGGTGCTGCTGATGTTGCCCATCAACGCGTTTTCGGTGACTTCCAGTTCCAGGCGATTGGCGGCGATGCCGCTGAAACGCAGCGCGTCTTCGATCTCGTCCGCCAGTTCGTCGCGGGCCAGGTTCAACGCGGAACAGTTCACGGACATGGTCAGTTCGGTGTAACCCCTGTCGGACAACAGGCTCAGGTCATGACAGGCCTGGCGCAGTACCCAGTGGTCCAATTCGGCAATCAGCCCGTTGTTCTCGGCGATGCCGATAAACCGATCCGGGGCCAGCAAGCCGTGCTGCGGGTGTTGCCAGCGTACCAGGGCCTCGAGGCGCGTGACCTTGCCCAGCTTCATGTCGAAGATCGGTTGGTAGAACAACACCAATTGGTTGCGGGTGCGCAGGGCGCCGCGCAGTTCTTCCTCCAGTTGCAATTCGAGGAAGGCGCGGGTTTTCAGGTTGGAGCTGAAGAAGTTGAGGCTGTTACGCCCGGTGTCCTTGGACTGGTACAGCGCCAGGTCTGCGGTTTTCAGCAACTCTTCGCAGGTCAGGCCGTCATCGGGAAACAGGCTGATGCCGATGCTGGTGGTCATCACCATGCGCCGGCCGGCCAGTTCGATGGGTTCTTTCATCTTCTGCATGATGCGCTGGGCCAGGTGCCGTGCCTCGTCGCGGTTGTGGATGCTGATGAGGATGCAGAACTCATCGCCGCCAAAACGCGCGACCACGTCGGCGTGGCTGCGCACCGAGCCCTTGATGTGCCCGGCGAGCACGGTGAGCAATTGGTCGCCGGCGTCATGCCCGAGGCTGTCATTGATGCGCTTGAAATGGTCGATATCGAGGAAGATCACCGCCATCATCCCCTGGGAAGCGGTTTTTTCCGCGAGTTTCTCCGCAAAAATCTGGTTGAAGCCACGGCGATTCAGCAGGCTGGTGAGTGCATCGTAGTGGGCCACTTGCTGCAGCGAGGCGCGGGCCTGGTCGAGTTCGCTGAGCAGCGCGTTGACACGGCGCAGGTCACGTTCCTTGTGCTGCAGCTTCTTGTCGGCGAGGGCGGCGCTGATGCTGCTGCCGATCACCAGCAGGGTGATCACGGCCACCGACAAACCGAGCTGGATCGGGTTGTTATCCTGCGGCAATGACAGGTCCGCCCCGGCAGGCACCATCAAGCGCAGGGCGGCCATGCCGGTAAAGTGCATGCTGATGATCCCGGCGCCCAGCACCAGGCTGGCGGCATATTTGAGCAATTGGTGAAACACGCCGGCGCCGTTGCGCAGGTAGCTCGACAGCAACAGCGCGGCGAAGCTGGCGCCGATGGCAATCGCGATCGAGGCCATGAACAACCCCGACTCGAAATACGCCTGGGCCTGGGAGCGCATGGCTGACATGCCCACGTAGTGCATCAGCGCGATACCCAGGCCCATCCACACGGATGCCAGCAGGTACTGATGCAGGCGCAGATGGGCGTGACTGAGGGTCTGCATGGCGAACAATGAGGCAATCAGGGCGATCAGCAGCGAGGCGAACGTCATGATCAATTCGTAATGGATGGCGATGGGCGCCTGGAAGGCCAGCATGCTGATGAAGTGGGTCGACCAGATCCCGCCGGCCAGGCAACCGGCGCCGAGCCAGCGCCAATGGCGCCTTGCGGTGGGGTCCTCGACATGGCCGACACGCTCAGCCATGTCCAGCGTGCCGAACCCGGCCGCACAAGCGACCAGGTAGGCCAGCAGCACCAGAAACGGGTTATGACTGCAGTTGAGTAATAAGTGCCCGCTTTCTGGCAGGTCGGTAAAAAAATGCAGACCCAGCCATTCCATAGCATGTCCCGTCATAGAGTCACGTCACTGCCTGAGGCGATGACCTATGAGGTCGAGTATAGAAGCCTCGCGGGATTCGTCAGTGCTAATGGCACTTTGCTCTCAACCATTTTGGCATGCCCTCCATAGCGTTTAATGCTAAGCGCTGATGGGCAGGTCCAGCTCGAACGGGGCTGGCAGCGGCGCCAGGCCGAACGCGGCGCGGGCGGCGTCGCAATCGACGTTCTGCACGCCCTGGCTCCAGGAGGAGTCGAACTCGCGGCACACACTCGAGCGCTGTTCATATATTGAGCAGCTGGTGCCTTTGCCCACTTCCCCTTCCAGGCTGCAGCAGCGTGCGGGCTTCTGGTCGGTACCGATCATCGCCACGCGGGTGGGGTTGATCTGCACCACCAGCTCATCGGGTACGGTGCCCCCCGACGAGGCGCACTCTCCCCAAAAGAAAGACACACGGAAGTGTGAACAGCAGGCACCGCAATTCAGACACGGACTGGCTTCGGACATGGGCGTCTTCGATAAAAGAGAGTAAGGGGGATGCTACGGAAGGCTCGCCATTCTATCCGTGCCAAGGCCGTTGGGAAGGGGGGCATTCACTTATATTTTTGTAGGCCAAGTCCCGTGGCGCCGGGTGAAATCATGCCCTATCAGCTTTACGAATCATTACAGACAAGCCTTGCCCGTCTGACTATGTTGCTGGTACCGGGCAGGATGCATCGGGCATCGCAGCTCTCATAACAATAAAAGAGACGGACCCATGCAGAACTCGACCCAAGCGGCGAATGCCTGGCGCATTCTGTTCCTGCTGTTCCTGGCCAACCTGTTCAATTTCTTCGACCGTACCATTCCGGCGATCATCATCGAGCCGATCCGCATGGAATGGCACCTGAGCGACTTCCAGCTCGGCATCATCGGCACCGCCTTCACCATCGTCTACGCCATTGCCGGCCTGCCGCTCGGGCGACTCGCCGACACCGGCTCGCGCAGCAAACTGATGGGCTGGGGCCTGTTCGCCTGGAGCGGGCTGACGGCGGTCAACGGCATGGTTGGCAGCTTCTGGACGTTCCTGCTGGTGCGCATGGGCATTGGTATCGGCGAAGCCAGCTATGCGCCAGCGGCCAACTCGTTGATTGGCGACCTGTTCCCGGCACACCGCCGCGCGCGGGCCATGGGGATTTTCATGCTCGGCCTGCCGTTGGGGCTGTTGCTGGCGTTCTTCACCATTGGCGCGATGGTCAAGGCGTTCGACAGCTGGCGCGCACCGTTCTTTATTGCCGCGGTGCCAGGTCTGATCCTTGCGGTGTTCATGTTCTATATCAAGGAGCCCAAGCGCGGCGCGGCCGAAACCGTGCAGGTCTCCCAGGAGCGCGTCGATCGCCCGATTCGCCGCGTGCTGGCGGTGCCGACTTTCCTCTGGCTGGTGCTGGCCGGGCTGTGCTTCAACTTCGCCACCTATGCCTGCAACTCGTTTCTGGTGCCGATGCTGCAACGCTATTTCCTGATGCCGTTGCAGGAAGCGGCGGTCGCCACCGGGGTGATCGTCGGTATCACCGGTTTGATCGGCCTGACCCTGGGTGGCTGGATTGCCGACAAGATTCATCAGCGCGTCGCCAATGGCCGTCTGTTGTTCGCCGCGTTCAGCCTGATCATCTCCACCGTCACCACTGCCTGGGCCTTGCACGCGGGGCGGATCGAGATTGGCGTGTTCGTGGCGCTGTTCAGTGTCGGCTGGTTGTTTGCCTATAACTTCTACACCTGCGTGTACACGGCGATCCAGGACGTGGTCGAGCCGCGCCTGCGGGCGACGGCGATGGCATTGTTTTTTGCCGGGCTGTACCTGCTGGGCGGTGGCATGGGGCCAATTGTGGTGGGTGGTCTGTCCGATCACTTTGCCCATTCGGCGATGTATGCCGATGGGGCTGCGCAGATGACCGAAGCGTATAAAGCCGTGGGCTTGCATGACGCCATGTACTTGATCCCGGTGGCGCTGTTCCTGACCATGCTGTTTCTGTTCCAGGCCTCGCGCAGTTTTGTGCGTGATGCCCAGCGGATGAAGGATGGGTTGGGGGCGGTGGAGGTGCCTGCTTCGGCGGCGACGGCTTGAGACCGGGGTGACCCCTTCGCGGGCAAGCCCGCTCCCGTGGGAGCGGGCTTGCCCGCGATGAGGCAATTACAGGCTCCGATTTGCTCCAGTGTAAAAAAGGCCCGCATTGCGCGGGCCTTTTTTCAGCGGAGCAGGGCGGTCATCAACCCGCCACCAACACCCGGATCGCTTCCAGTCGCAGCGCCGCCTTGTCGAGCATGGCCAGGCCTTGCTCGCGTTGTTGGCGCAGGGCCACCAGTTCGCTGTCGCGTACGGTCGGGTTGACCGCTTGCAGCGCCGTCAGGCGCGACAGCTCTTCGTCAGTGTCTGCAGCCAGGCGGCGCTTGGCTTCGGCCACACGCTCGGCGTGGCGTGGGGTGATCTTCTCTTCACCGGCGTTGATCCGTGGCGTCAGTTGGTCGCGCTGGGCCTGGATAAACTTGTTGGCGCTGGCCCGTGGCACACTTTCCAGCTGGTCGTTCAGGGTTTCAAACGACACGCGGCTGGACAGGTCGTTGCCGTTGGCATCCAGCAGACAGCGCAGGGCGGCCGGCGGCAGGTAGCGGCCCAGTTGCAGCGAGCGCGGGGCAACCACTTCGCTGACGTAGAGCAGCTCCAGCAATACGGTGCCAGGCTTGAGCGCCTTGTTCTTGATCAGCGCCACGGCGGTGTTGCCCATCGAGCCGGACAGCACCAGGTCCATGCCGCCCTGCACCATCGGGTGTTCCCAGGTGATGAACTGCATGTCTTCGCGCGACAGCGCCTGGTTGCGGTCGTAGGTGATGGTCACGCCTTCGTCGTCGCCCAGGGGGAAGCTGGCGTCGAGCATTTTTTCGCTGGGCTTGAGGATCAGCGCGTTTTCCGAATGGTCTTCGCTGTCGATGCCGAACGCGTCGAACAGGGTTTCCATGTAGATCGGCAGGGCGAACTGGTCGTCTTGTTCGAGGATGGCCTCGACCAGCGCATCGCCTTCACCCGCACCGCCGGAGTTGAGCTCCAGCAAACGGTCGCGACCGGTGTGCAGTTCCTGCTCCAGGCGCTCGCGCTCGGCACGGGCCTCGTCGATCAAGGCTTGCCATTCGCCATCGTCGGCGTTTTCCAGCAGCGGCAGCAGGCGCGGGCCAAACTGGTGCTGCAAGGCGTTGCCGGTCGGGCAGGTGTTGAGGAAAGCGTTCAGCGCTTCGTTGTACCACTGGAACAGGCGCTCTTGCGGGCTGGTTTCCAGGTAGGGCACGTGCAGTTCGATCACATGTTTCTGGCCGATCCGGTCCAGACGGCCGATCCGCTGTTCCAGCAGGTCGGGGTGCGACGGCAGGTCGAACAGCACCAGGTGGTGGGAGAACTGGAAGTTGCGACCTTCACTGCCGATTTCCGAGCAGATCAGCACTTGTGCGCCGAACTCTTCATCAGCGAAGTAGGCGGCGGCACGGTCACGCTCGAGGATGTTCATGCCCTCGTGGAACACCGTGGCCGGGATGCCGGAGCGCACGCGCAGCGCGTCTTCCAGGTCCATCGCGGTTTCGGCGTGGGCGCAGATCACCAGGACCTTGGTGCGCTTGAGCATTTTCAGCTGGTCGATCAGCCACTCGACCCGTGGGTCGAAGCGCCACCAGCGGTTTTCTTCTTCGATGTCCGGCTGCGACTGGAAGCTGACTTCCGGGTACAGCTCGGCGTGCTCGCCCAGCGGCAATTCGAGGTATTCGTCCGGGTTCGGCAGCGGGTAGGCGTGCAGCTTGCGCTCCGGGAAGCCTTGCACCGCGGCGCGGGTGTTGCGAAACAGCACGCGGCCGGTGCCATGGCGGTCGAGCAGCTCGCGCACCAGGCGCGCGCTGGCTTCGGTGTCGCCATCGTTGACGGCGGTCAGCAGCGCTTCACCTTCGTTACCGAGGAAACCCTGGATGGTCTGGTGTGCGGCAGGCGACAGGCGGCCTTTATCCAGCAGCTCCTGCACGGCTTCGGCCACCGGGCGATAGTTCTCGCTCTCGGCGCGGAAGGCCAGCAGGTCGTGGAAGCGGTTCGGGTCAAGCAGGCGCAGACGCGCGAAGTGGCTGTCCTGGCCCAGCTGTTCCGGGGTCGCGGTGAGCAGCAGCACGCCCGGGATGACCTCGGCCAGTTGCTCGACCAGCGCGTACTCGGCGCTGGCCTTGTCTTCATGCCACACCAGGTGGTGGGCTTCGTCGACGACCAGCAGGTCCCAACCGGCTGCGAACAGCGCATCCTGGGCCTTCTCGTCGTCCACCAGCCACTCCAGGGCGACCAGCGCCAACTGGGTGTCTTCGAACGGGTTGGTAGCATCGCTCTCGATGAAACGTTCTTCGTCGAACAGCGCAACCTGCAGGTTGAAGCGGCGGCGCATTTCCACCAGCCACTGGTGCTGGAGGTTTTCCGGTACCAGGATCAGCACCCGGTTGGCGCGACCCGAGAGCAGCTGGCGATGGATCACCAGGCCGGCTTCGATGGTCTTGCCCAGGCCCACTTCGTCCGCCAGCAATACCCGCGGAGCGATACGGTCAGCGACTTCACGGGCGATGTGCAGTTGGTGCGCAATTGGTTGCGCACGCACGCCGCCCAGGCCCCACAGCGAAGACTGCAGTTGGCGGCTGGTGTGTTCCAGGGTGTGGTAACGCAGCGAGAACCAGGCCAGCGGGTCGATCTGCCCGGCGAACAGACGGTCGCTGGCCAGGCGGAACTGGATGAAGTTGGAGAGTTGGGTTTCCGGCAGGGTGACCTGCTCGTTCTGCCCATTGAGGCCGTGATACACCAGCAGGCCATCGACGTCGTCGACTTCCTGCACGGTCATTTTCCAGCCTTCGAAATGGGTGATGGAGTCCCCCGGCGAAAACCTCACGCGAGTGAGGGGCGCATTCCGTAGCGCATACTGGCGGGTGTCGCCAGTGGCCGGATAGAGCACGGTCAACAAGCGGCCGTCCTGTGCCAGAACGGTGCCTAACCCCAGCTCTGCTTCGCTGTCACTAATCCAGCGTTGCCCCGGTTGATACTGCTGCGCCATGCTGCCTGACTCCCGCCGTGAAAAAGCCGACTATCTTAACGGAACAAGGCCCCACGCCCAAGGACTCTGACAAAAACTACTCCGTTTGCGGCAGCGTCCGGAAGCCGAATCGACGGGTGGCAGGCACTTGCGAGTGTCGACTGGGTCACAGCTTGGCGAGTGCGTTCTCAAGTCGCCACGCGGCCCGCCGACAGCCTGTTGATCAGGAGAATAACTATTATGCTGCCACCCATGCTGCCCGTCAGCGTTGTGCCGGTCACTTCGCAACTCGACCCGGTACGCCAGAAGCCGGATATCCCGCCCGTGGTGCCAGTACAAGCGGGCTCCAACGAAAGCACGATCGACCTGAAAAAGGGCGATGCCGAGCAGTCGACCTTTCTGCTGCGTGAAGAGCAACGCCGCCAGCAGGAGCAGCAAAAACGCCGGCGCGAAGCCGACGAAGACCCGGAGCAGCACCTGGCGATTCCCGGCGACCTGCTCAATGCCGACAACACCGTGCCGGTGGCGCCGCTGATCGAAGATGCGCCGCGCCAGGGCTTGTGGGTGGACGTCGAGGTCTAGTCGCGCAACGCCTGCAATGCCGCCATCAACTGCGCGATGTCATCGTCGTTGTTGAGTGGGCTGACGGAGATCCGCGCGATGCTTGCCAGCCCGCGCGCCTGCATGTCCAACGGCGTGTAGGCCACGCCATTGGCACCGATATTGATGCGCTTCAAGGCCAGGCGGCGCTTGAGTTCGAAAGCGTCCCAGCCGTCCAGGTTAAAGGCGATCAGCCCTGATTGCGCAGTGCCCAGGTCATGCAGGGAAATACCCGGCATCTGACGCAAGGCCTGGCGAATTCGCTCACTGGTGTGTGCGATCCGTTCCCATACTTGCTCAAGCCCCAGTCGATTCATCTCCTGCAACGCGTTGCCCAGCCCCGCCAACAAGGCAAACGACACTTCGCTGGTTTCAAAGCGCCGGGCGTCGTTGCGCAGGTCGAAACCGTCTGCGCTCCATGGCGCCGAAAACACATCGCGCTGCGCCGGATTCAGGCGCGGTAAAAAGTCCGGGCGCACATACAGCAGCGCGGTGCCACGCGGCCCGCGCAGGTGCTTGCGCCCGGCGGACTTGAGCACATCGCACTGCAGCGCCTGCACATCCACCGGCACCTGGCCGACGGCTTGGCCGGCGTCGATGAAATAGGCAATGCCATGACGTCGGGCCACGGCGCCGATGGCTTCGGCGGGGTTGATCAGGCCACCGTTGGCCGGCAGCCAGGTCAGGTCGATCAGCCTGACGTGCGCATCGATCATCGACTCCAGCGCCAGCGGGCAGACCGCGCCGGAGGCATCGCAAGGGATGACTTCCACGCGCGCGCCGGCCTGCACCGCCAGGTCCATGCTGGCGAGGTTGCCCCCCCATTCATGGCGGCCGACCAGGATGCGATCACCCGGTTGCCACGGGCCCAGTGCCTGGAATGCCAGGCTCCAGGCGGCCGAGCCGCTGCTGGCGAAGGCGATCGACGCGGCGGGTGCGTTGAGCAATTGCGCGGCGGCGCGGCGGGCTTTTTCCACCAGCACGGCGCCATGCTCGCCGGCTTCCATGGGGCCATCACGGGCTTCGCGGTGCAGTTGATCGATAATCGCGTCGAGGGTCGCCTGGCTTGGCAGCGAGGCACCGGCGTGATTGAAATGCACGATGCCCGACTGGCAGCCGGGCGTGCTGTCGCGCAATTGCTGGACGTCGAGCGGGCTCACGGTTGCAGCTCGAAAATCGCGTCAACCTCCACGGCCACGCCGGCCGGCAGGCTGGAAACACCAACGGCGGTGCGCACATGCCGACCTTTTTCGCCGAGGGCATTGACCAGCAGGTTCGAGGCGCCGTTGGCAACCCCGCTCTGGCGCTGGAAATCGCCGCTGCTGGCAATGAATACACCCAAGCGCAAAATGCGCACCAGGCGCGACAGGTCATCACCCAGCGCATGGCTCAATTGTCCCAGCAGGCCCAGCGCCGCCAGCTCGGCTGCCTGGGCGCCTTCTTCATCGCTGAGGGATTCACCCAGGCGGCCGACGTAGGCGGGCTTGCCATCGACCATCGGGATTTGCCCGGAGACGAACAGTTGGTTCTGGCTGATCACATAGTTGATGTAGTTGGCCGCCGGTTGGCTCGGGGTCGGCAGCGTCAGGCCGAGGGCTTGCACGCGTTGGCGCAGGGAGTCGCTCATGATCCATCCTCCTGGGTTTAAGAGGTGCCAGCATGTTGGCCGAGGAGGGCGGCGACAAACGGATAGATCTCACCCGACGTATCGAAAAAACTCACGCGTCGCGGCAGGCTTCCAGCAGCCATTCGCTGAAGCACGCGGCGGCGTCACCAGCCGGGCCGGGCGGCGCGATCAGCCAGTAGCCGATGTCGCTGTGATACGGCGGCCAGTCGAAGGCTTCCACCAGGCTGCCGTCCTGGAGCCTGCGCTGGATCAGGCGATGACGGCCCATAGCGATGCCTTGGCCGGCCACGGCCGCTTCGACCACGATGTTGTAGTCATGCAGCATCACACGCGGGTGGCGGTCGAGGTCGACGTGGTAGTGCGCAGACCAATCCGTCCATTCGAAGGGGCGGTGCGAGGTGGCCATCAGCAGTGGACTGTCATGCATCGCTTTGAATGTCGGGCTGCACACCGGGGAGATGACTTCCGGCATCAGCCGCGTGGCCTGCACGTCGGGCCAGTCGCCTTTGCCATAGCGAATCGCCAGGTCGACCTCAGCGCCGGCCACGTCCGCCAGTTGAATCGCCGGTAACAGCTCCACCTGGATATGCGGGTAGCGGTTGAGAAACCCGGCCAGGCGCGGTGCCAGCCACAGCGTGGCAAAGGAGGCGAGCAGGCCGACACGCAGCACGGTGGTGCTGGGCGCTGTTTTTTGGGTGCGGGTCGCGGCGGCGATGGCGTCGAGGGCCGGGCGGATTTCGTCGTAGTACTGTTGGCCGTCAGTGGTCAGATCGATCGCGCGGGTGCGACGGATAAACAACGGTTTGCCCAGGTGCTGTTCCAACTTTTGCACCTGATGGCTGAGTGCACTCTGAGTCACCGACAACTCGCTTGCCGCCTTGATAAAACTCAAGTGCCGCGCCACGGCTTCAAAGGCGCGCAGGGCCAGCAGCGGGGGAAGGTCCTTGTGCAGTGCCACGTGAGCGCATCTCCTGGGGTGGATGGGAAGTGCCGATTTTGGGCGAAGGCCTGCATTTTGTCGCCCGCTCAATTGCCGTGAGGCGCTGGAGCCCGCATTATTGAGCGATTCCCGCCACGACGTAAGCCAAGCCATGAGTGAAGACGACAAGCTGATCGACCTGAACGCCGAACGTGCCAAGCGTGTGCATGACCTCAATGACAAGCGCCTGAATGAAGTGCGCCAAGCATTTGAGCAGGCCATGCCGCTGGGAAAAGCCAAGAAAAAACCGAAGAACAAACCGAAAAAGCGTTGAAACAACCTGCATCCGTTGATGCAGGTCAGTTATTGCCCTTCTTTACGCCCCGTCGCGGGCGACATTGATCCTCGTCAATTTTCCAATCCGCCTTCTCCATTAACTTAGCCCTATCGCAACAGGGCAAGTGCAGGAGGCCGGTCATGTTTATCGATAATGTGGTATTTGCCGGGGTGCTGACTGTCAGCCTCATGGTGCTGTTTTTTGTAGGGTTCGGGATTTTTATCTGGAAGGACGCTAATAAGCGTAAAGAACCGTAAGTCTTTCTGGATTACATGAGCACGCAAGGCATTTTGGGCGACTTCGGTCGCCCTTTTTTTTGTTTGTTTTTTGGCATGTCCACTATTGCGGGAATGGCTGAAATGGACCCCGCGTTTATTGCAGATTTGCTTTTGTGTGGGAGCTGGCTTGCCTGCGATGCAAACAACTCGGTCTTCCAGTGAGACCCAGCCGATGCCTTCGCAGGCAAGCCAGCTCCCACAGTTGAGCGTGTTCCTCCGCACTATTCGGGTCGGCTGTTGGGGCACCGTGCTATAGATCTTGATCCAAGGCGCCTTATCACAAGACAAAAAAAAGGCGCGATCCCAATCAAGGATCGCGCCTTTTTTTCCGAGGGCAGCCTGTCAGCTACCCAGCGCCTTGGAAGCCAACCAGAACAGCCCGGCCGACAGGCCCACGGTCGCCGGCAAGGTCAACACCCAAGCCATCAGGATGGTCTTCACGGTGCCGCCTTGCAGGCCGCTCTTGTTCGCGACCATGGTCCCGGCCACGCCCGACGACAGCACGTGGGTGGTCGATACCGGCAGGCTGAAGATGTTAGCCAGGCCAATCATGCTGGCGGTGGTGATCTGCGCCGACATGCCCTGGGCATAGGTCATGCCCTGCTTGCCGATCTTCTCGCCGATAGTCAGTACCACACGCTTCCAACCCACCATGGTGCCCAGGCCCAGGGCCAGTGCGACTGCGAGGATCACCCAGAACGGCGCGTATTCGGTGGTAGCGGTCAGGTCTTTGCGCAGCTTGTCGAGGTCGGCCTTGTCACGTGCCGACAGATTCGGCAGCTTGCCGACTTTCTTCGCGGTGTCGTCCAGGCAGAGCAAATACCGACGTACTTCAATGCGGTGATCGGCAGTCAACGAATGGTAATCGGAAACACCTTTCAAGGTGTTGACCAGCGCGTTGATGGTCGGCTCGGTCTGCTGCGGATTGCACTGGAACTTGCCAGGCAGGTCGTTCTGCACGCTTTTACCCAGGGCCAGGAACTCGCCGAGGGTGTCTTGATTACGCTGGTAGAACTGACTCAAATGCACCGTCGCGTCGCGGGTACGTTCGATCTGGTAAGTGGTGCTGCCGAGGTCGAGAACGAATTGCGCCGGCACGATGCCGATCAGCACCAGCATGATCAGGCCGATACCTTTCTGGCCATCGTTGGAACCGTGCACGAAGCTTACGGCCATGGCGGAAATCACCAGCACCAGGCGGTTCCAGAACGGCGGGTGTTTCTTGTCGTCGAGCTTGCGACGCTGGTCCGGGGTCTTGTGCATCTTCGACAGCGGGCGCCACCACTTCAGCGCAATCAGCACCAGGGCGGCAACGAGGAAACCGGCCATCGGCGAGAACACCAGGGATGCGCCGATATCGATCGCTTTCTGCCAGTTCACACCGTCAGCCAAGGGGATGTCGTTGATCAGCGCGTTGGCCAGGCCGACACCGAGGATCGAGCCGATCAGGGTGTGGGAGCTGGAAGCGGGGATCCCGAAGTACCAGGTGCCCAGGTTCCAGGTGATCGCCGCCGCCAATAAAGAGAAGACCATTGCCAGGCCATGGCCGGTATTCACATTGATCAGCAACTCCACCGGCAGCAAGTGCACGATGGCGTAGGCGACACCGACACCACCGAGCAACACGCCGAGGAAGTTGAACACCCCGGAGAAGAACACGGCCAGGTGCGGCGGCATGGCTTTGGTATAGATGACTGTGGCCACCGCGTTAGCGGTGTCATGAAAGCCATTGATGAACTCGAAGGCGAGGACAAAGGCCAGGGCGAGCAACAGGCTCACTAGAACCCAAGCATCCAGTCCGCTGAATAAATCGATCATGAAGGTTTTCTGACCCGGTCGTAAGGGGGCGCGATTATGCCAGAAAACCTCAGTAATCGATGCACTAGCTGCTCATCGGTAACAATCTTCATTGAAAAAGCCGCGGCAAAAGGCGCCCATCCCAGGGTTTTCGGGGGGTTGGCAAGTCTTTGATTTATAACGCGGAGGGTGCCAGGGGCAGGGTTTTTTGGCAAAAACCGCATGCCTGAAACATTTGTATGAAATTTCGCTCGCGGCAGTGGGATGCTAATAGCCGGCTGCTAGCTATGTGCCAGCAGCCTGGCGCAACCCGTGGCTCAAACCGAAGCGCTTATGGCTCTTCGGTTTTGAGTTCCTGTTCAATCTTTTGGATTTCCTGGGCAAATGCCTGGTCGAGCAGGCTGGCTCGTTTGCGCCATGGTTTGCGTTCAGGTTCAGGCTGGGCGGCGTAGGTGGTGATTTCCCCGCCGTAAACGTCCTTGTAACGTTGCTCCTGGCGCTCAAGTTCCGCGCGCAGTTCGTCTTTCGTCACATCGTTACCTAATTGAGTTGAGTAATTACATTGCAGCACGGTGCCTGAATGTCGCCCTCGGGCTCTTTCAAGTTAAACCGTTGCAGCGTTGAACTTGAAACAGGCACGAACGGCCATGGATTAATGCTGACATTCGAGGCAGGTAGTTGCGATCAACAATGCACGGCATCTGCATCATCTGGCCAGCTCCCGTCCCGACAGTGAAACCGGGCGGACCTGCGTACAGGGTGCATTATAGCGGCGCATTTGAATAACACTATCGGCATAAAGTTAAAAAGCGTCAACTTTGTGTGAGCGTTTTGTTACACGAGCGCGTCAGTGTTTGCATAAAAGTTGGCGTCATAAAATCCACCCCACTTCGGACGTTAAAACCCCGCCCAAACTTTAGTTGGTTGGTGGGCGGACCCGTCCACGGTCATGCAAAATTGCGATTATCGAATGAGCGTCCGATAATCGCCCAATGTTCCCGGTCGTGCCTTGTGCATCCCGGCCGGCGCGGCTTGTAATAGCAGTCAAACCCCCTTGCGGTTGACAATAAGAGAAAGGATCCCGACATGAACGATCAATTGCGCAACGCTTTCGCCTCAGTGGCGCCGCCGATCGTTGCCTCACCGGCCAAGCGTATCCAGGCCTTTACCGGTGATCCGGACTTCATGACCTCCCTGGCCCGTGGCCTGGCCGTGGTGCAGGCGTTCCAGGAACGCAAGCGTCACCTCACCATCGCCCAGATCAGCCATCGCACGGAAATCCCCCGCGCCGCCGTGCGCCGTTGCCTGCACACATTGATCAAGCTGGGCTACGCCACCACCGACGGGCGCACCTATTCGCTGCTGCCCAAGGTCCTGACCCTCGGCCATGCCTACCTGTCATCCACGCCACTGGCGGTATCGGCCCAGCCTTACCTGGATCGCATGAGCGAGCAGCTCCACGAAGCCTGCAACATGGCCACCCTCGAAGGGGACGACATCCTCTACATCGCGCGTTCGGCCACCACCCAGCGCCTGATCTCGGTGGACTTGTCGGTGGGCGGGCGCTTGCCGGCCTATTGCACCTCCATGGGCCGCATCCTGCTGGCCGCTCTGGACGATGCCTCCCTGCAGGATTACCTCGACCATGCCGACCTGCAAACCAAGACCAGCCGTACGCTGACCACCCCCGAAGCCCTGTTCGAATGCCTGCAACAAGTGCGTCAGCAGGGCTGGTGCATCGTCGATCAGGAATTGGAGCAAGGCCTGCGCTCCATCGCCGTGCCGGTGTATGACGCGTCCGGCCAGGTGCTGGCTGCGCTCAATGTCAGTACCCACGCCGGGCGGGTCAGCCGCAGCGAGCTGGAGCAGCGGTTCCTGCCGAGCATGCTGAGTGCGAGTCGGGATCTGAGCGCGCAGCTGTTTGCCTAACTGTTCGGTGACCGCACAGATCCCGGTTTGATCAATTGACGATGTTTCCCCTGGCTTATTACTGTGCGGCAGCGCTCTGAGCGCCGCCCAATAATAACGACGACCCCAGGCCGTCAGCCCGCCATCGGTGTGGAATAAAAATAATGAATCAGCCTTCTGTCGGTACCACGCTGGACGTCCAGTCCTTTATCAACGCCCAGCCGCTGTCACGCTACCAGTGGCGCGTGGTCATTCTGTGTTTCCTCATCGTATTCCTCGATGGCCTCGATACCGCGGCCATGGGCTTTATCGCGCCCGCGCTGTCCCAGGACTGGGGCATTGATCGCGCCAGCCTCGGCCCGGTGATGAGCGCCGCGTTGATCGGCATGGTCTTCGGTGCCCTGGGATCGGGGCCGCTGGCCGACCGGTTCGGGCGCAAGGTTGTGCTGGTCGGCGCGGTGTTGGTGTTTGGCGCATTCAGCCTGGCCTCGGCCTACAGCAGCAATGTCGACCAATTGCTGGTGCTGCGCTTCCTTACCGGGCTGGGCCTGGGCGCCGGCATGCCGAACGCGACGACGTTGCTGTCGGAGTACACCCCCGAACGCCACAAGTCGCTGCTGGTGACCAGCATGTTCTGCGGCTTCAACCTCGGCATGGCGGGTGGCGGGTTTATCTCGGCCAAGCTGATCCCGGCGTTTGGCTGGCACGCGTTGTTGATGATCGGCGGCATCCTGCCACTGATTCTCGTGGGGGTGCTGGTGCTGTGGTTGCCGGAGTCGGCGCGCTACCTGGTGGTGCGCAACCGTGGGACCGACAAGGTGCGTAAAACCCTGTCACCCATCGAGCCGACCATCGTCGCCCAGGCTACCCACTTCAGCGTGCCGGAGCAGAAAACCGTCAAGGCGCGCAACGTGTTTGCGGTGATCTTCTCCGGCACTTACAGCGCCGGCACCTTGCTGCTGTGGCTGACCTACTTCATGGGCCTGGTGATCGTGTACCTGCTGACCAGCTGGTTGCCGACCCTGATGCGTGACAGCGGCGCCAGCCTGGAGCAGGCCGCGTTTATCGGCGCGTTGTTCCAGTTTGGCGGGGTGTTGAGTGCAGTCGGGGTAGGGTGGGCGATGGACCGGTTCAACCCCCACAAGGTTATCGGCACTTTCTACCTGCTGGCCGGGGTGTTTGCCTACGCGGTGGGGCAGAGCCTGGGCAATATCACCTTATTGGCGACTTTGGTGCTGATCGCCGGGATGTGCGTCAACGGCGCGCAATCGGCGATGCCGTCCCTGGCGGCCCGTTTCTACCCGACGCAGGGGCGTGCCACCGGTGTGTCGTGGATGCTCGGTATCGGCCGCTTCGGTGCGATCCTCGGCGCGTGGATGGGCGCCACCTTGCTGGGCCTGGGCTGGAACTTCGAGCAGGTGCTGACCGCGCTGGTAATCCCGGCGGCGCTGGCTACGGCAGCCGTGGTCATCAAAGGCATGGTCAGCCACGCCGACGCCACCTGACCCGCCGTTGCAGGGGCGGGCGTGCCGGCGATGCGGGCGCCTCGGTCAATCATTGAGCGCGGTGATGCGTTCGCTGGCAAGCCCGCTCCTACAGGGGTGGGCGCTTCTGATGGCGTGTCGACGAGAAGATTAGCTAGACAACAATCCGTTCGATAATCGAACACTGAGTCGATTATCGGATTGTTCAGCCCATTTACCCGGCTTAATCTTCAAGCACTTCGGCGCCACCTCAGCGCCTTTTTCGATCCACACCGGGAGCCCGAACCCCATGGCTGAAATTCTTGCGCTGCGCGACGCGGTGAAGCAATTCGTGAACGACGGCGATACCGTCGCACTGGAAGGCTTCACCCACCTGATCCCTACGGCAGCGGGTCATGAAATCATTCGTCAGGGCAAGAAAGACCTGACGCTGGTGCGTATGACGCCTGACCTGATCTACGACCAGTTGATCGGCGCCGGCTGTGCGCGCAAGTTGATTTTCTCCTGGGGCGGCAACCCTGGCGTGGGCTCCTTGCACCGCCTGCGTGACGCGGTCGAGAAGCAATGGCCGCAACCCTTGGAAATCGAAGAACACAGCCACGCCGACCTGGCCAATGCCTACGTCGCCGGCGCCTCGGGCCTGCCGTTCGCGGTACTGCGTGCCTACGCCGGTTCCGACCTGCCCAAGGTCAACCCGCTGATCAAGACCGTGACCTGCCCGTTCACCGGCGAAGTACTGGCGGCGGTGCCGTCGGTGCGCCCGGACATCACTGTGATCCATGCACAGAAGGCCGACCGTAAGGGCAACGTGCTGCTCTGGGGCATTCTCGGGGTGCAGAAGGAAGCGGCCCTGGCGGCCAAGCGCTGCATCGTCACCGTCGAGGAAATTGTCGATGACCTCAACGCGCCGATGAACAGCTGCGTGTTGCCGACGTGGGCACTGACTGCTGTGTGCCATGTGCCTGGCGGCGCGCATCCTTCCTACGCGCATGGTTACAACGAGCGTGATAACCGCTTCTATCAGGCGTGGGACCCGATTGCCCGCGACCGTGCGACGTTTACCGCCTGGATCGACGAATACATCCACGGCACTGCCGACTTCAGTGAATTCCAGGCCAAGCTGGCCACCGTGCAGGAGGCCAAGTAATGGCTTACTCGACCAATGAAATGATGACCGTCGCCGCCGCGCGTCGCCTCAAGAACGGCTCCGTCTGCTTTGTGGGTATCGGCCTGCCGTCCAAGGCCGCCAACCTGGCGCGCCTGACTTCATCGCCCGACGTGGTGCTGATCTACGAGTCCGGCCCGATTGGCGCCAAGCCTTCGGTGTTGCCGCTGTCGATCGGTGATGGTGAGCTGGCGGAGACCGCCGACACGGTGGTGCCGACCGGTGAGATCTTTCGTTATTGGCTGCAGGGCGGGCGTATCGACGTCGGCTTTCTCGGCGCCGCCCAGGTCGACCGCTTTGGCAACATCAACACCACCGTGGTGGGCGATTACCACCAGCCCAAGGTGCGGCTGCCGGGGGCCGGCGGCGCACCGGAGATCGCAGGTTCGGCCAAGAGCGTGCTGATCATCCTCAAGCAGTCGTCGCGTTCGTTTGTCGACAAGCTGGACTTCATCACCTCGGTCGGCCACGGCGAAGGCGGCGATTCACGCAAACGCCTGGGCCTGCCAGGGGCTGGGCCTGTAGGGATCATTACCGACCTGTGCATCATGGAGCCGGAAGCGGGCACCCATGAATTTGTGGTCACCGCGCTGCACCCTGGCGTGACCCGCGAACAAGTCGTGGCCGCCACCGGTTGGGCGATTCGATTTGCCGACCAGGTCAGCACCACCGAGGAACCCACCGACGTCGAGTTGAGCGCCTTGCGTGACCTTGAAGCACGTACCGCCGCCGCCCATGGCCAAGCCCCTGGAGAAGCCTGATGCGCGAAGTATTTATCTGTGACGCCATTCGTACCCCCATCGGCCGTTTCGGCGGTGGCCTGTCTACCGTGCGCGCCGATGACCTCGCCGCGTTGCCGATCAAGGCACTGATCGAGCGCAACCCTTCGGTGGACTGGAACGCGGTCGACGAAGTCTTCCTCGGCTGCGCCAACCAGGCCGGTGAAGACAATCGCAACGTCGCGCGCATGGCCCTGCTGCTGGCGGGCCTGCCGGAAAGCATCCCTGGCGTGACCCTGAATCGCCTGTGTGCCTCGGGCATGGATGCCATCGGCACAGCGTTCCGTGCAATCGCCAGCGGTGAAATGGAGTTGGCGATTGCCGGGGGCGTCGAGTCGATGTCCCGTGCACCCTTCGTGATGGGCAAGGCCGACGCGGCGTTTTCGCGCAACATGAAGCTCGAAGACACCACCATCGGCTGGCGTTTTATCAACCCGTTGATGAAAGCCCAGTACGGCGTGGATGCAATGCCGCAGACCGCCGACAACGTCGCCGACGACTTCAACGTGTCCCGCGCCGACCAGGACGCGTTCGCCCTGCGTAGCCAGCAACGCACGGCCGCCGCCCAGGCTGCCGGGTACTTCGCCGAGGAAATCGTGCCGGTACGCGTTGCGCACAAAAAAGGCGAGACCGTGGTGGAGCACGATGAACACCCACGGGACACCACCCTCGATGCCCTGGCCAAACTCAAGCCGGTCAACGGCCCGGACAAGACCGTCACCGCCGGCAATGCCTCGGGCGTGAACGATGGCGCGGCAGCGCTGATCCTGGCCTCCGCCGACGCCGTGAAAAAACACGGCCTCACGGCCCGCGCCCGGGTGCTCGGCATGGCCAGTGCCGGCGTGGCACCACGCGTGATGGGCATCGGCCCGGTGCCGGCGGTGCGCAAGCTGGTGGAACGCCTGGGCCTGGCGGTCAGCGACTTCGACGTGATCGAACTCAACGAAGCCTTCGCCAGCCAAGGCCTGGCCGTGCTGCGTGAATTGGGGATTGCCGACGACGCGCCGCAGGTCAACCCGAACGGCGGCGCCATCGCCCTCGGCCATCCGCTGGGCATGAGCGGTGCGCGGCTGGTGTTGACGGCGCTGCATCAACTGGAAAAAACCGGCGGCAGCAAAGGCCTGGCGACGATGTGTGTCGGCGTCGGCCAAGGCCTGGCCCTGGCGATTGAACGCGTCTAATAAGAGAGGATTGCTCCATGAGTGACAAGCCCGGTTACCGGCGCCCGCAAGCGGGCACTCAACCTGATTACCTGCACCCGGCCTACCAGTCGACGAACCTGCGTTCGCCGTCCAAGCCCTTGGTGTTTCTGCCCCATTCGTTGTCGGAAATCACCGGCCCGACCATCGGCGCCGAGCGCGTCAATGCGCAGGACAACGACCTCACCGCCCAGCACGCCGGCGAACCGCTCGGTGAGCGCATCATCATTCACGGGCGTGTGCTGGATGAAAACGGCCAACCGGTGCCAGGCATCCTCGTGGAGATCTGGCAGGCCAACGCCGCCGGTCGCTACAACCACAAGCGCGACCTGCACGACGCGCCGCTGGACCCGAACTTCACGGGCACCGGCCGCACCGTCACCGACGCCGAAGGCTGGTACCAGTTCCAGACCATCAAGCCCGGCGCCTATCCGTGGGGCAACCACCACAATGCGTGGCGCCCGGCGCATATCCACTTTTCACTGTTCGGCCCGAGCGTGCTGACGCGCCTGGTCACACAGATGTATTTCCCCGGCGACCCGCTGCTGGAGTACGACCCGATCTACAACTGCGTGCCGGACACCTCGGCCAAGCAGCGCCTGATCGCCCGCTTCGACCTGGAAAAAACCATTCCTTCCTATGCCCTCGGCTACCGCTGGGACATCGTCCTGCGCGGCCGCGACGCCACGCCGATGGAGAAATGAGATGACACTCACTGCGACCACGTCCCACACCGTCGGGCCGTATTACCACATCGGCCTGACCTGGCTGAACCGCGAAGACCTCACCGTGCCCGCCACCCTCGGCGAGCGCGTGGCGATCAGCGGGCAGGTGGTGGATGGCAACGGCGATGTCGTCAACGACGCCATGCTGGAAGTCTGGCAGGCGAATGCCGCCGGCAAGTACGACCATCCCGAGGATGAGCAGGACAAGGCTGTCGACCCCAACTTTGAAGGCTTTGGCCGGGTGCCGGTGGATGCCGAAGGGCGGTTTCGTTTTACCACCATCAAGCCAGGTGCCGTTCCGGGCTTGAAGGGCACGACCCAGGCGCCGCATTTGGTGGTGCTGGTATTCGCGCGTGGGCTGGTGAAGCACCTGCTGACGCGGATTTACTTTGACGGCGAGGCGCTGAACGGGGATGACGCGCTGCTGGCGTGTGTGCCCCAGGAGCGGCGGCGCACGCTGATCGCCAAGGCGGATGCGGCGGGTGTGTATCAGTGGAATGTGATTTTGCAAGGCACAGACGAAGAGACCGTGTTTTTTGATTATTGAGTTGGCTTGAGATTTTTCGCCGGCAAGCCAGCTCCCACAGTGGGATGCGTTCCACATGTGGGCGCCGGGCTTGCCGGCGATGAGGCCGGTTCAGGCAACTGCTGTGCAAAAGTCTGCTTGCGGAACATGGTTGTTGCAAAGTATGTCTAGGCTATAACCGTTCCCACTGAGTGAAAAAAACATGACAACAAAAACCAGCCACTACACCGGAGAAGAACGCAGCAAACGGATTTTTGCGATCGTCGGTGCGTCTTCCGGCAACCTCGTCGAATGGTTCGACTTCTACGTCTATGCCTTCTGCGCCATCTACTTTGCCCCGGCGTTTTTCCCGTCGGACGACCCCACGGTCCAACTGCTCAACACCGCTGGTGTCTTTGCCGCCGGCTTCCTGATGCGACCTATCGGCGGCTGGCTGTTTGGCCGGGTGGCCGACAAGCATGGTCGCAAGAATTCGATGATGATCTCGGTGCTGATGATGTGCGCCGGCTCGCTGGTGATCGCCTTCCTGCCCACCTACAAAGACATCGGCGCCTGGGCGCCGGCGTTGCTGCTGGTGGCGCGGTTGTTCCAGGGCTTGTCGGTCGGTGGCGAATACGGCACCACCGCGACCTACATGAGTGAAGTCGCGCTCAAGGGCCAACGTGGCTTCTTTGCCTCGTTCCAATACGTGACGCTGATCGGCGGGCAACTGCTGGCAGTGCTGGTGGTGGTCATCCTGCAGCAACTGCTCAGCGAAGACGAACTGCGGGCGTGGGGCTGGCGGATTCCGTTCGTGATCGGTGCGGTTGCAGCCGTGATCTCCCTGCTGCTGCGTCGCACCCTCAAGGAAACCACCAGCAAGGAAACCCGCCAGGACAAGGACGCCGGCAGCATCGCCGCGCTGTTCCGTGACCACAAGGCTGCGTTTATCACCGTGCTTGGCTACACCGCCGGCGGCTCGCTGATTTTCTACACCTTTACCACCTACATGCAGAAGTACCTGGTGAACACCGCCGGGATGCACGCCAAGACTGCCAGCTACATCATGACCGGCGCGCTGTTCCTCTACATGTGCATGCAGCCGCTGTTCGGCATGCTGGCCGACAAGATCGGTCGCCGTAACTCGATGCTGTGGTTCGGCGCGCTGGGCACGCTGTGCACGGTGCCGATCCTGCTCAGCCTGAAAACCGTCAGCAGCCCGTTCCTGGCCTTTGTGCTGATCACCCTGGCCCTGGCCATCGTGAGCTTCTACACCTCGATCAGCGGCCTGGTGAAAGCCGAAATGTTCCCGCCACAAGTGCGCGCCCTCGGCGTGGGCCTGGCCTATGCGGTGGCCAACGCGATCTTCGGCGGTTCGGCGGAGTACGTGGCCCTGGGGCTCAAATCCATGGGCATGGAAAACACCTTCTATTGGTATGTCACCGGCATGATGGCGGTGGCCTTCCTGTTCAGCTTGCGCCTGCCGAAACAGGCGGCGTATTTGCACCACGATTTGTAAGGGACCGTTATGACGCTGCGCACGAGCAATCAATTGTTCGACGCCTACTTCACCGCTGACAGCATGGCCGAGGTGTTCTGCGATCAGGGGCGCCTGCAGGGCATGCTCGATTTCGAAGCGGGCCTGGCCCGTGCCGAAGCGCGGGTCGGCTTGATTCCGCACGCCGCCGTTGCCCCGATTGCCCAGGCCTGCCTGGCGTCGCGGTACGACGTGGACGCCCTCGGCGTGGCGATTGCCACGGCGGGGAATTCGGCCATTCCGTTGGTGAAGGCGCTGGGCAAGTTGATCGCCAGTGAGGATGCCGGGGCCGAGCGTTATGTGCATCTGGGCGCGACCAGCCAGGACGTGATGGACACCGGCCTGGTCCTGCAAATACGCCAGGCGCTGGCGTTGATCGAAGCTGACCTGGCGCAACTGGGCGGCGTGCTGGCCGCGCAGGCGCAGCGTTATGCCGGCGTGCCGTTAGCTGGGCGCACCTGGTTGCAGCATGCGACACCGGTCACGTTGGGAATGAAAATCGCCGGTTGGCTGGGGGCAGTGACGCGCAGTCGGCAACGTCTCGCCGAGCTGAAACCGCGTCTGCTGGTGCTGCAATTTGGCGGTGCGTCCGGCACTTTGGCGGCGCTCGGTGAACAGGCGATGCCGGTCGCCGAGGCCTTGGCTGCCGAATTGCAGCTGGGCCTGCCCGAACAACCCTGGCATACCCAGCGCGACCGTTTGGTGGAATTTGCCAGTGTGCTCGGCCTGATCGCCGGCAGCCTCGGCAAGCTGGGGCGTGATATCAGCCTGCTGATGCAGACCGAGGCGGCGGAAGTCTTCGAGCCGTCGGCACCGGGCAAGGGCGGTTCCTCGACCATGCCGCACAAACGCAACCCGGTGGGCGCCGCCGTACTGATCAGCGCGGCGACCCGTGTACCTGGCCTGGTGGCGACACTGTTCAGCGCCATGCCCCAGGAACACGAGCGCAGCCTGGGCCTGTGGCACGCCGAGTGGGAAACCCTGCCGGAGATTTGCCGGTTGGTCTCCGGAGCGCTGCACCAGGCCTTGCTGGTGAGCGAGGGGTTGGAGGTCAATCCTGAGCGCATGGCGCAGAACCTCGACCTGACCCAGGGCCTGGTGCTGGCCGAAGCCGTGAGCATCGTGCTCGCCCAACGCCTGGGGCGCGAGACCGCCCACCACCTGCTCGAGCAATGCTGTAAACGCGCGGTCGCCGAGGGACGTCACTTGCGTGCGGTGCTGGCGGACGAGCCGCAAATCACCCACGAACTGTCCGCCGCTGAACTCGACCGCCTGCTCGACCCGGCCCACTACCTGGGCCAGGCGCACACCTGGGTGACCCGCGCCGTCACCGAACATTTTGCCTTGACCGCCTGAGGAGAACGCTGTGGCTTTTGTGCAACTCGCCGAGGGCGAACTGCATTACCAATTGGATGGACCTGCGGAGGCACCCGTGTTGGTGCTGTCCAACTCGCTGGGCACTGACCTGCACATGTGGGACATCCAGATCCCGGCTTTCACCAGGCATTTTCGCGTGTTGCGTTTCGATACCCGTGGCCATGGCAAATCCCTGGTCACCGAGGGGCCCTACAGCATCGAGCAACTGGGGCGCGACGTGATTGCGCTGCTGGACGCGCTGGATATCCAGCGGGCGCATTTCTGTGGGCTGTCGATGGGCGGCTTGATCGGCCAATGGCTCGGCATCCATGCCGGCGAGCGCCTGCAGCGCCTGGTGGTGTGCAACACCGCCGCCAAGATCGGCACGCCGGACATCTGGAACCCGCGCATCGAGATGGTCCTGCGCGATGGCGCGGCGGCGATGGTAGCGTTGCGCGATGCATCGATTGCGCGCTGGTTCACCGCCGATTTCGCTGCGGCCAACCCGCACCAGGCCCAGCAGATCACCGACATGCTCGCGGCGACCTCGCCCGAAGGCTACGCGGCCAATTGTGCGGCGGTGCGCGACGCCGATTTCCGCGAGCAACTGGCCTTGATCAAAGTGCCGACCCTGGCGATTGCCGGCACCGAAGATGCCGTCACGCCACCGGCCGGCAGCCACTTTATCCAGAGCCATGTGCAGGGCGCCGAATACGCTGAGTTCTATGCTGCGCACCTGTCCAATGTGCAGGCGGGTGCGGCGTTCAGTGAGCGGGTGCTGGAGTTTCTGCGGGCGCATTGAACCTGTGGTGAGCGGGATTGCCCCCGCGTTGGGGGGCGAAGCGGGCTGGGGTCAGTCAGTGCGTTTTTTTCGATGGACCTTGTCGCAGGTTTTGGGGCTGCTGCGCAGCCCAACGCGGGGCAAGCCCGCTCGCCACAACAAGCCCACTAGCCACAACAAGCCCATTAGCCACAATTAAGTCGGCTCAGCAAAACAAGCCTGCTCAGCAAGACAAGTGTGCTGGCTACGGCAGGTGCGTTTGCCACGGTGGGGCGAGCCTTTATTACATTCAGTCGGGAGTATTTTTGTGGATGAGAAACAACGTTATACCGATGGCCTGCAGGTACGCCGCGAGGTCCTGGGTGATGCGCACGTCGACCGCAGCCTCAATGCCCTGACCGAGTTCAACAGTGAGTTCCAGGAAATGATCACCCGCCACGCCTGGGGTGACATCTGGACCCGCCCGGGGCTGCCGCGGCACACCCGCAGCCTGATCACCATCGCCATGCTGATCGGCATGAACCGCAGCGAAGAACTCAAGCTGCACCTGCGCGCCGCGGCCAGCAATGGCGTGACCCGCGCCGAGATCAAGGAAGTGCTGATGCAGAGCGCGATTTACTGCGGCATACCGGCGGCGAACGCGACGTTTCACCTGGCTGAGTCGGTGTGGGATGAACTGGGTGTCGAGTCGCGGGATCAGGCCTGAACACAGACTCCGCGACGCAGCGGGGGGCGGTAAAATGGGAGGTTGAGTGTTTCAGCTATGCTGACGGGGAGTAGCGGCTTATTCCTACAGCTCCTAAGGGGCGTCGTGTTTATCCTGCGCTACGGATCTTCCTATCCGACCTGAGCCCCGGCCCTAATGAAATTACTGCTGCATCCCGCCAGGGTTGTCGCCTTGGTGTTCCTGGCCGCGATAGGGGTCGGAACCTTCATTCTGATGCAGCCGATTTCCCATGCCGAGGGGAGCGCCGTCCCGTGGGCGACGGCCTTCTTTACGGCGGTATCGGCCGTCTGTGTGACCGGGTTGGTGGTGGTGGATACGGGTACGTACTGGTCGACCTTCGGCCAGTCGGTGATTCTGCTGCTGTTCCAGCTTGGCGGTTTCGGCATCATGACGGTGGCGACCCTGCTTGGCCTCATGGTTAACAGCCGGTTGCGCCTGCGCACCAAGATGGTCGCACAGTTGGAGTCGCGCTCATTGGGGGTGGGCGACATTGCCGGCGTGGCCAAACTGGTGCTGGTGGTGACGTTCGCCTTGGAGCTCATCACGACCGTGTGGCTCACCTTAAGGTTGCATTGGGGCTATGGCCAGTCATGGGCCGATGCGGCTTGGAGCGGCCTGTTTCATGCCGTATCGGCGTTCAACAACGCAGGGTTCTCGATTTATCCCGACAGCCTGATGCATTACGCCACGGATACCTGGATTCTGTTGCCTGTGATGGCCGCCATCATTATCGGCGGCATTGGCTTTCCCGTGCTGTATGACCTGCGCAGCCGGTTCAACCATCCTCATCGCTGGTCGCTGCATACCAAGCTCACCTTGTCTGGCACGGCGATCTTGCTGGTGGTCGGGTTTTTCACGCTGTTGCTGTTCGAGTGGGACCATTCCACCACCCTTGGCCCGATGGCCGTGACCGATAAAGTGTTATCGGCAGCATTTGCTTCCGTGTCCGCGCGTACCGCCGGGTTCAATTCGATCGACATGGGGGCACTGACCCCGGAAAGCTGGGCGGTGCATTACTTTCTGATGTTCGTCGGCGGCGGCAGTGCAGGCACTGCGGGCGGGGTGAAAGTCGGTACTGTGGCGATCCTGGTCTTGCTGGTGATTGCTGAAATTCGTGGGCACAGTGATTGCGAGGCCTTTGGCCGGCGAGTCGGCGCTGCGGCCCAGCGTCAAGCGATAACCGTGCTGGTCCTGAGCAGCGCCCTGATCGTGTTGGCAACGCTCTTTATCCTGCGTGAAACCGCGTTGCCCACAGACCAGGTCATCTTCGAAGTCATCTCGGCGTTTGGTACCGTCGGCTTGTCCACCGGTATCACCGCCGAGCTACCCACCTCAAGCCAACTGGTGTTGACGCTGCTGATGTTCGCCGGACGGGTGGGCACTATCACGCTGGCGGCGTCACTGGCCTTGGGCAAGCACCGTATGCCCTACCGTTACCCAGAGGAGCATCCCATTGTTGGCTAACTTTCTATTTTCAGAGAAGTTCTCATTTGCCAAGGGCGACAGCGTGGTGGTAATCGGTCTGGGCCGCTTCGGCGGCTCGGTGGCCCAATCGCTGATGCGGCTGGGGCACGACGTGATGGGCATCGACCGCGACGCGGCACCGGTTCATGAGTGGGCTGACCTGCTGACGCATGCGGTGCAGGCCGACTCCACCAACCAGCAGGTGTTACGCCAACTGGGCGTTGCCGACTTTGCCCATGCCATCGTGGGCATCGGCACCGACCTGGCCGCCAGCCTGTTGACCATCATGACGCTGACCGAACTGGGGATCCCGGATATCTGGGTCAAGGCCCGAACAGCCGAGCACGGGCAGATAGCCCAACGCATTGGCGCTCACCACGTTGTCTATCCAGAGAAGGAAATGGGTGAGCGTGTGGCTCACCTCATTACCGGGCGGATGATTGATTTCATCGAGTTCGACGACGGTTTCGCCATCGCCAAGATTCATTCGCCCGTGTCGAGCCACAACAGCACGCTGGCCGATGGGCAAATCCGCGAAAAATTCGGCGTGACGGTCGTAGGGTTGAAGCGCGCCAGTCAAGATTTTCAGCATGCCACCCCGGGTACGCAGGTACTGCCGGGGGATCTGCTGATCGTGTCTGGGCCGACTCATCTGATTCAAAAATTTGCCGGCCATTCGACATAGGCCGGGAGTCGTGTTGCAGGTAAGCCTGTGGTGAGTGGGCTTGCCGCGTTGGTTTGCGAAGCGGGGGTGAGTCAGTCAGTGCGTTTGTTCAGGTGAATCAGTTTGCCTGGATTTGGGGCTGCTGCGCAGCCCAACGCGGGGCAAGCCCGCTCGCCACAACAAGCCCGCTCGCCACAATAAGTCCGCTCAGCAAAACAAGCCTGCTGGCTACGGCAAGTGCGTTTGCCACAGTGGGGCGAGCCTTTATCACGTTCAGTCGGGAGTGTTTTTGTGGGTGAGAAACACCGTTATGCCGATGGCCTGCAGGTGCGCCGCGAAGTACTGGGGGATGCGCATGTCGACCGCAGCCTCGATGCCCTGACCGAGTTCAACAGTGGGTTCCAGGAAATGATCACCCGCCACGCCTGGGGTGACATCTGGACCCGCCCGGGCCTGAGGCGGTCGAGCCGGCTCAGGCCGTCTACGTGGTGTAGACCCTCTTGCGCAATGGAAGCCCCATTTCTTCTTTCAGGCCGTTTTCGGTAAATGCCCGTGGATTGGTGGTGGTTTTCGCGGTGCTGGGGTCGCCGTCGAAATCAACCGGGGGGACTGCCGATTGCAGACCTATCGCCTGTCGCTCCCTGTTGGGTTCACCTTCCTGGTTATTGTCGGGTTCTGCGGTTGCGCCCTTTAGATTTTGGCCTGTGGCACCCGCGAAGGCGTGTCCCCTTTCATGCGCGAGACTGGTGATCGGGGAGGAACTGTCGTCATGCATATACATCGGGTTGTAATTGATCGTGCCCAGGTCAGCTTTTTCTCCGGCTTTACCCTCCACGATATAACCCAACTGTGACTCGCTCAGGGCTTCGACGGCGCCGCCGGCTTGAAGATGCTGTTGGATGGCCTTGGTGTTGAAGCCGTAGGTCATGTCATACCGGGTGTCCAGCTCGCGCAGGGTGACCGGCGCGTTGTTGCTCGCGGCCAGTTCGTCCTCTTTCTTCAAGGACTGCTGGCCTATGGGCGACATTCTCAATAGCTCCAGATCGTCTTCGACGCGCTGTTTGAACTCGGCGGAACCCTCGACCTTATAGGCAGTTTTCCCGGCATCACTGGGCGTTACATCAATCCTGCGTGAGCTGGGCGAGTGGACCACGTTATCCGAAGGTTTGGCGTAGATCACCGTGTTGTCATGGTAAGACCTCACGTTGTTTTTACCCCTGCCGGTGTAAATGACCGAACTGCCATGGCTGACCATCAGGTTGTCACCACCGCCACCGTGCATCACGGTGTGGCCATTTTTGGCGATCATGAAGTCGTTGCCGCGCCCTCCGTCCATATGCACCTTTCGGTGGGCAGGGCCCTGCATGGCCTGAAGGCGGTCATCGCCATTGTCGCCATACAGCGCACTGCTGCCACTGCCCGCGATCAGTGTGTCGTTGCCTTCCCCGCCTGATGCGACCCCACGCCCCCTGCCCATCACGATAAAGTCGTCGCCTGCGCCGCCCTTGATTTGGGTGTTCCCGCCACCGCCGCGGGCGTAGTCGTCACCGTCTCCCAAATCGATCTTGATGGGCGTCGTGACGTCTGGAGCCACTACCACGGAGTCGTTGCCGCCGTGGGTCTTGATATACAGGGGCTGGACCATTCCCTGCTCGGGACGATTGAGCAGCTCGAGGCTGTAGGCTTTACCGTTGACCGTCGCGAGCAGCTTCCCATCGGGGGCGCGCTTGATGTTCACCCGGTCTGCATGGTTGCCGGTTTCTAACACCATTTGACTGAATATGGTGCTGACGTCGCCGTTTTTTGCGGCGCTGAATTCAACCTCCTGGGAGATTTTCACATTCTTGTCCTGAAACAGGACCTCGCTGTTAACGTAGCTTTTGTGTCCCAGGGCGATTTCCGGAGACGGACGGGAGGCAGGGGTCAGGGCATCGGAGTCAGGGCGTTTGTATTTGATCTGGACGGAAGGTTCTGGCGGTGTCGGCGATGGACTGTGGGTGTAATTCGTCATTACGGGCGTGGACGCAGAGATAGTCATGGTAAGGCTCGATCGTTGCTGGCAGATTTTCCTTTGAGTGGTGGGCAGGGAAGTGTTGTTCCGAGGAGAGGGCAGTCAAACACTTGTCTTGATGTTGCGTGCCTTGCGAGCGGCCTGGATTTAGTGGGAGTCGGCGTCCCACACCCAATTCCACACGCCGGGCAGATGCACGGGCTCGCTGACATCCTTGACCGTACGCGCCAGCGCGGCGCGTTGCAGGGCGCCGGTGTCGGTGTAGAACGGCTCGGCGGCCGTCGGCATCCCATTGATGCGGGCGCTGTCGAGCAGGATCTGCAGGTACTCCTGCAGATGCCGCGCGGTGTAGCGGTTGATATCGTGGAAGGTCACCACCACCGGTATCACCCCGTCCACTGTCGGTAGCTCGCCGAGCGCGATGTGTTCGCGCACCACCGACAGTTGTCGATACAGATTGGCGCGGCGGCGCGGGCTGCCGTTGAAGCCCCAGATCTTGCCGTCATTGGCACTCAAGTCGGTGAGCAACACCTGCATGCCATGGCGCTGGTAGGCGGCGAACGTGCGGCGGTCGTAGTTCCAGAACGGTGGGCGCACCAGCACGGGCGGCGTGCCGGTGATCGCGGCAATGTCGGCCGCACCTTGGGCGAGGGTGCTGTCCAGCTCGGCGTCATTCAGCCAGCGATGGTTGGTATGAAACGCCGTCGCCGTGTGAAAGGCCAGGATATGCCCGCCCGCGTACTCACGCTCCATGGTCTTGCGGCCGCGGGAGCTACCGCCGGAACGGCTCGCTTCGGTCTGCAGGAAAAACACCGCCTTGATCCCCGGCAATACCGGGTTGTGCGCCAGGTCGGCGACCACGGAACGGCTGGGGTTGTTGTAGCCCGAGGCACTGGGGCCGTCGTCGAAGGTCAGCAGGAAACGGATCGGTGCCTGGGCTTGCAGGCGCTGTTCGGTCTGCGGCGTCAGGGGAATGGGCGCACCAATGCAGCCGCTGAGGCTCAGGGCCAGGGCACAGAGGGCGAAGGCGATGACGAAGGATTTCATGGTGTGCGCGGGCCCGGATAAAAGCCGCTGCTGAGTGGATCAGCAGCGGCAGGCGCGCACCATACAGCAAGTCCGGCGGCGGTTTACAGCAGACTTATCGGGTAACTGACGATCAACCGGTTTTCGTCGAATTCATTGTTGCTGTAGTCCCGGCGCATGCTTGAGTTGCGCCAGCGTACCGTCAGGTTTTGCAGGGCGCCGCTCTGCACGGTGTAGCCGATTTCGCTTTCACGGCCCCATTCCTTGCCGTCGGTGATGGTGCCGGTGTGCACGTTGCTGCCGCTGATGTAGCGGTTCATCAGGGTCAGGCCGGGGACGCCGAGGGCGGCGAAGTTGTAGTCATGGCGCACCTGCCAGGATTTTTCCTCGGCGTTGTCGTAGCTCGAGTTGTAGCTGTCGTTGGCCAGGGTGCCGCCGCTGGTGCCGTTGACGCGCATCCAGGCGCTGTTGCCGGTGAGTCGTTGCAGGCCGACGTAGAAGGTGTTGCCGCCATACTTGGCGGAGAACAGCCCGGACCAGGTCTTGTTGTCCAGGTTGCCTGCGCGGGCGCTGCCGTCGTCCTTGCCGTAGAAGAATCCGAGGTTGGCCCCCAGCGTCCAGTCGCCGATGGGCTGGCTGTGGATCAGGTTGACGAACTGCTGGCTATAGATGTCCTTGAGCTGGGCATTCCACAGGCCGATCTGGGTGCGCTTGTCGTTGAACGCATACTCGCCGCCCTGGAAGTTGAAACGGTCGGAGGTGAAGGCGGGTTTACCGACCATCGACAGGTCGGTCATGCTGCTGTCGTCGCGCGGGCTGTTGGCGCGGAACTGGCCGCCGTAGAGGGTCAGGCCATCGATTTCCCTGGAGGTGATCTGCCCGCCGCGCAGGGTTTGCGGCAGGGAGCGGCCATCGTCCGAACGCAGGATCGGCAGCACCGGCATCCATTCGCCCACCTTGACTTCAGTCTTCGATATCCGCGCCTTGAACGCCACGCCCAGGCGACCGAACTCGTCCGCCGGGCGGCCATCGTGATCCAGCGGCAACAATTGGGTGCCGCCGGTGCCGCGCCCGCCATCGAGCTTCACCGAGTACAGGCCCAGCACATCCACGCCGAAACCGACCGTGCCCTGGGTAAAGCCGGACTTGGCATCGAGGATGAAACTTTGCGTCCACTCCTGCGCGCCGCCCTGGGTCTTGGTGGGGTTGGTGTAATTGCGGTTGAAGAAGAAATTGCGCAGGTTGAGGTTGGCGCTGGCGTCTTCGAGAAACCCATGTTCTTCGGCGACGGCAGGCAACGCAAGACTGGCGACAGCGGTGGCCAGCAAGAGCCGGCGCGGGTGGAAAGTGCTCATGGTGTCGGACCTGTTGTTATTGGGGTTATGCAGGTGGCGGCCATGGTGCGGGGCGGTGCGGGGACGATTCAATCGGGGGAGGGCGGGTTGTGGGCGATGATCGAACGCAAGTTGCCGGGCCGTCGGGCCCGGCAGTCAGGGTCAGCGCTTGGGCAGGTCGAAGTGGGTCCAGGGGAAGCTGGGCAGGTAGTGCTGGGCGGCAACGATCAGCGCCACCATCACCACCAGGAACACCGCTTGCAACGGGCTCCAGAACGCCCAGTGCAAGCCGTTCAGCCACGGGTAGCCTTCGGCGAAGGCAGGGCTCATGGAACCGATGCGTTTTTTGTGCAACAGGTGGATCAGGACCATGCCGGCATAGGTGAGCGCGCCGAGCACGCCGAGCATCAGCCCGCAGGCCACCAGCATGATCGCCTGCGGCACGCCGTGGCGTATCACCAGCCAGTATTCATTGGGGTTGATCCGCTTGGGGATCAGGTATTGGCTCAGCCACAGGTCGGGTACCCGATAGGTGGAACTCATCCCGGCCCACAGTTGCGTCACGCGAAAACCGATGGCAGCCGGCACGAACGCCATCAGCATGAAGATCACGAGCGACATCAGGTTCAGGTTGTCGGGTTTGTCGTGTGCGATGCTCAGGCCGAACCCCAGGGCGAACACGGCCCACAGCCGGATAAACACCTGGGTGTAGATGGGCCGGGGCACGAACTTGCGCCAGAAAAACAGCTGTTTGTGGGGCAGGCGTTCGAGCAGTTGCGGGTAGCGCCAGGTGAGCGTTTCGGCCAGGTGCTGGCAGGCCTGCCAGTCGTTTTCGCCGAAGGTGTCGGTCAGGCGTTTTTGTTGCGTGGCCGACATCGGCGTCAGCAGCAGGCGCGCGGCCAGCGCATCGGCCGAGTTGCGCCGCTTGTCCTGGGCTTTGTCGAGCAGGTTGGCGTAGAAGCTTTCCTGTTCGCAGCGGGACACCAGTTGGCGCCATATCCAGGCGGGTTCCGGGTACACGCCTTTCTGGTCGTCCCAGCCGAACGCCTGGCACACCCGTTCAAACAGCGGCACGCTCCATTGGGTGTCGTGGAGCAGGTGCAGGACGATACGTTGCCACTGTTGCTGCAGATCAAAGACCCGCAGCCAGGGCTGGTTGTTGTAGTGGGTGAGCCGGGTGATGAACTCGCGCTCGGCCTTTTGCTCAAGCAGTTCCTGCAAGGTGCGGCGGTAATCCTGCAGCAGCTCGCTGGTCAGCGCTTCGTATTGCCAGGGGGTCATCGCCACCTGCTGCCACGGCGTCAGCCATTCCAGGTGCTGCACTGCCCAACTGGCGATGGCGCTGCGCTCGCCCGGGGCATCGAAACAATGGCGCAGCAAGAGGGCCTGGAAGGCGTCGGCGCAGCCTTGTTGGCAGGCCTGGGCCCAGCGCTCGTCGAGGTTATGCACGCTGAGGCCGCTGAGCAGCGCCTGGGCCGGGTTCGGCGCCGGCGCCTCGAAGGGGGCAGGGCTGAGCGGGCGAACGTCCATCAGTTCGGCCAGGTCGCTGAGGTTGCCGTAGGCGGCTTCGGCCACAGGTGCCTCGACGCGGTCCTCGTCCTCGTCCTGGTTATCGACGCGCCAGCGCGCTTCACTCAGGGCTTCTTCGTAGGCCTCGCGCAGGCGCTGGAAGCCTTCGGCGTCTTCGTCCGGGCGGCAGCTTTTGAGCAGCCGCGCATAAGTGCGCTTGATGGTGCGCTCGTCGGCATCTTCCGGCAGTTGCAGCACGGTCCAACAATCCATGGAGTGTCCCTCAGCGCCAGAACCCGTTGTCGAGTTGCTCAAGTTGGCGGGTCAGTTCACTGCGCGCTTCGCGGATGCGGCGTTCGTCCTGGGTGTCGAGCACCTGCTGGAATTGCCCGGCCCAGTGCCCGAGCTGCTCGCGCAACTCACCCAGGCTTTCCTGGTAGAGGCGTTCGAGGCGGGCGACGAGCACGGTGTTGACCTGCTGGTCGCGGGGGTGAACCTTCAACTCTGCCAAGGCTTGCAGGCGCTGCTGGATCTCCTGCGGGTTCAGTACGCCGGGGTTGTTCTCGATCACCAGCGAGTGTTGCTCGCCGGTCAGCGGGATCTTCACCTGGGCTTCCAGCAGGCCGTTGTTGTCGTAGGTGAAACGCACGTCCAGCGAGACTTCACCGGCCTTGCGCTTGGGCACGGCAATTTCCAGCTGGCCCAGCTCGATGTTGTCTTTGACCAGGCGGCTTTCGCCCTGGTAGATCTTCAACAGCACGCGGGTCTGGTCGTCGTACAGGGTGAACACACTTTTGACCCGGCTCACCGGCACGCTGCTGTTGCGTTCGATCAACGGCAGGTAGTGGCCGCTTTCGATGTGGCTGCCGTACTGGTTCGAGGTCTCGATACCGAGGGTGTAGGGGCAGACGTCGGTCAGCACGACTTCTTCGAGGGCGGCCGAGCGTGCCTTCAGCGCGGCCTGGATCGCGGCGCCGTGGGCGACCACCTGATCGGGGTCGAGGCTGATGGACGGGAAGCGCCCGAACAGGCCGGCGGCGAGTTTGCGCACCAGCGGCATGCGCGTGGTACCGCCGACCAGCAGGATTTCATCGAGGTCGCCAACGCGAATCCGCGCATCGCGCAGGGCCCGTTCGATCGGCGCGCGCAGGCGCTCGAGCAGCGGCGTGTAGAGCTTGGCCAGTTCCTGTTGGGTGATGGTCGTGACCCATTGCTGGCCGTCGACGCGCAGGCTGAAGTCGGCGCTGTCGTCCTGGCCCAGGGCCTTGCGCACGCGCTCGGCCTCGCGGCGCAGGGCTTGCAAGACGCTGCTGGTGGGCGGGAAACCCTGGGCGTTGCGCTGGCTGTCGACAAAGTGTTCGAGCAGCAGCGTGTCGAAGTCTTCGCCGCCGAGGAAGTTGTCGCCGGCGCTGGCGCGCACTTCCATCACGCCGTCGAACAGCTCGATGATCGACACGTCGAAGGTGCCCCCACCGAGGTCGAACACCAGGAACGAGGTTTCCTTGTCGCGCTGGTGCAGGCCGTAGGCGAGGGCGGCCGCGGTGGGCTCGTTGATCAGTTTCTCGACGTTGAGCCCCGCCAGTTCACCGGCGATGCGCGTGGCCTTGCGTTGGCCGTCGCTGAAGTAGGCGGGCACGCTGATCACGGCTTCAGTGACGGTATGGCCGTAGGTGCGCTCGATGTCTTCCTTGAGACTCTTGAGCACCAGTGCCGAGAGTTCTTCGGGACGGAACGAACGGTCGCCCAGGCGCACTTCGGTGGCACTGCCCATGTAGCGCTTGAACAGCGAAGTGGTCAGGTGCGGGTGCGTGTGCAGGCGCTCTTTGGCGGCCTGGCCGACCAGCACGCGGCCCTGATCATCCAGCCCGACCACGCTGGGGGTGAGCATCTGGCCCAGGGCGTTGGGCACCAATTCAGTGGCATCACCCCGCCAGACTGCCGCGAGACTGTTGGTGGTCCCCAAGTCGATTCCTACGATCATTACGACAAGCTCCCTCTTTGGTCTGTAAGAATCTGTGACAGATTTTACCCTGAAAGGTTGAGCGCAAAGCAAGGCGGGAGAGTTTTGTGGCGAGCGGGCTTGCCACAGAGCGCTTGGTCAACCTGTCAGCCTTATGCTTAACCGCTCCGGCGTCTACTGTCAGGGTTGACAGTAGATGACCCGTTTTTGAAAGCCTATGTTCAAGGTGGTGGCAGTATTTTTGATGGTGCTCAAGGGAGAAGTGCTCATGAGCTTTGGAACAGAAATGGGTGGGCTTTTAACGTCGTCGAATGTGTTCAACGCGGACCTGATCTATAGGAGTAAAAAGAAGATCCCGATTACATTCGACACATTCGAGTTGATCTATATCGAGGGTTCTCAGTTTTCTATTTGTTTAGGGTTTGAAGACAATCCCGGTTCGAGAAATGAACTGACCCTTAAGGCTAAAGAGCTGAAAGCAGGCCAGACCTATCCGATCCGGCCGGAGGACCCTGGAGTCAGGGCGGCTTTTGCCTTGGGAAACCGCATCGAGTATTTCCCGGACGAATATTCGGGGTCCCTGACGGTTGACCGTGTTGAATACAAGGACGGCCATATAGCGCTGAGCATGCAGTTTTCCATCTACTTCAAGCCAGATGGCAAGGGCGATATGGAAGTTGTTTGCCATGCCCTTCAAATCACCTGCGCGTTAGCAAACCACAGCGCAACGGGTAAGTTTGTACCCAAGCACCGAGCGCAAGCGAAGGTACCAATTTATGCTGAGATCTCCGTCAGGGCCGATGGGCGTTATGAGGCCATCGACCTGGGTGATGTATTTTTCGTGATCTACTCAGACTCGAGTTATTTTATTCAGTGCTTGCCCCGTGATGGAGGTGATCGTGCGGTCCTTGAGTTCGCAGGGAGAGAGCTGAAAACCTTTACTGATTACCCAATCACAGGGCCTGATGGGCCGCCAAATAGTGTTGATACGCTTTTTATTTTGCGGCCTGAATTCTCATACGGGTTTTCTGATCCGGCGGGTACATTCCGCGTAAGGCGCACTGATCATCCAGACGAAGGGTTCTGGTTTATCGGTGAGTTTAATTTCTCAGTCACTGCTCGTGGCTCGGACGGTCAAAACACCCAGTATGATATTTCGAGTTCTGTGTTTCAGATTCAAGTCAGTGAAGTGAAAACTTAAGCGTGGTACTCAGCCTGTAAAGCATCGCGGGACATAAAAAAACCGCCTCCTGTAAGGGAGGCGGTTTTTTGTTTATTGCGGTGCTATCAGAACAACTTCAACGCCGGTGCTTCTTCTTTCAACGGCTCGTTCTTCGCGGTCTGCTCGTTCCAGCCACCGCCGAGGGCCTTGTACAGGTTGACCTCGCTGTTCAGCTGCGCCAGGCGGTCGGTGATCAGCGATTGCTGGGCACTGAACAGTTGGCGCTGGGCGTCGAGGAAGGTCAGGTTGCTGTCGACACCGATGCGGTAGCGACGCTCGGCCAGGCGGTAGTAATCCTGGTTGGCGGCGACGAAGCCACGTTGGGCATCCAGCTGCTGCTTGTAGGTTTCACGCGCGGCGAGGCCGTCGGAAACTTCCTGGAAGCCGGTCTGGATCGCCTTCTCGTAGTTGGCCACGTTGATCTCTTTCTGGATCTTCGAGTAGTCCAGGCTTGCGCGCAGGCTACCGGCGTTGAAGATCGGGATGTTGATCTGCGGGGCAAACGACCAGGTCCCCGAGCCGCCTTTGAACAGGCCGCCCAGGGTCGGGCTGGCAGTGCCGGCACTCGCGGTCAGGCTGATGCTCGGGAAGAACGCCGCGCGGGCTGCGCCGATATTGGCGTTGGCCGCCTTGAGGTTGTACTCGGCCTGCACAATGTCGGGACGACGTTGCAGCAGGTCCGATGGCAACCCGGCTGGCACTTCGCTGAGCAGGTCATCCGACAGCGGCTTGCTGGTGATGTTTGCCGGCAAGCCGGTGCCCAGCAGCAGGGTCAGGCTGTTTTCGTCCTGGGCCACCTGGCGGGTGTAGCGCGCCAGTTGCACACGGGCGTTTTCCACCGAGGTGCGCGCCTGGCTGAGGTCGAGGGCCGAGGCCACGCCGACTTCGTTGCTGCGCGAGGTCAGCTTGTAGCTCTGCTCGAACGCGCCGAGGGTGTCCTGGGTCAGCTTGAGCAGTTCCTTGTCGGCCTGCCAGGTCAGGTAGGCGTTGGCCACGCTGGCCACCAGGCTGATCTGGGTGCTGCGCCGCGCTTCTTCAGTGGCGAAGTACTTCTGCAGTGCTTCTTCACTCAGGCTGCGCACACGACCGAACAGGTCCAGCTCATACGAGCTGATCCCGAGGCCGGCCGAGTATTGGCTGGTGATCCCGGCTTCGCCGGTCTGCGACAACTTGGCCGGGGTACGCGAACGGCTGCCGCTGCCCGTGGCCGAGATGGCCGGGAACAGGTCGGCACGCTGGATCTGGTACTGCGCGGCGTAGGCGTCGATGTTCAAGGCCGCAACGCGCAGGTCACGGTTGTTCACCAGCGCGGTCTGGATCAGCTGTTGCAGGGCAGGGTCATGGAAAAACTGCTTCCAGCCCTGCTCGGCAGCGGCCTGGCCCGGCGCCTGGGCCGACGAATACGCCGGCCCCTGCGGGTATTGCGCTGCTACCGGCGCGTCGGGGCGCTGGTAGTCAGGTATCAACGAGCAGCCACTGAGCACGAATGCCGTGACGGCTAGGGAAAGTAGCGACTTGCTCATTGGCCAGCCTCTTTAGGAGTTTCAGTAGTGTCGGTCTTTTTACGCTCGCCAACGGCCGACACGGTTGCAAAGAACAGTGGCACCCAGAAGATCGCCAGGACGGTGGCGGTGATCATACCGCCAATTACGCCGGTACCGATGGCGTGCTGGCTGCCCGAGCCGGCGCCGGTGGAGATCGCCAGGGGCAATACGCCGAGCATGAACGCCATGGACGTCATGATGATCGGACGCAGACGCATGCGGGACGCCTCGATGGCCGCTTCGACGATGCCCTTGCCTTGTTCGTGGAGCTCTTTGGCGAACTCCACGATCAGGATGGCGTTCTTCGCCGCCAGGCCCACTGTGACCAACAGGCCCACCTGGAAGAACACGTCGTTGGACAGGCCGCGCAGGCTGGTGGCGATCAATGCACCGATCACCCCCAGTGGCACTACCAGGATCACCGCGATCGGGATCGACCAGCTTTCGTACAGTGCCGCGAGGCACAGGAACACCACCAGCAGCGACAGCGCGTACAGCGCAGGCGCCTGGGAGCCGGAGAGGCGCTCTTCATACGACAGGCCGGTCCATGCATAGCCGACGCCGGCTGGCAGGTCCTTGGCGATACGCTCGACTTCCGCCATCGCATCACCGGTACTGTAGCCAGGTGCCGGGGTACCGAGGATTTCCATCGCCGCTACACCGTTATAGCGCGAGAGTTTCGGCGAACCGAAGATCCACTGGCCCGACGAGATGGCCGACAGCGGCACCATCTTCCCGGAGCTGCTGCGCACGAACCACTTGTTCAGGTCTTCCGGAGACATCCGGCTGGCCGCGTCACCCTGCACGTACACCTTCTTCACACGACCACGGTCGATGAAGTCGTTGATGTAGCTACCACCCAGGGCAATCGCCAGGGTCTGCTGGATATCCGCCAGGCTGATGCCCTGGGCGCTGGCCTTCTCGTCGTCGACGGTGAGCTCGTACTGCGGCTCATCGTTCACGCCGTTGGGACGCACACCTGCGAGGATCTTGCTTTGCGCCGCTGCACCGAGGAACTGGTTGCGTGCCGCCATCAGCTTCTCGTGGCCGACGCCACCCTGGTCTTGCAGGAACACGTCGAAACCGGTGGCGTTACCCAGCTCCAGTACCGAAGGCGGCACGATGGCAAATACCATGGCGTCCTTGAAGGCCCCGAAGAAGTAACCCTGCGCACGCTTGGCCACCTCGAATACCGACATCGACGAGTCACGCTCATCCCACGGCTTGAGCATCACAAACGCGAGGCCCGAGCTCTGGCCACGACCGGCGAAGTTGAAGCCGTTCACGGTAAACACCGACTTCACGGCCTTGCCTTCGCCCGGCTCGCCTTCCTTGTCGTTCAGCAGGAAGGCACGCATGTCGTCGATGACTTTTTGCGTACGTTCAGCCGAAGAACCGACCGGTGTCTGCACCTGGGCAAAGATCACACCCTGGTCTTCCTCAGGCAGGAACGCGCTTGGAATCCGGGTGAACATCCAGATCATGCCGGCCAGGATCAGCACGTAGACCAGGAACGCTGGAAACTTGTGCTTGATCATGTTGCCCACGCCGCGCTCGTAGCTCAGTACGCCACGGTCGAAGGTGCGGTTGAACCAGCCAAAGAAACCGCGCTTGGGTTGGCCATGCTTTTCAGGATCGATCGGCTTGAGCATGGTGGCGCACAAGGCCGGGGTGAAGATCAAGGCAACCAGTACCGACAGCGCCATCGCCGAAACAATGGTGATGGAGAACTGTTTGTAGATCACACCGGTGGAACCACCGAAGAACGCCATCGGCAACAGTACCGCCGACAGTACCAGGGCAATACCCACCAGGGCGCCCTGGATCTGGCTCATGGATTTGACCGTCGCTTCTTTCGGCGACAAGTGCTCCTCGGCCATGACCCGCTCGACGTTTTCCACCACCACGATCGCATCGTCCACCAGCAAGCCGATGGCCAGGATCATGCCGAACATGGTCAGGGTGTTGATGGTGAAACCGAACGCTGCGAGGATCCCGAAAGTACCCAGCAATACCACCGGTACGGTCATGGTGGTGATGATGGTGGCGCGGAAGTTCTGCAGGAACAGGAACATCACCAGGAACACCAGCACGATCGCTTCGACCAGGGTGTGTACAACACCGGAAATCGATTCGGTCACGACTGGGGTGGTGTCATACGGCACCACCGCCTTCATGCCAGGCGGGAAGAACGGCTCCAGGGACGCCACGGTGGCGCGGATGGCCTTGGCGGTGTCCAGGGCGTTCGCACCGGCAGCCAGCTTGATCGCCATGCCGGAAGCCGGCTTGCCGTTGAACTGTGCACTGATGCTGTAGTTCTGGCCGCCCAGTTCGATACGCGCGACATCACCCAGGCGCACCTGCGAGCCGTCGGCATTCACTTTCATCAGGATCTTGGCGAACTCTTCGGCGCTTTGCAGGCGCGTCTTGCCGATGATGGTGGCGTTCAGTTGGGTGCCGGGCAGGGCAGGCAGGCCGCCGAGTTGACCGGTGGCCACCTGGACGTTCTGCGCCTGGATCGCGTTGCTCACATCCACCGGCGTCAGCTGGTAGTTGTTCAGCTTGGCCGGGTCGAGCCAGATACGCATGGCGTACTGCGAACCGAACACCTGGAAGTCACCTACACCCGCGGTACGCGAGATCGGGTCCTGGATGTTGGACACGATGTAGTTGGAGAGGTCGTCCTTGGTCATGCTGCCGTCTTCCGACACCAGACCGATCACCATCAGGAAGTTCTTCACCGACTTGGTCACGCGGATACCCTGCTGCTGCACTTCTTGCGGCAGCAGTGGGGTCGCCAGGTTCAGCTTGTTCTGCACCTGGACCTGGGCGATGTCCGGGTTGGTACCCTGGTTGAACGTCGCGGTGATGGTCATGCTGCCGTCGGAGTTACTGTCCGAGGCGACATAACGCAGGTTGTCGATACCGTTGAGCTGTTGCTCGATCACCTGTACCACGGTGTCCTGCACGGTTTGTGCAGACGCACCTGGGTAGGTCACCTGGATATCAATGGCGGTTGGCGCAATGGCCGGGTATTGGTTGATGGGCAACTTCAGGATCGACAGTGCCCCGACCAACATGATCACCAGGGCAATTACCCAGGCGAAAATGGGACGGTCGATAAAAAATTTCGACATGGGTTACTCCCCCTGGCCAGCAGCGGCAGCAGGAGCAGCAGCGGAACCTGCGGGCTTGGCGTTGTCCGCGTCCTTGACCTTGACTTCGATGCCCGGCTTGATGAATTGCAGGCCTTCGGTGATCACGCGGTCACCGGCGTTCAAGCCTTTTTCCACCAGCCAGTAGGCGCCGGCAGTGCGGTTGGCCACCAGTTGGCGTTGCTCGACCTTGTTGTCCTTGTTCACCACCAGCGCGGTCGGGATGCCCTTGATGTCGCGGGTCACGCCTTGCTGCGGGGCCAGGATGGCCTTGCTGTTCACACCGGCCTGCAACTGGGCGTGGACGAACATGCCAGGCAACAGGGTGTGGTCAGGGTTGGGGAACACGGCGCGCAGGGTCACGGAACCGGTGGTCTGGTCAACCGACACTTCGGAGAACTCCAACTTGCCGTCCAGGCCGTAGTCGCTGCCGTCTTCCAGGGTCAGCTTGACCTTGGCGGCATTGGCGCCGGCTTTCTCCAGCTGGCCGCTTTCCAGATCGCGGCGCAGTTTCAGCATTTCAGCCGAAGACTGCGTGACGTCGACGTAGATCGGGTCCAGTTGCTGGATCACGGCCATGGCATCGGCCTGGCCGTTGCTGACCAGCGCGCCTTCGGTCACCGAAGAACGCCCGATACGCCCGGAGATCGGCGCGAACACTTTGGTGTAGCGCACGTTGATCTGGGCGGTTTGAACGTTTGCTTCGGCAGTCATGCGGTTGGCGACGGCGGTGTCGTATTCCTGGCGGCTGACGGCTTGCTCATCGACCAACTGCTTGTAGCGGTCGGTGATGGACTTGGTCTGGGTCAGGCTGGCTTGTGCGCTTTTCAGCGTGGCTTCATAGACCGACGGGTCGATCTGATAAAGCTGCTGGCCTTCTTTCACATCCGCGCCTTCCTTGAACAGGCGCTTGAGAATGATCCCGTTGACCTGTGGGCGAACTTCCGCGATGCGGTAGGCAGTGGTGCGGCCCGGCAGTTCGGAGGTCAGGGTATAGGCTTGCGGTTGAAGGGTGACCACGCCGACCTGAGGGGTTTGAGCGGGCGGAGCCGCTTCTTCCTTTTTACATCCGCTGAGCAGCGATGCCAGGGCGACGGCAGTGACCAGAGCGGTAACAGCTGGCTTAAGTTGCATGAAGATCCTCGGGTCAGGCGCGCAGAGTGCGCACAAGAAGTGTGGAAGGGTAAAAAACAAGCTGTGAGTAGATAAGTAGCTTGCTACGCAATATACTTACGTTCATGGTTGTTTGTAAACTCTTGACAGGCTTCGCGGAATGTTGACAAAGCACCGCCCAAAGCCTCGATTTTAGTACGTTCGGCGCCCATGACGGTGTCGTCCCACAATTATTCAGATGATCGTTACCGCCTATTGATCGTGCGTTACCGATAGTCCCAAGTGTCCTGATTGAGGTTTTACTGCCATGGTTCGTCGCACCAAAGAGGAAGCTCAGGAAACGCGCAGCCAGATTCTCGCCGCCGCCGAGCAAGCCTTCTATGAGCGCGGCGTTGCGCGGACCACGCTGGCTGACATCGCCGCGCTGGCCGGGGTGACGCGGGGTGCCATCTATTGGCATTTCAGCAATAAATCCGATCTGTTGCAGGCGCTGCTCGACACCCTGCATGAGCCGCTGGATGAGTTGGCGCGCGCCAGCGAAAGCGAGGATGAACTCGACCCGCTCGGGTGCATGCGCAAGCTGTTGATTCATTTGTTTCATCAAGTGGCCCTGGACCCGAAAACCCGGCGCATCAATGAGATCCTGTTTCATAAGTGCGAATTCACCGATGAAATGTGCGATATGCGCCGCCAGCGCCAGACCCACAGCCTGGAATGCAACCTGCGCATCGGCCTGACACTGCGTAATGCGGTCCATCGCGGGCAACTTCCGGAAAACCTCGACACTACCCGAGGGGCAGTGTGCATTCATGCCTACATCAACGGGTTGATTGGCCAGTGGCTGCTGGTCCCCGACAGTTTCCAACTGCACCAGGACGCCGAGCGCTGGGTGGATGCCGGGCTGGACATGCTGCGCTGGAGCCCCAGCCTGCGCAATTAAGACAAAATGCGTAATTGCATCCAGTTGTGTCAACAGTAAAGCCCAAGGACCGTCAATCGTCCTTTTGCCTGATCGGTGGGGTGACTTTATATACGGGCTGGCGGGCGGTTGATAGGTAGCCGCCTAAGTATTTTGTAGCGATTTTGTTGCAAGGCTGTGAAGGAATGTTTCTTCGCCCTCAAGAAAAAGCCCCGGTTCTCGCGAGCCGGGGCTTTTTCGTTTCAGCAAGTTACATCACAGGGCCAGTGTCGGGTAGTCGATGTAGCCGACCGGACCCTTGCTGTAGAAGGTGTCCGGGCGTGGCTCATTGAGCGGCGCCTCGGCCTTCAGGCGTGCTGGCAGGTCCGGGTTGGCAATGAACGGTACGCCGAAGGCCACCGCATCGGCCTTGCCCGCCGCCAGCCAGGCGTTGGCGCTGTCCTTGGTAAAGCGCTCGTTGGCGATGTACGCGCCGCCGAAGGCCTTTTTCAATTGTGGACCGAGGCTGTCGCCGGCTTCTTTCTCGCGGGAGCAGATGAACGCGATACCGCGCTTGCCCAGCTCGCTGGCGACGTAGGTGAAGGTTTCTGCCAGGTTGTCGTCACCCATGTCGTGGGCATCGGCGCGTGGTGCCAGGTGCACACCGACACGGCCGGCGCCCCAGACTTCGATGGCTGCGTCGGTCACTTCCAGCAGCAGGCGTGCACGGTTTTCCAGGGAGCCGCCGTAGAGGTCGGTACGCTGGTTGGTGCTGCTCTGCAGGAACTGGTCGAGCAGGTAGCCATTCGCGCCGTGGATTTCCACGCCATCGAAGCCGGCGGCCTTGGCGTTTTCGGCGCCGGTGCGGTAGGCGTCGACGATGTCGGCGATTTCAGCGGTTTCCAGCGCACGTGGCGTCGGGTAGTCCGCCAGTGGGCGCACCAGGCTCACGTGGCCTTTAGCCGGGATGGCGCTCGGAGCCACCGGCGTTTCGCCGTTCAGGTACGACTCGTGGGAGATACGGCCCACGTGCCACAGCTGCAGGAAGATTTTGCCGCCGGCACCGTGCACCGCCTTGGTGACGTTGGCCCAGCCACGCACCTGGTCGTTGGACCAGATCCCCGGGGTGTCCGGGTAGCCCACGCCCAGTGGCGTCACCGAGGTGGCTTCGCTGAGGATCAGCCCGGCGGAGGCGCGTTGCACGTAGTACTCGGCCATCAGCGCGTTGGGTACGCGGCCGGCATCGGCACGGCAGCGGGTCAGCGGCGCCATGATGATGCGGTTCGCCAGTTCCAGGTCGCCCAGTTTGATCGGATCGAAAATAGTCGTCATGGGGAAAACACCTTCTCTTTGAAGTTGATCAGTTGGTCGCAGGGGCCAGGTCGGCATCGCCGCTCTGGCGGAAAGTAATCAAGGTCACCACCAGCGCGAGGATCGCCAGGGCGGCGGCTGCCAGGGGCACGCTGGTCAGGCCGAAACCGTGGGCAATGACACTGCCGCCGACCCAGGCACCCAGGGCGTTGCCGATGTTGAAGGCGCCGATGTTCAAGGTGGAGACCAGGTTCGGTGCAGCCTTGCCGAAGGTCACCACGTTGATCTGCAGCGCGGGGACGGCGGCAAACGAGGCGGTGGCCCACAGGAACAGGGTGATTTCAGTCGGGATCACGGCGATGCTGGTCCAGGTCAGCGCGGTGGAGACCACCGCCATGCTGATGAACACGCCGATCAGCGTGGCCGCCAGGCGTTTGTCCGCCAGCTTGCCGCCGATGATGTTGCCGACGGTGAGGCCCAGGCCGATCAGCAGCAGGGTCCAGGTCACGCCTTTGGGCGAGACGCCGGTGACGTCGCCAAGCAGTGGCGCCACGTAGGTGAAGAGGGTGAACATGGACGCGGCGAACAGTGCGGTCATGGTCAGCGACAGCCAGATGCCGGCGCCTTTGAGGGCGGCCAGTTCGGCACGCATGTCGAGTTTTTCTTCGTCACGCTTGGCCGGCAGGAAGCGGATCAGGCCGATCAGCGCCACGACGCCAATCACCGTCACGGCCCAGAAGGTCGAGCGCCAGCCGGCTGCCTGGCCCAGCGCCGTACCCAGCGGCACGCCGAGCACGTTGGCCAGGGTCAAGCCGGTGAACATCAACGCCACTGCCGAAGCGCGTTTGTTGGCCGGTACCAGGTTGGCGGCAACCACCGAGCCGATCCCGAAGAACGCACCGTGGCACAGCGCGGTGACCACACGGGCAAACATCAGCACGTTGTAGTCACTGGCCAGGGCGCACAGCAGGTTGCCGACAATGAAGATGCCCATCAACGCTACCAGGGCGGCCTTGCGCGGCAGCTTGGCGGTGGCCAGCGCCATGAACGGCGCACCGATGGCCACGCCCAGGGCGTAGCCGGTGACCAGCCAGCCCGCGCCGGGAATCGACACGCCGAGGTCCGCCGCCACATCGGGCAGCAAGCCCATGATGACGAACTCGGTGGTGCCGATGGCGAAGGCGCTCAGGGCCAGTATGAGTAGCGAGAGGGGCATTTGCGTTTCCTTGTTACAGCGGTGCGCTGAGTTCAGTGATGAGCGCCGTGAGGAAGGCTTGGATCACTTCCTCATTGCGTTTGAAAAAGTGCCACTGCCCGGCCTTCTGGCTGCTGATCAGTCCCGCCCGTTGCAACGTCGCCAGGTGGGCCGACACCGTCGACTGGGACAAGCCGCAGCGCTGGTCGATCTGCCCGGCGCAGATGCCGTATTCGTGGTTGTGCAGTTGCTCGGGGAACTGCACTTTCGGGTCTTTCAGCCAGGTGAGGATGTCTCGTCGTACTGGGTGCGCCAGGGCTTTTATTATTTCGTCGAGGTCGATGGACATGGCAGGTGCTCGGTGTCGTAAAGCGTTATATCGCGATGAGGCGAACCTTAAATCGTTATATCCCGATATACCAATATGATTTTGGTCTGAGGTCAGGCTAAATCGGTATATCGGGTTATAACGATACGTTGTCGGCAGTGCTAGACTGCGCGCCATGAATTATCTCGCACATCTGCACCTGGGCGGCCAACTTCCTGCACAACTGCTGGGCAGCCTGTATGGCGATTTCGTCAAAGGCCGCCTGCAGGGCCAGTTCAGCCCGCAAATCGAGGCGGCGATCCAGCTGCATCGGTCCATCGACCGCTTCACCGACAGTCACCCGCTGGTCGGCGAGGCGTTGTCGCGTTTCAGCCTGACCCGCAGGCGCTACGCGGGGATTGTCCTTGATGTGTTCTTCGATCATTGCCTGGCGCGCGATTGGGCGCTGTATGCCGACCAACCGCTGGAGCGCTTCACCGCGCAGGTCTACCGCGTGCTCGCCGCCGAGCCGCAGTTGCCAGGGCGGCTGGCGCAGATTGCGCCGTACATGGCGGCGGATGACTGGTTGGGGTCGTACCGCGAGTTTGCAGTGATGGAGCAGGTCTTGCGGGGGATCTCGCGGCGCCTGACGCAACCCGAGGAGCTGGGCCAAGCCATGCAGGAATTGCGGGTGCTGTATGAGCCGCTGAGTGAGGATTTCCGGCTGTTCTATCCGCAGTTGCAGGCGTTTGCACGCACCCAACTGATTAGTGGGATCTAAGGTGGGAGCGGGCTTGCTCGCGAAAACGGTGTGTCAGTCAGCCTATTTGTGACTGAAAGACTGCATTCGCGAGCAAGCCCGCTCCCACCTTTTGACCGTGCCCGCTTCAGGCTGCAAACGCAGGTCGGGTATCCACCTGTTCAGCTTCCGGCAACGGCCCAAACAACGCCTTCTGCACCGCTTGCTGCGCCTGGAACGCCAGTGCCGCGCGTTCCTGTCCGGCGCAGGCGATGGGCTTGAGCACATGGATTTCCACATCGCCCTGGTCATTGGCAAACAGGCGCATCAGGTGCGAGAGCAAATCGTCATCGCCAATGAACGGGGCCAGCGGGTCGACTTGCCCGTCGCGCAGGTAACGGATCGCCACCGGCTGCAGCGACACATCGGCCTCGATCGCACTCGCCAGCAAGCGCCCGTGGAAGGTGCGCAGGCTGCGCCCGTCAGTGGTGGTGCCTTCGGGGAACATCAGCAGCGGGTGCTGTTGCTCCAGATGACGGGTCATCTGCTTGCGGATCAACTGGCTGTCACCTGAACCGCGGCGGATAAACAGGCTGCCGGCCTTGGCCGCCAACCATCCGGCCACCGGCCAGGTGCGCACTTCGGCCTTGGACAGGAACGACATCGGCGTGACCATGCCCAGCAGCGGGATGTCGGTCCACGACACGTGATTGCTCACCCACAGCATCGGCGTTTGCGGCAGCTCACCGTGCACCGTCACGCGAAAGGGCAGGGCGTTGGTCAGTCGCGCCATGAAAAACCGCGACCAGCGTTGGCGGCGCACCATCGAATTGGCCACCCCCATGCGTTCGAACACGCCAAACACACTGGCCATGCTCAAGCCCAGTGCCACCACCCCCAGCACCCGGGCAATGCGCCCGTATACGCGCAGGCGGCTCATCACATGGCCGCCTTGAAGTGACGTGCATAGCGCGGGCACAGCTCGTCGCGCTTGAGCAGGATGAACACGTCGGCGACCTGGAAGTCTTCATCCCAGCACGGCTCGCCGCAGATCTTCGCACCCAGGCGCATGTAGGCCTTGAGCAGCGGCGGCATTTCGGCGATCACGTTGGACGGCAGGTCCAGCGCCGGCAGCGGTTTTTTCGGTTCGGCGCGCAGGTGTTCGTTGCACAGGTAGCGTTCGCGCAGGCGCTGCATGATCGCGTGGGCCTGGATGCCGCCGTCGTGCATCGGGATGCTCGCGCACCCCATCAGGTAGCTGTAGCCGCCCTGGTTGAGCACTTCGGCCAACTCGCCCCACAACACGGCGATGGTGCCGCCATTGCGGTAGGCCGGGTCGACGCAGGTGCGGCCGATCTCCAGGATCGGGCCCTGCAAGTGCAGCAAGCCATGCAGGCTGAATTCTTCTTCGCTGTAGAACCGGCCCAGGGTGCTGGCGGCCTGGTGGTCGAGCAAGCGGGTGGTGGCGACGAGTCGACCGCTGTTCAAGTCCCGCACGCCGATGTGGCTGCAGTGAACATCATAGTCATCCATGTCCAGGCCCAGTTCCGCGCCTTTCAGCTTGGCGTTGAACTCGCCGCTGAACACGTTGAACCGCAGGGCCTGGGCTTCCTGCAAAGCCTGCGCGCCGATCAGGCGTTCGGCTTGCAGACGGCGTTCATTGCCGGTGTCGCTGATGCGGGCGATCTGAGTCATGGCGAGTCTCCGAGTGCCGGCCACGATTTCGGCCGGTCGACTTTGTTGTCCAAAGTCAGGCTATGTAGCCTCGGTGTCATCTCCATGAAGTTATGGTGACGCTTGGATGACAGGCGTTTTGATAGGGCTGCACAGCAACGGTCGCCCGATATTGTTTTCCTACTTTTGATTTGGAGTAGGACGACCGCTTGGAGGGAACCGGATTACCCATGCTGCCACACAGGCTCTGGATGTGAGGGCAGATGGGCGCCTTATGCCGTTGGACGTTTGCCAAGCCTTCCGTTGTGGAGGTAGGAGCACTATGCCGGTTTCGCCAGTTTCGAATACCACTCCCGCCTGGTGGGAAATTAATAATCATGAAAAAAGTCAGGGTTCTGAGCCGCCGGAGGTGCAAGTCATCAGCAAACGGTACAGCGGCACCCGCAGCCAGGATGGTCGGTCTTATGGCGAACCCGTCAACAACAAGGTCGTGGCGTCGGGCATGCACCTGTTTGTATACAAGCCAGATAGTCGTGATCCTGGGAAGAAACCCGAGGACATTTGGAGTGCTTTCAGCCAGTGGAATCAGGACAACTGTGTGACCGTTGCGGCAATAAAGATGGCGATGATGCAGTTTGGTGAGCAGCCAACCGACGTATTCAAGGAGGTGCGAGAAGTCCCGGGTGGTTTCCAGGTTACGTTAAGAAATAACGAGTCGGTTTACGTGACCCAGGCTGAGCTTGAAATGACGTCCATGGCAATGAAGTTCAAGGGGACGGATCCAGGGGCGATCACCTCGGCGAACGTAATCAGTACGGTTATGGCCAAGGTTGAGCAGCAGAAATTATCCAAGGAACAGAACAGGAATGTGGGGTTTGGCGAAGCGCTGCAGGTCTTGAATCGCCCTGACGCCCTTCCTTTGGCGCTTGCGCGGCTTGGCTTGGGAAATATGATTGAAATGGTATCGCCTGAAGACTTGCTCAAGGGCCGTTTAGGGGCTTTTTCCAGCGGCGCTAAAAACGGCAGTCATAGCTCTGTGAGCGTGGGTGGTAAAGAGGAGCGTTGGGGGCTGCGCGGCGGTCCATCCCCGACTGGGGAGGATATTTACGCATATGCATTCAAGAAATCATAAGCGTGCGATGCTTGTCATAGCGGGTTGTCACAAAACCATCATTAGTCTCGGCTAGCCTCGCGGGCTTGAATGCCCCCTTGAGTTTGCGTCCATGGTCCGAGGCCTGTTGTGCGTTGCCCTGCTGTTAGCCACCGTCACCGCCCGCGCCGAAACCTGGCCGGACCAGGACTGGGTCAAGGGCACACCGCTTGAAGGCCCCGCTGTCGAAGCGCTCAACACTTATGCGTTCCCGCCGCGTGATGACACCACCCGACAAGGCATCCGCACCGATGCGTTGCTGGTGATCCGTGACGGCGAAATCATTTATGAACGCTACGCTGCGCCCACCACTGCCACCACGCCGCACCTGACCTGGTCCATCAGCAAAAGCCTGATGGCCACCGTGCTGGGCGTGGCCTTCGGTGATAATCGCTTCAAACTGACCGACCCGGCGGCGCGGTTTTACCCGCCGATGAAACAGCACCCCACGGTGACCATGGCTGACCTGTTGCACTGGGCCTCGGGCCTGGACTGGCAGGAAGACTACGAATACGCCCCGTTGAAATCCTCGGTGGTGGCGATGCTCTACACCCGTGGCCACGCCGACATGGCCGAGTTCGCCGCCGACACCGAAGCTTTCGCCGCCCCGGGCCAGGTCTTTCGTTACTCCAGCGGTGACAGCAATATTCTCTCCGCCACCCTTAAAGGCATGCTCGGCCACAAGGCCTATATGAGCTACCCGTGGGATGCCCTGTTCAAGCCGCTGGGGATTCACAACGCCACGTGGGAGACCGACGCCGACGAAACCTTTGTCGCCTCGTCCTACGCCTACCTCACCGCCCGTGACCTGGCGCGTGTCGGTCTGCTGATGGCGCGGGACGGGCGCTGGGAGGAGCAACAGCTGGTGCCCAAGGCCTGGGTCGATTTCAATCGCCAGCCGTTCGGTCGCTACCAGGCAGGCCAGGACGAAGCCGTGCCCGGCGGCCAATGGTGGCTCAACCAAGGGGCTCCACGCCCGTGGCCCGACGCCCCTGCGGACACCTTCGCCGCCCTGGGTCACTGGGGTCAGGCGCTGTTTGTGATGCCTGAAGAACATTTGGTGATCGTGCGCTACGGCGATGACCGCGATGGCAGCTACCGCCATAACGAACTGCTCAAGCGCGTGCTGGCGGCGGTGAAGCCATGATCCGTCGTCGCCCGTTTACCAGCCTGTTTCTGCTGCTGTTGCTCGCCCTGCTAGGATGGATCTGGCACGAGCGCGTCAACCTGCAAGCCTTCCCCGACATCATCGCGGCCTATACCGCCAAGGAATATTGCTCGTGTCGGTATGTGGCGAACAACCCGGCTAAATATTGCCGGGGGTATGTGCAGCAGTACGTGCCCACCAGCGCATTCACCGACAACCCGGAGCGCAGTGAAGTGACGGCCAGTGGGTTGGGGCGCACACACAGCGCGCGGTGGTTCGGCGATCGGCAGGGGTGTCGCCTCAACCCCTGACACACCGCCTTCCCATGCAGTAACCGGCTTGCCGGCGATAGGGATGTCGGCTGGTCTACCGCTATCGCAGGCAAGCCAGCTCCCACATTTGCTCGGCTTTGTCAGTTCCATCGCGCCAGCACGCGGTGCCAGGTGTCGCCCGAATTCCTGACACACCGCCTTCCCATGCAGGCGCCGCCAAGCCGGCGATAGAAATGTTGGCTGGTCTACCGCCATCGCAGGCAAGCCAGCTCCTACGTTTGCTCGGCTTTATCAGTTCCATTGCACCGGGCCCACGGCACAGTTAAGGTTCGTGCAGGTTTTTTGCCGCATGAGTCTTTATGTTCAATGTCAAACCCCTGGCCTTCTTCCTGCTGATCGCCGCCGCTGCGCCTGCACACGCCGATTGGTACTTGGACAACGAGTCCTCGCGCCTGTCCTTTGTGACGACCAAAAACACCGAGATTGCCGAGGTGCAGCGCTTCCTGGTGTTGCACGGCAAGGTCGACGGCAAAGGCGCCGCGCAGTTGGAGGTGGAGCTGGAGTCGGTCAACAGTGGCATTCCGCTGCGCGATGAGCGCATGCGCAACCAGCTGTTCGAGATCAAGACCTTCCCTGACGCGCTGATCAATGCGCAGATCAACCTGCAACCCATCAACGACCTGGCGCCTGGCGCGCAATTGGAATTGCGCCTGCCACTGAGCGTGACGTTGCATGGCAAGACCCAGACCTACAGCGCCGAGCTGTTGGCCACGCGCCTGGATGATCGACGGTTCCAGGTGGTGACCCTGGAACCGGTGGTGTTGCATGCCGAGGATTTCGAGCTGGTGCCAGGTGTGGCCGCGTTGCGCAAGGCGGCGGGGCTCAAGTCGATCAGTTTGTCGGTGCCGGTGGGTGCGGTGCTGATTTTCACGGCGCGCTGACGTGAGCGGCGCGGTCTTCCCGTGGCGCAGTGCCAACCGTTTCGAGTTGTTGATCGACGGCCCGCAATTTTTCCCACAGATGTTGGTGGGCATTGCCCGCGCCGAGCGGCAAGTCGATGTGGAGTTGTATCTGGTGGAAGCCGGCGCCTGCGCCGAAGCCATGGTGCAGGCGCTGGTGTTGGCCGCCGAACGCGGGGTACAGGTGCGCTGCCTGTTTGATGATTACGGTAGCCTGGCCTTTACCTTGGGGCTGCGCAAACGCTTGACCGACGCCGGTGTGGCGTTGCGTTTTTACAATCGCCTGAACTGGCGACGGTGGATGCGCAATCTCTACCGTGACCACCGCAAGCTGTTGCTGATCGACCAGCACATCGCCGTGGTCGGCGGCACGGGCGTTACCGATGAGTTCTGGACGCCGGGGCAAGACACTGTTGACTGGCACGAAGTGATGGTGCAGATCAGCGGCCCGCTGGTGCAGGACTGGCAGGCACTGTTCGATCGCCAGTGGCACGCCAACGCCGCGCGGCGCGAGTGGAAACCGGCCACGCATTTTGGTTTGCCCCGCTTGCCCAAGGTGCCGGCGACCGGGCCGGGCCTGGGGCGCGTGGCCTATGCCGATGCCCGCCAGCACCGCGATATTCTGCAATCGCTGATCCGCGCCTTGAACAGCGGCCAGCACCGTATCTGGCTGGCCACGCCATATTTCCTGCCGACCTGGAGTGTCCGCCGTGCCTTGCGCCGCGCAGCCGGGCGCGGGGTGGACGTGCGCCTGTTGCTCACCGGCCCACGCACCGATCACCCGTCCGTGCGCTACGCCGGGCACCGTTATTACCCGCGCCTGCTGCGTTCGGGGGTGCAGATCTTTGAATACCAGCCGTGTTTCCTGCACCTGAAGATGGTGCTGGTGGACGATTGGGTCAGCGTCGGCTCATGCAACTTTGATCACTGGAATTTGCGCTTCAACCTGGAAGCCAACCTGGAAGCGTTGGACCCGGAATTGACGCAGGCGGTGGCGGGCAGTTTCGAGCGCGACTTTGCCCAGAGCCTGGCGGTGAGCCTGGAGGCGTGGAAGGCGCGGCCATTGTGGCGGCGGGTGAAGCAGCGGGTGTGGGGATGGATTGATCGGCTGGTGGTCAACTTGCTTGATCGACGCGGCTGATTCGCTCACATCGATAAACGGTGGGAGCTGGCTTGCCTGCGATGACGTTGGTGAATGTTCCACCACTATCGCAGGCAAGCCAGTTCCCACATTGACCGTGTCTACAGCTTCAGGTCAGAGCAGTTCGAAGGTTTGTTGCTGCACATCCTGGGAGTCCAGCCCGATCTGCACGTTGAACTGGCCGGGTTCGGCGGCGTACTTCAACTGGGTGTTGTAGAACTTCAAATCGTCCTCGGTGATGGTGAAGTGCAGCGTGCGCTCCTCACCGGCCTTGAGCATGACCTTCTGGAAGTTCTTCAGTTCTTTGATCGGGCGGATCATCGAGCCGGCCACGTCCTGGATATACAGCTGCACCACGGTTTCGCCGTCGACCTTGCCGGTGTTTTTCAGCGTGACACTGGCGTCGAGCTTGCCGGTCTTGTTCAGGGTGGTCGACGATAACGCCATTTCCGACAGGCTGAACGTGGTGTAGCTCAGGCCATAACCGAACGGGAACAGCGGCCCGGTGACGTCATCGAAGTACTGCGAGGTGTAGTTGCCCGGCTTGCCCGGAGTAAAGGGCCGGCCAATGGTCAGGTGGTTGTAGTAGGTCGGAATCTGCCCCACCGAACGTGGGAAGGTGATCGGCAGCTTGCCCGACGGGTTGTAGTCACCGAACAGCACGTCGGCAATCGCGTTGCCGCCTTCGGTGCCGGCGAACCAGGTTTCCAGGATCGCGTCGGCCTGTTGGTTCTCTTCCAGGATCGACAGCGGACGACCGTTCATCAGCACCAGCACCAGCGGCTTGCCGGTGGCCTTGAGGGCCTTGATCAGGTCGCGCTGGCTTTGCGGGATGTTCAGGTCGGTGCGGCTGGACGACTCGTGGGACATGCCGCGCGATTCACCCACGGCAGCCACCACCACGTCGGCATCCTTGGCGGCCTTGACCGCTTCATCGATCAGCACTTGCGGCGAGCGGGTGTCATCCACCACTTCCGGGGCATCGAAGTTGAGGAAGTTGAGGTAGTCGACCACGGCCTTGTCGTTGGTGATGTTGGCGCCCCGCGCGTAGATCACCTTGCCTTTTTCGCCGATCACGGCATTCATGCCGTCGAGCAGGGTCACCGACTGCGCCGGTTTGCCGGCGGCGGCCCAGCTGCCCATCATGTCGATCGGTGCCTTGGCCAGCGGGCCGACGAGGGCGATGGTCGCGGATTTTTTCAAAGGCAGGGTGTCGTTCTGGTTCTTCAGCAGAACCAGGCTGCGGCGCGCGATGTCGCGGGCCTCGCTGCGGTGCAGGCGGCTTTCGGCGTAAGTGTCGGCCGGGTCATCCTCGGCCTTGCCGATGCGCAGGTACGGATCGGCGAACAGGCCCATGTCGTACTTGGCGCCGAGCACTTCGCGCACGGCGTTGTCGATGTCGCTCTGCTCGATCTCGCCGGACTTGAGCAAGCCGGGCAATTCCTTGCCGTACAGCGAGTCGTTCATGCTCATGTCGATGCCGGCCTTGATCGCCAGCTTGGCGGCTTCACGCCCGTCCTTGGCCACGCCGTGCTTGATCAGCTCGAAGATCGCGCCGTGGTCGCTCACGGCCAGGCCCTTGAAGCCCCAGTCCTTGCGCAGCAGGTCGTTCATCAACCAGGTGTTGGCGGTGGCGGGGACGCCGTTGATCGAGTTCAGGGCGACCATCACGCCGCCGGAGCCGGCCTTGATCGCCGCGTGGTAGGGCGGCAGGTAGTCCTGGTACATCTTGACCGGGCTCATGTCGACCACGTTGTAGTCACGCCCGCCTTCCACCGCGCCGTACAGGGCGAAGTGCTTGACGCTGGCCATGATACTGTCGGCATTGGCGGGGCTGGTGCCCTGGAAGGCCTTGACCATCACTTCGGCGATGCGCGAGACCAGGTAGGTGTCTTCGCCGAAACCTTCGGAGGTGCGGCCCCAGCGCGGGTCGCGGGAGATGTCGACCATCGGCGCGAAGGTGATGTCGAGGCTGTCGGCGGCAGCTTCCTGAGCGGCGATGCGCCCGGAGCGGCCGATGGCGTCCATATCCCAGCTGGACGCCAGGGCCAGGCTGATCGGGAAGATCGTGCGGTGGCCGTGGATCACGTCATAGGCGAAGAACATCGGGATCTTCAACCGGCTGCGCATGGCCGCGTCCTGCATCGGACGGTTTTCCGGGCGGGTGATCGAGTTGAAGGTGCCACCGATGCGGCCGGCGGCGATTTCCTTGCGGATCAGCTCGCGGGGCATCTCGGGGCCGATGCTGATCAGGCGCAACTGGCCGATCTTTTCATCGAGGGTCATCTGCTTGAGCAGGTCGCTGACGAAGGCGTCCTTGTCCTTGAGCGCAGCAGGCTTTGTTTCTGCCCAGACGGGGTGGGTGGCCAGAGTGGCAACAAGGCCGAGCAAACACAGCTTCTTCATGAATATCCTTTTTCGGCTCACTGCACAGCGCTGGGGCTGATCGGCCAAAATGTGGGGAGCGTCTATTGTTGTTCGGGTGTTGTTCAGATAAATGCAGCACACTCTGAACTCTTTTTCGCGCTGGGCATCTTTGTAGCTGATTGGCTCAATGCATTCCAGTGGTGGCGGATTATGCCCCAAGCGCGCGGTTTATAGGGTTAGTCGTCACATTCCATCCAGTTTGGTCAGGAGAAACACCATGCAAGCAGCACACTCTTCCCGCTGGGGCCTCAAGGCCGCGGCTTTGCTACTGATCAGCACGGTGCTGAGCGGTTGCGGCATCAACACCATCCCGACCCTGGATGAGCAGGCCAAGGCCGCCTGGGGCCAGGTGCAGAACCAGTATCAACGCCGTGCCGACCTGATCCCCAACCTGGTGGAAGTGGTCAAGGGCTACGCCGCCCATGAGCAGGACACCCTGACCGCCGTCATTGAGGCACGGGCCAAGGCCACCTCGATCCAGGTGGATGCCAGCACCCTCGACAACCCGGAAAAACTCAAGCAGTTCCAGCAGGCCCAGGATGGTTTGAGCGGTGCCCTCAGCCGCTTGATGGTGGTGTCCGAGCGTTACCCGGACCTGAAGGCCAACCAGAACTTCCTGGCCCTGCAATCGCAGCTTGAAGGCACCGAAAACCGTATCGCCGTGGCCCGGCGCGACTTTATCCAGGCGGTGCAGGCCTACAACACCGAGATCCGCACTTTCCCGGGTCGCTTGTGGCACAGCGTGATGTACAGCGATCTGCCGATCCGCGCCACGTTTGAAGCCACCAGTGCCGATGCCGATAAAGCGCCGCAAGTGAAGTTCAAATAAGGCTGCATTGAGGTGTCGATGCGTTTATTCAGGATAGGCCTGGCGCTGTGGCTGCTGGCCTGCGTGGGCGTGGCCCAGGCGGCGCTGACCTTCCCGGCATTGACCGGTCGGGTGGTGGACACCGCCCAGATGATCGACCCGGCAACCCGGGAGCAGATCACCCAGCAATTGCAGGCGCTCGAGCAAGCCCGTGGCGACCAGATCGTGGTGGTCACGGTGCCCGACCTGCAAGGTGTACCGATTGAAGACTACGGTTATCAGTTGGGCCGCCAGTGGGGCATTGGCCAGAAGGGCAAGGACAACGGCGCGCTGTTGATCGTCGCCCGCGATGAGCGCAAATTGCGCATCGAAGTCGGCTATGGCCTGGAAGGCGTGCTGACCGATGCGCAGTCCTGGGTGATCATCAACCAGGTGATCGCGCCCAAGTTCAAGGCCGGCAATTACAGCCAGGGCATCAGCGATGGTGTTTCGGCGATGGTGCAGGTGGTCGGCGGTGAACCGCTGGCGGTGCCGGCGCATGTGGCGGACGCCAACTTTGCCAAGGATAATCCGGGGTTTTCCATCGGCCTGTTTATCTTGCTGATCGGTGTGCTGTGGCTGTGCAATCGGCTGGGGCTGCCGGTGGGCGCCATCTTGCTGGCGATCCTCAGCAGCAGCGGGCGCGGCGGTGGTGGCGGAGGCGGTGGCGGTGGTTTCCGCGGAGGCGGTGGCGGCTTCGGCGGCGGCGGGGCCTCGGGCGGCTGGTAATGACAATAACGACAACAGAGCATCTACAACCATGGCACTACTGAGTGAACACGAGCAACGCCAGGTCGCCGAGGCGATTGCCCGCGTCGAGCAGCAGACCGACGCCGAACTGGTGACGGTACTGGCTGCCCGCGCGGACGACTACGCCTACATCCCACTGCTGTGGGCCAGCCTGATCGCCTTGGTGGTGCCGGGTGTGGTGCATTACTTGTCCGGCTACTTGACCATGTACACCTTGCTGTTGGCGCAGTGGGCGACGTTTATCGTGCTGTGCCTGGTGTTTCGCCTGCCCAAGGTCACCACCCGCCTGATCCCGCGCTCGGTGCGCCATTGGCGCGCGTCCAACCTGGCGCGCCGGCAGTTCCTGGAGCAGAACCTGCACCACACGCTGGGCAGCACCGGTGTGCTGATTTTTGTCAGCGAGGCCGAGCGCTACGTGGAGATCCTGGTGGATGAGGGGATTTCCAAGCGCCTGGATGACAGCCGTTGGGACACCATCGTCAGGGCGTTCACTCAGCAAGTGAAACAGGGGCAGACACTGGCGGGGTTTATTGCCTGCATTGAAGCCTGCGGGGAGTTGCTCAAGGTGCATGTGCCGGTCACGCAGACCCGCAATGAGTTGCCCAATCGCCTGGTCGTGCTCGAATAGTCCATCTTGCTCCAGGTCGGAACTGGCTTGCCTGCGGGGCGTGCAACTGGGTCTGTCTGGCCCGTCGAGGTGATGCAATCGCGGGCAAGGCCGGCTCCCACATAAGGTGGATCCCGCCGTGGATGGGCAGGGTTGACTGACCGTTGATCAAATAACCCCGTGCCCTCGGCCCCCATCCCCCCTAAAATGCCCGGCATCCCCAGCCCGAGGCTTTTTTGTTCATGTCTGTCACCGCTCAACCTGCCCGCCCTGCGCCGGATCATCACGCCCAGTTCATCGAACTGTTGAGCGCAAGCCTGGCGCAGCATGCGTTTATCAAGCTGGTGCTGGCCAAGTACGTCGGTGCGGAAGCCGAGCTGCAACGGCTGATCATCAAGCAGGTAGAGGTCAAGGAGCAGCCGTGCCTGTCCTTCGTCTACCGCTACAAGACCCGCGACATCACCAAGAATTTCGCGCTGGCCGAAGGCGTGGCGATGATTGCCGAGTTGCTGCCGGCGTCCTTCAAGAACGCGCACCTTCTGTCGCTGACCGATGAAGCGCAGCTGGAATACAGCAAGAAGAACAAAAGCTCGCTGTTCAAAAGCAAGCCGCAGCAACTGCGCGAGGCGCCCTCGGCTGAGCATAACCGCGAGAAGAATCGCTTCCTCGACCTGAGCCGGCCGTTCCTCGCCGACCTCGGCGTGACCGATGCCAGGCAGGCGCTGATCCCGTCGATGTCGCGCAAGTGGAAGCAGATCAACAAGTTCATCGAAGTGTTCAGCCATGCGCTGACCTCATCACCGTTGAAACTGGACCAGCCGGTGCGCGTCGCCGACTTCGGCTCGGGCAAGGGCTACCTGACCTTTGCGATTCACGATTACCTGCGCAACACCCTCAAGGCCGAGGGTGAAGTGACCGGCGTGGAACTGCGTGAAGACATGGTGACCCTGTGCAACAGCGCCGCTGCGCGCCTGGAGCATCCGGGCCTGGTGTTCAAATGCGGCGACGTGCGCAGCGTGGCGCCGAGCGAGCTGGACGTGATGATCGCCCTGCATGCCTGCGACATTGCCACCGATTACGCGATCCACACCGGTATCCGTTCCGGCGCGTCGATCATCATGTGCTCGCCGTGCTGCCATAAGCAGATTCGCCTGCAGATCCAGAGCCCGGCGCTGCTCAAGCCGATGCTGCAGTACGGCCTGCACCTGGGCCAGCAGGCGGAAATGGTCACCGACTGCTTGCGCGCGCTGTTCCTCGAAGCCTGTGGCTACGAGACCAAAGTGTTCGAGTTCATCTCGTTGGAGCACACCAACAAGAACAAGATGATCCTCGCGGTCAAGCGCGCCGAGCCTGTGGACAACGCGCAGTTGCTGGCGAAAATCCAGGAGCTGAAGGCGTTCTACCACATCACCGAGCACTGCCTGGAAACCCTGCTGAGGGCGGATGGTTTCTTGAACTGAACACACCACGGGCAGGCGCCGGCTTGTTTGGGAGCAAGCTGTCGAGCTTTAGCGAGGCTGCGAAAGCGGCGGCATGGGCGAGAGAGGGGTTGGCTGACCGGGCGCTTTCGCGAGCAAGCCCCACACATTTTGACCGTACCCCGCCACAGATTTCGTAGCCATCCCGCAATTCCCCTGTGGGAGCTTTCGAGCTTTAGCGAGGCTGCGAAGGCGGCGGTATTGGCGATAGAGGGGTTGGCTGACCGGCCGCCTTCGCGGGCAAGCCTGCTCCCACATTTTGACCGTACCCCGCCACAGATCTCACATACCCCCGCAATCCCCTGTGGGAACTCTCGAGCTTTAGCGAGGCTGCGAAGGCGGCGGCATGCGCGATAGCGGGGTTGGCTGACTGGCCGCTTTCGCGGGCAAGCCCGGCTCCCACACAAGCCGGCGCCTGCATTAGATAGCGTTTACCTTTGGCGCGGGCGCAGGCTGCACCGCCGTCTTGCGCCCGAGCATCACCGTGACGATCACCCCACAGGCGAACAGCCACGTAATCGGCTCGATATGTTCGCCAAAGAACAGCGCCGAAAAGGCGATGGTGAAGAAGATCTGCAGCAATTGGATCTGGCTGACCCGCGCGATCCCGCCCATGGCCAGCCCGGCGTACCAGGCGAAGAATCCCAGGAACTGCGAGAACAGCGACACATAGCCAAACGCCCACCAGGTGCGCATCGAAATCGCGCCTTGATGCTGCGCCGCCAGGTACCAGACCGGGCCGATCAGCACCGGCGTCGACAGCACCAGCGCCCAGCAGATCACTTGCCAGCCGCCCATCTCCTTGGCCAGCCGGCCGCCTTCGGCATAGCCCAGCCCGCCGACGGCAATCGCGCCGAGCATCAACAAATCGCCGGCCTGAATACTGCCGGCGCCGGTGATCAGCGCGTAACTCAACACCAGCGCACTGCCGAGCGCCGCGCAGGCCCAGAAGGCTTTGGACGGTCGCTCATGCGACAGCCACGCGGCATACAGTGCCACGCACAAGGGTTGCAGGCCGTTGACCAGCGCGCCATGGGAGGCTGGCAAGGTTTGCATGGCCCAGGCCGACAACACCGGAAAGCCCAGGATCACCCCGGCGATCACCAGGCACAGCCCGCGCACCTGCCGCCAGGTCGGCCAGCGCTCACGACGCCACAGCAACAGCGCCGCCGCCGGAATCGCCGCGAACAGCGCACGGCCGAGGCCGTTGAGCAACGGGTGGATTTCCTGCACCACGATACGGGTGAAAGGCAGGGTCAGGCTGAAGATGATGACGCCCAGCAGGCCGAGGGCCATGCCGGTATTTTCGCGCGAGCTCATGGGAGGGATCCGAAATCCAGAGGGCTTCAAGGGAAGCCCATCTAGCCACATCCCCCGCCAATCGCGGGCCTACAGCTGGGTGCGGATTTATCCGTACAGTTGCGGGCCAGGGCCGACAGTGCCGCCGCCATCGCCGTGTAGGCGCTGTCGAGCTTGAGCGAGACGGCGATGGGATCGCTGCTGTTTCGCGGGTAGACCGAGTCGCCCGCATCGCCGGCACGCCGGCGCCTACAGGTTCAGAAGAACCGCGTGATGCTGATCTTGGCGTTGCGTCCTTCGCTGTAGACACCATCGCCGCTGAGTGCTGGCTGGTAGCTGCGATTGAACAGGTTATCGACGGTGAAGTTGATCTCGGTGCCTTTGAGGCCCGCCTGCTGCGGTTTCCAGTTGGCGAACAGGCCCTGGGTGTCGTAGCTGGGGTTCTCGGTCTGGTCGTAGATAAAGTCGCCAATGGTGGAGTTGAAGCCGCCAGGATAGATGTCGGTAGGTACGCGATCGGTCTTGCGCACGAACTGGCCCTGCCAGCCCACCTGCGCGTCCCAGCTCGGGATCTTGGTGCCGAGGACTACCACCCATTTGGCCGGTGGAATATCCCGTGCCCACACGTGCCGGTCGGTAGCCCAAGGGTTGGTGTAGGGGTTGTCTCGTTTACCTGTAGCCCAGGAGTAAGTCAGGGAACCGAACACGTACGTCGAGTCGTAGTAGCTTTCCAGCTCGAAGCCCTTGATGGTCATGCCGCCCACGTTGCGATAGTTGGTCCTGGACGCCGCGTCGGTGCACACCGCATCGATACTGCCCGGCACGGTCATTTGCCGTTCGCAGCCGAGGCCGGTGGCCTTCATGATCTCGTCTTCGATGCGGTTGTGAAACAGCGTGGTGCGCAACTGCAGGTTGTCATCGCGGGTGAAGACGCCGGAGAAGTGCGTGACGTTGCCCGCCGTAATCGCGGTGATGCGCTCCGGGTCGAGGTTGAGGCTGGTGGCGCTGCGCGTGCTGGCAGAGCCTTGCACCTCGTACTGCTCATCGATAACCGGCGCGCGCCAGGTGCGGTTCCAGCTGGCGAAGAAGGCGACATCCGGGGTCACGTTCCAGAAGGCTGCCAGGCGTGGCGACCAACCGGTGTAGGTGCGGTCGCTGTAGTCATGGCCGACGCGCGGGTCCGGGCTGCTGTAGTACGGCGCATCGTTGGCTTCGCCGCGGTTGCGCACGTGGTCATAGCGCAGGGACGGCGTGAGGGTGACGTCGCCGAGTGTCACGGCGTCCTGCAGGTAGAACGCATTGGTGTCGACTTTGCCGTGGGGCATGAAGTACGGCTGGAAATGGCCATAGTTGTATCTAGCGGTGTTGTAGGTCGCGCCCGGCATCCAGCTTTCGGTTTCGCGATCGTGCTTGCGCACCTGCACGCCGGTGGTTACGGCGTGTTCCAGCGGGCCGGTGGTAAACAGGCTGATGTTGCGCAGCTCAAGGATGCGGTCAGTGTAAGACGTTTCCATCTTGCGCCCGCCGGTGGCCAGGCTGATCACCGCATTCTCGGCGCGCTCGTCGGTCTGATCGGTCTTGGAGAACGAGTAGCTGAGTTTCAAGTCGATCAGCGGGTTGTTCAACGGCTGGTATTCGTACTTGCCCGACCAGGTGGTGTCCACGGTTTCGCGGTCGGCCAGAAAGCGTTTCAGTGCGCCTTCGTAGCCATATCGGTCGATGGCTGATTGCGTCGGCGGCGACGGGTAGGTTTTAGCCGAGAACGGCGCCATGCGCTCGCTTCTGGCGCTGGAGTAGGACAGGCCCATGCTGTGCTCGTCGGTGAAGTGCGCGTTGAACTTGAACAGCTCGCCTTCTACATCCTGCGCGCTGTTGGGCAGGCGCTTGGGGTTGATCGGGTATTCGTTGCGTGGGTCGGGCGGGGTGCCGGCGAGCTTCAAATCGTCGCCGTCGCGTTTGGTCAGGTAGATCAGCCCATCCATGCGGCCGTCGTCGGTGCGGCCATACACTGCGCCGGTGTACACCTGTTCGTGGGTGTTGCTGGAGTAGCCGTACTTGGCCATCGCCCCGGCGTTACGCCCATCCTTGAGCAGGTCCGGTGCATCCTTGGTGATCATGTTGACCGTGCCGCCGAAACCGCCGTTGCCGTTGAACGGCGAATACGGACCTTTCTCCACCTCAATGCTTTTGATCAGCTCGGGTTCGATGAACACCGTGCCTTGCTGGTAGCGCTCGAAGCCGCTTTTGGTCGCGCCATCCACGGTCATTGGCACATCTTCGGCATCGCCCATGCCGCGAATGTTGATGGTCTGGCCACCGGGCTTGGGCGAGCCGCCCATGGACACTCCCGGCAAGGTCTGCAGCAGCGAAGGGATGTTGTCGGGCTGGTAGCGGTCGATATCGGCCTGGGTCAAGGTGGAGCGCCCGACGGTGCTGGAGTCGACCTCGTTGCCGGTGCCGATCACGCTCAGGGCTTCCAGCTGGATCGCGCCGCTCTGGGTGGTTTTTGCCTCTTCGGGCTTTACCACGTAAGTGCTGCCGACCCTGATCAGGATGAACTCGCCGTTTTTCAGCAGGGTGCGAATCGCCACTTCCGGGCTGAACTCACCGTTGAGCGCCGGTGCCTGCACGTTCTTGAGCAGTGCTTCATCGAACAACAGCTGGATCTTCGCCTGCTGCGCCACTTGGCTCAGCGACGTGGCCAGCGACTGGGCGGGCAGTTGCAGCTTGAACGACTCGGCCTGGGCGCTGAGGCTGAAGGCCAGGCAGGTGGCAATGACGGTCGGTCGAAGAAACAGGTGCGAAGCGTGGCAAGGCGCGCGAAACATGAAATCCCCCGGTGTGGCCAAGTGGCCGAAAAATGCGTGCGTATCAAACGCAGACCGGAGGAAGACGGGGCAGGCAAAAAAATCCACACCTGCGAATGAAAAATATTCTCAAGTACTGTTTCGAGGGTTATTTGCTGGGCTCGATCCGCACGATGCCATCGGCCGAGGCCACGGTTTTCACTGGCAGCAAGGCGGGCAGTGCGTTGAGCAGGGCGTCCGGGTCGTTGACATCGAGGTTGCCCGAGACCTTCAGTTGCGCCACTGCATTGCTGACCTGCAACGGCGCCTGGGGACGGTAGAGGCTCAGTTCATCGATCAGGCTGACCAGCTCGCGGTTGCGAAACGACAAGTGCCCGCTGCGCCAGTCGGCCACTTCTTCGGCGGTGAGGGTTTGTTGCTGCACGGTGCCCTTGGCGTAGCTGTAGGTGGCGCGCTGCTGGGCGCCGAGCAGGGTCACCGGGCTCTTTGCGTCCGGCTCGAAAGCCACCTTGCCGTGGGCGACGCTGACCACCAGTTGCTGCTGGCTGCGGCGTACATCGAAGCCGGTACCGACCACCCGCACATTGGCCTCGCCGGCCTGCACGAACAGCGGCCGCTCCTTGTCGGCGGCCACCTCGATATACAGCTGGCCCTTGTCCAGGTGCACGATGCGCTGGTGCGCGGTGAAGTCCACACGCAGGCGCGTGTTGGCATTTACATACAGCGTGCTGCCGTCGGGCAGGTTGAAGGTGCGCATGCCCTTGGCATGGGCCGCCACTTGCGTGTGATACAGCTCGCGGGGCGCGCCGATATGCGTGGCCAGCACGGCGCACAACACTGCGGCGGCGACGGCCAGGGCAGGGCGCCACACCGACGGTTTACGCTTGGGCAGGGGCACCGGTTTGTTCAGTTGCTGCAACTGTGCCAGGTCGGCCCACAGTTGCTCGAACTCGGCATAGGCGCGAGCATGCGCCGCAACCGCATGCCAGGCGGCAAACGCCTTGCGGTCGGCACGGCTCGCGTCATTACGGTTGCGTGCAAACCAGCTGGCGGCTTGGGCATCGATGGAGTCACTCGCTTCGATATCCAGGGCGTCGGTATCGCTCAGGCGGTTCATTCTGGCTGCTCCGTGCCGGGGTCTGATTGAAGGCGTCGCTTGCAATGCAGCAGGGCAAAAGCGATGTGCTTTTCCACCATGCTCGTCGAAATGCCCATGCGCTCGGCGATCTGCGCCTGGCTCAAGCCTTCGAAGCGGTGCAGCATAAGGGCTTCTCGCCGGCGCGGCGAGAGTTCGGCGAGGACTTCTTTCAACTGTTCCAGGCGTTGCAAGCGCTGCGCGGCGGCCATGGGATCGTTTTGCTCGTCGGTGACCGGTTCGGCGTCCCTGTCGGCCTGATCGGAATGGGCGGTGTGCCGTACCTTCTGTCTGCGCCAGTGATCACGCAGCAGATTGCGCGCCATCTGGAACAGAAAGGCCCGTGGCTGCTCGACCTTGGCCCGGTCGCGGTAGTCCAGCCACTGGGTAAAGACATCCTGGGTCATGTCCGCCGCGTCGCTGGCGTTGTCCGTGCGTTTGCGCAGGAAATGCAGAATATCTGCATAAAACCCGCGAAAAGCATCGGCCGACAGCGGGTCGGGCTTGGGACGAGACATGGATATCCTTCGTGACGAAGCACGGCGTAGAAATGCCGCGAATGATATCGAGAATTATTGTCATTTGTCTCGGTTTAATTGTCGACGCCGGCTTGTCGGCGATCGCGTCGGGGCAGTCGATGTTGATGTTGACTGCGAGAGCGCTATCGCCGGCAAGCCGGTTCCTACAGGGTCAGCGCAGCAATGCCTTTAGTTGCTCGATTCCGGCTTCACTCAACGGGAACACCGGCAACCGTGGGTCGCCGGCTTCCAGCCCGGTCAGGCGCAAGCCGGCCTTGATCGTTGCCGGTAGCCCGCCCTTGAGGATGAATTCCAGCAGCGGCAGTTGGCGGTAGAACAGTTCTCGCGCCTGGGTCAGATCATTCGCCAGCACCGCGTCATACAAAGCCAGGTTGAGCTGTGGGATCAGGTTTGGCGCTGCGGTGCACCAGCCTTTGGCACCCGCCACGAAGGCTTCCAGTGCCAGCGGGTTGCACCCGTTGAGGAACGGCACGTCGCTGTGGCGCCGTAATTGGTGCATGCGTTGAATATCGCCGGTGCTCTCCTTGACCATCGTCACGTTCTCCACGTGCTTGACGATCCGCAGGATCAAATCCACCGACATGTCCGTGCCGCTGGTGGCCGGGTTGTTGTAGAGCATGATCGGCACGCCGATGCTGTCGCCAATCGCAGCGTAGTGGGCGAGGATTTCCGCTTCGCTGAGTTTCCAGTACGAGGCCGGCAGCACCATCACCACATCGGCGCCATTCGCCTCGGCGTAACGGGCGCGCCGCACGGCTTTAGCGGTGGTCAGGTCTGAGACGCTGACCACAGTCGGTACGCGCCGGGCAATTTTTGCCAGGCTGTAGGCGCTGACTTCATCCCACTCGGCATCGCTCAGGTAAGCCCCTTCGCCGGTGCTGCCCAGGGGCGCGATGGCATGGACGCCGGCGTCGATCAAGCGGTCGATGGAGCGACCGAGGGCGTCGAGGTCGATGCGCTTACCGTCAGCGCTGAAGGGGGTGATGGTGTAGCCGATGATGCCGTGAATATCGGGGCTGGACATGGGAAGTCTCCTGTCGGAAAAGGGGCGGGTCAGTTCAGGCAATCGGCGTGCTGGCGCAGGCTCTGTCGCACGTAGTAATTGAACGCGGCGCCATGGCGCTTGGGCCGGGAGATCCAGTCGTGGGCCTCGCGCCCCAGCTCCGGCAGGATCGGCTTGATCGTGCCGGCCGCCATCGCCAGCAACTGCAGCTTGGCGGCGCGCTCGATCAACTGTGCAATCACGCAGGCCTCCTCGACGCTCGCGCCGGTCGACAACTGGCCGTGGTGCGAAAGCAGGATCGCGCGTTTGTCACCGAGTGCCGCGGTGATGATTTCGCCTTCTTCGTTGCCCACCGGCACCCCTGGCCAGGCCTCGAGGAACGCGCAGTCTTCGTACAGCGGGCAGAGGTCCATGTGGGACACCTGCAGCGGTACTTCCAGCATCGACAGCGCGGCGATATGCGTGGGGTGCGTGTGAATGATGCAGTTCACATCCGGGCGCCCTCGGTAGACCCAGCTGTGGAAACGGTTGGCCGGGTTGGGAATGCCGTGGCCTTCCAGCACTTCAAGGTCCTCGTTTACCAACAGCAGGTTGCTGGCGGTGATCTCATCGAAGCCCAGCCCCAATTGCTGGGTGTAATAGGTGCCGTGTTCGGGCCCTCGCGCAGTGATCTGCCCGGCGAGGCCCGAGTCGTGGCCGTGCTCGAAGAGGATACGGCAGGTCAGCGCCAGCTTTTGCCGCACGGTCCACGTATTATCCGCCAGGGTATTTTGCATCTGGATCAGCGCTTGCTTGACCAGCTGGTCTTTCGGGAGTGCTAATGTCTTGGCCATATCGGTGTCCTTTGGGTGGTTCAATGGACGTCTGGTTTGCTGGTCTCCCGCTGCTCGCAAGGTCGCTGGGTGAACGCAAATGACACTAAAGATGCTATATGACACAAAGTGTCATTGGCAAGCACAGCTCATCGCTTCCTGCATGGATTAACCGCGGAACATGTCTATCCGTTTGAAATTATTGAGAAAAAAACTTGGCGTAACCTTGGAGAGCCTGGCTGAAAAGTCCGGGATGACCAAGAGCTACCTGTCCAAGGTTGAGCGCGGCCTCAACACGCCGTCGATTGCCGCCGCGCTGAAACTGGCCAAGGCACTGAACGTGAAGGTCGAAGAGCTGTTCAGCGAAGACAGCGTCAGCCTCGACAGCTACAGCCTGGTGCGCAGCCATGAACGGCCCGACACGGCGCCCGGTTACGCGGTGCTCGCCCATCAGGTCAGCGAACGCAGCCTGCTGCCCTTCATCATCTACCCGCCGGCGGAATTCACCGACAAGAGCTTCAAGGAGCACGTGGGGGAGGAGTTTCTGTTTGTGCATGAAGGCCAGGTCGAAGTGGATTTCATGACTGAGCGCGTGATCCTCGAGCGTGGCGATGCGCTGCACTTCAATGCGCAGAAGCCCCACCGCCTGCGCTCGGTGGGGCCGGTGCAGGCGCAATTGCTGGTGGTGGTGCACAGCGCGCAGGACTGACGTCACTTGGCTGTTGTGAACACGCTCATGGTGGGCGCTGGCAAGCCAGCGCCTGTATTTGATCGAAGTCGCCCGGAAAGTCAGCGTTCGACCGGGACTGACAGCGCAGGATTGCCCAACGGGTGGGTGCGCGCCGCAAAGAATTCCAGCGCCACGCCCGACCCATCAAACAGCTCCGAGTACCGCCGCTTCTGCTGGCGAATAAACCCGTCGCTACGGCCCGATACCGAGATTGCCAGCGTGGTCACCGGGGCTTGGCGAATCGCATCCACCAAGTGTTTATCCTGCGGCCCGAGGTCGTGGCCGAAGAGGCACAGCGCGCCTTCATGGGTCAGCAGTTGCTCATAGCAGAACGACAGGTAATCCGAGCTGCGGATGGTCTTGAGCTTCTCGTCTACCGTGCCTTCGCTGACGAACAGCGGCACATCGTCGAGGGTCTTGATCGTGTTATTGATCGCAAAACTGCTCAGCAGGGTGCTGTCGGTGGTCGGCAATTTGCGCGCGGTACCGTCGAGGTTGCGCACCAGGTGCAGGCCTCCGTGCAGGTACAGAATGCGCGTGGCCTCGGTGCGCGTGTTGCGCAGGTCGAAGCTTGAGTCGGCGCTGCGAAACAGGTCGTCGATGCCTGGCGTGTGCAGGATCGCCCAGTAGTTGAGCAAGTCGTAGTTACTGGTAAACACCGTGGTGTATTGCGCCAGCTCCGCGTTGATCGTCGCCAGCGTCGACGGCTGCACCAGGCGCCACGGAATGTGCACCGCGTGGATGGTATTGATCAGCGCTTCCTTGATCGCGTAGTAGCGATTGCGCGGTGCCGCCGAGCTGACTGCCAGGGCCTTGTTGACCCGGCTGGTGGTCTTCAGCGCGCCAAGGGCCTGTTCGAAGCTGCGGGTTTGCAGGGCGTCGAACACGCTGAGTTCGGACTGGCCCAGAGGTTTTTCTTCGACGGTGCGCGCGTTTTCGAACAGCGAGTCGTAGGCGAAGTCTTCCCAAATCGTACGGCTGGCGCCGTTGCCGATCAGAATCCCGCTGAAGGCAGTGCGGCTGCGCAGTGCGCTCCAGTCTTCAAGGTGGGCGTCAATATCCTGGAAATCCTTCATTGCGGCGGGTCTACTCGAATTCGGCTGGACGGTGACTTTATCACGAGCCGGCGTTGATCCTGATCAAGATGCCGCAGGCGGGTGAAGTCGATGCTGTAGGCATAAACGTCATCCGAGGATTCGCCATGAGCAGCACCTTCTTCATTCCCGCCGTCAACATCATGGGCACCGATTGCCTCGACGAAGCCATGACCGCCATCCGCAACTACGGTTTTCGCAAGGCACTGATCGTCACCGACGCCGGCCTGGCCAAGGCGGGCGTGGCCAGCATGATCGCCGAGAAATTGGCGATGCAGGACATCGACTCGGTGATCTACGACGGCGCCAAGCCCAACCCCAATGTGGAAAACGTCGAGAACGGCCTGGCGCTGCTGCAACAGAGCGCCTGCGATTTCGTCGTGTCCCTGGGCGGCGGCTCGCCCCATGACTGCGCCAAGGGCATCGCGCTGTGCGCCACCAACGGCGGGCATATCGGCGACTACGAAGGCGTCGACCGATCGAGCAAGCCGCAACTGCCGCTGGTGGCCATCAACACCACCGCCGGCACCGCCAGCGAGATGACCCGTTTCTGCATCATTACCGACGAAAGCCGCCACGTGAAAATGGCCATCGTCGACCGTAACGTCACGCCACTGCTGTCGGTCAACGACCCGGCGCTGATGGTCGGCATGCCCAAGGGCCTTACCGCCGCCACCGGCATGGACGCCCTGACTCACGCCATCGAAGCCTATGTGTCCACTGCTGCCACGCCGATCACCGACGCCTGCGCGATCAAGGCCATCGAGCTGATCAGCGCCAACCTGCGCCTGGCCGTACGCGACGGCAGCGACAAGGCCGCACGGGAAAACATGGCGTACGCTCAGTTCCTGGCGGGCATGGCGTTCAACAACGCGTCCCTGGGTTTCGTGCACGCCATGGCCCACCAGTTGGGCGGCCTCTACGACCTGCCCCATGGCGTGTGTAACGCGGTGCTGTTGCCCCACGTGCAAAGCTTCAACGCCAGCGTCAGCGCCAAGCGCTTGAGCGACGTCGGCCGCGCGCTGGGAGCGGATGTCAAAGGCAGCACGGACGAAGAGGGCGCCCAGGCCGCCATCGCCGCGATTCGTGCGTTGTCCCTGGACGTCGAAATCCCCGCCGGGCTGCGCGAGCTGGGCGCCAAGTTGCAGGACATTCCGCTGTTGGCCACTAACGCGTTGAAGGACGCGTGCGGGCTGACCAACCCGCGCCGGGCGGATCAGCGTCAGATCGAGGAGATCTTTCGCAGCGCGTTCTGATCCGTACGGCACCCGGCGGCGCACAGAAATGCGCCGCCTGCCAACGCCATGCACAACAGTGCCAATGGCCATGATTGCTGACTCAGCAACAGGCTGGCCACGCCGCCGATCATGGCGGCCATCAGTTGATGCATAAAACCGCTCAAGGCCATGGCGTAAGGGCCGTTGATGGGGGAACCATCATTGGCCAGGGACAAGCTGATCGGGTAACTCATCGACTGGCCCAACACTGCCAGGCAATACGGTAACCACAGCAGCACAGCGAGCCCGCTGGCAAATACACTGCCGAGCAACATCACGGCAGCCCCCAGCAATATCAAGGCCACGCCCCAACTCATCATCGTCAACCGCCCCGTTTGTACAACGAGGCGATTGACCATCAACGCCCCTGCCAGATACGCGCCGCTTATCGGCCATCCCAGCCAGCCATACTGCGTCGCGCTCCAGTCGAAGCGCCCCTGCAGTATCAGTGGTGCGCAGGTGTTGAACGCAATGATGACGCCATAGCCCAGGCCGCCGATCATCGCCGCGTGGAGAAAGCCGGGGTGTCGCATAATCGTGGCGTAGATCCGCCAGGTCGGTAGCGAGGAAGCCGCCTTCACCAGCCGCGCAAACGCTACCCACCGCAAGATCACCATCAACGTGACGGCTGCGATCGCCAACGTATAAAAGATCGCTTTCCAGCCGAATGCCACTTGCACCAGCGAACCTGCAAACTGGCCGATACCCAGCGCGATCACAAAGGTCATGCCCAACCACGATAAGCCTTTGGCCAACAGTTCCCCGCTGAAGCTATCCCGCACCAACACTCGCGCCATCACCGAAACACCGCCCGCGCCGACTCCCTGAATCAGCCGCAATACCAAGAATGTTTCTACGTTCAACGCCGATGGAATGGCGGTACTGGCCATGGCATATACCGCCAGTGACGCCAGCAATACCGGCTTTCTGCCAAACCGTTCGCTCAGTCTTCCCCACAGCAGCATCGGCAGCGCCATACCCACCAGATACACCGCCAGAGCCAAGGCTACCTGGTCCTCGACGGCGCGCAGGGCTAGGGCGATGGCGGGCACTGCGGGCAAGTAACTGCTGATGCCGAGCTGGGCGAGGAAAGCGGCGCAGCAGGCGAGGGTAAGGGGCGTGGTGCTTCTCAAGGGGTGACATCCGTCAGTGGAGTTTTTGAAGTCATCATCGAAAATCCAGCTGCCAACATGAACCGTGCGATGTGATGCTTTGGTTATTGAGCAACCGCAAACGTCAGCGGTTGTCGTGTTCTTCTAGAAGCATCACGAGTCCTGAACAAAATGAACGTATCGTTTGAGGGAGCATGTCCGCGCGCAGTGTTATACGAATGGCGGCTTTTCCTCTGTCAGGCGTTTCCTATAGAGAGGGCGTCGCGCGGACTTTCTAATGTGGGCAGCCTCCTACGATACTCAGTGGCAATTAATCGCCTTGGGCTGTCCAGTCATGGCTCAAGGCGCCGTTCAATTTGTTGAGGTCGGCTCTCACGATAGTGAGTAAGGTGGCAGCGTAGGGGGCGAATGTGACGACGGCCTATGACGGCCTGTCTCTCAGATAGCCAAAATGAGCGGGATGAAGGGAGTGCTAGATGAGAGTTCTGTTATTCGGTGCCACCGGCATGGTCGGCCAGGGCGTCCTGCGCGAGTGCCTGCTTGCCCCTGACGTGCAGGAAGTGGTCGCCGTCGGGCGCACGCCGCTGACCCAGGAGCATGGCAAGCTGCATCAGGTGTTGCACAGCGACATGCTGGATTTCCAGCCGTTGGAAAACTTGCTGCAAGGCTTTGACGCGTGCTTTTTCTGCCTCGGGGTGTCCTCGGCGGGTATGAATGAAACCCGCTACACCCACCTCACCTATGACCTCACCCTCGTTGCCGCCAGCACCCTGGCACGGCTCAATCCGCAGATGACCTTCATTTACGTGTCCGGCGCCGGGACGGACAGTTCCGAGGCCGGCAAGTCGATGTGGGCGCGGGTCAAGGGCAAGACCGAGAATGCCTTGTTGCGCCTGCCGTTCAAGGCGGTTTACCTGTTCCGACCGGGGATCATCCAGCCGTTGCATGGGGTGCGCTCGAAGACGCCGTTGTATCAGGCGTTTTACTCCGTGCTCGGGCCGTTGCTGTCGTCTGTGCGTCGGCTCAAGCCGGGTTGGGTGGTCAGTACTGAAACTGTCGGCCGGGCCATGCTGGCGGCGGTGCGCCATGGCGCGCCACAGCCGGTGGTGGAGCAGGCCGAGATCAATCGCCTGGCGTCCGAGCGCGGCTGATGTTGCACAAGAGCCTGGTGCGCCGCCTGGACCTGATCACCCTGCAACTGTTCGTCGCGGTGTTCGAGGAAGGCACCCTGACCCGCGCCGCGGCCCGCGAAGCAATCGCGGTGTCGGCTGCCAGCAAGCGCCTGATGGAGTTGGAGCAGGTGCTCGGCGTGAGCCTGTTCGTGCGTCGGGCCAAGGGCATGGACCTGACCGCGGCCGGCGAGACCCTGTTGCACCATGCGCGGCAGATGCTGTTCAACGTGGAAAAAATGGGTCTGGAACTCGGTGAGCACAGCCACGGCGTGCGTGGTTACGTGCGGATGCTGGCCAATTTGTCGGCGATCATTGAGTTCCTTCCGGAAGACCTGCGCGATTTTTCCGAACTGCACCCCGAAGTCAAGACCGACCTTGAAGAGCGCCCCAGCAACGGCGTGGTCCAGGGCGTGCTGGATGGCGTCGCCGATCTGGGCATCTGTTCCAGCGACACCGACACCAAGGGCCTGCCCAGCGTGACCTACCGCCATGACAAACTGGTGGTGCTGATGCCGGCGGATCACGCGTTGGCGGCACGCGCATCCCTGGCTTTCGCCGACACCCTGGACAGTGACTACGTTGGCCTGCACGCCGCCAGCTCGATCAACATGCGCACCCACGCCGCCGCGCGCGAGGCCGGCAAAATGTTGCGCCTGCGCATCCACGTGCCGGGGTTTGATGCGATGTGCCGGATGGTCCAGGCCAATATGGGTATCGGCATCCTGCCGCAGAAGGCCTACGAACTGTTTGGCCGCGCGCTGGGATTGCACGCGGTGCCGCTGACGGATGCATGGTCGCACCGCAGCCTGATCCTGGTAGTGCGCGATGAAGCGCAGTTGTCGCCCGTCAGCCGCTTGCTGTTCGACTACCTCAGCGCGCCCCTGTAGGCGCCCGGCGTGCCGGCGATGGCGATCTCGACATCGCCGCAGGGCTCAGCATCCGGTCGCCCACCAGTGTGTTCGCGTTTCGCGAACGCTCCTTGCCAACTGACGGTTGGATTTTTCCTGTGCCTGTCCTCTAGCCTTGGCCGCACATTCCAAGAACAAGAGGTACACCCCATGACGGCTCCCCTGAGCGGTATCAAGGTGATCGAGATCGGTACGCTGATTGCCGCGCCGTTCGCCGCCCGGCTGCTGGGCGAATTCGGTGCCGAGGTGATCAAGATCGAAGCCATGGGCCAGGGCGATCCACTTCGCAAATGGCGAAAGCTGCACGAAGGCACATCGCTGTGGTGGTACCTGCAATCGCGCAACAAGAAGTCCCTGGCGCTGGACCTCAAGTCCGCTGAAGGCCTGGGCCTGATCAAGCAACTGCTGGGCGACGCCGACGTGCTGATCGAAAACCTGCGCCCCGGTGGCCTGGAAAAACTCGGCCTGGGCTGGGACGTGCTTCACGCGCTCAACCCCAAGCTGACCCTGGTGCGCATCTCCGGCTATGGCCAGACCGGCCCTTACCGCGACCGCCCAGGCTTTGGTGCGATCGGCGAGGCCATGGGCGGCATTCGCTACACCACCGGCAACCCGGATTCGCCACCGGCGCGGGTCGGCGTAAGCCTGGGTGACTCCCTTGCCTCGTTGCACGGTGTGATCGGCGCGCTGATGTCGCTGCTGCGGGTCAAGACCGGCCAGGGCGACGGGCAGATTGTCGACGTGTCCCTCGCCGAAAGCGTGTTCAACCTGATGGAAAGCCTGGTGCCGGAATACGACATGCTCGGCCACGTGCGAGAACGCAGTGGTGGCGCCTTGCCTGGCATTGCGCCGTCCAATACCTACCTGACCGCCGACGGTGCTTATGTGGTGATCGCCGGCAACAGCGACCCGATCTACAAGCGCCTGATGACCACCATCGGCCGCGTCGACCTGGCCGAAGCCCCTGAGTTTGCCCACAACGACGGCCGCGCGGCGAAGAGTGGATTGCTGGATGCCGCGATCACCCACTGGACCAGCAGCTTGCCCATCGACCAGGTGCTCAGCGCCCTGGAAGCTGCCGAAGTGCCGGCCGGACGCATCTACTCGGTGGCGGATATCGTCAGCGACCCGCATTACCAGGCGCGCGAAATGTTGCTCGATGCCGAGTTGCCTGGCGGTGTGTCGGTGAAGATGCCCGGCATCGTGCCCAAACTTTCCGAAACCCCCGGTGGCGTCAACTGGCAGGGCCCGGCCCTGGGCCAGCACACCGATGACATCCTTGGCAGCCTGGGCCTCACCGGCGCCGATATCCAACGCCTGAAAACCTCGGGAGTGGTGCAATGATCACTGACTATGGCGACCCGCTGATCGTGCAGGAAGTCTCCCCGCGCGATGGCCTGCAAATCGAACCGACCTGGGTCGAGACCGTCGACAAGATCGCGCTGATCGATCAGCTGTCGCTGGCCGGTTTTTCGCGTATCGAAGCCGGTTCGTTTGTGTCGCCCAAGGCCATCCCCGCGTTGCGCGACGGCGAGCAGGTGTTCCAGGGCATCGCGCGCAAACCCGGGGTGATCTATGTGGCGCTGATCCCCAACCTCAAGGGCGCCCAGCGCGCCATCGAGTCGCGCGCCGATGAGCTGAACCTGGTGATGTCCGCCAGCCAGACCCACAACCTGGCGAATATGCGCATGCGCTGCGAGGCCTCGCTGGCAGCGTTCGGTGACATCGTGCGCTTTGCCGCCGACCACCCGGTGCGCCTCAATGGCAGCATCGCCACCACTTTCGGTTGCCCGTTCGAAGGCAAGATCGATGAAGACCGCGTGCTACAGATTGTCGACGCGTATCAAGCCCTCGGCATCCAGGGCATCAGCCTGGCCGACACCACCGGCATGGCCAACCCGCGCCAGGTGGAACGCCTGGTCAAACGTGTGTTGCAGCGCGTACCGGCGGGCGACCTGACCCTGCATTTCCACAACACCCGCGGCCTGGGCTTGTGCAATGTGCTGGCTGCCTACGAGGCCGGCGCCCGACGTTTTGATGCGGCGCTGGGTGGCCTTGGCGGCTGTCCGTTTGCGCCGGGGGCGTCGGGCAATATCTGCACCGAAGACCTGGTCAACCTGTGTGACGAGGTCGGCATTCACACCGGTATCGACCTGCCGCACCTGCTGCATATGTCCCGGCGCTTGCCGGCCTTGCTTGGCCATGAGTTGCCCGGCCAGGTGGCCAAGGCCGGGCGCAACAGCGACTTGCATCCGCCACCGGCCTACATCGCCACGCTGTAACGCCGCACCAGACAACAAAAACAATCGGACGCCTGTGAGCAGTCCGCTGGAGAGAAACCCATGAGCACTAATACGTTGGAGGCCGGCGCGCGCCCGGCCGCTGAAATCGATGCCGAAAAAGCCCTGGTCAGCAAGGTCGCCTGGCGCCTGATGCCGCTGATCATGGTGTGTTACCTGTTCGCGTTTTTTGACCGTATCAACATCAGCTTCGCCAAGTTTCAGCTGCAAACCGACCTGAGCCTCAGCGACACCGCCTACGGCCTGGGCGCCGGTTTGTTTGTGGTGGGCTATGTGATCTTTGAAGTGCCGAGCAACATGATGCTGTACAAGGTCGGCGCCCGGCGCTGGATCGCGCGGATCATGATGTCCTGGGGCCTGGCCACGGCGGCCATGGTGTTTGTCACGGCCGAGTGGCAGTTCTATGGCCTGCGCTTCATCATCGGCGCGATGGAGGCGGGCTTCGCACCTGGCGTGTTGTACTACCTGACCCTGTGGTTCCCGCAGCATTTCCGTGGGCGCATCACCTCGATGCTGTTCCTGGCCTCGGCCTTCGCCGGCCTGGTGGGTGCACCGTTTTCCGGCCTGGTGCTCGAGCACCTCGACGGCGTACTGCAGATGCGCGGCTGGCACTGGTTGTTCCTGCTCGGCGGCTTGCCGTGCATCGGCCTGGGGTTCCTGGTGTTGACGTTGCTCAAGGACCGCATCGAAGACGCCCATTGGCTGACTTCTGCGGAAAAGGCCTTGCTGTCGAGCCGCATCGCCAAGCATGAGCCGAATACCCATGGCGGTTCACTGCTGTCGGCGATACGTATTCCGGGTTTCTTGATGCTCGGCTTTATCTACTTCCTGATCCAGGTCGCTTCCTACGGCCTCAACTTCTGGGCACCGCAATTAATCCGCAGCGCCGGCACCCAGAGCCCGGTGATGATTGGCCTGCTCACGGCCATCCCGTATGTGTGCGGTGCGATCAGCATGGTGGTGATCGGGCGTCTGTCGGATGCCACCGGCGAGCGCCGCAAGTTTGTCTGCGGCCTGGTGGTGCTCGGCGCGGTGGGCTTCTTCAGTGCCGGGATCTTTGCCGACCACACGACGTTCCTGATCATCGCCCTGGGCATGTTGGGCGCGGGCATCATCGCCTCGATCCCGACCTTCTGGACGCTGCCTCCCAAGCTATTGGCCGGCGCCGGTGCGGGCGCGGCGGGTGGGATCGCGGTGATCAACACCCTCGGGCAGTTCGGTGGGATCGTCAGCCCGGTAATGGTAGGGCGGATCAAGGACCTGACCGGCAGCACCACCCCGGCGCTCTACGTGATCGGGGTGTGCGCGCTGTTGGCCGCGGCGCTGCTGCTGTGGGGCCTGCCGCAGAAACTGCGCACCCTCGACAAAGGTTGATCAGCCCGCCGTCGCCAAGGTCCGGGCCGGCGTGGCGCTGAACTGAATCAACGCCACACCGCCGATCAACAGCAACGCCCCCAACACGCGGGGTGTTGTCAGTTGGCGCTCCACCAGGCCGAACAGGCCGAAATGGTCGAGCAGCAGCGAGGCAAGAATCTGCCCGGCCATGGCCAACGCAATAAACCCCGACGCGCCCAGCTTGGGCAGCAGCATCAACGCCAGGGAAATAAAACACACCCCGAATGCGCCGCCGACCCACATCCACAACGGCGCCTTGCTGATGAATGCCAGGCTTGGCAACGGCAAGCGCAGCGCGATGATGACCGGCAGCAGCACGATAATGCTCACCAGCAACGAGGCGAGCGTGGCCCAGAGCGGGTGGCCAAGCCCGCGACCGAGGTTGGCGTTGATCGCGCTTTGAAACGGCACCACCGCGCCGGCAATCACCGCCAACGCCAATAATCCCAGCCAGTGCAATGTGGTCATGGTGAATCTCCCAGAGGTTTTGCTGGACTCTAGGCTATTCGTCGAGCAAATTTAAATTCCAAATTCTTATGTCAGGCATGCAGCTGATGAATGATCTGCGCCGCATCGACCTTAACCTGCTGGTGATCCTCGACGCCTTGCTCAGTGAGCAACACGTCACGCGGGCCGCCGAGCGCCTGCACCTGAGCCAGCCCGCCGTCAGCCATGCGCTCGCGCGTCTGCGTGACCTGCTGGGCGACCCGTTGCTGGTGCGCCAGGGCGGCAGCCTGGTACCCACCGCCCGCGCCCTGGAGTTGGCGGCACCGCTGGCTGAAGCATTGGCCCAGGTGCAGGCACTGCTGGCGCCGAATCGCTTCGACCCGGCCTCGGCCAAGCGGCGTTTTCGGCTGGCGATGTCGGACTACAGCGCGGCGATATTCCTGCCCGGACTGGTGCGCACCCTGCGCCGCGAAGCGCCGGGCATCGACCTGCAAATCATCCAGGCCAGCCGTGAAGGCATGGTCGACGGCGTGCTCAACGGCGACCTCGACCTGGCCGCTGGCGTGTTCCCTGACATGCCCGCCGAACTGCGCACCACGCCATTGTTCGACGAGCACTACACCTGCTTGGTGGACCGCGCCAGCTTGCCGGAAGGCGGTGTGCTGGACCTGCCCACCTACCTGTCGCGGCCCCATGTACTGCTGGAGATGCGCGGCAGCGGCACGCCGGAAATCGAGCGCGCGCTGACGGCGATTCGTGAGCGCCGACATGTGGCGATCAGCCTGCCGCACTGGGGCGTGGCGCCGCAGTTGATCCAGGGCACGGACCTGATCCTGACCGTCTCATCCCGAGGCTTGCTGAACATCGATCATCAGCACTTGGTGGCCATGCCGCCGCCGTTTCATATTCCCTCGTTTGCGTTCGAGCTGGCGTGGCATACGCGTCGCGGTGGGGATTCGGGGTTGCAGTGGTTGAAAGAGCAACTGCAGGGTGTATTGTCCGTAGGCCCCCTATAACAGGAAACACACATGCTTTCAGGCCTCAACCACCTGACCCTGGCCGTCACCGATCTGGAGCGCAGCGTGCGCTTCTACCATGAGCGGTTGCACCTGAAACTTGACGCCACCTGGGACACCGGTGCCTACCTCTCTTTGCCGGGCCTGTGGCTGTGCCTGTCGCTGGACGCTCTTCGCGAGTCCATACCGGCGGCGGATTACACCCACTACGCGTTTACCGTCGAGGCGGCTGATTTCACCGCGCTGGTTTCGCAGCTGCGCGCCGTCGGCGTTCAAGAGTGGCGCGACAATCGCAGTGAAGGAGCTTCGTTCTACTTCCTCGATCCCGATGGCCACAAACTCGAAGCCCATGTCGGCGACCTGGCTTCGCGTCTTGAGGCCTGCCGCAACAAGCCCTATGCCGGGATGAAGTTTTACTCCTAGCGCACATCCACCACACCTTTCCACCGTCTGTCAGAGTCGTGCCCATGACCCCATCCTTGCTGTTTGCCGTCCTCGCCTCCGGTTTCATCTACGGTATTACGCCTGGGCCGGGCGTGCTGGCCGTGTTCGGCATCGGCGCCGCCCGTGGCCGACGTGCCGGAGCGGGTTTTCTATGCGGGCACTTGCTCGGCGACGTGGTGTGGTGCAGCACCGCGCTGATCGCGATTGTGGGCGCGCGCGAAGTCGGCAGCCGTGCATTTGATGTATTGGGTGTGCTCAGCGGGTTGTACCTGTTCTGGCTTGGCTGGCGCGCGATCCGCACCCAGCGCCGCAGCAGTGATACGCCCCAGGGCGCCGCGCGGCATCCGTTCTGGCACGGCATCCTGTTCGGCCTGACCAACCCCAAGGCCTACCCGGTGGCCGTGGCGACGTTTACTGCGTTGCTGTCCAGCCGTGCCGAACTGCTGACCTGGGCGATGCTGCCTACGTTGATCCTTCTGAGCTTTGTCGGCGGCCTGCTGGCCTACGCGATCCTGATCGGCGTGGTCGGTGCCCAGCGGGTGCGTACCGTGTATCAGCGGCATGAAATCCTGATCACCCGACTCTGTGGCGAGATGTTCATCGGCTTTGCCATCAACGCCCTGGCCCACGCGTTGCCGGGGCTGTTTGGTAGCAAAACGGCCTGAGGCGGCAGCGACCGTTCGTCGTACTGGCGAGTTTTTTCTAAACCTTTGCCGCCGTAAAAATTCGAATTCAGGGCGGGGTGTAGTCCCCGCACCCATTTTTGCCCTGGAGGAACCCATCATGAGCCGCATGGCTATCCGGTTACGCACCGCCAGTTTCGCGATGCTGCTGGGCCTCGGCGCCAGCAATGCTTTCGCCCAGTCGCCTGCTGAATTCATCGAGCAGGCTTCGGCCAAAGGTATGGCCGATATCGAAACCAGTCGCATGGCCCACGCCAAGACCTCGTCCCAGGAAATCAAGGACTACACCATCGAGGTGATCAACGAGCGCACCCTGGCCAACCAGCATTTGGCCGCCATTGCTAAGAAGCTCGACCTGCCGGTGGCGCCGCGCGAGAAGATCGTCGACAAGGCCGAGACCTTGATGCCTGAACTCAAGGACGGCGACTCGTTCGACGCCGCTTACACCGCCCAGCAGGTCAAGGAAAACGAAGACGCCATCGCCCTGTTCAAACAGGAAGGCGCGGCGTCGGATGTGCCGGAAATCAAGGCATTGGTGGATGAGACGCTGCCCAAGTTGGAGGAGCGCCTGCAAAAAGCCCGTGCCCTGGCATCGACCTACGGTAAAGGTCATCAAGGCGACGGCTGAAACTCTCGCCAGTAGAAAAAAACGGCGGTTGGAGCACATCCAACCGCCGTTTTTTTATGCCTGGTTCAAATCGGTTTTATTCGGCACCGCATCGTCGACGGCTTCACCGCAACTGCTATTGAGCGTGACGCTGCCGGTGGCGCCGATGCTGCGGTATTCATTGCGCAGTTTTTCCAGCTCCTTGCGGTCCAGCCCGTCCAGGCTCAGCACCGCGTTCTGCGCATCCTTGGACACGCGCAGCAGTTCGTCGATCTTGATATGCAGGATGTCGTTGTCGCGGTTTTGCGTGTTCTGGATCAGAAACACCATCAGGAAGGTGATGATGGTGGTCGAGGTGTTGATGATCAGTTGCCAGGTGTCGTTGTAGTGGAAGTAGGGTCCGCTCAGGCTCCACAGGAAAATCAACGCGACGGCCGCGTAAAACGTCCGGGCACTGCCTGCCCAGCGGGACAGAGATTGGGAGACTGCGGAGAATTTCATGACCGTTTTCCTCAAGGGTGGGTGATGAAAATACTGACCGCAGGGATGCTCTGAAATTTCTTTTTACAATTGCTGGGCGTGACCGAAGGTATGTGCTTTTTTTACAAGTGTTTAGGAGGGGGCCTACGCCGCCCCTTCCGTGATGGGCGCGAGACTGGATTTTTATCCGGATATTGCTCATGCACGCTGATGTCGCCTGTGACCTGCCCATGCTCTACCACCGAACCGAGGACCACTATTTTGCCGCGACATGCTCGCTGCATCGCCGCTACAACGCCTGTATCAACGCTTATCTGACCGACGAAACGCTGGACCCCTTTAACCTGTTATTCATCCGGGTAGGGAGTGGCCCCCTGGGCGACGCGGTGGCCGCGATAGTGGATGTGATTCGCGGTACAACGCTGGATATACGCGTGGTGATCCATGAGGAAAAGGTCGAGGGGTTGCGTGACGTACTCACGGAGCTGGGCTTCCAGGCGGCTGAAGTTACCACCGCGATGGTGCTCGAACAGTCGCACCTTGTTTCGCCGATGAGTGACTGCTCCGTGCAGATCAGCCTGACGCAGCACCTGGATGACTGGGCCGCTCCGCTCGGCAATGCATTTTCGATGCTGCCCGAAGGCCTCGCGCGCTATCAGGCCCGGCACGAACGGGCGCTTGAGGCGGGTGAGGCGCTTTACCACTTCATCTTGTCCAGCGAAGGGCAGGTGAGGTCTTCGTTAACGTTGTCGATGTGTGACGGGGAAGCGCGGCTGAATGATGTCGGCACGTTCATGGGCTTTCGCGGACGAGGCTACGCCACCCAATTGATTCAAGCGGCCTTGCGTCACGCTACGAGCCTGGGTGCCGAACGGTGTTTTCTTGAAGCATCGACGCAGGGCCTACCGCTGTATCGAACGTTGCGCTTCGCGCGCTTATTCGACTACCAGTCGTTTGTTCGTGGACCCCTCGCCGCTCCGTTATCAGAAGGCCATTTTGACTTGCCCGCGATCCTCGAGCCGTAACAGATACTGCTTGGCCTCAAGCCCCCCGGCAAAGCCGGTCAGCCCGCCTGACGCGCCAATGACGCGATGGCACGGTGCGATGATCGAGATGGGGTTACGACCATTGGCCGCCCCCACGGCACGCACGGCCTTGGGGTTGCCGATCTGTTGGGCGATCTGGCTGTAGCTGCGGGTTTCGCCGAAGGGGATGGTCAGCAGTGCCTGCCAGACCTGCCTCTGAAATTCAGTGCCGGCAAAGTCCAGCTCCAACTCGAATCGATGGCGCGTACCGGCAAAATATTCCGCCAGTTGACGCTTGGTTTCCAACAGCACCGGGCTGTCATTGGCTTCGTGCAAGGCGCCCAGGCGCACACGGTTGGCGCGCTCGCACTCCCACAGAATGGCACTGAGTTTGCCGTCGCGCGCCACCAAGGTGAGGACGCCGACAGGGGAGGGCATGAGGGTGTATTCGTAAGCCATGATCGAGCTCCTGGGTGGGCGGGTATGGGTTCAATCTAGCGCAGCCCGCGCCACTGAAAACTTCGTTTCTTGCGGTTGAATTCAGGCCGGTCAGTGCTCTTGCTGCAGCACTTTGAGCGCCGCCGACGCGAGGAAACCCGAGCGGCTTTTTTCCTCGGGGTGATGCAGCACGTATTCATCGATGCGGTTGAGCAAATAGCCCGGCAAGGTGATATTGAGCTTTTGCGCCTTGCCCAGGTACTTGGTGACGTCAATGTCCACCACCGCCCAGGTGCAGCCGGCGTACTGTGGGTTGGCTGCATGCACGGTGACTTTCTGTGCGCTGGGGATCGGTGCACCGTCTTCGGCAAGGATCTCGAAGTGCCCTTCAATGGCTTCACGCGCCATGGCCATGGCGTCATCGAGGTCGTCGCCGGCCGAGAAGCAGCCAGGAATATCCGGGACTTCCACGCCCCAGGCATGGTCTTGGTCGCCGGTTGAAATTGCGATGGGATACAGCATGTTCGTTGTCCTCCAGGGACGGCTTAACTCAGCAGAGCTTGTTTGAGAATGCTCTTGGCGGTCTTGTCCAGCAGGTCCTTCTTTGGATGAGGGATCGTTACCAGCCCCGGTTTGGTCGGGTGCCTGAAGTGATGATGACTGCCCCTGATGCGGACCAGATACCAGCCATCGGCAACGATGTGCCCCATCAAATATCGGCTATCCACAGCACCTCCTTGTGGTGTGTGTTGGTGGTGACTATAACCACGAAAAATAAATTATCAACACTATACCTACCGACGGTCGGCGACCGGTATTTCGGTAGGCGCATCTGGAGTGTATGACCGCGCAGGAAGGGCGTTTGGAAGAGGTATTGCGGGGTTTTGCGAATGCGTCAGCGAGACGGCATTACGTCGGCGATCACGGCGAGGAACGCGTCGACCAACACACTGTGTCTGTGTGTGGGGGTCAGCACCAGCAACGGTGCGCACGCATCCGCTTCCTCCAAGGGCCGATAGGTGACGCCCTTGTTCATCAAGCTGCGGGTACAGGCCGGCACCAGCGCGACCCCTTGCCCGGCCGCGACCAGCGCGATGATCGAGGTGATCTGTCGCCCGGTCGGCCCGGCACGCAGCGGCACGCCGTGGTGGCGGTAAAGTTGCTCGATGGACTGGTTCAGTCCCGAACCGTAGTCGGCGGGAAACAGGATCAGGGGATAGGTGCTCAGTTGGGCCAGGCTGATGTGCGCTTGCTGGGCCAGCGGGCTGTCGCTGGACACTGCGGCCACCAACGGCTCCTGACCCAGCGACAGTGCCTGCACCTGCTCGTTTTGCGGCAACAAACGGCTCAGCCCGATATCCAGCCGCCCGTCCGCCACCTGCGCTCCGAGGCTGCCGGAAGCGCATTCCACCAGCGTCAATTGCACATCGGCAAAGCGCTGGGCAAAGGCCTGGATGGTCTGGCTGAACAAATCCGAGAGGGCAATCGAGCTGACGTAACCCAATGTCAGCTGCCCGGCAGTGCCCGCCGCGAGTTTGGTGGCGATCACCTGCGCGAGTTCCACCTGTTCGAGTACGCCACGGGCGTAGGGCAAAAACGCGCGGCCCTGGGCAGTGAGGGTCACCGTTCGGCTAGTGCGATCAAACAGCTTGAACCCCAACTCGGTTTCCAGCGCCGAGATCTGTCGGGTCAACGGTGGCTGCGCCAAGTGCAGGCGCAAGGCGGCGCGGCCGAAGTGCAATTCTTCGGCGACCGTCAGAAAGTAACGCAGCTTGCGTAGGTCGAGCATCCTGATCCTTGGGTATTGATCGGTCGGAAATCGGTATTGGTCACGATCATGCCGCTCATTCTATAAAGGCGTTACAAAATAAAACGAGAGGTTTCATGAAACCGCGCCTGCATTGTGCCCGCCTTGCCCTGTTCCTGTGTGGCTGCGCGGCGTTTCTCAACCTCTATGCGACCCAGAGCATTCTGCAGACCTTTGCCGAGCAGTTTCATATCAGCGCCAAGGCGGCAGGGTGGAGCATCACCGTGACCACCCTGGCGGTGGCGATCACGGCCCCTTTCGTCAGCCGCCTGACCGGGCGTTTCCAGCAGCGCAGCGTGATCGCCGTGGCTGCGCTGTTGCTGGCGGTGCCGGCGTTGATGACAGCCTATGCCGACAGTTTCGCCGAAGTGTTGGTGTGGCGCTTTGTCGAGGGCATGTTGATCCCGGTGGTGTTCGCCACCAGCGTGGCTTATATCGGCGATCGCTGGAGTGGCGGCACAGTGACTGAAGTCACCAGCCTGTATGTCGCCGGCACCGTGTTGGGCGGGTTCGCAGGGCGCTTTGTCACCGGGGTGATGACCGAGTACGTGGGCTGGCGCGAAGCCTTTGAATTGCTCGCGGCCCTGAGTTTGATGGTCGGCGGGTTTATCCAGTTTCTGCTACCGCCCAACCGCGCGAGGTCGGTCGCGGTCAAAGCCTCTTCATCGGGGGGGGTTAGCCTGCCTTTGCTCGCCGCTTACGCCGTAGGTTTCTGCGTGTTGTTCTCGCAAGTCGCGGCGTTTACCTACGCAGGTTTGCACCTTGGCTTACCGCCTTTCAATCTCGGGCCTGCAGCGTTGGGCACGCTGTATATGGTGTTCCTGTTGGCGTTGATCGTGATTCCCATCGCCGGGCGTCTCAGCAAAGCCCGTCCGCACACCGAGCTGCTGACGGTCGCTGCGGTGCTCGGGGTCAGTGGCTCGGCGCTGACCCTGACGTCGTCGCTGTGGTGCATCGTGGTGGGCCTGGCGCTCAGTTCCACCGGCGTGTTTCTCGCACAGGCCGCCGCGAATGCCTATATCAGCGCCACCGCCGATGGCAACAAGGCACGCGCTGTGGGGCTGTATCTCACCTGTTACTACCTCGGCGGCAGTTGCGGCGCCATCGTGCCGGCCTTGATCTGGGAACGCTGGGGCTGGGCGGGCTGCGTGACGCTGATCATCGGTTTCCAATTACTGACGTTGCTGATCGCCCTGACCGGCTGGAAGCCGCCTAAACCCGAGCTGATTCCTACCTCATGAACGACACCGTCGCTGTGCCTGCGTCTGAAATATCCACTCGCCGTCGCGTGCTGTTCGCCGGTTGCAGCGCTCACGCCATCCACGATGGACTCACCGACGCCATCTACGTGCTGCTGCCTATCTGGCAAGCTCAGTTCGCCTTGTCCTACGCGCAGATCGGCCTTTTACGCGGCGCCTATTCCGGGATGATGGCGGTGTTCCAATTGCTGGCCAGCCGCGCCGCCAAACGCTGGGGCCGCGTACCGCTGCTGGTGGGGGGTACGGCGTTGGCAGGGTGTGCCTACCTGTTGGTGGGGCAGGCGACCGGATTGACGCTGTTGCTGGTCGCGCTGTTGCTGGGCGGCTTGGGCGCCAGCACGCAGCATCCGCTGGCATCCTCGATGATCACCGACGCCTATGAGGACGGGGGCGGGGTCAAGCAGGCGCTGTCCCAGTACAATTTCTCCGGCGACATCGGCAAAACCCTGATCCCGGGGCTGATCGGCCTGCTGCTCACTGTCATCAGTTGGCGAGCGAGCGCCACACTGCTGGGTCTGATCGGCCTGGTGGCGGCGGGGCTGTTGTGGTGGCTTATTCCTGTTCAAGCCTGCGAATCCACCGTCAGCAAAAAAGCCAAGCCGCTTAGGGGCGTCGGCTCCGTCACTGGCCTGCGCGCATTGATCCTCACCGGTACGCTCGACAGTGCCGTGCGCATGGGCTTTCTCACGTTTCTACCGTTCCTGCTGCAAGCCAAGGGCGCCGGTACCGCCGGCATCGGCCTGGCGCTGACGATGCTGTTTATCGGTGGCGCCTTCGGCAAATTGCTGTGCGGTTACCTCGGTGCACGCATAGGCATGATGAAGACCGTATGGATCACCGAAACCAGCACTGCGCTGCTGATCGTTGCCGCCGTATACCTGCCGCTGACGGGGTTGATGGTGATGTTGCCGCTGCTGGGGTTGGCGCTCAATGGTACGTCTTCGGTGCTCTACGGCGCCGTGCCGGACCTGGCCGGCGCGGGCAAGCGCGAGCAGGCGTTTGCGCTGTTCTACACCGGCACAATCGGCGGCGGGGCGCTGGCACCGGTGGTGTTTGGCGGCGTGGGGGACGCGCTGGGTGTGCCGGTGGCGGTGATGGTGCTGGCAGGAGTCTTGTGTGTGACGTTGCCGCTGGCGTGGGTAGTGCAAAGGGGAGTGGACAGGAACGAACGATGATCGCTTTTCGCAGGTGAAACTCAGTTCCGTCCTACGTCATGACCTGGGCCTCCTGGGTTGTAGCGTTCGCGCTTCATGAACGGATGAAGCCAGCATTCAAAGTGTCGCCGCCAGCGAAAACGGAATGCGCAACGCCCCGATCGGCCCTTCGCGCGTACCGCACATCTCGTCATGAACGCAGTGCTGCACCAGTACACACGGAAACGGTGGAACCCTTTGCAACAGATCGCGCAAATGCGTGGTGGAACCGATGCGCATCGGCTTGCCGCTATCGTCCAGTAACGTCATCTCGACGTCATCCAGTCTCACGCGAGCGATATAGAAACCGCCTTCCAGCGACAACAATTCCAGCTCACGTATTTCGCCTTTCCCAGCCAGTTCGGCCAGCTGTTGCAGATTCATGATTGAGCCTCGCTTCAGGGTCATTGGCGACGAAAGAACAAAGTGACCTGACCCCACTCGACACCAAACTTGGACATGCTCGAGCGGTTGATCAGGGTGTCCTCGTCCATCAGGTACATCCAGTCGTCAAAGCTGACTTCGTAGACGGAGCCATCCACCGGTAGGTTGAGACGGTAGCGCCAACGCAGTGCGTTGCCCGCCACCTCGCCGATAGCTTCGCCGACCACGTCTCCCGCCCGCCCGCGCCAGCGTCCCGGGCCGTCCGGGGTCAGCGTCCAGATTCGTTGCTGACGCGTGCCGTCGCTGTAGAGAAACCGCTCGTCGAGAATCAACGCATCGCCCTCGCGCCGGCTGGCGATATTCACCTCAAAGCGCTTGGCGACTTCACCCGAGCGCTTCTGGAAGATGCCCCAGGCTTTCACGGGCTTGCTGAAGAAACGCTCCAGGTCCAGCTGCGGTTGCTGGCCGGCGTAGTGATCGACCCCCACGTTGCCGCAACTACTCAAACTCAACACCAGCAACAATGAAATCCATAGACGCGTCATTGTCCGGCTCCATGAAGGTGCGCGGCGTAGTGCCATCGCTCAGGATTGATACTTGTACAAAAATATTGATTTGTACATGTTTGTGCGAGGCGACTGACGAGTAGCACAAATCCCACCCATAAAAAACCGGCCACCAAGGACCGGTTTTTTAGGCCTCCCCCGTCAGAACCATCCTGACGTGGGCGCGAAATCTGAGTGGAGCGGGTAGAGGGAATCGAACCCTCGTCGGAAGCTTGGGAAGCTACTGTTCTACCATTAAACTATACCCGCTCAGAGCGGCTGACTTTGTACCAGATGTGCGCCGGGATTTGAAGTTTTTCTTCGAAAAATGTGTGGGTTGCGTGCGCCAGGCGAGGCTGCAAACTGATCTCGGTGTGGCGCGAGCGTGCGTAAGGGCTGGGTTTGCCCGCGATAGACGGACCTTTGGGGTCAGGCTATCGCGGGCAAGCCAGTGCCTAGGCACGCTGGCGAGCGTATTTCAGATGGCGAAGGCATGCTGGGTCTGGCCTTGGTGATAGCGCAATCGGTTGACCTGCCGCTCGGGTTTGAGAAAACCCACCACCGCCGCACGACTGTCCCGGCACGCGGCCTTGTGCTCCATGTCCAGGAAGTGCCCGGTCGCCTGGATGGTGCTGAAGCTGCTGTTCGTCACGTACTGCCCGAACTGCCTGGCGTCGTCGGCGCTGGTGTATTCGTCCCACTCGCCGTTCAAGAACAGCACCGGTACGTCGATCTGCCGTGCGGCCTTGAGGTAGCACAGGCGGTCACTGTGCAGCACCTGGCTGATGTGAAAATGCATCTGCCCGTACTCGTGCTCGGCCAGGCTGCTCACATGCTTGTAGTTGAAACGCTTGAACAGGGACGGCAAGTGTTTGCCGATGGTGCTGTTGACCAAGTGGCCGACGCTGTGGCGATCAAGGTTGCCGAGGTAGTCGACACCACGCTCCAGATAGTCGCGCATCGGCGCGTTGATCACCGGGGAGAACGAGCTGATCACGGCCTTTTCCACACGGCGCGGGCGGTGGGCGAGGGCGACCAGGGTCGCGGCGCCGCCCCAGGAAAAGGACAGCACGTGCTCGGCCGCGAAGTGGTCGATCAGTTCCAGCAGGATCTGGCCTTCGACTTCTTTCGTCAGCATGTGCTCATGGCGATTATGGATCTTGGAGCGACCGGCGTAGGGCTGGTCGTACAAAACCACGTTGAATTGCGGGTACAGGCTTTTCACGGTTTGGGCGAAGGATGCCGTGGTGGCCATGGAGCCGTTGACCAGGATGATGGTCTTTTCAGCAGCGTCCGCGCGATAGAACTCCGTGTAAACCCGATACTGACCCTGTATATCCAGCACAGCGATTTCTGGCCTCATGTCGTAAGACTCCTGGCAAGCGGGTAGGGCGCGCAGATCACTCTGCACGAGCTTTGTGACAGGTAGGCATACGCCTGGAAAATGAGGGCCCATGTCGATCCGATCACGGTTGGCCGACGGGTGTTGTTATGGCGGGCTGTTTGCCTGGGAGGCCCGTAGATCAAGCGCGGGCGGGGCAAGGTGTTTCTTGGAGGTTATAGGCGACTCGCCAGTCATAATTTGGCTGACGGTTTGATTCAAGCAGTCGAGTGGCCAGCTCGCAAGCCGGCAGACAGGTTTTTTGCCATCACCGGCTGAACGGTCGTCAGACCTGTCGGATTTCTTCCTCGGACAACGGCCGATACTCGCCCGGCGCCAGGCTCAGGTCCAACACCAACGGGCCCATCCGCTCACGGTGCAAGCCCGTCACTTTGTTGTTGAAATGCCCGAACATACGCTTCACCTGGTGATAGCGGCCTTCGATGATGCTCAGGCGTGCGGTCCTGGGCCCCAGCAACTGCAGATCGGCGGGTTGCGTGATCAGGTCTTCAAACGCGAAATACACGCCCGCCGTAAAGGTAGCCGCGTAGTGCGGGCCGATGTCCTGCTCGGTCTGCACGAGATAGACCTTGGGCAGCTTGGTCTGCGGTTGCGTCAGGCGCCGTGACCACTGGCCATCGTTGGTGATCAGCATCAGGCCCGTGGTGTTGAAATCCAGACGACCGGCGATGTGCAGCTCGTCTTTGTCCGGCTCATCCAACAGGTCCAGGACCGTGCGGTGTTGCGGGTCCGCGGTAGCGCTCACGCACCCCTGGGGTTTGTGCAGCATGAAGTAACGCGCTGCGCGCCCCGCCTGCAACACTTCAGCATCCACGCACACGCGGCTGAATTCGCGTACTTCATGGTGAGGATCACTGACGGCGACACCATCAACGCTGACACGCCGCTCGACCAGCAACACCCGCACCTGCTGGCGATTGAAACGCGGAAGATTGCTGAGGAAACGGTCAACGCGCATGGCGAATCTGCTCATCGACCTGCGCGCACCGCGGGCACAGGCAGGCCTTGTTGCGCAGTTCATCGGGCAGCGCTTCAAGTACCGCCGGGTCGATGGTGACGCTATAGCACCAGCAAGGCTGATCGGCGGTACGTGGGTCGGCCAGGGTGCAGTCGTTGCGGGCACCGCAGGCAGGGCAAAGGGTTGGCGTGGTCATGGTCGGTCGGGCAGGGCCTCGGAAGTCCCTGCACGATACAGCGCCGTTCAGTCGCGTTCCAGCACGACGACCCGCTGGCCGGCGCCGATACTGCTGCCCGGCTGCACCGGAATCTTGCGCACCACCCCGGCAAACGGCGCCAGCACCGGGATCTCCATTTTCATCGACTCCAGGACCACCAGCACATCGCCGGCCGCCACGCGCTCACCCGAGCTCACCTGGACTTGCCAGAGATTGCCGGCGATATGGCTGTCGATGCTGTACTCATTGGCTTGCAGCGGCGTGTCCTGCGCCAGCGGCGGCGCCGACTCTTCACTGTCGAAATGCGCCTGGCCGCTGGCGATCCAGCGTTCGCGCTCGGCGTTGAAAGCGTGCTGCTGGTGCTCACGAAAGGCGTCGATCGTGGGGGCTTCCCGCGCGAGAAATGCCTGATAATCCGCCAGGTTCAACGTGCTGTCTTCGATGCTCAGCTCAAAGCGCCCCAGGGGAAAGTCCCGCCGAATCTGCAGCAGTTCCTGCGCGCTCACCGGGTAGAAGCGAATCTGGTCGAAAAACCGCAGCAGCCATGGCTTGCCATCGAACGCCGCCACCTCTCGATAGCGGTTCCACATCTGCAGCGTGCGCCCGACAAACTGATAACCGCCGGGGCCTTCCATGCCGTACACGCACAAGTAGGCGCCGCCGATGCCCACCGAGTTCTCGGCGGTCCAGGTGCGCGCCGGGTTGTACTTGGTGGTCACCAGCCGGTGGCGCGGGTCGAGCGGCGTGGCCACTGGCGCGCCGAGGTAGACATCGCCCAGGCCCATGACCAGGTAGCTCGCCTCGAACACGGTGTGGCGCACTTCATCGAGGTTGGCCAGGTCGTTGATACGGCGGATGAACTCCAGGTTGCTCGGGCACCAGGGTGCGTCCTTGCGCACGGTGGTCATGTATTTTTCGATGGCCAGCTGACACGCCGGGTCGTCCCAGGACAACGGCAAGTGCACGATGCGCGACGGCACCTGCAGGTTTTGCCGGGCGCACACGGCGCTCCACTCGCTGGCGATCAGTGCCAGCAGATCCGCCAGGGGCAGTTGTTCGGGCTGGTAGTGGATCTGCAGGGAGCGGATGCCCGGCGTCAGGTCGATCACGCCGTGCAGCGCACGGGCTTCGAAGGCTTGCATCAGGGCGTGGCCGCGAAAACGCAGGACCAGGTCCAACTCGGCGGCGCCGATTTCCAGCAGCAGATGGGTGTCGCCTGCGAGGCGGGCGACCAGGCGGGTGTCGTCCTCGCCGATATCCAGCACCACCGGCGACGTGTAGGCGCCCGGCGTGCCGGGGATGGCGGCGCCTTGGTCAGCCTGAAGCACCGAGTTGTCGGCATCGCTGGCAAGCTTGCTCCTGCAGACGCGGTTCTCTTTCATGGCCAGTTCGCGGGCGGTCTTGAGGTCGACCGGCTCGAAGCGCACCTTGTCGCCGGCCTTGAGCTGCCCCAGTTGCCACAGGTCCGCCTCGATCACTGTCACCGGGCAGACGAAACCGCCGAGGCTCGGGCCATCCGGGCCGAGGATCACCGGCATGTCGCCGGTGAAATCCACCGCACCAATGGCGTACGGATTGTCGTGGATATTCGACGGATGCAGCCCCGCCTCCCCGCCGTCCGTGCGTGCCCACGATGGCTTGGGCCCGATCAACCGCACGCCGGTACGGCTGGAGTTGAAATGCACTTCCCACGGCGTGGCAAAGAAGATGTCGATGTACTCCGGCAGGAAATATTCCGGCGCGCCGTGGGGGCCGTAAATCACTCGCAGCGTGCGCACCTGCGGCAGCGGTTCGGCGAGGCACTGCTGGCCGGCACTCGCGTCCAGCAGCGGCGCCAGGTGCAACACATCCCCGGCGCGCAACGCCCGTCCACCATGGCCGCCGAACTGGCCGAGGGTGAAGGTACTTTTACTGCCCAGGTAGTCCGGTACTTGCAGCCCGCCGCGCAGGCACAGGTAGCTGCGCGCGCCGGCGCCGGCGATGGTGCCAAGGCTCAACATCGCGCCGGCCTCGATCAGCAGCGCGGTGTTCATCGGCACCGGCTGCTCATTCAACAACAATGGAATGTCCGCGCCGGTCACCGCGACCACCGCCGCACAGTTGAAGCGCAGCAGCGGCCCGCTCATGGTGATTTCCAGCGCGGCGGCGCCGTCGTCATTGCCCAGCAGGCCATTGCCCCTGCGCAGCGCGCGGCTGTCCATCGGCCCTGACGGTGGCACGCCCACGGCCCAGTAACCGAGGCGGCCGGGATAGTCCTGCACGCTGGTTTGCGTGCCGGCGCTGAGCACCTCGAAGGTGTTGGCGACGTAGACCAGATCTTCCAGGCAACGCGTCCAGGGCCGGCCGCTGGCGAAGGGGGCGGCGAGCAGAATCTGGCGCAGGTAGTCGCGGTTGGTTTCCACCCCATACAGCTGGCTGTCGCTCAAGGCCTGGTGCAGGTCCAGGCGCGCCTGTTCGCGGGTCGGGGCCCAGGCGATCAGCTTGGCGATCATCGGGTCGAAGTACGGCGGGATCTCACACCCGGCCTCGACCCACGTGTCGATGCGCAGGCCATCGCCTGCGGGGAAGTCCACACAGGTCAACAGCCCTGGGCTCGGCTGGAAGTCGCGGCCGGGGTCTTCGGCGTACAGCCGCGCCTGGATCGCATGGCCCCGAGGTTTTACGTCCAACTCACTCAATGGCGGCAGTTCACCCGCCGCCAGTTGCACCATCCAGCGCACCAGGTCCACGCCCCACACCTGCTCGGTGACGCCGTGTTCCACTTGCAGGCGCGTGTTCACTTCAAGGAAGTAGAAGCGCCCGTCGGCGCTATCAAAGATAAATTCCACGGTGCCGGCGCTGCGGTAATTCACCGCCTTGGCGAGGGTGATGGCGGCTGCACACAAGGCCTCGGCCATGCCTTCGGGCAGGTTCGGCGCCGGGGTTTCCTCGAGGACTTTCTGGTTGCGCCGCTGCACGGAACAGTCGCGCACGCCGAGGGCGATCACGTCACCTGCGCCGTCGCCGAACACCTGCACTTCAAGGTGACGCGCGTGCTCGATGTACTTCTCGATAAACACACCGGCGTCGCTGAAGTTGTTCTGGCCCAGGCGCTTGACCGCCTCGAACGACTCGCTCAACTGCGCCGCGCTGCGGCACACGCGCATGCCAATCCCGCCGCCGCCGGCGGTGCTTTTCAACATCACCGGGTAGCCGACGGTGTCGGCGGCCCGCAACGCAGCGTCGAGGCTGTCGAGCAGCTCGGTACCTTCCAGCAGCGGAATGTGCTGTTGCCTGGCCAGGGCGCGGGCAGTGTGCTTGAGACCGAACACGCGCAACTGTTCGGGCGTCGGCCCGACAAAGGCAATGCCTGCGTGTTCACAGGCTTGGGCAAAGGCGGCGTTTTCCGACAGGAACCCGTAGCCCGGATGAATCGCCCTGGCACCGCAGGCCTTGGCGGTCGCGAGGATTTTTTCCACCGCCAGGTAGGTCGTGGCGGCGGCGCCTTCACCGAGGCTGTAGGCCTCGTCGGCGTGTTGGATATGCAGGCTCGCCGCATCGGCTTCGGCATAGATGGCGACGCCCTTGACCTGCAGTTCGCGCAAGGTGCGCAGGATGCGGCAGGCGATGGCGCCACGGTTGGCGATCAACAGTTTTTCGAACATGGCAAAACCCTGCGGGCCGTCCCGCAAAGTGAGGGAGCACTTCGGTCGTCCGAAATGCATGCGGTCAGTGTGGGAGCGGGCTTGCTCGCGAATGCGGTGTTTCAGTCAATGCATGTATCGCTGATACACCGCCTTCGCGAGCAAGCCCGCTCCCACATTTGATCTTCAGCGTTTGTGGAGGCACTGCCCGGCGCGGGCCTGGCACAGGGCAAACAACCATTGACGCAACCGGCTCATTTTCAATTCCATACCAGCAGCTCCGCAGGGGTGGGGTTGTAGGCGTTGCACGGGTTGTTCAATTGCGGGCAGTTGGAAATCAACACGATCACGTCCATCTCCGCGCGCAGGTCGACGTACTTGCCAGGGGCGGAAATCCCGTCTTCGAAGGTCAGCCCGCCGTCGGCGGTTACCGGCACGTTCATGAAGAAATTGATGTTCGGCCCGATGTCGCTTTTGCCCAGCCGGCCATCGTGGGCGCAGGCGCGCAGGTAGTTATCGCGGCAGCTGTGCATGTAGCGTTTTTCCAGGGCGTAGCGCACGGTGTTGCTCTCCTGGGCGCAGGCGCCGCCGAGGGTGTCGTGGCGCCCGCAGGTGTCTTCGACGATGGTCAGCATCGGCTGGCCGAGGTTGGAATACAGCACGCTACCGGTGCCCAGGTACACGCTGTTCTGGCGACGCAAGGTGCGTTGCACGTCGTAGCGCTCACGTGGGTTCTTGAGGCTGTAGAACAGCGTGTCGACGGCCTGGTTGCCCTCAAGGTCGAGGATGCGCAGGGTCTGCCCGGCCTTGACCTCCATCAGCCACGGCTCGCCGGCGGGGATGGTGGCGCGGTATACCGCTGCATCCGGTTGTTTCAGTGCGATAGACATGGCAGTTCCTCAGGCGAACAGACGGTCGGTGTTGATAAAGCCGCGCGCGTTTTCCGGGCGCGAAGTGCGGCAGTGTTCGGCGACGCTGGGGTCGGCGTTCATCCAGCTCAGTTTCAGTGGTTGTGGGGCGTAGTCAGGGTTGGGGTCCATCGGGTGTTGCAGCGCGGTGAGCACCACCAGGGTGTCCATCGGGGCGTAGAGTTCGATGTAGTCGCCGGCCTTGGAGTTGCCCGGCACGAAGTGCAGGCCGCCGTCGGCATCCACGCTGACGCGGCTGAACAGGTTGAGGGTCATCAGCAGGTCGGACAGGCCCAGGCCCCACTTGCCCAACTCCACCAGCAGGTTGTCGGTGCCGTTGCGGAAAAAGCCGTTGCGCAGTTCCTGATAGCGGCCCTGGCCGTACTTCTCGGCGACTTCGGCGGCGCACAACACGCCGCCAATGCTGTCACTCCAGCCGCAGGTGTCGGCGGTGATGGCCGCCAGTACGCGGCCCATGTCCGAGTACAGGCAATGGCCGGTGGTGAGCTTGGCAGTGTGCTGGCATTTGAGGCTGTCGGGCAGGTTCAGGCGCTCGGTTTTTTCGTTGGCGTTGAGCAGGGTCAGGCTGACGTTGGCGCCGCCGCGAATATCCGTGAGACGCAGCAGTTGACCGCGCTTGAGCACGAACGAACGGTGACCACCGCCGGGTAGCATTTCCTCGGCGAATGGCGGGAACAGCGGGTTGGAATCAGTCATTTGGAAAGGGCTCCAAGTTCGGCGGCGAGCGCCTTGCGACGCTCGCTGTTCAAAGGGATGTCGTAGGTGATACGGGCGCCATAGGCGCCGGGGGCGTGGGGGTCGACGCGCACTTTGTCGAACACCAGCAGGCGCGTGCCGAGGCTGAAGCCTTCGCTCAGGTCGTGGGTGACCATGAACACCGTCAAGCGGGTTTCGCGCCACAGTTCCAGCAGCAGTTGGTGCATGTCCTTGCGAATGCCCGGGTCGAGGGCGCCGAAGGGTTCATCCAGCAGCAACACGCGCGGCTGCATGATCAGGGCCTGGGCGATGGCCAGGCGTTGTTGCATGCCGCCGGAGAGCTGCGCCGGGTATTTGTCCAGCGCATGGCCGAGGCCGACCTTGTGCAGCAGTGCGCCCGCCTGTTCGCGAGCCTGCTGCCTGGCCTTGCCGAACAACCGGCCGAGCAGTGCTGAACGCGGCAGTTCCAGGCCCAGGGCGACGTTGTCGAGCACGCTCAGATGCGGGAACACCGAGTAGCGCTGGAACACCACGCCACGGCTGGCATCCGGCTCGGCAGCGAGCGGTTGGCCGTCCAGCAGGATCTGGCCTTTGCTCGCGGTTTCCTGGCCCAACAGCAGGCGCAGGAAGGTCGATTTACCGCACCCCGAGGTGCCCACCAGCGTGCAGAACTCGCCCTCGGCCACGTGCAGGTTGAGGCCTTCGAGCACCACCTGGTCGCCATAGCGCTGCCACACATTGTTGACGCTGATAAAGCTCATGCCCGCGCTCCTTCGTACCAGGGGAACGCGCGTCGGGTCAGGGCCTTGAGGCCCCAGTCCATCAGCCAGGCCAGCAGGGTGATCCACACCACGTATGGCAGGATCACGTCCATCGCCAGGTAGCGGCGCACCAGGAAGATGCGGTAGCCCAGGCCATCGGTGGAGGCGATGGCTTCGGCGGCAATCAGGAACAGCCAGGCCGAGCCCAGCATCAAGCGCAGGGAGATCAGCAGGCGCGGCAGCAATTGCGGGAGTACCACGCGCAGCATCAGGGTCCATGTGGAGGCGCCGAGGGTCTGCGCCTTCACCAGCAGCTCGACCGGAATCTCGCGCGCGCGCTGCTCCAGGTCACGGGCCAGGGCCGGGGTGATGCCGATCACGATCAGCATCACCTTGGACAATTCCCCGAGCCCGAACACGATGAACAGAATTGGCAGGATCGCCAGCGGCGGCACCATCGACAGCACCGTGAGCAGCGGCGACAACGGCGCGCCAAACAGCGGCAGCGTGCCAGCGGCGATGCCCAGGCACAGGCCGGCGAGGGCGCTTATTCCCAAGCCGATGGCCAGGCGGCGCAGGCTCGACGCGCTGTCTTGCCAGAGCACGTATTCCCCGGTGCGCGCGTCGGCGCTGAACGCCAGGCGTTTCACCGCGTCGCTCATTTGCGCGGCGCCGGGCAGCAGCTTGTCGTTGGGATTTTCCGCCAGGCGCTCGGCCGAGCCCACGAAGTAGGCGAACAGCAGCAGGGCGAACGGCAGTATCACCAACAACAGGCGGCTGGAGCGTTCCGGATGACGGTTGATCAGGCGCATGGCCAGGTCCTCTTACAGCTTGCCGTCGGCGGCCATCTGTACGTAGCTGGGGTCGAAATGCAGCTTGAGGTTGGCGGTGTCGCCGCTGGTCACGCCGTTGGCGAAGCTCATGCCCACGGCGCTGGTGTCCTTGGCGCCTTCGCCGAGCAAACCGTGTTCAAACGAGAACTCGGCGACCTTGCGCATGGTCGCCGGCAGCTGCGCGCTGGTGGCGAACGCCAGGGCTTCCTTGGGCGTGGCAAACAGCTTGGTGGTGTCCAGTTGCGCCTGGAAACCCTTGAGGTCGGTGCCGGAAGCCTTGGCCATGTGTTCCAGGGCCTCGGTGCTGGCGGCGCCCTTGGCGTTCATTAGTGCGACCACTTCAAACCAGGCGCCCGTCAGCGCTTTGCCGAGCTTGGGGTTGTCCTTGAGGGTCTGGGTGTTGACCACCATCATGTCCATGATTTCGCCGGGCACTTTGCTCGAATCGAACACTTCGCTCACGCCGGGCTTGGCCTTGATCTCCGAGAGCATCGGGTTCCAGGTGGTGACGGCCTGCACCTGATCGGTGTTGAAGGCGGCAGCGATATCGGCGTCGGAGGTGTTGACCACCTTCAGGTCTTTTTCAGTCAGGTCCGCCGATTCCAGCGCACGGGCCAGCAGGTAGTGGGACACCGAGAGTTCCACCAGGTTGACGTTCATGCCCTTGAGGTCGGCCACGGTCTTGCCCGTGCCCTTGATGATCACCCCGTCGTTGCCGTTGGAGAAATCGCTGACCACCAGCGCGGTGCTGTCCACGCCACCGGCGGCGGGGATGGTCAGCGCGTCCATGTTGGTCATGGTGCAGCCATCGAACTGGCCGGCGGTGTACTGGTTGATGGATTCGACGTAGTCATTGAGCTGGACCATGTCGATGCTGATGCCGTATTTCTTCGCCCACTTGTCGAGGATGCCTTGGCTGCCGGCATACTCCCAGGGCATCCAGCCGGCGTAGATCGTCCAGCAGACGCTGAAGTGGTCTTTGGTGGCGGCCTGGGCCGGCAGGCTCAGCACGGCGGCAAACGCGGCGGCGAGGAGGGCGGGTAAACGGATTGAGGGCATGGGCTTCTCCAGTTGATCAAGGGCGAGCAGGAGCAACGCGGCACCGCGAACGGTGGCTTGTCTCCCGGGCTTTTATCCCGCCGTGTAACCTCAACTGGAGGTCGCCAACTCTCGGACCAGCCACTCGCTTGTGGCGAGCCGGAACCCTAGTCGGCCATTGCAAATTGTGGTGCCGCGAACCTGTGATGAATCCTGCACGGCAGATGCAAAGCGAGGTTCGTGCCAAGTGCGCCGGGGCCCGGCTGTGCAGGCGGCCCGGCGAGGAGGGAGGGTAAAGGTCAGGACAGCGTGCGCCACGCGGGTGCGTCGGCGCACTGCAATGAGGCGCTTACAGCTGGAACTTGCTGACCAGCACGTTGAACGAAGTGGCCAGGCGTGACAGGTCCTGGCTGGAGGCGTTGGTCTGGTGCGCGCCGGCGGCGGTCTGGGTCGACAGGTCCTGGATGTTGAGCAGGTTGCGGTCGACTTCGCGGGCCACCTGGGCCTGCTCCTCGGAAGCCGAGGCGATCACCAGGTTGCGCTCGTTGATCATCGCCACACTCGCGGTAATCCGCTGCAGCGCGTCGCCGGCGTTCTGCGCGAGGGCCTGGGTGTTGTTGGCCCAGGTCAGGCTTTTGTTCATCGCGGCCACCGCGTCATCGGCGCCGACTTGCACTTCGCCAATCATCTTTTCGATGTCCACGGTCGAGGTCTGGGTGCGATGGGCCAACGCGCGGACCTCATCGGCGACCACCGCAAAACCGCGACCTTGTTCACCCGCGCGGGCGGCCTCGATGGCGGCATTCAGGGCCAGCAGGTTGGTCTGGTCGGCGATGCCGCGGATCACATCGATGACCTTGCCAATCTCGCGCACTTGGCCTGCGAGGTCGGCCACCGATTGGGTGGAGTCGTTGATCTCGTCGACCATCGATGACATACCGGACACGGCCTGCTCGACCTGCTGGCGGCCATCTTCAGCCTCGGTGGTGGCCTGGCGCGAGGCTTCTGAAGTCGACACCGCGTTGCTGGCCACTTCGTCGACTGCCGTCGTCATCTGATTCACGGCGGTGGCGGCTTGCTGGATTTCGTCGTTCTGGCGCGTCAGGCCGCGGCTGCTTTCGTCGGTGACCGCGCTCAGTTCCTCGGCAGCCGAGGCGAGCTGGTCGGCGGCGTTGGCGATTTCCACCAGGGTGCTTTTCAGGCCACCCTGCATATCGGCGAGTGCCATCAGCAGTTGCCCGGCTTCGTCGGTGCGCTCGGTGAGGATGGCTTGGGTCAGGTCGCCCTTGGCAATGCGTTGCGCACTTTCTACCGCCTGGGCGATGGGACGGGTGATCAGCCGCGTGATCAGCACGCCAATGATGATCGCAATGATAAAGGCCAGCACGATGCCGGCAATCATCCAGGTCAACGCACTGCTGCGCAGTTCATCGGCGGCGACGGCGCCTTCCTGGATCTGGCGGTTGTTGGAGTCGATCATCACGCGGATCAAGTCGCGGGCCTGGCGGAACAGTTCATTGTTGCTGCTGTTGAGCTGCGCGCGGGCCTGCTCGACCTGGCCGCCATCGAGCATGGCGATGATGCGTTCGGAGTTGCTGACATAGGTCGGCCAGAGCTGGTCGAGCTTGTCGCCTGCTGCGCGTTCGTCATCTTCCAGCGGCGTGGCGCGGTAGGTGGCGTAGGCGGCCTGGCTGCGCTTGAGTTCGTTGCTGATGTCGTCGCGCACGCGGTTGCGGTCCTGCGCGGCGACGTCGCCCTTGCTGGCATCCAGCAGGCGGTACAAGCCACGGTTATGTGCAACCAGGCCATTGAGGGTGGCGGCCGTGTTGCTGACGGACACCAGGTTATTGGAGAACGTCAGCTCCAGCGCGCTCGCCAGTCGCACGACGCCTTTGATCCCCAGCAGGCCGACCCCGAGGGTGACCAGCGCGCACAGTAGAAATGACAGCAGCAGCTTGGTGGAAATTTTCATGGCTCGAATCCGCAGATGTTGGCGAAGGGCGCACAGTAGAGCCTTCCTGGCGTTGTGCGATGTCATAGTGACATCATCGCAATCGACAAAGTTTCGAGCCAGATAAATTTACTGAATCGTTAAAGCTTCGAGCAGACTAAACACGCTCTCCCCATGCAGCCATACGGGCCTTCAAGCCACCGGCATTGATGTATCAAGTTGTTACCAGAACGCACCAGATTCTGTTTTTGATGTCAGATATTTCGTCATTCGTTGAAAGATGAATGCCGCCCTCCAGCGTCGCTGGAGGAGCTCTTCCGCGGTCCAGGAGGCCGCCATGTATCGACGATTGCTACTCAGTGCGTTACTCGGCCTTACGCTTTCTGCGTGTGTGCCTTACTACGATGGAGGCCAGAGCTATTACCGCTCCGAGGTCTACACCGCACCGGCGCCGGTGTATTACTACGGCGGTGGCCCGACGTACCAATACCGTCGTGACTACTACCCCGCACCGCGTTACTACGCCCCTCCACCGCGTTATTACTCGGCACCGCGCTATTACGCGCCGGCGCCTCGCTACTACCCGGCAGGCCCAAGGGCGGGTTACCGGCCTTACCCGAACCAGGGCTGGGGTGATCACGGCGGTAATGGCGGGCATGGACGTGGAGGTGATCACGGCGGCGGCCGTGGCGGTCACCGTTGATCGATCAAATACGCAAACGGCGCAGGAAGCGCCGTTTTTTATGCCTGTAATCCCTCAGTAATCCGACAGATCCGCCAGCGGGTGCCGGCCTTCCCAGGCCTTGTTGAAATGCGCCCGCACCACGGCGTCGGGGATCGTGTTGATATCCGGCCAATGCCAGTGGGGTGTCTGGTCCTTGTCGATCATCCGCGCGCGCACCCCTTCGCTGAACTCCGGATGACGGCAGCAATTGAGGCTCAGGGTGTATTCCATCTGGAACACCTCGGCCAGCGACAGATGGCGAGCACGCTGGATCTGTTCCCACACTAAATGCGCGGTCAGCGGGCAGCCTTCGCTCAAGGTCTTGCCGGCGCGGCTGAACAGTGGGTCGGCGTGCTCGCGCAACAGGCTCAAGGCGCGCCAGGCACAGCGCACATCGCCGACATCCAGCCATGCATCGATCTGTGCCCGGCGCGGCAGCCATTGGGCTTCGGGTTGCTGGTCGACGGCTTCCTGGGCCAGGGCCTTGAGCAGGCTGTTGAGTTGCATCGAGGTTTGTTCCTGCCAGTTCAATTGCAGCAGGCCATCGAGCAGTTCGTCCTGTTGATCGTCGCGCAGGAAACGGTCGGCCAGGCCCAGGTCGAGGGCATCACGACCATTGATGTGCGCGCCGGTGAGGCCCAGGAACAGGCCGAGTTTGCCCGGCAGGCGCGACAGGAACCAACTGGCGCCCACATCCGGGTACAGGCCGATGCTGATCTCGGGCATGGCCAGGCGGCTGCTCGGCGTGACGATGCGCACCGCCGCGCTCTGCAGCAGGCCCATGCCGCCGCCCAGCACGTAGCCATGGCCCCAGCAGATCACCGGTTTGGGGTAGGTGTGCAGGCGGTAGTCGAGGCGGTATTCCGCCGCGAAGAACTGCGCAGCCAGGGCCGGCACTTCTCCTGGATGTTCACGGCAGGCCAGGGCCAGGCTGCGCACCTCGCCACCGGCGCAAAAAGCCTTGGGGCCGTTGCCGCGCAGCAGTACGCAGACGATGTTCGGGTCTTTGGCCCAGGCATCCAGGCGGTCGGCCAGGGCCAGGATCATTGGCAGGGAGAGGGCGTTGAGGGACTTTTCAGCGTCCAGGCTGGCGATGCCGATGCGGGCGCCGTCGCTGCCGGTCAGCTCTTCGAAGTGCAGGTTCATCGTGACCTCAATCGAGAAAGTGAAGGTTCAGTATGATCGCTTCGTGGGAAAGTGCCGATGGTGTGTCAGATCAATTGACAAGCGGGGTCGGCTTTCCTAGGGTTCGCCCATTCTTTTTCAGGCGACGACCACACTATGACCGAAGGCGACCGTATCAAACTCGAACCCAGCTGGAAACACGCCCTGCGCGATGAGTTCGAGAAGCCCTACATGGCCGAGTTGCGCGAGTTCCTGCGCCAGGAACATGCCGCCGGCAAAGAGATCTATCCGCCTGGCCCGCTGATTTTCAACGCGCTCAATTCAACCCCGCTGGACAAGGTCAAGGTGGTGATCCTCGGCCAGGACCCGTACCACGGTCCCGGCCAGGCTCATGGTTTGTGCTTCTCGGTGCAGCCGGGCGTGCCGACGCCACCGTCGCTGGTCAATATCTACAAAGAGCTCAAGCGCGACCTGAACATCGACATCCCCAACCACGGCTGCCTGCAGAGCTGGGCCGACCAGGGCGTGTTGCTGCTCAACACCACCATGACGGTGGAGCGCGCCAACGCCAATGCCCATGCGGGCAAGGGCTGGCAGTTCTTTACCGACCGGATTATCGAAGTGGTCAGCGAACACCAGCCGCACTTGGTGTTCCTGCTGTGGGGCGCGCATGCCCAGGGCAAGCAGAAGCTGGTGGATGCCACCAAGCACCTGGTGCTGACCTCAGTGCACCCGTCGCCGTTGTCGGCGTATCGCGGGTTTCTGGGCTGCGGGCATTTCAGCCGCACCAACAAGTTTCTTGAGCAAAATGGCGAGACGCCGATTGAATGGCGGTTGCCACCGCTCTAACCCTCGCCACCCCACTGCAGGCGCCGGCTTGCCGGCGATTGCAGTGTGTCAGCCAACCAAGTTGTCGACGGAGCCAGCGCCAGCGTCGGCAAGCCGGCGCCTAGACACGGCGGTTCCAGTGCCGGAACAGCGGCTCCGCCAGGAACAGCACAAATAGCAAGCGCATCACCTGCATTGCCGTCACCAACGGCACCGACAGTTGCAGGGTCTCGGCCGTGAGGCTCATTTCGGCAATGCCGCCAGGCATCATGCCCAGGGTCAATGAGCGCAGGTCCAGATGGGTCAAGGCGCTCAAGCCCACTGCCGCCAAAGTCGCCAGCGCCATGGTCAGGGCCGTGCCGATCAAGGTGCGGCCCATGAACGACGGCGCGCGGCGAAAGAACTGACGGTTGAAGTGGCAACCCAGGCCGCTGCCGATCAGCCATTGACCCATCTGGCTGCCGCCGTCGGGCAGGCCGATGTGCAGGTCCCACACCACGCTGGCCGTCGCACTCACCAGCAACGGGCCGAACAGCCACGGGTTTGGCTGGCGCAAGCGTTGCCATCCCCAGGCTACCAACGCCCCGAGCGGAAACAACAACGCCAGCCATGCCCAACTGACCGGTGCCGGATGAAACTGCGGCGCGCCGCCTTCAAGCAGGTACTTGAAGATTGCCGGCACGCACAGCACCACCACCAGCACGCGCAAACTCTGCCCCGCCGCGACCCGGCTGAGTACCGCGCCATTGCGCGCGCCGAGGTTGACCATCTCTCCGGAGCCGCCCGGCATGCTCGAGAAAAACGCGGTGGCGCGGTCTTCGCCACTGCGGCGCATCAACCACACGCCGACGATGCTCGACAGGCTGGTGACCAGCGCGCCGAAGAAGATCAGGCCGAAGTGGCTCATCACCTGCTCGATCACCACCGGGGTGAAGTGCAGGCCGATGCCGATCCCCACCACCCATTGGCCGCATTTGCGCCCGCCGGGAATTTCCGCCAATTGCCACGGCGTGAGGCAGCGCACCAGGATGATCGCCAGTAACGAGCCGACCATGTACGGCAACGGCCAGCCAACCAGGCTGGCCAGGTAACCGCCGGCCAGGCCGACCAGCGGTGTTCCCCACCATTGTTTGAAGGTGACCTCAGACATCAGCCACGGCACGACGCTGCAGGGCACGTTTGCGGTAGATGCGCACCAGTGGGAAGGCCAGCATCAGCGCTGTCAGTACCCACACACCGAAGGTGATCGGGCTCGACCAGAGGATGTCCAGCGCACCGTTGGAGATCGACAGCGCGCGGCGCAGGTTCTGCTCCATCAGGCCACCGAGGATAAAGCCCAACAGTACCGGCGACAGCGGGAAGTCCAGCTTGCGCAGGATGTAGCCGAAGATGCCGATGCCGACCATCAGGAACAGGTCGAAGGTGGTGGCGTGGACCGCGTACACACCAATCGCGGTGATGATCGCGATCACCGGCACCAGCGCCCAGTTCGGCACGGCGAGGATGCGCGTGAAAATGCGGATCATCGGGATGTTGAGGATCACCAGCATGATGTTGGCGATGAACAACGAGGCGATCAGGCCCCAGACGATGTCCGGTTGCTGTTGGAACAGCAGTGGGCCCGGCGTGATGTTGTACAGCGACAAGGCGCCGATCATCACCGCCGTGGTGCCCGAACCCGGTACACCTAGGGTCAGCATCGGCACCAGCGCGCCGCAGGCGGAAGCGCCGATCGCGGTTTCCGGGGCGGCCAGGCCGCGCATGTCGCCCTGGCCAAATTTGCCGCTGGCACCGGCCAGGCGTTTCTCGGTCATGTAGGCCACGGCCGAGGCCAAGGTCGCGCCGGCACCTGGCAGTACGCCCATGATGAAACCAAGCAGGCCGCAACGGATGTTCACTACAAACACCGCAGACGCTTCCTTCAGGTTGAACATCATCCGTCCGGTGGCCTTGACCGCTTCCTGGCCACGGTGGGTTTTTTCCAGCAGCAACAGGATCTCGCTGATGGAGAACAAGCCCAGCACCAGCACGACGAACTGGATGCCGTCGGTCAGGTGGATGTTATCGCCGGTAAAACGGTAGACGCCGCTGTTGGCATCAATGCCCACCGCCGAGAGAAACAGGCCGATCAGCGCCGCGACGAAGGTTTTCAGCGGTTTGTCGCCGGCCATGCCGCCCAGGCAGACAATCGCGAACACCATCAGGACGAAATATTCCGCCGGACCAAAGGCAATCGCCCATTTGGCCAGCAGCGGTGCAAACAGCACCATGCCGCAGGTGGCGATAAACGCGCCGATGAACGAGCTCCATGCCGACAACGACAGTGCCACACCGGCCAGGCCTTTGCGGGCCATCGGGTAGCCGTCGAGGGTGGTCATCACGGTGGACGCCTCGCCCGGGATGTTCAGCAGGATCGAGCTGATACGGCCGCCGTATTCGCAACCCAGGTACACGGCGGCGAGCAGGATCAGCGCCGATTCCGGCGGCAGGCCCAACGCGAAAGCGATCGGGATCAACAACGCCACGCCGTTGATCGGGCCCAAGCCCGGCAACAGGCCAACCACGGTGCCGATCAAGGTGCCGCACAGCGCGGTCACCAGGTTGTAGGGGGACAGCGCAACGCCGAAGCCCTGGCCCAAATAGCCAAAAGTATCCATGTCAGTTCTCCAGAACGTCGAGCAGGCCGAGGGGCAGCGGAACATCCATGGCTTTATCGAACAGCAGATAAAGACCAATGGCCATCAGGCTGACGATCACCACGCTGGGCAACCAGCGGCCGCCATACAGGCGCGCCATGGGGATACCGATCAGCATGCTGCTGAGGATGAAACCCAGTGGTTCGAAGGTGCCGGCAAACACAATCAGCAGGGCCACGCAGACGCCGATCTTGATCAGGGTCTGGCGGTCCAGCGCGGGTTCTTCCTCGGTGTGCTTGGTCGGCTGTGGGCGAAACAGCATGTAGATCAGCCCCAGGCTCATCAGCCCGAGCATCAGCAGCGGGTAGGCGCGAGGGCCGACCGGCTCGTAGGAAAATGCCGCCTGATACGGCCAGGCCATCAGGGCGAGGCCGGCACAGACCAGCAACATCACCGAGGCGAAAATGCGTTGTAAGAGCATAGGAAACTCCTGGGCCACTTTTGCAGGCGCGACACTGCTCGCGAAAAATGCCCGGACGCCGCGTGTGTCCAGCAGCACGCGTCGTCGTTGACGTTTTTCGCGGGCAAGCCCGCTCCCACAGAGGGGCGATTACTGGATCAGGCCGAACTCTTTGGCCAGCACTTTGTAGTCAGCCACCTGCTTCTTCACGTAGGTGTCCAGCTCCGGGCCGGTCATGGCGAACGGGAACAGCTCGCGCTGGTCACGCAGCTTGGCGAACTCGTCGGAGGCCAGCAGTTTGTCGAAGGCATCCTTCCACCAGGCGTAGTCGGCATCGCTGACTTTCGGCCCGAGGTAGAAGCCACGCACCACCGGCCAGACGATGTCGTAGCCTTGCTCCTTGGCGGTCGGAATATTCTTCATTTCCGGCTCGTCCAGGCGCTGTTCGGAGAACACCGCGAGCAGGCGCATGTCACCGCTGAGAATGTGCGGCATGGAGTCGGAGATGTCGGTACTGCCCACCTGGATATGCCCACCGAGCAGCGCGGTGGCGATTTCACCGCCGCCCTCGAGGGCCACATAACGCAGCTCACGCGGGTTGATCCCGGCGGCCTTGGCGATCAGCGCGGTTTGCATCCAGTCCTGGCTGCCGACGGTACCGCCGGAGCCGATCACGACGCTGCCCGGATCTTTCTTCAGGGCTTTGACCAGATCGTCGAGGGTCTTGTAGGGCGAATCGGCTTTCACCGCGATGGCCCCGTAGCTGGTGCCGACCGCTGCCAGCCAGCGCACGGCGCTCTCATCGAAGCGACCGAACTTGCCCTGGGCCAGGTTCAGCAGCGAGCCACTGGACCAGGCCACCAGGGTGCCGGCGTCCGCCGGGCGCTGCGCGACCACCGCGTTGTAGGCCACCGCGCCCACGCCACCAGGCATGTAGGTCACGCGCATCGGCTTGCTCAGCAGCTTTTCATTGACCAGCGCGCTTTGCGCCAGTTTGCAGGTCAGGTCAAAACCGCCGCCCGGGGAGGCCGGTGCGATGCATTCCGGGCGCTTGGGCTCGTCGGCGGCCAGCAGTTGGCCGGCGAACAGCATGCAGCCGGCGGCGAGGGCCAATTTACGCAGTGAAGGGGTCATGATGATCTCCGTCTTTGTTGTTATGAGTTGTTACTACCAAAGCGCGACGCTATAGCTGACCAGCAGGCGCATTTCATCCGCATCACGGGCTGAATAGTTGGAACGATAAGTCGCGTTGCGCAGGCGCACCGATACATCCTTGAACGTGCCGCTTTGCACCACGTAGCGGATCTCGCTGTTGCGTTCCCACTCCTTGCCGGTCTCGCCGTTCTTGAGCTTGATGTTGTCACCCGAGAGGTAACGGCTCATGAAGCTCAGGCCGGGAATCCCCAGTTTGGCGAAGTCGTAGTCGTAACGCGCTTGCCAGGAGCGCTCTTCAGCGCCGGCGAAATCGTTGATCTGCACGAAGTTGACCAGGTACGGATCGCTGCCATCCACATACGGGAAGGCACTGTCACCGGACATGTGCTGATAACCGGCGCTGAGCTTATGGCCATTGAGCGCATAGCTGAACAGGCCGTTGAGGGATTGGTTGTCGATCTTGCCGCCACGGGCACTGCCGGTGTCATCGCTGATCGCCAGGCGCAGGTCGGTGGCGAAGGTCCCGGGGCCCATCGGGCGCGCAGCGACCAGGCCGAGGAAGTGCTGGCGGTAGACATCATCGAGCTGGGCGAAGTGGTAGCTGCCGGTGATCTTGTCGGCGAACTTGTAGTCGGCACCGCCAAAGTTGAAGTGCTTGCCGGTGGCGCCACTGAGGAAGCGGCTGTTCTTGTTATTGAGGGCGATGTCCTCGTAGTTGGTGTCGTCGCGGTCCTTGGCCTTGTCGAGCCGGCCTGCGGTGAACACCAGGTTCTTGAATTCCTTGGAGGTCAGCAGACCGCCGTTGAAGGTCTGCGGCAGGATGCGCCCGTCGTTGGGCTTGAGGATCGGCAGTTCAGGGATCAGCGCCCCGATCTTCAACTCGGTGGCAGAGATTTTCACTTTGCCGGTCAGGCCCAGCTTAGAGTACTCGTTGGCGGCGCGGCCATCGTCATGGGTCGGCAGCAGGCCGGTGCCGGTGCGGTCGGGGCTGGAGTCGAGCTTGACCCCGAGCATGCCCAACGCATCCACGCCAAAGCCGACGGTGCCGTCGGTGTAGCCCGATTGCAGGTTGAGCATGAACCCCTGGGCCCATTCGTCGCGCTTGGATTGCTGCGCACTTGTGCCGTCGCGAAAGTCGCGGTTGAAGTACATGTTGCGGGTTTCCAGGGTCGCGCTGCTGTCTTCGAAGAAGGCAGCCTGGCTGAGCGGCGCAAAGCCGGCGAGGGCAGCGGCACTGGCAAGGGCGGTGTGGGTCAGGCGAGAAGAACGAACAGGCGGGCAAGCCTGGGGCTGTGTCGACAGCATCGTTGGGTACTCCGTTATTGTTCTTATTTTGGCGAAAACGCTTCGAGGCGTTTTTCGGGCGCTACGGATCAGGTAGCTCGATGGGCATGACCCACCGTGGCTGGATGCTAAAGGGCGAAGCTTTCACTAACCTTTCAGTTGTCTTTCAATGTTTTCGGGCTTCACAGGCCAGGCGGCGCCTGTAAACTGCCCCGCAAAGCGTGGCGTCGGCCATGCCCGAACGAGGTAGAAGTCCATGCGTGTCCTCCTGGTTGAAGACCATCTGCAGCTCGCTGAAAGCGTCGCCCAGGCGCTCAAGAGCACGGGTTTGACTGTCGATGTGTTGCACGATGGCGTGGCCGCGGACCTGGCCTTGAGCAGCGAGGAATACGCGGCGGCGATCCTCGACGTAGGCCTGCCGCGCATGGACGGATTCGAAGTGCTGGCGCGGTTGCGCGCCCGTGGAAAAAACCTGCCGGTGTTGATGTTGACCGCGCGCAGCGATGTGAAAGACCGCGTGCATGGCCTGAACCTTGGCGCCGACGACTATTTGGCCAAGCCGTTCGAACTGACGGAACTGGAGGCGCGGGTCAAGGCGCTGCTGCGGCGCAGCGTGCTGGGCGGCGAGCGCCAGCAGGCGTGTGGTGTGCTGGTCTATGACCTCGACACCCGCCGCTTCACGGTCGGCGGCGAACTGATGACCCTGACCTCCCGTGAGCAAGCGGTGCTTGAAGCACTGATCGCGCGACCGGGCAGGGTGATGAGCAAAGAGCAACTCGCCTCGCAGGTGTTCGGCCTGGACGAAGAGGCGAGCCCGGATGCCATCGAAATCTACGTGCACCGCCTGCGCAAGAAACTCGATGGCCAGCCCATCGCCATTGTGACCTTTCGCGGTCTCGGCTACCTGCTGGAAGCGCGCGATGCATAAGCCCAGCAGCCTGCGCTGGCGCCTGCTGTGGAACCTGGCGCTGTTGCTGGTGCTGCTGATGCTGGCCAGCGGCATGAGCGCTTACTGGAATGGCCGCGAGGCCGCCGATACCGCCTATGACCGCACCCTGTTGGCCTCGGCCCGTACCATCGCCGCGGGCCTGACCCAGGTGGACGGCACCCTCAGTGCCAATGTGCCTTACGTGGCCCTGGACACGTTCGCCTATGACAGCGCCGGGCGCATCTATTACCAGGTCAATGACATCGACCAAAAGCTGATTTCCGGCTACGAAAACCTGCCCGGCCCGCCGCCCGGCACGCCGCGAACCGATGATTACCCGGCACTGGCGCGTTTCTATGACGCCGTGTATCTGGGCCAGCCGGTGCGGGTGGTCAGCCTGCTCAAGGCGGTGTCCGAACCGAACATGAACGGCATGGCGGAAATCCGCGTGGCCGAAACCGATGAAGCGCGCGTGAGCATGGCCCGCAGCCTGATGGCCGACACCTTGCTGCGCCTGGGCATGCTCGCCATCGGCGCCTTGTTGTTGGTGTGGTTTGCCGTCAGTGCGGCACTGCGCCCGCTGGAGCGCCTGCGCACGGCGGTGGAAGAGCGCCAGCCCGACGATTTGCGGCCGCTGCCATTGGTGGAGGTGCAACATGAGTTCGGCCCGCTGGTGCGGTCCCTCAACCACTTCACCGAGCGCCTGCGCGGCCAGTTCGAGCGCCAGGCGCAGTTCATCGCCGATGCGGCCCACGAACTGCGCACCCCGCTGGCGGCGCTCAAGGCACGGCTGGAGCTGGGCCTGCGCAGCGACGCCCCGGCCACCTGGCGCAGCACCCTGGAAACCGCGGCCCAGGGCACGGACCGCCTGACCCACCTGGCCAACCAATTGCTGTCCCTGGCGCGTATCGAGAACGGCGCGCGGGCGATTGCCGAAGGCGGCGCGCAGTTGCTCGACCTCAGCCAGCTCGCCCGTGAGCTGGGCATGGCCATGGCGCCGCTGGCGCATGCGCGCGGCGTGGCGCTGGCCTTGGAGGCCGACGAGCCGGTGTGGCTGCGCGGCGAGCCGACCCTGCTCAACGAGTTGCTGAGTAACCTGGTGGACAACGCCCTGGCGCACACGCCGCCCGGCGGCAACGTGATCCTGCGGGTGACGGCGCCGGCGGTGCTGGAAGTGGAGGATGATGGCCCGGGCATCCCGCTGGATGAGCGCGACCGGGTGTTCGAACGCTTCTACCGACGCAGCCAGCAGGGCATGGGTTCAGGCCTGGGGCTGGCGATCGTCGGCGAAATCTGCCGCGCGCATCTGGCGCAGATCAGCCTGCATGATGGCGAGCTGGCGGGGTTGAAGGTGCGCGTGAGTTTTATCGCCGGTTGATCAATAGAACATCGAGCGCGCTTCATCCAGTTCCGCGCGCAAGCTGTCACTGTAGGGGTCGACCCGCAGCTTCTTGATCGCCGGCAGGGTGGACACCGGTACGCTCGCCAACGGGTGATCGGTGCCGCGATGGCAATACAGCACTGCGATCTGCACCAGGTCGATGTAGTCGAGGCTGGCGGAGTCGCGCTCCAGGTTCAAATATTGTCCCGGCAACTTTGCCAGCATTTCCGGGAAGTCCCAGCCACCGAGCAGTTTGTCGCCGAGCAGTGGGTGGATGCTGTCGATCACGTGGTTGAGGCTGACCGGGTCCGAGAGCAACTCGTAGTGGTCTTCGGCGTAGGTCAGGATCGGCAGCACGCCGATCTGGTGCACCAGGCCGCCGAGGGCTGCCTGGTCGGGCTTGAGCAGGCTGTGGCTGCGGCACAAGGCGTAACTCACGCCGGCCACTTCCAGGCTGCGGCGCCATACATCGCGCATCTTCTGTTCGACGGCTTCGGAGCGGGCGTGGAAGATCTGTTCCATCACCAGGCCGATGGCCAGGTTACTGCTGTAGTTGGTGCCCAGCCGCGTGATGGCGGTGTGCAGGTCGGTGACTTCCTGGGTCGCGCGCAACAGCGGACTGTTTACCACTTTGATCAGGCGCGCCGACAGCGCGGTGTCACGACCGATTACCTTGCTCAAGTGGCTGATGCTGATGTCCGGGTCTTCGGCGGCCTGACGGATGTTCAGGGCGACTTCCGGCAATGTCGGCAGAACCAGGTCATCGTTGTCGATGGCCGTCACCAACGCCTGTTGGACTTTTTCCGCCAGCTTGTTCATTCATGATCTCTAGGGTGTTGCAAAAAGGTACGGCGACTAACGCTGGATCTCTCGATCACGGTCGAGTTGGTAAGGCAGGTCGAGCAGCTGTAAACCGGGGCCTTCCAGGGTGCCAAGATGCACATCGCCACTATCGGCTGCTTCGGCTTGCAACACGGCCAGAAGTTCAATCACCTGGTCCGCTTTTGCCGCAATCACCACCTCGCCAATGGCGCTGTTGTGGCTGGGGGAAAACAGCGGGGTGCCTGGCTCGGGCATTTGCGCCGCATTGAGGCTCAAGCGGTACAGGCGGCGCTTGAGTTTGCCCAGGTACTGCATGCGCGCGACGATTTCCTGGCCGGTGTAGCAGCCTTTCTTGAAGCTGACGCCGCCCACGGCTTGCAGGTTGAGCATCTGCGGTATGAACAGCTCGCGCGTCTGGGGCATGACCTGGCCGATCCCGGCGCGGACCTGGCCCAGCAGCCATTCATTCAAGTCTGCTTGTTTCAATTGCGTGGCCAATTGGCTGCGCACGGCATCGGCATGCTCGGCGGGGACCCAGAGCTCACTGCGGCCGGGCGACACGCGAATGGCGATCAAGTGGTCGGTGCGGGCAACACTGTCGGTGTCGGCCGGCAGTTCCAGACCCAGGCTGGCGAGGACCTGATCGGCTTCGGCCAGGCCGAAACGCACCCAGGCGGCGCTTTCGTCGGTGAGCTTGGATTTGGAGAACACGGCGTATTTCTTCAGGTCCGCCAGTTGCGGCTCCAGCAACTCGGTGGCCATCGCCAGCAGCACGCCGTCACCTTGCAACACAATGCGAAAACTCGATTGCATCCGGCCTTTTTGCGTACAGCGCGCGCCGAGACTGGCCTGCGTGTCGCTCAGGTAATTGAGGTTGCAGGTCAGTTGGCCCTGCAGGAATTTGGCAGCGTCGGAACCACGGACGGCGAGAACGCCTTCGTGGGACAGGGGGCAGAAGAAAGCAGAGTCAGCCATGGGTCATCGCAGGTCAAAAAGTCATGGGTGCATCATAGAGGGGCGCCCGGCAAATGGATAGTTTCCGTATGGGGCGACCAAAGCCGACTGTTCCGGTGCCGTTCGGCCTGTATACTCGCGCTCTATTTGAGGAGCGCTCCATGGTCGAAGATGTAGAACTCAATCGCCTCTACTGGCACAGCCGTCGCGGCATGCTTGAACTGGACGTGTTGCTGGTGCCATTCGTCAGAGAGGTCTATTCAACCCTTAATGAGGTGGATCGCAACGTCTATGTCCGCCTGCTGGAGTGCGAAGACCAGGACATGTTCGGCTGGTTCATGGAGCGTGCCGAGTCGGAAGACCCGGAGCTGCAGCGCATGGTCCGCATGATTCTGGACCGTGTACAACCCAAGTAATCGTTTTGAATGCCGCTGGCAGGCCTCGCGGCTCTTGCTGGCGGCGTATCTTCTTGCCCAGGCGTTCGCCTTGGGTGCCCTGTTGGTGGTGGATCTACCGTTCGCCAGTCTGGGCATGCTGGTGTGCCTGGCTCACGCCGCCTGGGTTTTACCGCGCCATATCCTGTTGACTCACCGTTCGTCGATTCGTGGCCTGCGCCGTGACGAAGACGGCTGGCAGTTATTCAGCGACGAGCTGGGCTGGCACAGTGTGCAATTGCGTCCCGACAGCCTGGCGTTGCCGCTGATCGTGGTGCTGCGCTATCGGCTGAAGGGCCAATGGCGCGTGCGTTCACTCTGCGTGCCGAGGGATTCGCAGGCCGCCGATGTACACCGGCACCTGCGGGTTCGCCTGAAGTTCAGCCGGCGTAGGTGGTTGGCACCAGAATAGTGTCGCGCGCCTCGGGCAGCATCTGCGGGTAGTCGAGGGTGTAATGCAGGCCCCGGCTCTCCTTGCGCTCCATGGCCGAGCGGATCATCAACTCCGCCACCTGGGCCAGGTTGCGCAATTCGATCAGGTCACGGCTGACTTTATAGTTGCTGTAGAACTCATCAATCTCATCCAGCAGCAACCGCACCCGGTGCTGAGCGCGTGCCAGGCGTTTATTGGTGCGCACGATCCCCACGTAGTCCCACATGAAGCGCCGCAGCTCGTCCCAGTTGTGGGCAATGATCACGTCTTCGTCCGAATCGGTGACCTGGCTGGCGTCCCAGTGGGGCAGGGCGGCCGGCACGGGGATACGCGGCAGCTGTTCGAGAATGTCCGCCGCCGCCGAGCGGGCGTAGACGAAGCATTCGAGCAGCGAGTTGCTGGCCATGCGGTTGGCGCCGTGCAGGCCGGTGAAGCTGGTTTCGCCAATCGCATACAGCCCGGGCACGTCCGTACGGCCTTGCTGGTCGACCATCACGCCGCCGCAGGTGTAGTGCGCGGCGGGTACCACCGGGATCGGGCCTTTGGTGATGTCGATATTGAAGGCCAGGCAGCGCTCGTAGACGGTGGGGAAGTGCGTCTTGATGAAGGCTTCGGGCTTGTGGCTGATGTCCAGGTAGACGCAGTCGATGCCCAGGCGCTTCATCTCGTGGTCGATGGCGCGGGCGACGATATCGCGCGGGGCCAACTCGGCGCGTGGGTCGAAGCGCTGCATGAAACGTTCGCCGTTCGGCAGTTTCAAGTGCGCACCTTCGCCACGCAGGGCCTCGGTGATCAGGAAACTCTTGGCCTGGGGGTGATACAGGCAGGTGGGGTGGAACTGGTTGAATTCCAGGTTGGCCACCCGGCAACCCGAACGCCAGGCCATGGCGATGCCGTCGCCACAGGCGCCGTCGGGGTTGCTGGTATAGAGGTAGACCTTGGCTGCACCGCCGGACGCCAGGATCGTGAAGCGCGCACCATAGGTGTCGACTTCGCCGCTGGCGCGGTTGAGCACGTAGGCGCCGAGGCAGCGTTCGCCCGCCAGGCCCAGGCGCTTTTCGGTGATCAGGTCGACGGCGACGCGTTGCTCCAGCAATTCGATGTTGGGGCGTTGGCGTGCCTGTTCGAGCAAGGTCTTGAAGATGGCCGCGCCGGTTGCATCGGCGGCGTGGATGATACGGCGGTGGCTGTGGCCGCCTTCACGGGTCAAGTGGAATTCGAAGCCGCCGTCGTCAGTGCCTGCGTGCTCGTCACGGGTGAAGGGCACGCCTTGGTCGATCAACCACTGGATCGCCTCGCGGCTGTGCTCGACGGTGAAGCGCACTGCGTCCTCGTTGCACAGGCCGCCGCCGGCGTTGAGGGTGTCTTCGACGTGGGACTGCACCGTATCGGTGTCGTCCAGCACGGCGGCGACACCGCCCTGGGCCCAGAAAGTCGAACCGTTGGCCAGGTCGCCTTTGCTCAGTACGGCAATTCGCAGGTGGCGTGGGAGGGTCAGCGCAAGGCTCAAGCCGGCCGCGCCGCTACCGATCACCAGCACATCGTGTTGAAACTGTTGGCTCATTTGAAGGATTCCGCAAAAAGCGATCCACAGGGTTGGCGCAAACAGGACGCCCGGATCGGCGAATCAAAGGGTCACACGGGCCACTAGTATATAGAGGGGGGGAGCGGCACAATAGCCGGGCATTCGTGGCAATGTGAGATTACGGTGCGCGGCTCGGGTTAAAATCGGCTGGTTATTGAGATGGGAACTTTTTGCATAAGCCCCGACTCAATAGCAGGTTGCCCGAAAGCTGGGAAAACGTTGAGTTTATTGGCCCGTCGGGAGCATTGGACGCGTCAGAAAACCGACGACAAGATTATTCGCGCAGTCGGCATTGCCCGTGCTGCGTTTTTCGTGTGTGCCAAATCAGTGCATGCCGGAAACTTGCTTGGAGGGGGAGAACTTTTGCGAAAAGTCCGAGTCTATGTTTGCAAGCCTGATCGTTTAGTTATGCAAGCCTCCTTCAAGTACAACGAGGAGTGTTCATGCTAACCCAGGAAGAGGATCAGCAGCTGGTCGAGCGCGTTCAACGCGGCGACAAGCGAGCTTTTGATCTGCTAGTGCTGAAATACCAGCACAAAATTCTCGGGTTGATCGTGCGTTTTGTGCACGACACCCATGAAGCGCAGGACGTTGCACAGGAAGCCTTTATCAAGGCGTACCGTGCACTTGGCAATTTTCGCGGTGATAGTGCGTTTTACACGTGGCTATACCGCATCGCCATCAACACGGCGAAGAACTATCTGGTGTCTCGCGGGCGCCGCCCACCGGATAGTGATGTAAGTTCAGAAGATGCAGAATTTTACGATGGTGACCACGGCCTCAAAGATCTGGAGTCGCCGGAGCGTGCATTGCTGCGCGACGAGATCGAAGGAACCGTTCATCGCACAATTCAGCAACTGCCAGAAGATTTACGTACGGCGTTAACTTTACGTGAATTCGATGGTCTGAGTTACGAAGACATTGCGAGCGTCATGCAGTGTCCGGTGGGGACTGTAAGGTCACGGATTTTCCGGGCCCGGGAAGCCATCGATAAAGCCTTGCAACCGTTGTTGCAGGAAAACTAAAGACAGCGGCGACAGCCAAGAGAGGAACCGCCATGAGTCGTGATGCCCTGCAGGAATCGCTGTCCGCAGTGATGGATAACGAAGCGGATGAACTGGAACTTCGTCGAGTGCTCAACGCATTTGATGATGCCGAAACCCGTGATACCTGGTCTCGTTACCAAGTCGCTCGGGCGGTGATGCACAAGGATCTTCTAATCCCTCGTCTGGATATTGCTGCGGCCGTTTCTGCCGCGCTGGCTGATGAAGCCGTTCCGGCAAAAGCTGCTCGTGGTCCTTGGCGTAGCCTGGGTCGCCTGGCAGTTGCTGCCTCGGTGACTGTTGCCGTGTTGGCCGGTGTTCGCCTGTACAACCAGGACGAAATCGCCGGTGTCGAACTGGCCCAGCAGACTCAGCAACCGGTCATGGCCGGTCCGCAAGTCAAAGGCCCAGCGGTATTGGCCGGCTACAAGGAAAGCTCTGACACCACCGGCCCTATGGCCAACGGTGTGTTGCAAGGGCAATCCGGCTGGCAGGACCAGCGTCTTCCAGGCTACCTGCGCCAACACGCACAGGAATCGGCCTTGAAAGGCACTGAAAGCGCTCTGCCATATGCACGTGCTGCAAGCCTGGAAAACCGCTAAACCGTCAAGGAGCCCTATGCGCGCCATACCGCTCCTTACGCTTTTGCTCAGTGGTTGGTTTGCACTCCCCGCCCATGCCGATGAAGCCCAAGACTGGCTGACTCGACTTGGGCGTGCAGAGCAGCAGCAAAGCTTTAAAGGTACGTTTGTCTACGAACGTAACGGCAGTTTTTCCACCCATGACATCTGGCATCGCGTCCAGGATGGTCAGGTCCGTGAGCGGCTCTTGCAGCTCGATGGCTCTGCCCAGGAAGTCGTGCGTCTGGACGGCCGTACTCAATGTGTCAGCGGCACTCTGGTCGCAGGCCTTGGCAATTCGCGTGATGCACCTTCACGCGCGCTGGATCCGCAAAAACTCAATCAATTCTACGAACTGGCCGTCATCGGCAAATCGCGCGTGGCCGGTCGGAATGCGGTAATCGTTTCGATAACGCCGCGTGATCAGTACCGTTATGGCTTTGAGCTGCACCTGGACCGTGAAACCGCGTTGCCGCTCAAGTCCTTGCTGCTCAATGATCAGGGCCAATTGCTGGAGCGTTTCCAGTTCACCCGCTTGGATACTTCCCTGCCCGATGATCACGACCTGCAGCCCGGCAGCGACTGCACGCCGGTCAGCGTCGCCAAGACTCAGGCACCGCAAGCCCAGTCTGTCGAGGCGTGGCACCTGGAGTGGTTGCCGCCGGGGTTTCAGCTGAGCAACAGCAGTGTGCGTAAAGACACGCAAACCAAGGCAACCGTCGAAAGCCTGATGTATGAAGATGGCCTGGCGCGCTTCTCGGTGTTTCTGGAGCCCATCAGCGATGTAAGCGTCACGGAAACCCGCACTCAGTTGGGCCCGACGGTGGCCGTGTCCCGTCGCCTGAATACGGTAGACGGCGAAATGATGGTGACGGTTGTCGGCGAGATTCCTATCGGTACGGCCGAACGTATCGCGCTGTCAGTGCGCGGTGAAAAAAAGCCAGTCACCCAGCCGTGAGCCGTTAATCCTATGTTCATCCTGACCTTTCACTGTGTATCCACGCCAGGTTGGCTGCCGAGAGCATGAAATGTCCGGATCAGCATTTTCACTTGCAAAAATCTCTCATGTTTTTTATAGGTCAGGGCTTGTCGGCTCTGGCCTTGTTTTGTTCGCGGAACAAAGATGTCGGTCGCAGTTTTCGGCGTTTCTTGAACCCTGTCGCTCAACCCTGCTCGTCGTAACGGGAGCTGTATGTCGATACCACGTTTGAAGTCTTACCTATCCATAGTCGCCACGGTGTTGGTGCTGGGTCAGGCCTTGCCTGCGCAAGCGGCCGAGTTGCCTGACTTTACCCAATTGGTTGAGCAAGCCTCGCCTGCCGTGGTGAACATCAGTACCACGCAGAAGCTGCCGGATCGCAAAGTCTCCAACCAGCAGATGCCTGACCTCGAAGGCCTGCCGCCGATGCTGCGCGAGTTCTTCGAGCGCGGCATGCCGCAGCCACGCACGCCCCGTGGCGGCGGTGGCCAGCGTGAAGCGCAATCCCTGGGGTCGGGCTTCATCATCTCGCCGGATGGCTACATCCTCACCAACAACCACGTGATTGCCGACGCCGACGAGATTCTTGTGCGCCTGGCCGATCGCAGTGAGCTCAAAGCCAAGCTGGTGGGAACTGACCCACGTTCCGATGTGGCGTTGTTGAAGATTGATGGCAAGGACCTGCCTGTGCTGAAGCTGGGTAAATCCCAGGACCTGAAAGCCGGTCAGTGGGTGGTCGCCATCGGTTCGCCATTCGGTTTTGACCACACCGTGACCCAAGGTATCGTCAGTGCTATTGGCCGCAGCCTGCCCAACGAAAACTACGTGCCATTCATCCAGACCGACGTGCCGATCAACCCGGGTAACTCCGGTGGCCCGCTGTTCAACCTGGCGGGCGAAGTGGTGGGGATCAACTCGCAGATCTACACCCGTTCCGGTGGCTTCATGGGCGTGTCCTTCGCTATCCCGATCGACGTGGCAATGGATGTTTCCAACCAGCTGAAAAGCGGTGGCAAGGTCAGCCGTGGCTGGTTGGGCGTAGTGATCCAGGAAGTGAACAAGGACCTGGCTGAATCCTTCGGCCTCGACAAGCCGGCCGGTGCCCTGGTCGCGCAGATCCAGGACGACGGCCCGGCTGCCAAGGGTGGCTTGCAGGTTGGCGACGTGATCCTGAGCATGAACGGCCAGCCGATCATCATGTCGGCTGACCTTCCACACCTGGTAGGTGCACTCAAGGCCGGCAGCAAGGCCAAGCTGGAAGTGATTCGTGAAGGCAAGCGCCAGACAGTTGAGCTGACCGTTGGCGCCATCCCTGAAGAGGGTGCGACCCTGGATGCCCTGGGTAACACCAAGCCGGGTGCCGAGCGCAGCAGCAACCGCCTGGGTATTGCCGTGGCCGAGCTGACTGATGAGCAAAAGAAATCCTTCGACCTCAAGAGCGGCGTAGTCATCAAGGAAGTGCAGGATGGTCCGGCAGCCTTGATCGGCCTGCAGCCAGGCGACGTGATCACTCACCTGAACAATCAGGCGATTGACTCTACCAAGCAGTTCACCGACATCGCCAAGGCGCTGCCGAAGAATCGCTCGGTGTCGATGCGCGTGCTGCGTCAGGGCCGTGCCAGCTTCATTACCTTCAAGCTGGCCGAGTAACCGCCAGCTCAATAAAAAGCCCCGCCTTCGGATGACGAAGGCGGGGCTTTTTTGTGGGCGATGGGTTTAGCTCATCATTCCCTTGACCAGGCGTTCCTGTTCGATCAGCTCACGTTGGCGCGCATCGATGCGTGACGACAGCGGGAAATTGTTGCCGGCGCGTCGCTTGGCAAAGTCCAACTGCTGAATGGCCTGCTGGAAATCGCCCACCAGGGCAAAGTATTCGGCACGCGCCTGGTGCAGGCCGATGATATTGCCGGACAGGCCGCGCGTCTCGGCAACCTGATACCAGACATCCGGATCGTCCGGACGAGACTTGAGCAATGCGTCGAGGGCTTTTTCTGCATCGGCGGTGCGGTTCTGCTTGAGCAGCAGATCCACTCTCACCTGATTCAACGGATAGTTGCCCGGATACTGGGTCAACATCTTATCGGTGCGCTGCTGCGCGTCCGGCAGGTGGTTGTTGTCGATGTCCAACTGGATCTGGGCCAGGTTGTAGGTGATGTCAGTGGGCGCCTTGGCCAGCAGCTGCGCGAGGTTTTCCCGCGCCTCCTTGAATTGCGAGCCCTTGATCTGGGCGATGGCCAAGCCATAGCGTGCCACGTCGTTTTTAGGGTTCTCATCCAGCTGTGCCTGGAAGCGCTTGGCAGCGAGCCCGGACGTATCTTCGTATTGCAGCTGCACGCGGGCGCGAATCAGTTGATAACGCAGGCTGTCTTCCTTGCCGCCGGGCTTGGCTTGCTCGGCGCGGTTGCGGGTGTCGGCGATCCGCGATTCGGTGACCGGGTGCGTCAGCAGGAATTCAGGCGGCTTGGCATCGAAACGGTACTGGCGCATCAGGCGTTCGAACATGGTCGGCATGGAACGCGGGTCGTAACCGGCTTTTTCCAGGTTGAGGATACCGATGCGGTCTGCCTCTTGTTCGTTCTGGCGCGAGAAGCGCCGTTGTTCCTGGATCGCAGCGGCCTGGGTACCGGCAATTGCGGCAATCCCCGCATCACCTGCGCCGGCAGCAGCGGCGATGATGCCGCCCAGCAAGGCCGCCATCATCGGGATCTGCATGCGCTGTTGCGCCTCAACGCCACGAGCAAAGTGGCGCTGGGACAAATGCGCCAATTCGTGTGCGAGCACCGAGGCGTATTCGCCCTCGGTCTGGGCATTGAGAAACAGGCCGCCGTTGACCCCGACAATCCCGCCGGGTGCGGCAAAGGCGTTCAATTGCGGGCTGTTGATCAGGATGAACTCCAGGCGCCGGTCATTCACCTGGCTGGTCTCTACCAGCTTGTACACGCTGGTTTCGACATAATCCTTGAGTTGCGGATCATTAAGCTGTGAGACCTGGCCGCGCAGATAGGCCAACCAGGCGCGCCCCAGTTGGTATTCCTGTTGTGGCGAGACAATGGCAGAACTGGCGTCGCCAAGTGACGGCAGGTCATCGGCGAAGCCCGGGGAGGCCAGCAGGCAAGCCAGCGTCAGCAGGGTAGGGCGCAAAAAAGTCATGCACAGAGCCTTTCGACAAAGAGCTTACTGTAGCCGGACACTGAGCTTCGGACCAGATATTCTAAGCAGCCCGAATGCGTGCCTGGAGTAAAACCATGACCGACGCTGTAGCCTTTGATGCCGAACTCGATGCCAGTGGCCTCAATTGCCCGTTGCCCTTGCTCAAGGCCAAGCTGGAGCTCAATCGATTGGCCAGTGGTGCAGTGCTCAAGGTCATTGCCACCGACGCGGGCTCCCAGCGTGATTTCCGTACCTTTGCCAAGTTGGCGGGCCATACCCTGCTACATGAAGAAGACGCCGCCGGTGTGTACCGTTACTGGTTGCGCAAGGCCTGAACCGTTCGCCCCCACCACCCGAGGTTGATTGATGTTCAAAGTGTTACGAGACTGGATCCAGCGCTACTTCTCCGACGAAGAAGCGGTGGTGCTGGCGGTCCTGCTTTTCCTGGCCTTTACGGCCGTGCTGACCTTGGGCGGCATGCTGGCGCCGGTACTGGCGGGGATGGTGCTGGCTTACCTGATGCAGGGCCTGGTCACCACCCTGGAGCGCCTGCGACTGCCGGGCGGCGCTGCCGTGGGCCTGGTGTTCGCCTTGTTCATGGGCTTGCTCGTGGTGTTTATCGTGGTGGTGTTGCCGTTGCTGTGGCACCAACTGATTACCCTGTTCAACGAACTGCCGGGCATGCTCGCCAAGTGGCAATCACTGTTGCTGCTGCTGCCGGAGCGTTACCCGCACCTGGTCTCGGATGAGCAGGTGCTGCAGGCCATCGAAGCGGCGCGCGGCGAGATCGGAAAATTCGGGCAATGGGCACTGACCTTTTCCCTGTCCAGCCTGCCGTTGCTGGTCAACATCATGATCTACCTGGTACTGGTACCGATCCTGGTGTTTTTCTTCCTCAAGGACCGCGCGATGATCGGTCGTTGGGTGAGCGGCTACCTGCCGCGCGAGCGGGCGCTGATCACGCGGGTGGCCGAAGAGATGAACCGCCAGATCGCCAATTACATCCGTGGCAAGGTCATCGAGATCATTATCTGTGGCGGCGTGACCTACATCGCCTTTATCGCCTTGGACCTGAACTACGCGGCATTGCTGGCGTTGCTGGTAGGGGTGTCGGTGGTCGTGCCGTACGTCGGTGCGGTGGTGGTGACGGTGCCGGTGATGTTGATCGCCTTGTTCCAGTGGGGCTGGAGCGACCAGTTCATCTACCTGATGGCGGTGTACGGCATTATCCAGACCCTGGATGGCAACGTGCTGGTGCCGCTGCTGTTCTCAGAGGCGGTCAACCTGCACCCGGTGGCGATCATTTGCGCAGTGCTGTTGTTCGGCGGGCTGTGGGGGTTCTGGGGCGTGTTCTTTGCCATTCCCCTGGCGACGCTGTTCAAGGCGGTGCTGGATGCGTGGCCGCGGCAGGAGCCGGTGGTGGCGCCGCTGCTTTAAACGTGGCGGGGGATTGAAGGCGCCATCGCCGGCAGCTCGCTCCTACAGGGAAATGCGTTACAACTGTAGGAGCCGGCTTGCCGGCGCTGACAATCCAAAGGTCGCAGCAGCAATCAAGCCTTGTTCAAAGCCTGCGCCGCCGCCAACACCGCATCCACATGACCCGGCACTTTCACGCCACGCCATTCCTGGCGCAGCACACCTTCGCTATCGATCAGGAAAGTGCTGCGATCCACGCCCAGGTATTCCTTGCCGTACAGCTTCTTCAGCTTGATCACATCAAACAGTTGGCAAACCGCTTCGTCCTTGTCGCTGATCAGCTCAAAGGGGAATTCCTGCTTGCCCTTGAAGTTCTCGTGAGACTTCACACTGTCGCGTGACACGCCAAACACCTCGGTGTTGGCGGCCTTGAATGCCGCGTACTGGTCACGGAAACCCTGGCCTTCGGTGGTGCAGCCCGGGGTGCTGTCCTTCGGGTAGAAGTAGATCACCACCTGCTTGCCCTTGAGAGCGGCGAGGCTGAAGGTCTGGCCGCTGGTGGCCTGGGCTTCGAAATCGGCTACGGGTTTGTCGATGACTACCGCCATGAAAAAACTTCCTTACATTGGGTTCTGTGGGCGCCACGGCTCGATCAGTGCGTCGAGGTTCAAGGCATCGGCAAAGTCCAGGAACTGGTCGCGCAACCAGCTGATCTGCACGCCGGCCGGCAAGGTCACGGTGAACGTGGCGTTGAGCATGGTGCCGCCGGTTTGTGGCGCCTGGTAGGTGTCGCAGGTGAGGTTCTCCAGTTCGACGTTGTGGTCGATAAAGAACTGGCACAGCTCATTGACGATGTCCGAGCGGTAGGCCGAGCTCACGTACGCTACATAAGGCAGGGCCTGGGGACGGTTCTCCAGGGCGGCGCTGCGCACCACATTGACGGTGAAGTCGTGCTTCTTGGCCAGGCCCGGCAGGCCGGTTTCCAGGCGCGCGAGGGCATCCCAGGTGCCGGAAATCTGCAGCACCAGCGCACTGCACTCGCCGTGGCGGGTCAAGCGGGAAGTCACGACGGCGCAGCGGTTTTCATGGCTGGCGCGGCACAGGACGTTGGTCAGCTCCATGGGGTTGGCGCCGAGGGCACTGATAACAAGGAATTGTTCGCGAACTGTGGGGGTGGACATGCAGCCTTCCTAAAACGATGAGCGGTCGATACTGTGAGGGCCGTATCGATCAAAGGATGAAGGGTAGCGAAAAGCGTCGCCAAGGGATAGGAGGTGGCGTTTTCATTGCGTGAACGGCGGAATTTTCTCGGGCTTGCGGCCGTACTTTGGCCCAATGATGGCATTGCCCGTCGTTTAGTTGCTCCGGAACGCATCGTCAGGCGGTACTTAGCTTGTACAAGCATCTTGGCGCCAGTACCATTACGGCTCTCTTTTTCCGGCAGGAGCGGTTGCATGATTGCGGGCAGTATGGTGGCACTGGTCACACCCATGGATGCACAAGGTCATCTCGACTGGGACAGCCTGGGCAAACTGGTGGACTTCCACCTGCAAGAAGGCACCAACGCCATCGTGGCGGTCGGCACCACAGGTGAATCGGCCACCCTCGATGTGGAAGAACACATCCAGGTGATCGAATTCGTGGTCAAGCGCGTCGCGGGCCGCATTGCCGTGATCGCCGGTACGGGCGCCAACTCGACGCGTGAAGCGATCGAGTTGACCAGGAACGCCAAGAAGGCCGGCGCCGATGCTTGCCTGCTGGTGACCCCGTACTACAACAAGCCGACCCAGGAAGGCCTGTACCAGCACTTTCGCACCATTGCCGAAGCCGTGGACATCCCGCAGATCCTCTACAACGTACCCGGCCGCACTGCCTGCGACATGAAGGCCGAGACCGTGATCCGCCTGTCCACCGTGCCGAACATCATCGGTATCAAGGAAGCCACCGGCGACCTGCAGCGCGCCAAGGACATCCTGGCCGGCGTGAGCAGCGACTTCCTGGTGTATTCCGGTGACGACGCCACTGCTGTCGAGCTGATCCTGCTGGGCGGCAAGGGCAACATCTCGGTCACCGCCAACGTGGCCCCGCGTGCCATGAGCGAAATGTGCGCCGCCGCCATCGCCGGCGACGCCGTGACCGCCCGCGCGATCCACGAGAAGCTGATGCCGCTCAACAAGACACTGTTTATCGAATCCAACCCTATTCCCGTGAAATGGGCACTGTTCGAGATGGGCCTGATGCCGGACGGTATCCGTCTGCCGCTCACCCGCCTCAGCGACGCCTGTCACGAACCGCTGCGACAGGCCCTGCGCCAGTCCGGCGTCCTGGTTTAATTGAGGAAGCACTACGCATGAAGCGATTGGCCGGACTTTCCGCACTTGCCTTGATTATCTCCAGCACCAGTGGCTGCGGTTGGATCTGGGGCCCGGAAGGCTACTTCCGTGACCGCGGCAGCGATTACCTGGAAGCACAAGCAACCAAACCGATGCAACTGCCGCCGGACGTCAATGTCGCCAAGCGCCTTGACCCGTTGCTGCCGATTCCACGCAATGTGGCCGACGACACCACCAAGGGTGAGTACGTGGTACCACGTCCACAGCCGATCTCGGCCGTGGCGGATGCCAGCGACTACAGCCTGCAGAAGAGCGGCGATTCGCGCTGGATCATGGCCCAGCGTCCACCTGCCGAAGTCTGGCCGGTGGCGGTGCAGTTCTTCCAGGACAACGGCTTCCGTATTGAAGAGCAGCGTCCACAGACCGGTGAATTCACCACTGCATGGCAGCACAGCAGCGAACTCTCCGCCAGCATGGCCAAGCGCCTGCAGGCCGGTGGTGTAGCCGCTGACAGCGAAGCCCGTGTGCGGGTGCGCATCGAGCCTGGCGTGCAGCGCAATACCAGTGAAGTCTACGTCGTCAGCGCCGAGCGTCCTGCCGGCAGCACCGCCAACGTCGATTTCACCAACCGTTCGGTCAACACCGGTGTCGACTCGGCACTGGTCGACGAGATGCTGGCCAGCATGAGCCGCATTTCCGAGAAGGGCGGTTCCGTCTCCCTGCTCGCCGCACGTGATTACGACACCCCGAGCCGCGTCAGCCTCACCGAAGACGGCAGCGGCAACGTGGTGCTGAACCTGGGTGAAGACCTGGACCGTGCCTGGGCCAGCGTTGGCCGTGCCTTGGAGCAGGGCCCATGGCGTGTTGAAGACATCAACCGCAGCCTGGGCCTGTACTACATCAACGTGGCCGAAAAAGCCGAGCGCAAAGATGAAGAGCCAGGTTTCTTCGGCAAATTGTTCGGCAGCAAGCCGACCAAGGAAGAGATCGAGACCCGCGCCGAGCGCTACCAGGTTCGTTTGAGCAAGGTTGGCGAAAGCGTACAAGTCACCGTCGAGAAGAACATCAATACCGTTGCGCCAGCTGAAACAGCGCGCAAAGTGTTGGGCGTGATTCAGGACAACCTGGGCTGATCCGATGCGTTTTGCCGTTCTCGGCAGCGGTAGCCAAGGGAACGGCACGCTGGTCGCTCATGACGACACGTACGTGCTGGTGGATTGTGGTTTCTCGTTACGGGAAACCGAGCGGCGCCTGCTGCGCCTGGGGGTTCACCCCACGCAGCTGAGCGCGATTCTGGTGACCCACGAACATGCCGACCACGTGCATGGCGTGGGTTTGCTGTCTCGGCGCTACAATCTTCCGGTGTACCTCAGTCGCGGTACCTTGCGCGGGATGCGCAAACCGATTGAACCCGCAGGTTTCCTGGCCGGTGGCGAGCAACTGCAGATCGGTGCGTTGAGCATTGATGTGATTGCCGTGGCGCACGATGCCCAGGAACCGACGCAGTATGTATTCAGTGATGGGGAGCGGCGTTTCGGCGTACTCACCGACCTGGGCTCCTACTGCGCCAAGGTGCTGGACGGTTACCGGAACCTCGATGCATTGATGATCGAATCCAACCACTGCCGGGACCTGCTGGCTCGCGGTCATTACCCCTACTTTCTCAAGCAGCGGGTCGGTGGCGAACTGGGACATTTGAACAACCACCAGGCGGCGTACCTGGTGTATGAGTTGGGCTGGCAAGACCTGCAACACCTGGTCCTGGCCCACTTGAGCAGCAAGAACAACCTGCCGACGCTTGCCCGGCAATGTTTTGTCGACACCCTTGGGTGCGACCCGGACTGGCTGCAACTGGCCGATCAAGATTCAGGGCTCGACTGGCGACACATCGCCTAGCCCACCTCACTCAAAGCGGAGCCCATCATGGAAAAACGTGAAGAACTCTACCGCGGCAAAGCCAAGTCGGTTTACAAGACCGACGACGCCAACCGCCTGATCCTGCTGTTTCGCAACGACACTTCGGCGTTCGACGGCAAGCGCATCGAACAGCTTGATCGCAAGGGCATGGTGAACAACAAGTTCAACGCCTTCATCATGCAGAAACTCGAAGCGGCCGGCATTCCGACCCAATTCGACAAACTGCTGGGCGACAACGAGTGCCTGGTCAAGAAGCTGGACATGATCCCGGTGGAATGCGTCGTGCGTAACTACGCTGCCGGCAGCCTGGTCAAGCGCCTGGGCGTGGAAGAGGGCCTCAAGCTCAATCCCTACACCTTCGAGCTGTTCCTGAAGGACGACGCCAAGGGCGACCCGTTCATCAACGAATCCCACGTCGTGGCATTCGGCTGGGGCACCGCTGAGCAACTGGCGCGCATGAAAGAGTTGTCCCTCAAGGTCAACGACGTGCTGAGCAAGCTGTTCGACGACGCCGGCCTGCTGCTGGTGGACTTCAAGCTCGAATTCGGCGTATTCCACGATGGCTCCATCGTCCTCGGCGACGAATTCAGCCCGGACGGCTGCCGCCTGTGGGACAAGGACACCAAGAAGAAGATGGACAAAGACCGCTTCCGCCAGGGCCTCGGTGATGTGATCGAAGCCTACGAAGAAGTCGCCAATCGTCTCGGCGTACCGCTTTAATCGACGCAAGCATCTGATAGCACGGAAAAAAATCGCGTTTGGGGTTTGCTTCCGCGAAACACACTGTTATGATGCGCGCCGTTGGAGAGATGCCAGAGTGGCCGAATGGGACGGATTCGAAATCCGTTGTACCTTCACCGGTACCTAGGGTTCGAATCCCTATCTCTCCGCCATTACATAGAAAAAGCCCCGTAGCTGAACAAGCTACGGGGCTTTTTCGTTTCTGCGGTTTGATCAGCTCGGCTGGGCCACCAGGCTATTGCTCACACGACGCCCCAGTACCAGCACCGTCACGAACCCACAGCCCACCAACGCCGTGGCCAGGCTCAGCAGCACCGCGCTGCCCATCTGGTCGACAATCCGGCCGCCGAAGAACGAGCCCAGGGCGATGATCACCTGGAACAAGGCGACGAACAGTGGCATGCCGCGTTCGACATCCTTGGGGGCCACGACAAACATCCAGATACTTGCGCAGGCCGGGAAGGCGCCGAAGGCGAAGCCCCAGAGGGCGATCAGCATCGCTGCGCCGGTCATGCCGGTGGCGAAGTAGGGGAACAGGGCGGTGCTGGTGCCGATCATCAGCGCGACCAGTAGCAAGGTGTGGCGCACGCTGCGGTTGGCGGCGAAGCCGGCGAAGACATTACCCATGACCCCGGCCACGCCGTAGAGCAGCAACAGTGAGCCAATCGTCGGTCCGTCAAAGCCCGAACTGTTTTTGAAGAAGGGCGCGACGTAGGTGTAGGCGGCGAAGTGCGCCAGGCCGATCAGCAGGACGGCAATCAATCCGACCCGTGCTTGCGGGTTGATGAACAAGGCGGGCAGGTCACGCACCTGAATGGCCTTTTCCGGCTTCAGGCGGGGCAGCAGGAGGACTTGCGCGAGCAGCACCGGCACGCCGACCAGCGCGGTGACCAGGAAGGTCATGCGCCAGCCCATCAGGCCGCTGAGCCAGGTGCCCACGGGGACGCCGAGTACGGTGGCCAGGGTCACGCCCATCATGATGATCGAGGTGGCCTTCGCGACGCCCACGCCCTTGGGGGCGAGGCGGCCGCTGAGGGCGATTGCCGTGGCCCAGAAGCCGCCGATGCTGATACCCAGCAGGACACGGCCGAACAGCAGGAGGCTGAAGTCGCTGGCGTAAGCCACGACCGAGTTGGCGATGATCATGATCAGCGTCAGGCCGATCAGCAGATAACGACGGTCCATGGCGCCAATGCTGACAGACAGCAACGGGGCGGCGAGGGCGGCCATGATACCGGGCAGGGTCACCATCAGGCCGGCATGCCCGGCACTGATGCCGAGGTCGCTGGCGACGTCGTTGAGGACGCCCACCGGCAGAAACTCACTGGTGACCAGGGCAAAGGCGCCCACGGCGACCGAGAGAATCGCCAGCCACTGCTGTTTGACACTCTGTTGATTATGTTCGGGACGGCCGCTGGGGGCCTGGCTCGCGCTTGGCATGGTGCTGGATTCCAGAAGGGGAATGTCGCCTGAACTCAGGCGAGGGGGAGGGAAAGTGGAGGCGATTATATGAATCGGCTCTGGCAATCACACAGGCGCTCGTTTCGATAATAACCATCAGTGCAATCGATTCGACGCCCCTACAGGACGGTTGGGTTTTTCTTACCTGCATCTCCAACGCAGCCTACAGGCAATGCATTGCGACCCGTGGCGTTAGTCACTATCTTGGGCCCCACGGTTTTTCAGGTAGAAATTCCCACACTGCATAGGAAATGCATCATGAGCAAAAACACGAAAAAAACCTCCGACAAAATGGCCACGCTGGCCGCGCACACCCTCACTGATCCAAACGCCTCGGCCATTGCCAAAAGCCTGGCGGCGTCTGCATTGGCCCAGAGCGGTACCGACAAGCAGACCAGCGCCGACATGGAGGAAAAAGCCGGGAAGGCCCTCCAGGGCGGCCACTACAGCGAGAAAACCAAATCCCTGGCGGCCTCGGTGCTTTCCCAAGCCAATAAAGAGCGCGGCAACTGAGTTACAACTCATGAAAAAAGCCCCGCAGCTGAACACGCTGCGGGGTTTTTTCGTTTGCGGGCAGGCGCGCATAAATTATTCGCGCCCCACCGAATAACTTCCCCTCCTGCGGTGTTCACTCCACAGACCACCCAGGAAGCGCCCATGAACACACCTGTCGACCGCTACGACCGCCTGACCCGCACCTTCCACTGGCTGACCGCTGCCGTGGTGATCTTCATGTTCGCCAGTGCGCATATCTGGGAAAACCTGGAAAAAGGCACGCCGCTGCGCAAGGGCCTGCAGTCGGTGCATATCTCCCTGGGCATTGCCCTGGCGGTACTGATCCTCGCGCGGATCGCGTGGCGGCTGTCTGGCGGCACCCGGCTCAAGGCCGACAGTCACCCGGCGCTTAACCTGCTGGCGAAAATGGCGCATGGTTGCCTGTACCTGTTGCTGCTGGCGCAGATTGTCCTGGGGTTCCTGTTTCGTTGGGCACAGGGCGAGCCATTCAACTTTTTCGGACTGTTTTCAGTTTCCGCGCCGTTTGCGATTGATCACGCATGGCGCGGCACGCTGGGCGGTCTGCATGACACCGTGGCGTGGGCGATCATCGGGCTGGCTGGCCTGCACGCCTGTGCGGCGCTGTGGCACCACAGCATCAAGCGTGACAACACGCTGCGCCGCATGCTGCCCGCCCCACGGGACGCTGTTTGAAGTGATGTTTGCTGCTGTATCTCCCTATCGTTACGGAGCACGACAACCATGAAGACTCGCCACCAACACCCCATTACTTATTGCACCGCGCTGCTCTTCGGTGCCTGCCTGGCTGTCGCCTTGCTCGCCGGCCAGGCCCGGGCTTCCGGCGATGAATCAGCGCCGCCCAAGCCGAACTGTCCGAAGGGCCAGGTGTGGGACACCAAGACCGGCAAGTGCGTGCTGCAAACCAGCAAGGCAACGTCGGATGCCGATCGGACCGACTACGCCTACCGCCTGGCCAAGGACGGGCGCTATGAAGAAGCCCTGGCCTTGCTCGATACCCTGAGCAACCCCAACACCGCCAAGGCCCTCAACTACCGCGGCTACGCCACGCGCAAACTCGGGCGTACCGATGAAGGCATCGGCTATTACCTGCAGTCCGTGGCGTTGGACCCCAACTACGCCCAGGTCCGCGAATACCTGGGTGAGGCCTATGTGATCAAGGGCCGGGTGGACCTGGCCCAGGAGCAGCTGCTGAAAATCAAGGCGCTGTGCGGCACCACCTGCGAAGAATATGAAGACCTGGCCGAGGCCATCACTGCTGCGCCCCAGGTATGACGTCGGTGACTGAACGATCAGGGGGCCGCCATTACTCGAGAGGCTGATTTTCGTCGCGAATTGGGCCAGTTGTTGCCGCGTTTATGGCGATACGGCCTGGTGTTGTCGCGACAAAAGCACCTGGCCGAGGACCTGGTGCAGGCCACCTGTGTGCGGGCGCTGGAGCGTGCCGGGCAATTTGTCGCCGGCACGCGGCTGGATCGCTGGTTGCTGGCGATCATGCACTCGATCTGGCTCAACGAGCTGCGCTCGCAGCGGGTTCGCCAGGGGCAGGGCTTTGTCGATGCAGAGCAGGCGTTGTCATTCGATGGCGAAAGCCAGGCCCAGGATCACGTGCTCGCCGCGCAAGTGATCAAGCGGGTCAACGGGTTGCCCGAAGCGCAACGAGAAACGGTTTTTCTGGCGTATGTCGAAGGGCTTTCATACAAGGAAATTGCCGATGTCCTGCAAATACCGGTCGGCACAGTCATGAGTCGGCTCGCGGCCGCACGCGCCAGGCTGGCCGAGACGGCCCCGGCAAAAGCCCACGCGGGACACGCCAGTGGAGAACGCCGATGACTCACACACACTTGCCTTGCGATGAGCAGTTGGTGGCTTATCTGGATGGAGAACTGGACGCTGACCAGCGCCGGGTCATCGCCGACCAGATCCACACTCACCCTGCGGTCGCTGCGCGCCTGGAGGTGCTGCGGTGCGCTGATATGCCGTTCAAGGACGCGTTCGACAGCGTGCTGGATCAAGCGCCGACCGATCGCCTGCAGTCGATGCTCAACGCCTTGCCGCCGGCAGCGGTCCCCGCCTTGAGTCGCCGCCGTTTCCTCGCCGTGGCCGCAGGTTTCGCGGTGGCCGGCGTGGTTGCCGATCGCCTGTTCCTGGCCTGGCCGCGTGGGGAACCCGGCCAGGGCTGGCGCGCCTCGGTGGCTGAATACATGGCGTTGTACACGCCGCAGACCCTGGACAATCTCAGCGCGGACCCGGCTGCCCACCTCGCGCAACTCAGCGCGGTGGGCACGCAACTGGGCCTGCCGTTGTCGCCCGCTGCCGTGGCCTTGCCCGGCGCCGAGTTCCGGCGGGCGCAGAGCCTGGACTATGACGGCGTGATCATCGGCCAGTTGACCTACCTGGATCCCCGCCACGGTCCACTGGCGCTTTGCATCACGGCCAACAAAAGAGCCCCGGCGACTTTCGCCACCGAGCAGCGCCGAGGCATGAACGTGGTGTATTGGGCCAGCGCGTCCCATGCCTTCATGCTGATCGGCCGAAACCCTTTCGAGGATTTGCAGATCATGGCCAGCAGCGTCGAGCGCAGCTTGCCGGCCTGATCTCAGTGACGGGTCTGCAGGGCGCGCCAACGCGTGGGCGTGGTGCCTTCCCAGGTGCGAAACGCGCGATAAAACGAGTTGGTGTCTTCGTAACCGAGCAGGCAGGCGATCTCGTCTATTTCGATCGACGGCTCCGCCAGCAGATGGCGCACCACCTCCTGGCGGCTCTCCAGCAGCAATTGCCGAAAGCCTGTGCCTTCCTCGGTCATGCGCCGCTGCAAGGTGCGTTCGCTCAGGCCCAGTTCGCGGGCCACGTCGACCATCTCCGGGCGACCACTGGCGAAGAGACGCTTGAGGGTGCTTTTCACTTGGTGGCTGATCGTGGCCGGCGCGGTCGCTTCGGCCAACGCCGCCACCAGGGCTGGGTTCAGCAGGTCGAGCAGTTCCGGGTTATGGCCAGGGAAGGGCCGTTTGAGGTCGGCGGTATCGAACACCAAGGCATTGCGCGCGGCACCGAAACGGATGGCACAGCCGAAAAACTCCGCCAGTGCCGGGCTGTTGCTCCGGGGGCGGGCCAGTTCGACACGGCGCGGCGTGATGTGCACCCCCGAGCCGCGCCGGCCCAGCTCGACAAACGTCGCAAACGCCGCGTCGATCAACAGCCGCGGTGGCGGCTGCTGGGTGCGCAGCCAGTCGAGGGTGACCGTGCAGGTCGCGCCGTCCTCGCTCACCTGCACGCGTTCGGGCGTACACAGTTGCTTGAAGCGTGCGAGGCGATGCAGGCCATCGCGAAAGTCGCGGGCGATGAACGCGGCAAAACTGGACGGTGGCAGGGCGCTGCTGTCCAGCTGGGTGACCAGCAGGACGCCGGCCGCCGGGTCGGGATTGAGCACGCCCACGGCTTCCCACAGGCGAAAATATTCCTCGGTGCTGACGTGGCGACGATCACCGCGCTCGTCCAAGTGCAGGGTCATTGGCAGTCGTGCCTGGCGTAACACCGCTGCAGGCTCCAGCCCGATGGTTGTCAGGGCGTGCCAGAATACCTGCGGAATGTTGAAGCGCGATTGGCGTGCGTCAGACATGGACCACCTTTGTTTCAATCAATCGGAGGCTGACACACTGAGGTCATGCCATTTCTCGTCGGAAGCTGCCAGGTCCGCCGCCGCCCGCGCGGCATATTGCACCGCGTCGCTGCCGATCAACAGGCGCAGGGGCGCGTCTTCACGCAGGGCCAGTTCGAGCACGATCTCGGCCACCCGCTCCGGCCCGGTCGGCAAAATGCCGGGGGAGTTGAGCAACTCAACCAGTGCACCGACACTTTGCTGATAGGGCGCACTGATCGGCGCAATCGTCATGGAGCTGCCCGACCAGTCGGTACGCATGCCACCCGGTTCCAGCACCGTCACCTGCACGCCCAGCGGGTTGACCTCTTGCGCCAGCACGGTTGAAAAGCCGCCCACGGCCCACTTGGCACTCTGGTACGCCGCCAGGCCCGCCATGCCAATCCGCCCGCCCAACGACGATACCTGAAAGATATGCCCGCGACCCTGGGCGCGCAGGATCGGTACCACGGCCTTGCTGACGTGCACGACACCATAGAAGTTGGTGTCGATCTGTGCCGAGAAGTCCTCCAGGGTGACATCCTCGACCGACGCCAGGTCGCCATACCCCGCGTTGTTGACCACCACATCCAGGCGACCGAAGTGCGCCACGGCGGCCTCCACGGCCTGTAGGACCTGCAGGTTGTCGGTCACATCCAGTTGCAGTGGGTAGATTGCGTCACCGTACTCGGCCACCAGTTCATCCAGTTGGCGGGGAGTGCGTGCAGTGGCCACCACACGATCGCCGGCGCGCAAGGCCGCTTCGGTGATGGCGCGGCCAAGGCCACGCGAACTGCCAGTGATAAACCAGATCTTGGACATGCGAACACCTCTTCGTTTCGAGCGGCTCAAGCAGCCTGGGCACCCAGGATGGTCGATGAACGCGGTCCGGGCACTAGCAGAAGGGCGCCAAGTGACTTGCAAAAGACGCCAATTATTCGCGGGTCAAGCGCTCGGCCAGGCTCTCGATAAACACCGTCTCGGCCCGACTCATCTTCTGTTCACGATTCCACAACAGGTGAATGTCCACATCGGCGATCCCTTCATCGGGCGGCAGCCGCCACAGCAGCCCGTTTTTCACGTCCTCCGCCACCACATGGATCGGCAGGCACCCCAGGCCGAACCCGGCGATCACCAGGCGTCGCACTTCTTCCAGGCTGGAGGACGAGGCCACGATGCGCCCGCTGAAGCCTTGCTGATCGCGAAAGATGGTCAGTGGCGAGAGCATCCCGCCGATCTGGTCGCTGGTGAAACTGACGAAGTTCTCCGACTGCAAATCACCTTCGGCCAAACCGGTACGGCCAAACAGCGGGTGGTGGCGCCCGCAAAAGAATGCGTAGCGTTGACGCAGGAACAGGTGCTGCTCCAGGCGCGGCTGCGGCCGGCGATTGAGGCTCAGCCCGAGGGTCGCGGTTTTTTCCAGCAGGGCGGCGACGATGTCGGAGCTGCGCATCACCTCGACCTCGAGGTCGACCCGCGGATGTTCGCGGTGGAAGCCCGTGAGGAAGTCATCAAAGGTCTCTGAGTTGATGCGGCTGATCATCAGCAGGCGCACTTTGCCGATCACTTCATCGCCGGGTTTTTGCAGGGCGTTGCTCATCTGCGAGACCTGGCCGTACATCTCGCCGGCGATGGCGAAAATCTGTTCGCCGGCTTCGGTCAGTACAAAGCGCGGGCCACGGCGCACGATCAGTTGGCAGTCGAGTTGTTCTTCCAGGCGTTTGAGCGCCTGGCTGATCGCCGGTTGCGTCAGGTGCAGGCGCGCGGCGGCGCGGCTGATGCTCAGCTCCTGGCCGATCACGCGAAAGGTGCGCAGCAGGTTCCAGTCCAGCCGGTCGTTGAGCAGCGGGTGAATATCGCGGCGGGGTTCGGACATGCGCGGGCTCGATCATAAGCAGGATTTATAATCGGCATAATAAATAGAAAATTGACTAATCATAGCCCCGAGACGAAAAATCCTCCTCGACAAGCGCCATCAGAGCGCCTGCGTTTGACCTTTCTCCTGCCAAAAAAATAACCAAAGGAGCCCGCCCATGAAGCCTTCCGCTTCGCCCCAGCCTCGCCGTGCTGCGGCCGCCGCTTTTATCGGCACCATGATCGAGTGGTACGATTTCTACATCTACGCCACCGCCGCTGCACTGGTGTTTGGCCAACTGTTTTTCCCTTCCGAAGACAAACTGTTCAGCACCATGGCCGCGTTCGGCACCTTCGCCGTGGGCTTCTTCGCGCGGCCCTTGGGCGGCATTGTGTTCGGCCATATCGGCGACCGGATCGGCCGCAAGAAATCCCTGGTGATCACCCTGGTGATGATGGGCGTGGTCACCGTCTGCATCGGCCTGTTGCCGACCTATGCGCAGATCGGCGCCGCAGCACCGGTCTTGCTGGTGCTGTTGCGGGTGGTGCAAGGCATTGCCGTCGGCGGCGAGTGGGGCGGGGCGGTATTGATGGCCGGCGAGCACGCGCCGAAAGGGCGGCGTAACTTCTTCGCGTCCTTCGCGCAACTGGGCAGCCCGGCGGGGTTGATCCTGTCCCTGCTGGCGTTCAGCGCAGTCACCCGTTTGCCCGAAGAAGACTTGCTCAGTTGGGGCTGGCGCCTGCCGTTCCTCGCCAGCGCCTTGCTGCTGGTGGTCGGCCTGGCGATTCGCCTTGGCGTCAACGAGTCGCCGGAGTTCCTCGAAGACAAGGCCCTCGCGGAAAAAGCCCGGGCAATCAAGCGGGACCAGGCCCCGGTGATCGAAGTGCTGAAAACCGCCTGGCGCCCACTGTTGCTGTGCATCGGTGCCAATACCCTGGGGATTGCCGGGGTGTATTTCACCAACACCTTCATGATTGCCTACAGCACTCAGCAATTGGACCTACCGCGCTCGCTGATCCTGGAGTGCCTGTTCTTCGTGGCGATCATTCAGTTCTGTGTCCAGCCCCTGGCGGCCTGGGTGGCAGAGAAGGTCGGTGCCACGCGTTTCCTGTGTGCGATGACCGTGCTGGCAATGGCCTCGCCTTATCCGATGTTCGTGCTGGTGAGCAGTGGCCAGGCGCCGTTGATCATCCTCGGCATCGCCTTGGCAGTGGTGTGCATGGCCTCTTTTTATGCGGTGATCGCAGGCTTTGTCAGCGGCCTGTTCGAAACCCGCGTGCGCTACACCGCCATCTCCCTGGCTTATCAGGTGTGCGGTGCGCTGGCCGGTGGCCTGACGCCGTTGATCGGCACCTGGCTGGCCCACGAATACCAGGGCCAATGGTGGCCGATGGCAGTGTTCTACAGCCTGATCGCGGCGGTGTCGCTGGTGTGCGTACTGGCCTTGTCGCGCCGCCACGCCAGCGCGCACCGAATTGAAATGGCACAGAGTGCCTGAGGGAGATTGCATCATGTTGAAGATTAACGGCGAACGCCTGTGGGCCAGCCTGATGGCCATGGCCGAGATCGGTGCCACTGCGCGCGGCGGCAGTTGCCGGCTGGCCTTGAGTGCCGAAGACCAGGCCGGTCGCGAGCTGTTCAGTCACTGGTGTAGCGCTGCCGGGCTGGCCCTCAGCGTGGACGCCATCGGCAACCTCTTCGCCCGGCGCGCCGGCACGGACAAGGACGCCGCCCCGGTGATGATCGGCAGTCACCTCGACACCCAGCCAGAAGGCGGGCGCTTTGATGGCGTCTACGGCGTACTGGCTGGCCTCGAAGTGATCCGCAGCCTCGACGACCACGGCATCCGGACCCGCAAACCGCTGGAGATTGCGGTGTGGACCAACGAGGAGGGCGCGCGTTTTACCCCGGCCATGCTCGGTTCGGCGGTATTCACCGGCAGCCTGGCGCTGGCCCCGGCGCTGGCCACGACCGATGTCGACGGTATCAGCGTGGCCGAGGCCCTGCGCGCCACCGGCTATAACGGCGCGCGCCCGCTGGGCGGCGCGGTGGATGCGTACTTCGAAGCGCATATCGAACAAGGCCCGATCCTGGAAGACAACGCCAAGAGCATCGGCGTGGTGACCGGCGGCCAGGCGATTCGCTGGCTCGACGTGCGCGTCGAAGGCATGGCCGCGCATGCCGGCACCACGCCGATGCCGCTGCGCAAAGATGCGCTGTATGGCGCGGCCCGGATGATCCAGGCGCTGGAGCAATTGGCCGCCGATTTTGCCCCCGAGGGCCTGACCACCGTCGGTGAGCTGAGCATTGCCAAATCGTCGCGCAATACCATCCCCGGCCTGCTGAATTTCACGGTCGACCTGCGTCATCACCGCGACAGCGCTATCGACGCCATGGAGCAACAGGTGCGCCAACAGTTGCAGGCCATCGCTGAGCAGCGCGGGCTCACCGTCACCGTCACCCCGCACTGGGTCAGCCCGGCAACGCCCTTCGACGCCGAATGCGTGGCCTGCGTGCAAACCGCGGTGGATGCGCTGGGCTACAGTCAGCAACGAATCGTCAGCGGTGCTGGCCACGATGCCATCCACCTGGCGCGCTATTGCCCGACCGCGATGATCTTCATCCCCTGCGTCGGCGGCCTCAGCCACAACGAAGCCGAAGACGTGTTGCCCGAGGACGTGCGCCAGGGCACCGACGTATTGCTCAACGCCGTGCTGCAACGCGCCGGCCGGGCCGACTGACAACACCGTTCGGGAAGACTGAAGAAGCTCACCTGTGGGCAGCGTCTACCCGCAACCCTGTGTATTGAGGAGATTGCCATGCGTACTTTTTTCCACCCCGAACAGCTGCTGCACCATCCACGCAGCTATTACTCCCGTGGCCAGATGCGCACGCCGCAGGAGGTTCCCGAGCGCGCGCGCAACCTGCTGCAGGCCGCGCAGACTCTTGGGTTCGACATCCAGCAGCCGGCCGATCACGGCCTTGAGCCGCTGCTTGCCGTGCACGGTGCGCCTTACCTGACGTTCCTGCAGGAAGCCCATCAGCGCTGGAAAGAAATCCCCGAAGACTGGGGCGACGAAGTCATGTCGAACATCTTCGTGCGCGAGCCCAACGCGCTGCGCGGCATCCTTGCCCAGGCCGCACGCTACCTCGCCGATGGCAGTTGCCCGGTCGGCGAACTCACCTGGCGCTCGGCCTACTGGTCGGCGCAAAGCGCAGTTGCCGCCGCCCGGGACATTCTCGACGGCGCCCCGGCTGCCTACGCGTTATGCCGGCCACCGGGGCATCACGCGCGTTTCGATGCGGCAGGGGGGTTCTGCTACATCAACAACGCCGCCGTGGCCGCGCAAGTGTTGCGCGACGGCTTCCAGCGTGTTGCCGTGCTCGACACCGACATGCACCACGGCCAGGGCATCCAGGAGATTTTCTACACGCGCGACGACGTGCTCTACGTGTCGATCCACGGCGACCCGACCAACTTCTACCCCGGTGTCGCCGGCTTCGCCGAAGAGCGTGGCAGCGCGGCGGGTGAAGGTTTCAACCTCAACCTGCCGATGCCTCATGGCGCCAGTGAGGCTGTGTTCTTCGACAAGCTTGAAGTGGCGTTGAAGGCGCTGAAGGACTTTTCGGCCGATGTGCTGGTGCTGTCCCTGGGCTTCGATATCTACGAGTTGGACCCGCAGAGTAAAGTCGCGGTGACGCGCGAAGGCTTCGCGCGGTTGGGCGAATGCATTCGCGGGCTGGGCCTGCCGTGTGTGATCGTGCAGGAGGGTGGCTATCACCTGGAGACACTGGACGCGAATGCGCAGGCGTTTTTCGATGGGCCACAGGCTTGGGTGAAGTAAGGCAAGAGTGACGTGGCACCTGCGTGACGATCTCGCGTTGTGATCGTCACGTGGCTTGTCATGAGGGGGCGGTCACCGGGAGCTTGAACGGTTTGACCAGGCGTTCTGCCGGGATAGCAACTTCCCGATCACAATCAACGCGTCGAAGCGCCGTCGTCGCCCACCGCAACATGCGTCATGGGCGGCGTCAACTCCAGTACCCGGTCACGCCCACCTTCGGCCAACAGGTAAGTGCCTCGAGTTGTCGGCACAATCGACTGCGGCGCTTTCAGGAATGACAGGATCGTCTGCCGGTGCCCCTGCTTGTCGATCAGCAGCAAGCGCGCGCGGTGGGTGGCGTCCTCGTTGATCCACAGGCCCCGCGCATCACACATCAGGAACGTCGGCTGGTTCAGCCCGTCCACGACCATCGGGTCGCTGCCGTCCTCGGTCAGCTCGCGCACCATGCCTTCCTTCTTTTTGGTGTAGAGCATGCGCCCGTCGCTGCAGCGGATGATCGATTCGCCTTCGTCCATGCCCGTGCGTACGACGCTCAGGCTCTGGTCACTCCAGCGATAACGCAGCACACGGCCCTCGTCGCGCCGGTCTTCCATGGCATACAGGTAGTCGCCGTCGTCCCACAGGCCTTGCACGTTCTGGCCCCTGAACAGTTCGGTGACGTGGCCGTCCTTGAGGAAACTGACGGGCGAATCGAGGGCCTCCTGGCTGAACACCCAGCCGCCGCGCGTGGCAAACATGCCGTCGGGCTTGGACAGGTTGCCCACCACCACTTCGCGGCTGCCGTCGGGGTGGATGCGCACGATGCTGCCCTTGCCGTCGTCGAGTTCCTGGCTGACCATCAGCGAGCCGTCGTCCAGGGGCATCAGCGAGGCGGCCTTGGCCACGTCCGTGTGCAGCACCTGGTAATGCCACTGGCCGCTGGCGCTGACCGGGTAGTAAGTCTGCCAGGCAAAAAAGCCCAGGGCGGCGGTACACACCAGGACGAGTGTGCACAGTGCGGTTTTCAGGGTTCGGATCATTGCTTGGCGCCGACGGATCGAAAGGTCGACCACGTTACCAAGCATGCCGCCGAACATCACCCGGCAATTGCGCGATGTCCCCTTTATCCGGCGCCTGCCGCGCCATCCAGGCCACGGCGGATCTTCTCCAGCAACTCGTCGATATGAAACGGCTTGGAGATCAGGTCCATGCCTTCACCGAGAAAGCTCTGGCGATTTGCCGCGTTCTCGGCGTAGCCGGTCATGAACAGAATCGGCAGCGCGGGGTGCATTTCGCGTGCGATGTCGGCCAGCTCGCGCCCGTTCATGTAGGGCAGCCCGACATCGGTCAGCAGCAGGTCGATGCTCGGGTCGTTGCGCAGGCTGGTGACGGCTTCGTCGCCATCGGCGGCCAGGCTGCAGCGGTAGCCGGCATCGACCAGCACCTCGGCGACAAAGCTGCGCACCGAGGGCATATCCTCGACGATCAACACGTGTTCGCCGCTGCTCTGGCCGGGGGCTGCAACCGGCCTGGTCGCCGTGCTGGCGGGACCGCTGGCGGCGGGCAGCATGATGGTCACTTCGGTGCCCTGGCGGGTCACGCTACGGATCAGTGCGTCGCCGCCGGACTGGCGCGCGAAGCCATAAATGGTCGACAGGCCGAGCCCGGTACCCTGGCCCAGGGGCTTGGTGGTGAAGAACGGGTCGAAGACCTTGTCGATAACGCTGTGCTCGATACCCACGCCGTTGTCGCGTACCGACAGGGCGATATAGGGGCCGTTTTCCAGTTTCAGGTTGCCGTTGGAATAGGCCGGGTAGGTGGTCACCCAGATATTGCCGCCTTTGGGCAGTGCATCGCGGGCGTTGATCACCAGGTTGAGCACGGCGCTTTCCAGCTGGATCGGGTCGACCATTGCCACGGCGGGGTTGTTGGTCAGTTCGAGCTTCAGCGCGATATGTTCGCCGATGGTGCGCACCAGCAGTTCTTCCAGTGAGCGGATATGTGCATTGATGTCGATCGGTCGCGTGTCCAGCGGCTGCTGGCGGGCGAAGGCGAGCAGGCGGTTGGTCAGGCCGGCGGCACTCAGCGCCGAACTCAAGGCCGCATCGGCGTAACCCATGACCTTGTCGGTGCGCTGGCTGTCGATGCGTTTCTTGATCAGCTCCAGGCTGGTGATGATCCCGGTCAGCAGGTTGTTGAAGTCATGCGCGATGCCACCGGTGAGCTTGCCCAGGGCATCCATTTTCTGCGCCTGCAACAGCTGCGCCTCGGTGCGCGCCAGTTGGGTGGTGGCGTTGGCCAGTTCGGCCTGCTGATGACGTTCACGGTGGCGGTGTTCGGTCACGTCCTCGACAAACACCAGGCTCAATTCGGCGCGGCGATAGGGTGAAATCTGCCACTCGGTTTCGCGCAATTGGCCGTCGACCTTCATCTGCAGCGTGCCTTTCCAGCGCTCACCGGCGGCCAGGCGCTGGCACAGCTCCTGGATTACCGTGAGCTGGTCGGCGGCGAAGCACTCGAGCAGGGCGTCCGGGTTGAGGTTGTCGTGAATCAATTGCGCGAACGCGTGGTTGCATTCGTGCACCTTGAGCTGTGCGTCCATCACCGCAATCGGTGCGCTGATATTGAAAAAGATCTCGCGAAACCGCGCCTCGCTCTCGCGCAACGCGTATTCGGTGTCACGTACGCGCAGCAGGGTGCGCAGGGTCGCGAGCAGCACATCAGGGTCGACCGGATGGATCAGGTAGGCATCGGCGCCGGCATCCAGGCCGGTGATGATGTCGCCGGTCTCGATGGAAGCCGCCGACACATGCACCACGGGCAGCAAGGCGGTGACCGGGTCGGCGCGCAACACCCGCACGATGTCGAAGCCGCTCATGTCCGGCAGGTTGACGTCGAGGATCAGCCCGTCGATCTTTTCGCGGGCGATCAGGTCCAGCCCCTCCTGGCCGGTGCCGGCTTCGAGCACGTGATAGTCGTGGCTTTCCAGGCGTCGCCGCAGGGCGTAGCGGGTGGCGGCATTGTCGTCGACGATCAGCAGTTGAATGTCACGATTCATCGACGGGTCCGCCAGCGATAGAGAGAGGAATGATCACAAAGAACATCGAGCCCACGCCGGGAGTACTTTCGACGCCGACCCGGCCGCCAAGCAGCTCGGCAAAACGCTTGCACAGCGACAGGCCCAGCCCGGTGCCGCGCAGGCGTTTTTGCAGTGGCGAGTCGATCTGCGAAAAATCTTCGAACAGGTTGCTGTGCAGTTGGGCGGGAATGCCCAGGCCGGTGTCCTGTACGGCAAAGCGGATTTCTGCCTCGCCGACCCGTTGCGCCGACACGCGGACCTCGCCTTGCACGGTGAATTTGAGGGCATTGGAAATGAAGTTGCGCAGGATCTGCGCAAGCTTCTTGTCATCGGTGTAGAGCTTGGGCAAGCCGACGGGCTCTTCGAAGATCAGGTCCACCGATGACGCGTCGACAATCGGCCGGAACATGCCGCGCAAGGCCGAGAACAGGTCGAACATATCGAACCAGGCCGGCGAGATAGTGATACGGCCCGCCTCGATCTTGGCCAGGTCGAGCAAATCGTCGACCATTTCGCGCAGTTCGCGCGCCGAACTGCGGATAAACCCCACCTGGGTGTGTTGCTCCGGGCTCAGCGGGCCATCGAGTTCATCGGCCAGCAGGCTGGTGATGCTCAGGATCGAGCCCAGCGGCGTGCGGAATTCATGGCTCATGTACGACAGGAAGCGGCTTTTCAGGTCCGAGGCCTGGCGCAGTTGATCAGCCTGCATGTCCAGCTCGGCATACAGCGCCAGGACACCCTGGTTGGTCTCGTCCAATTCCGCGCGCAACGCCTCCGCTTCCTGGCGCAGGCGCAGCACTTCATCGGCGAGGGAAACAGTGGCTTCAGCCATCGATGGCCTCCAGGGCAATCACGAAGACGGTGACGTCATCCCGTCCGCGACAGAAATCACGGTGCAAAATGGCGGCGATCAGGGCGGGGTGGCGGTGAGAAAGCCCAGGATAGTCGGCAAGGTTCCAGCGTGACTGCAGGCCGTCGCTGTAGAGAATCAGCAACTGGCCGCTGATCTCAGCGTAGTCGAAGGGCTGCGCCTTGCGAAACTGCACGCCGACAATGCCCGGGTGGGACGCCAGCCCGCGCGACTTGCCGGGACCGATCAGGCTGGCGCCGATATTGCCCACTCCGGTAAAGCGCAGGCCGTCGGCCGTGGCGTCGTATTGCGCGACCGCCACGGCGCCGCCGCGGGTGCCGGTCATGCCGATATGCAGGTCGTTGAACAACACGCCGGCGTCGAGGAACGCGTCATGGGCAAACACTTCCTCACCGGCGCGCGCGGCCCGTTCGGCCTCGCTGCCATGACCCAGGCCGTCGGCCACCATCACGCTGAAGCGGCCCGGTTGGATTGCAAGGTGCCAGGCATCGCCGCAGGCCGGGTCGTGGTGCAGGGAATGCTGGCTGACGCCGTAGCGAATGTCCTTCGCGCCGGCCGCGCGTGGGTACAGCCGCGCCAGCATCGCCGTACCGCGTTGGTCGGCGTACACATCGAAGACCTGGGCCACGCGGGAGATCGCGCCCATGCCGATGCCCTGGGTGCCGCCGGTGGAAAACCCATCCACCAGGCAGCTGTCCAGGTCGAAACCCTGGCCGCGGTCCACGGCGATCAGCTCCACGCCCTGGTTGCCGGTGGCGCGCAGATGCAACTCGCCATGGGCGGCATGCTTGAGGATATTGCTGGCCAGCTCGGTAGCCACCAGCGCGACGCGACCGGCATCGGTTTCGTCAAAGCCCAACTGTTCGGCGAATTGTTGCGCGGTACGCCGTGCGTAGCCGACCTGGCTGACGTCTTCGATCAACAGCACCTGGGTCAGGGCACTGGGAATGTTCACGTCCATCGGGTGATCGTCACGCGGGTACCCTGGCCGGGTGCGGTGTCCAGTTCGAACTCGTCGACCAGGCGCTTGGCGCCGGTCAAGCCCAGGCCCAGGCCGCTGCCGGAGGTCCAGCCGTCGGTCATCGCCAGCTTGAGGTCGGGGATGCCGGGGCCTTCATCGCGAAAGGTCAGGCGCAGGCCAGGGCGGTGGTCTTTCTCGACCACGGCCCAATCCATATGACCGCCGCCGCCGTAGACCACGGTGTTGCGCGCCAGCTCGCTGACGGCGGTGACCAGTTTGGTCAGGTCGATCAGGCGCATGCCGCATTCCTGGGCCAGCTTGCGCACCAATTGTCGGGCCAGCACCACGTCCTGTTCGATGAGCACCGGGTGGGTGCCGCTGCTGGCCTGGGTCATGAGTGGTCTACCCGGTCACGCAGCAGATTCATGCCGCGCTCGACGTTCAACGCGGTCGCCACGCCCGGCAGGGTCATGCCCAGTTCCACCAGGGTGATGGCGACGGCCGGCTGCATGCCGACCAATACGGTCTGGGCATCCATGATGCGCGACAGGCCGGAAATGGTGCCGATCATGCGACCGATGAACGAGTCGACCATGTCGAGTGCCGAGATATCGATCAACACGCCCCGCGCCGAGGTGCGGCTGATGCGTTCGGACAGGTCGTCCTGCAACGTCAGTGCGAGTTGGTCATGCATGTCGACCTGGATGGTCACCAGCAGGAATTCGCCCATCTGCAAAATAGGGATGCGTTCCATACTTAAACAGCCTTGCTGATGGTGACGCCCAGGCGCTTCAGGGCCAGCGCCAGCGCATCGGCCAGGTTGGCCTTGGTGACCACGCCCTGCAGGTCGAGGCCCAGGTGCACGATGGTCTGGGCGATTTGCGGGCGCACGCCGCTGATGATGCAGTCGGCACCCATCAGGCGGATGGCGGTCACGGTTTTGAGCAGGTGCTGGGCCACCAGGGTGTCCACGGTCGGCACGCCGGTGATGTCGATAATGGCAATTTCCGAGCCGGTGTCGACGATGCGCTGCAACAGCGACTCCATGACCACCTGGGTGCGTTGCGAATCCAGGGTGCCGATCATCGGCAGGGCCAGTACGCCGTCCCACAGCTTGACCACCGGGGTAGAGAGTTCGAGTAATTCTTCCTGCTGGCGCTTGATCACCGACTCACGGGATTTCTGGAACGTACGGATGGTGTGCATGCCCAGTGCGTCGAGCAACTCGGAGATTTCCCACAACTGTTCGGCGAGTTGCGTCGGTTGCTCGGCGTATTCACGCTGCAGCAAGGCGAACAACGGGCCCTTGAGGGCGAAGATAAAGCTGGCGGTCTGCTGCGAGTCCTGGCCGACCAGGGCACGGCTATGGGAGAGCTTTTCCAGGAACACGCGGGTCTCGGCCCAGTTTTCCTGGCCGACCTGCTGGGAACCGCCTTGCTGCAATGCCGCGATCAGCAGGTTGAGGAAGTCGTTGGCCTGTTGCTTGGCGTCCTCACCCTTGACGTTGCGTGTGGCCCCCGAAGCTTCAAGGCTGGCAACCCACTCGGTCAGCAGGGTAGGGCGATGGGTGTGGAGCGCCTGAATGGTGTGAGCTTGCAAAGTTGCCACGGGGAATCTCCTTGAATGCCTGGGTGAATGGCATGCAATTTATACTAAAACGGACTGTTTTGAATTGTTTCGAGTGTTTTCGTTCAATTCGTAGAGGCCCTATGGATTGGGCGCTCCAGCGGGTTTTGGGGTTGACAGGGGAAAGGTCTCTGCAGGCTCGAAAAAATCTATGCGGTGACGCGGCGTTCTCTGGCAAATCAATCGCATGGGGCAGGTGGACTTTTTGATCGTGGCAAGCCTGCTCACCCCAACACGCTTGCCCTTCACAATCATGGCGCCCCATCGTCTCTAGGACGATAATGCCCCCCACCCCGACTCAACTGGCCGCCTCCCGTGATCATCAACTTCGACCTCAACGACCTCCAAGCCTTCCGCGCCGTGGTAGACAAGGGCAGTTTTCGCGGCGCCGCCGAAGCGATTCGCATCTCGCAGCCGGCGCTCAGTCGCCGTATCGAGAAGCTTGAGTCCGCGCTGGATGTGAAGCTGTTCGAACGCACCACGCGGCGGGTCAGCCTCACCATGGTCGGCCGCGCGTTCCTGCCGCAGGTCGAACGCATGCTCGACGACCTCGACGTCGCCCTGATGGGCATCAGCAACGTCGCCTCCACGCGCATGGGCAACGTGACCATCGCCTGCGTGCCGTCCACCGCGTACTACTTCATGCCCCACGTGATCTCCGAATTCCACAAGCTCTATCCGAAGATTCGCCTGCGGGTGCTCGACGCCAGCGCCGGCGAGGTGTGCAACGCGGTGGAAAGCGGCGAGGCGGATTTCGGCGTGAGTTTCAGCGGTAGCCTGGCCGATGAGGTGGAGTTCGAGTTGCTGCTGCAGGAGCGCTATGTGCTGGCCTGTCGGCGTGACCACCCGCTGGCCGGGCGCGACAGCGTGACCTGGGCCGAAGCCTACGAGCACGACTACATCACCGTGGACAAGACCTCGGGCAACCGCTTCCTGCTGGATCAGGCCCTGCGCGGGGTGCGGGTGAAAAAACCGAGTATCTGCGAGACGCACCACGTGACCACGATGATCGGGCTGGTGGAGGCGGGGTTGGGCGTGGCGATGGTGCCATCGATTGCGATGCCGGCGAGCGATCACCCGATCCTGCTGAGCGTGCCGTTGGTAGAGCCGCAGGTGATGCGCAATGTGGGCTTGATCAAGCGCCGCGGGCGGACGTTGCCACCGGCGGCGCTGGAGTTGGAGCGGTTGGTGCGCGAGACACCGTTTCGGTCAATGTGATACCGAGTCCAGCCCGGTCGATTGCACCACCGGTTGGGCTTCGGGCGACGCCAGGTAGCGCAGCAGCGCCTTGGCCTGCGTCGGGTGTTCGGCGTTGACCGGAATGCCCGCGGCAAAACGCGTCACCGATTGCACGTCTTCCGGGATCTTGCCGACGTAGGTCACACCCGGTACCGGCAACAATTCCGCGACCTGTTGCAAGCCCACCTCGTAGTCACCCTTGGCGACCTTCTCGGCCACCGGAATGCGTTCGACCATCGTGCCTTTGGCCGGCATGCCGAGTTTCTTGAACAACTCCTTCTCGACATACACACCGCTGGCGCTGTCCGAATACGCCACGGACTTGGCCTTGAGCAGCACCGCCTTGAGTTCGGCGTCGGTGTCGATCGCAGGCTTGGGCGCGCCGTCCTTGACCACCAGGCCGATGCGCGAGTCAGCCAATTCGACACGGGAGGCCGGATCGACCTTGCCCTGCTTGATCAGGTCGTCGAGGGCGTAGCCAACCATGATCACCACGTCGGCGTGTTCGCCACGGGCCAGGCGGTTGGGAATCGCTTCCGGCGCCTTGCCCATCGACGGGCCGAGGATGGTATCCAGGCTGTCACCGCTTTGCTTGGCGTACTGCGGGCCGAGCAATTTGTAGGCGGCGGTAAAACCGCCGGAGGTCATCACCTTGAGTTCCTCGGCCTGTGCCGTCAGCGCCAGTGCGCCGAGGGCCAGGGCCGTCAGGGCCGTGAGCAGCGGCTTCATCATGCCGCCCCCTGCATCACCTGCCCGCGAGTGTTGGCGCGACGGTACAGCGCCAGCGTCGAGCACAGGGCGCACAGGGCGGCAAACATCATCCAGTAGGCCGGCGAGGCCTTGTCTTCGGTGATGTGGATGAACCAGGTGGAGATCGCCGGGGTGAAACCACCGAAGATCGCAGTCGCCAGGCTATAGGCCAGCGAGAAGCCTGCCACGCGCACTTCCACCGGCATGATTTCGGTGAGCGCCGGGATCATCGCGCCGTTGTACATGCCATAGAGGAACGAGAACCACAGCAGGGTTTCGAGCATGTGGGCGAAGCTCGGTGCATTCACCACGTAGGACAGCGCCGGATAAGCCGTGAGAACGGTCAGTACCGTCATGGCGATCAGCACCGGTTTGCGGCCGAAGCGGTCACTCAAGGTGCCACCGATCGGCAGCCAGACAAAGTTCGACACCGCCACCAGCAGGGTCACCAGCAGCGCATCCGAGGTGCTCAGTTGCAGCACGGTCTTGCCGAAGGTCGGCGCGTACACGGTGATCAGGTAGAACGCGGTGGTGGTCATGGCGACCATCAGCATGCCGCCGATGACCACGGTCCAGTTCTTCACCAGGGTCGCCAGCACTTCACGCATGCTCGGGCGATGTTTGCGGTTGGCGAACTCTTCGGTCTCTTGCAGGTTGCGACGCAGCAGGAAGATGAACGGAATGATCACGCAACCGATGGCAAACGGAATGCGCCAGCCCCAATCAGCTACCACCGAAGGCTCCATCCACACGTTCAGGCCATAGCCGAGCGCGGCGGCGACCACGATGGAGATCTGTTGGCTGCCCGACTGCCAACTGGTGTAGAAGCCTTTGCGGCCCGGGGTGGCCATTTCGGACAGGTAGACGGACACGCCGCCCAGTTCCGCGCCTGCCGAGAAGCCTTGCAGCAGACGGCCGAGCAGCACCAGCAACGGCGCCCACAGGCCAATGGTGTGGTAACCCGGTACCAGCACGATCAGCAACGTGCCGCTGGCCATGATCGACAGGGTGACGATCAGCCCTTTGCGGCGACCGACGTCATCGATGTAGGCACCCAGGATGATCGCGCCCAACGGACGCATCAGGAAGCCTGCGCCGAATACGGCGAAGGTCATCATTAATGACGCAAACTCATTAGCGGCGGGGAAGAACGCGGCAGCGATATAGGTGGCGTAGAAACCGAACAGAAAGAAGTCGAACTGTTCGAGGAAGTTGCCCGAAGTAACGCGGAATACCGCACCAACTTTCGAACGGGCAGAGTCGGGCCGGGTAGGGCTAGTCATGGTTTTGTGTCTCCAGCGTTCTTTTTAAAGTGCTTGTTTCGCTTAAGACCTAGAATAGTGGCTGACACATTTAGAAATGATAAGTGACAAATTTGGATAGATTGATGTGCATTGGCTATCAATCCGGGTGTCCGTCGAAATTCCAGCCCTGCTCTATGCTTGAAGGTGTGACCAATTCTTATCGATGGAGGTGGCAATGGCTGACGAACATAAGCGCCGCGATGAGCCGGAGCGTGAGCAACCCCGGCGGCAGGAAGAAGAAAAACCGCAGACCTGGAAGCATCCCGATGATGGGACAGAACTGTCCGAGCGCGACCAGGAGCGTCCGCTGAAGCCTTGATATCAGGTTAAACGCGGTGCAAATGTACGGGTGGTCGCCGCGCTGGCAGCGCGGCGCTCGCGTCAGGGGCAGAGGTCATGAAACCAGCAACGAAATAGGAAACCCCGACGCCAGCACCAGGAACGCCACCACTGCCGCCAGGCACAGGCCAACAAACACCCGCAACAAAGTGCGGGCGGTGGGGTGGGCAATCAACCGGATAGCCCAGAGACAGAACCCGGCCACGACAATGGCCAGGGCGAGAATGACCAGCACGGAAGATGCTCCAGCGACCCTGAAGAGCTGATTTATAGTCGCAAAGGCTTACGATGAACAGTGTGCACATAGACGCAGCCCCCCGGGCTTTCTAAACTGCGGCTTGTCTTGGGGAAGGGGCAGGCGCCGATGAATCGCAATGAATTACGCAAGGCCGACATCAACCTGATGGTGGTGTTCGAAGCTTTGATGCTCGAGCGCAACGTGACCCGGGTCGCCGAGAAGCTGTTTCTCGGCCAACCGACCATCAGTTCGGCGCTCAACCGCTTGCGCACCTTGTTCAACGACCCGCTGTTCATTCGTGTCGGCCACCGCATGGAGCCCACCGCGCGGGCCGAGGAAATCATCCAGCACCTGTCGCCGGCCCTGGATTCCCTGTCGTCGGCACTGAGCCTGACCCACGATTTCGACCCGTCCATCAGCACCATGACCTTTCGCATCGGCCTGTCCGACGATGTCGAGTTCGGCCTGTTGCCGCCGCTGTTGCGGGCCCTGCGCCAGGAAGCGCCGCAGGTGGTGTTCGTGGTGCAGCACGTGGACTATTGGCGGATTCCCGACCTGCTGGCCTCGGGTGATATCACCGTCGGCATCACCCAGACCCGTGGCCTGCCGGCGAATGCCAAGCGCAAGCTGCTGCGCCACATTCATCCGCGCATCCTCAGGGCGGACGCCAGCGATACGCCGCTGACCCTCGATGAATATTGCTCACGCCCCCACGTGCTGGTGTCGCACACCGCCAACGTGTCCGGGTTTGCCGATGAGTGGCTGGCCGAAATCGGCCGCAAGCGCCATGTGGTGCTGTCGGTGCCGCAATACAGTGCGCTGCCGGCGTTGCTTGCCGGCACCGACTTGATTGCCAGCCTGCCGGACTACACCGCCGAAGCCATGGCGGTATCGGGCAAGCTGTTCTGCGAGCCGTTTCCGTTCCAGACGCCGACCCTGGATTTGTCCATGGTCTGGCTCAGCCACGTCGACACCGACCCGGCCGAGCGCTGGGTGCGTTCGCGGCTGGAGGCCTTCATGAGTGATCGAGGGTTGGCGGGTAAAACCTGACTGACACAGCTTTCATGCCTGGGGCGTTGCGCCCCGTGCTATATCTACGAATCTTCCTACAACAAACTTGGAGAAACCCATGCCGCACCTGCACCTGGAATACACCGCCAACCTCACAGGCCTGGCCGTCGAGAAAACCTTGCTGCGGCTGAACAATGTGCTGATGGTGTCCGGGCAGTTCGCTTCCGAGTTCGATATCAAGAGCCGCGCGGTGAAGGTCGAAAGTTTCCAGGTCGGCACCTCCCTCGGCCCGCGCGGGTTCATCGCGGTGAAGCTGTCGTTGCTCAGTGGGCGCTCACCGCAGGTCAAGCAGCAGTTGTCGCAGAGCCTGTTGGCGGCGTTGCAGGATCTGGGCGACTGGCCAGAAGGGCTGCAGGTGCAACTGAGTGTGCAGTTGGTCGACATGGATCGCGATTCCTACAGCAAGGCCGCGATCGGCTGACCTTCCCAGCAGCCGCTATAACAAGCCCTGATCGGCGCAGACCTTAACCACCTGTTCCCGAAACCAGGTATTGGCGCTGTCCTGGTGACTGCTTTCATTCCACTGCATGTCCAGGGTGAAGCCCGGCAAGCCGTTGGGCGCTTCGCAATGCCCATACAGCGTGGCCGGTGCCAGCAGCTTCTGCACGCGACGCGGCAGGGTGACGACGAAGTCGGTGCCGGCAATCATCTTCAGGGCGGCGCTGTAGCTGTTGGCCCGCGCGACCACTTGGCGCTTGTGGGCCTGGCGCGAAAGCCAGCCATCGATCATGTTGGTGTCGGAGGTCCACGGCGTCGGGAACACGTGGCGCCGTGCCGTGAAGGACTGCAGGCTGAGCGCCGGCTCGCGGGGCGTCGCGCGTTTGTCGAAGACGCACACGAGGTCGTCCTCCAGCAGCATCTGGGTCTTGAAATCCTTGTGGGCGCGGTGAAAGTGCGGGCCGAAGCAGACCACCAGGTCGAGGCGGCCTTCGCGCAGGTCGTCGGCGGGAATATCGGTTTCCAGCTTCTGCACATTGACGATCACCGGCAGGTCGGCGCGGTCGAAGTTCTTCAGCAGGCGCGGCAGGATCAGCTGTTCGAAGTATTCCGGCGCGCAGACGTTGAAGGTCACGGCCTTCTGGGTGGGGTCGAACGCCTGGCCACCGGCGTGGCACAGGTTGATGCTTTCGAGGATTTTCTGCACATGGCCGTACATGGTGCTGGCCTTGTACGTAGGACGCATACCCGCCCGCGTGTTGATAAAAAGCTCATCTTCGAAGCTGGTGCGCAATTTCTTCAGGCTGTAGCTGACAGTGGACTGGCTGACGAACAGCGTTTCTGACACCTCGGTAACGCTGCTCTGGTCGTAGACGGCGATGAACACCATCAAGTCCTGCATATCGAGCTTTCTGAGCAAGTTACTGTTTAGCATCCATTCCGTCCGTAAGCCCGGTGCACCGAAGTCAGTACAAAACCGTGCAAAAGCTTAACGGAACGGACGTGCCAATAGAAAGTGCTGTAGGGCGTTTCTATGTTTGGAGTGGGACAAATACTTTTGGCAATACGACCTCAGCGGATATGCCGCGCGTAATGCCGTGGGTTGAAGCGCGTGACGATCACCAGCATCACCACGATCACGGCGGTGAGCGACCACCAGGCCCATTCAAAGCTGCCGAGTTGGTCGCGGATCATCCCGGCAATCAGTGGCGACAGGCCAGCGATCAGGTAGCCGATGCCTTGCACAAAGGCGGTGAGGCCACCGGCGCGGCGCGGGTTGTCCAGGTGGTCGAGCGAGAGGATCAGGCTCATCGGAAACAGGCCGCCGATGCCCAGGCCCAGCAGGCATGGCCACAGCAGGCTCAAATGATGAGGGCTGAGGATCAGGCCGCAGAATCCCAGGATGATCAGCACCAGCAGCACCGCGACCACGCCGCGTTTATCCTGGCGACGGTTGGCGATGGCCGGGGTGACCAGCCCGGATACCACTTCCATGGCGGTCAGGAACCCCAGCAGCAACCCGGCGTTCTGTTCGCTCCAGCCCAGCTCCACGTAGTACGGCGCCAGCCACGCCAGCACGCAGGTGTAGGACGCGGTGCCGAGGCCGAAAAAGATCGCCAGCAGCCAGGCGCGCCGATTGCCGAAAAACGATTCCTGCGCGCCCGTGCCGGCCTGGGGCATCGGCGGCACTGCCGCGCGCTGGGCATACCAGAACACCAGGGCGAGCAGGGCCAGCGCGGCCCAGATCGCCAGGCCGATGCGCCAGCTGCCGGTCTGCACCTGCACGAACGGCGCGAACGAAGCCGCCAGCGCCGCGCCGCCCATGATGGCGGTCACATACAGTCCCATGAACAGCGAAACGTTATCGCTGAAGCGCGACTTGATCAGCGCCGGCATCACTGCCTGGATCAGCGCAATGCCGACACCGGCGGCAACCGCACTGACGATCAACTCCAGGGCCGAATCCAGCCACAATCGCGACAGCGTCGCCAGGCCAATCACCAGCAGCGACAGCACAATGCTGCGGTGCTCGCCCACCCGCTTGGCCAGGCCCATGCCAAAGAACATCGCCAGGCCCATGGCCATGACCGGCAACATGGTCAGCAACGCCGCACTGCTGAAACTCAACGGCACGTCACCGCGAATCGATGACAGCAACGGGCCAACGGCGGCCATCGACGGGCGCAGGTTGAGGGCCACCAGTACCACGCTGATCATCAGCCAGACGGCGGTGGTGGGTTTTGCGTGAACGTTTTCCATGGGCAGGCCTTGAATGAACAAGGGCGAATCAGGCCATGTACGGGGGAGGGGGGCAAATGAGAAAGTCGTTAGGCTTATCTAAAAAATCCAGATGACTGCAGCACCACGGGCAAAGTGCGGAGCTGGCTGGCCGGCGATGGCGGTCTATCAGTCAAGCCTGCTGCAACTGAGAGAGTGCTATCGCCGGCAAGCCAGCGCCTGCAGGGGGCGCGGTATCAGATCGATCTAATCACGTGCTTGATCTCCTGAAACGCCGCCAGCCCCCACGGCCCCAGCTCGCGGCCGATGCTGCTCTGCTTGTAACCGCCCCACGCCGTCTGCGGGAAGATCACTTGCGGGGCGTTGATCCACACCATGCCTGCCTGCAACCCATTGGCCACGCGCTCAGCCGTTTCTGCATCGCGGCTGACCACGCTCGCGACCAGGCCGAAGTCACTCGCGTTGGCCAGCGCGATGGCTTCGTCCTCGTTGGTAAAGCGGCGTACGCACAGCACCGGGCCGAAGATTTCTTCGTTCCACAAGGCGCTGTCCAGCGGCACGTCGGTGAACACCGTGGGGCGGATGAAAAAGCCGTTGGGCAGGTCTGCCGGACGCGCGCCACCACACAACAAGCGCGCGCCCTGCTCAATGCCTCGCTGGATATGCCCGAGCACCCGCTGGTACTGCGTACGGTTGATCAGCGCGCCCATTTCCACGTCTTCGGCAAACGGGTCCGCCACGCGGATCGCCTCCGCCCGTGCCTGCAAGCGCTGCAGGAATTCATCCGCCAGGCTGTCCGCCACCAGCACCCGGCTGGTGGCCGAACACATTTGCCCAGCGTTGAAAAAACCACCGCCACACGCCAGCTCCACCGCCAGGTCGAGGTCGGCATCGGCGAGCACCAGCAGCGATGATTTACCGCCCAATTCCAGGCTCACGCCCTTGATGGTTTCGGCGGCGCGTTGCATCACCTGCACCCCGACGGCGTTGCTGCCGGTAAAGGAAATCTTCGCCACGCGAGGGTCCGCCGCCAGCGGAGCGCCCACCGCCAGCCCGGTGCCGCAGACCAGGTTGAAGACGCCCGCCGGAAAACCGGCCTCGGCAATGATGCGCGCCAATTGCAGCTCCGCCAGTGGCGTGACTTCCGAGGGCTTGAGCACCACGCAGCAACCGGCGGCGAGGGCTGGGGCGAGTTTCCAGGCGGTGGTCACCATGGGGAAATTCCACGGCACGATCAGCCCCACCACGCCGCACGGTTCGCGGCGCAGGCGGGCGCTGAAATCTTCGCTGGGCAGCGCCACCGAGGCGTCCTGGCTGGCGTCCATGGCGTCGCAGACACCCGCGTAATACTCGAAGGTGGCGATCACGTCATCCACATCGATGCCCGCTTCAAACAGCGGCTTGCCGTTGTTGCTCGACTGCACGTGCATCAGCTGTTCGCGCTGCTCGCTCACCCCTTGGGCAACCTTGCGCAGCAGCGCGCCGCGATCACGGCCAGTGCTTTTCGACCAGTCGACAAAGGCTGCGCTGGCAGCATCGACCGCCTCGGTCACGGCATTCGCATCGCCAACGCTGACCTGCGCCAAGGTGGCTTCGGTAGCCGGGTTGATCACCTCCAGCACCGTCTCGCCAGCTCGCCACGCACCGTTGATATACACACCGTTCACGACTGCGCTCATAGCGCTACCTCCTTCATCCAAAGACCCTGGTCGATTTCAATCAGCGTCGGCCCCTGGCGGTCAGCGGCGACGCGCAAGGCGCGGCGTAAAAGGTCGGGGCTGTGCACGCTTTCGGCCGCGCTGCCGAGCGCCTTGGCCACGCCGATGAAGTCCGGGGTGTAGATGTCCACACCGACGGGCTCGATGGCGCGGTTGAGCATGTATTTCTTGATCTCTTCGTAGCCCTGGTTATTCCACAGCAGCACGATGATGGGCGTACGCGCCTCGACCGCACTGGCGAGTTCCGGCAGGGTGAATTGCAACCCGCCGTCGCCGATCAGGCACACCACCGGCTGCCCGTCGCCACGCCCGAGCCAGGCGCCGATCGCAGCGGGGAGGGCGTAGCCGAGGGTGCCGTAGCCGGTGGAGGAATTGAACCAGCGGCGTGGGTGGTCGAGGTTCAGGGTCAGGTTGCCGCTGTACACCGGCTGGGTGGAGTCGCCCACCAGCACGGCGCCGGGCAGGGCCTCCAGCACCGTGTTGAGGAACAGGGTCTGCGCGCGGGTGGCGGCGTCCCAGGTGGGCGCAAGGTCTGCCCACAGGCGGGCGACGCGTTCAGTCCCCCACTGTGGATCGCGGTGGGGTAACGGCTGGTGGCTCAGTTCGGCCAGCAAGGCTTCGGCGGCGATCTGCGCGTCGGCCACCAGCGCCACTTGTGGCGGGTAGTTGCGCACGGTCTGGTCCGGATCGATATCGACGCGCAGCAGCGCACCGGGAATTTCAAAGCCGCCGGCGAAGGTCACGTCGTAGTCGGTTTCAGCCAGCTCGGTGCCAATCGCCAGCACCACGTCGGCCTCGGCGACCAGCGCGCGGGTGGCGACCAGGGTCTGGGTCGAGCCGATCAGCAACGGGTGGGCGGCGGGCAGCATGCCTTTGGCGTTGATGGTCAGGGCCACTGGCGCGCCGAGCCGCTCGGCCAGACGCGTCAACTCGGGAGCCGCATCAATCGCGCCGCCGCCGGCGAGGATCAACGGCCGCTTGGCCGCTGCGAGCAACTGGCTCATCTGCTTGACGGCCGCTGGCGCTGCACCGGCACGCGCCACGCTGACCGGCTCGCTGCCCAGCAATGCGTCGGCGTTTTCCACCAGCACATCCAGCGGGATCTCGATATGCACCGGGCGTGGCCGACCGGCCTGGAACACCGCAAACGCGCGCGCCAGGACGCCGGGCAACTCCGCCGCCGACATCAGTGTGTGCGAGAAGGCGGCCACGCCGGCGATCATCGCGCCCTGGTTCGGCAGCTCGTGCAACTTGCCGCGCCCGCCCCCCAACTGGCTGCGCGATTGCACGCTGGAAATCACCAGCATCGGGATCGAGTCGGCGTAGGCCTGGCCCATGGCCGTGGTGATATTGGTCATGCCCGGGCCGGTGATGATGAAACACACGCCCGGCTTGCCGCTGGTGCGCGCGTAACCGTCGGCCATGAAGCCGGCGCCCTGTTCGTGGCGTGGGGTGACGTGGCGGATGCTGGACCGTGCCAGGCCGCGATACAGCTCCACGGTATGCACGCCGGGGATGCCGAACACCTGGTCCACGCCGTAGCTTTCCAGGAGGTTGACCAATACTTCGCCGCAGGTCGCCATAGATGTCGCTCTTGTTATTGATTCGAGGCGGTATTGGACCGGCTGGCCCGTAGCGGCAACAATCGATAAAAAGTCATACTAGCCATGTTCTCACGTCATGGCTGCGCCCCGATGAAACGCCTTCCGCCCCTGCCTGCGCTGCACACCTTCTGGGTCACGGCCCAGTGCTGCAACTTCACCCGCGCCGCCGAGCAGCTGCACATCACCCAGGGCGCGGTGAGCCGGCAGATTGCCGGGCTTGAAAGTCACCTGGGCTATGCCTTGTTCCAGCGCCAGGCCCGCGGCTTGAGCCTGACCGAGGAAGGGCGTGAATGGTCGCTGCGCGCGCAGCAGGTGTTCGGCCTGATCGCAGAGGCAGTGGAGCAGATCGGCAGCCGGCGCGAGACCCTGCAACTCAAGGCCTCTACCTGCGTGATGCGCTGGCTGTTACCGCGCCTGATGCAGTGGCAACGGGAGCGCCCGGATGTGCCGGTGGAACTCACCACCACCGTGGCCTACACCGTCGACTTTCGTCGCGAGGCCTTCGACGCGGCGGTGATCTACGCGCCCATTGCCGAACAGTCGGCCGAGGCCCGGCATTTGTTCGATGAACAACTCACCCCCGTGTGTGCGCCGGGGCTGCTCGGCACATTGCTCACGCCTGCGGACCTGCAGCAGCAGGTCTTGCTGCACCCCACGCGCGATGAGCGCGATTGGGCGCTGTGGCTGCAAGCTGCGAATACGCGCCTGAGCAATCTGGCCCAGGGGCATCATTTTGAAACCCTGGACCTGGCGATGACCGTGGCGTCACAAGGCTCCGGCGTGGCGATTGGCGACAGCGCGTTGATTGGCGAGGATTTGAAGGCCGGTCGCTTGGCGACACCGTTTGAGCTGAGGGTGCCGACGGGGATGGGCTATTACCTCGTGTACCCGCCGGGGACAGCCCCGTCGGCCGGGCTTGAAGCGCTGATGGAGTGGCTGGTGGGCCAGGCACAACAGGCGGAGCGCTGAGGAGCGAGTGTGGGGGTGGGTTTGTGCGCGAGGGCGGTGGTTCAGGGGATGTTTTCGGTGACTGGCAGGCAGCCTTCGCGGGCAAGCCCGCTCCCACATTTTTGTTCGGTGTGAGGCTTGGGGTGTGGCGGTGTGGCTGGAATAGTCCGGCCGTGCACCGCAGGCATGGACGACGCATCCCCCACTGTGGGAGCGGGCTTGCTCGCGAAAGCGGTGTGTCAGTCGATGATGTTTCAACTGAACCACCGCCTTCGCGAGCAAGCCCGCTCCCACATTTTTGTTCGATGTGAGGCTTGGAGTCTGGCGGTGTGGCTGGAATAGTCGGGCCGTGCACCGCAGACATGGACGACGCATCTCCCCACTGTGGGAGCGGGGGGGGGGGGGGGGGGGGGGGGGGGGGGGGGGGGGGGGGGGGGGGGGGGGGGGGGGGGGGGG